>JBCDJV010000034.1:0-45008 GCA_038747425.1 Bacteroidota bacterium
AAGTGGGAGGTCATCGAGGCGGGCCTGCAGTGCGTGCAGGGCAAGTGCGTCGTCAACTCGATCTCGATGAAGGAGGGCGAGGAGGAGTTCCTGCGCCACGCGCGCCTCGCCCGGCAGTACGGCGCCGCCGTGATCGTGATGGCCTTCGACGAGGAGGGGCAGGCCGACACCTACCAGCGCCGCATTGATATCTGCGCGCGGGCCTACCGCCTGCTCACCCAGGAGGTGGGTTTCCCCCCGCAAGACATCATCTTCGACCCCAACATCTTCGCGGTGGCCACCGGCCTGGAGGGCCACAACCGCTACGGGCTGGACTTCATCGAGGCCACGCGCTGGATCAAGCACAACCTGCCCGGCGCCAAGGTGAGCGGCGGCGTGAGCAACATCAGCTTCTCGTTCCGCGGCAACGACCGTGTCCGCGAGGCCATGCACACCGCCTTCCTGTACCACGCCATCCAGGCTGGGATGGACATGGGCATCGTCAACGCCGGGCAGATCGAGGTGTACGAGGAGATCGACCCCGAGCTGCTCACCCGCATCGAGGACGTCCTGTTTGACCGGCGCCCCGATGCCACGGAGCGCCTCGTGGCCCTCGCCGAGCAGGTCCGAGGCCTCGGCCCTGCCGACGAGGCCGAGGAAGCCGCCTGGCGGCAGGCCCCCGTGGCGGAGCGCCTCCAACATGCGCTGGTCAAAGGCATCGTCACCCACATCGAGGCCGACACCGAGGAGGCCCGCCAGCAGCACGCCCGCCCGCTCGACGTGATCGAGGGGCCGCTCATGGACGGCATGAACGTGGTGGGCGACCTCTTCGGGCAGGGCAAGATGTTTCTGCCGCAGGTGGTCAAGAGCGCCCGCGTCATGAAGAAGGCCGTGGCCTACCTGGAGCCGTACATCGAAGCCGAGCAGGAAGCGGGGGGCGATGGGCAGGTGGCCGCCCGCCCCCGCGTGCTGATGGCGACCGTCAAGGGCGACGTCCACGACATCGGCAAGAACATCGTGGGGGTGGTGCTGCAGTGCAACAACTACGAGGTGATCGACCTCGGGGTCATGGTGCCACCGCAGACCATCCTAGAGGCGGCCAAGAAGCACCGCGTAGACGTCATCGGCCTGTCGGGGCTCATCACCCCGTCGCTGGACGAGATGGTGCATCTGGCCAAGGAGATGGAGCGGCAAGGCTTCACGCTGCCGCTGCTGATCGGTGGGGCCACGACCTCGCAGGTGCATACGTCGGTCAAGATTGCGCCGCAGTACAGTGGGCCGGTGATCCATGTGCTGGATGCCTCGCGGAGCGTGCCGGTGGTGAGCCAGCTGGTGGCCGACGATCAGCGCGCGGCCTTCGTAGCGGAGGTGGCCACAAAGCATGAAGAGGTCCGGGTGCAGCATGCCCGCCGCCGCCGCCGCACAGACCACCTCTCGCTGGCCGAGGCCCGCGCCAACGCCTTCGTCAGCAACTGGGACACCGTGCCCATCACGCCGCCCGCCGAGCCCGGGCTCCACGTCCTGCGGGACGTGGACCTGAACACGCTCCGGGCCTACATCGACTGGACGCCGTTCTTCATCACGTGGCAGCTCCGGGGCAAGTATCCCCGCATCTTCCAAGACCCAGTAGTGGGGACCGAGGCGCAGCGCCTCTACGACGAGGCCCAGACGCTGTTGGATCAGCTCATCGCGGACGGCTCGCTGACGGCGCATGCGGTGGCGGGCCTCTTCCCCGCCAACGCCGACGGCGACGACATCCGGGTGTATACCGACGACGCGCGCACGACCGTCCAGGCCACCCTCCACGCGCTCCGGCAGCAGGGCCGCAAGACGACCGGCAAGCCCAACCGGGCCCTGGCGGACTACGTGGCCCCGGTGGACAGCGGCCGGGCGGACTACGTAGGCGGCTTTGCGGTGACGGTCCACGGGGCCGAGACCGTGGCGGCTCGCTTCGAGGCGGCCCACGATGACTACCAGGCGCTGATGGTGAAGGCCATCGCCGACCGCCTGGCCGAGGCCGCCGCCGAGTGGCTGCATGCCGAGGTGCGGACCCGCCTCTGGGGCTACGCCGCCGACGAGGCGCTGGACAACGACGCCCTCATCGCCGAGCGGTACTGCGGCATCCGGCCTGCGCCCGGCTACCCCGCCTGCCCAGACCACACCGAGAAGCCGACCCTGTGGACCCTCCTCGACGTCGAGGCCCACACCGGCTGCACGCTCACCGAGCACCTGGCCATGTATCCGGCCGCCTCTGTGTGCGGCCTCTACCTGGCCCACCCGGAGGCCGCGTACTTCAACCTGGGGGAGATCACCCAGGACCAAGCCATCGATTATGCCCAGCGGAAGGGCCTCGATCTGGCTGAGGTGGAGCGCTGGCTGGCCCCACGGCTGGCCTACGAGCCCACGGAGAGCGTGGGGGCTTGAGGGAGGACGAGCGTCGTGGCTGGATGGGGCTGACGGGCGGGGTTGGGTGCGTGGGTCGGCAGACGGCCCGGCGGGCCGTCTTTACGGGGGGCGTGTTGGCTATTCGTAGCGGAGGCTTTTGATGGGGTTAGCGAGGGCGGCTTTGACGGATTGTACGCTGACGGCCAGCACGGCGGTGGTGAGCAGGAGCAGGGCGGTGAGGAGGAACACCTCCACGCCTAGGTCCACCCGGTAGGCAAAGTCCGCGAGGCCGCGTTGCACCACGTAGTAGGCCGGGAGGGCGCCCAGCACAAAGGCCACTGCCACAAGGCTCAAGAACTCCTTCGACAGCAGACCCACGATCCCCGGCACCGACGCTCCCAGTACCTTGCGCACGCCGATCTCCTTCGTCCGCCGGTCGGTCGTGAAGGCCGCCAGCCCGAACAAGCCCATGCAGGCGATCAACACGGCCAGGGCCGAGACATAGCCAAAGACCCGACCGATGCGCGTCTCCTCTTCGTACAGCGCTTGGAAGTTGTCATCGACGAAGGTGTAGCCGAAGGGGGCCGCCGGCGCAAACCGCTGGGCGGCCGCCTGCACGAATGCCAGCGGCTCGTCCACCGCGCCTGGCGCTAGCTTGACCACGATGTGGTTGCGCGACGAGGCCGTCAGCAGGACGAATGGCTGAATCGGTTCTCGCAGCGACTCCACGTGGAAGTCGCGCACGACCCCTACCACGACGCCGATCAAGTCCACGGCGTTGGGATCGCGCACGATCTCTTTCCCGACGGCCTCCTCCGGCGAGGCCCATCCGAAGCGGCGCACCAGGGTTTCGTTGATGACCAGCGAGGTGACCCACTGGCCGTCGTCGTTGACGAAACCCACGTCGGTGGCAATCGACTCGGACGGGAAGCGACCCGCCACCAGGTCGAGGCCAAACACGCTACCGAAGGTGGGCTCCACGCTCAGTTCGTAGACCGCCTGCCCGCTCTCGGCCGACGCGCCGCGCTCGTTGTACAGCTCCCCCCCGAAGGAGCGACCGGGCGTCCCCGAGGCCGCCGTCACGTCTGCCACCTGCGGATGGCGCAGCAGCTCGGTCCGAAAGGCGTCGTAGCCTTCTCCGATCGACTGGCTCAGGTCCGCCTCCAACACCAACAGCCGCTCGGCGTCGAACCCCAGCGCATGCGAGCGCATGTGCTGCAGCTGGTAGAAGGTGGTGACGGTAGCTACAATGAACAGGGTGGACAGCGCAAACTGCCCCACCACGAGCCCTTTGCGCAGCCGCTGGCCCCGCACGCGCTCACCCACGCCCTTCAGCACCCGGATCGGCCGGAACGCCGACAGGACGAAGGCCGGGTAGCTACCGGCCAGCAGGCCCACCAGCAGGGTGATCCCCACCACGCTCAGCCCGATGACGGCCACGGCGTCTGAGCCCAGGACGAACTCGCGCCCAATGAAGCCGTAGAGAGCCGGGAGTGCCCCCAGGGTCAGGGCTAGCCCCAGGCCCACGGCCAGCCCGCTCAGCAGCACGGCCTCACTCAGGAATTGACCCATCAGCTGCCTGGGCCGGGCGCCGATCACCTTCCGCATCCCTACCTCTTTGGCCCGCCGCGACGCGTAAGCCGTGGAGAGGTTGATGAAGTTGACACAGGCGATGAGGAGCACGAACAGCGCTACGAAGCTGAAGAGCACCAGCTGCCCTTCGTCGCCAACGGGCGCCAGCTGGCCCCCTCGCTGGCCCCCCAGGTAGATCTCAGGCAGCGGCTGCAGGAGGAGCGTGTAGTTGTACCCTCGCGAGCGGGTGGCATCCCCGACGTACTGCTCCAGAAAGGCCGGAAACTCGCCCTCAAGCGCGGCCACGTCGGCCTGCTCGTCGAGCAGCAGGTACGTATGCGCAATGCGCCCTCGCCAGTGCCACGGATCCACGCCAGCCCCTGTCTCCACATCGCCCCCGATGAACGGTGCAAAGGTAGCCATGGACACCAGCGCGTCGAAGGTGAAGTGGGAGCGGTGCGGCACGTCGTCCATGACCCCGGTCACTTGGGCTTCAATCACCTGCCCGGTGAGCTGCCCGTCTGGCCCCCGCAACTTGGGGTCCACCGTCAGGATTTGCCCCACGGGGTCGGCCTCGCCGAAGTACTTGGCGGCCATCGAGGCCGTCAGGACGAGGCTGTTTGGTTCCACCAGGGCCGTAGCGGGATCGCCAGCCAGCAGGGGCCATGAGAACAGCTCCAGCGCCGCCGGATCGGCGAAGATCAGGTTCGTTTCCTCGAAGCGGCGCTCGCCTCGTATGAGCTCAAACGGACCGTTGGTGGTGGCCGGTACAAAGCGAGCGTGGGCCTGGATGTCGGGATAGTCGCGAAGCAGCGCAGGGCCCCAGAGGATGGACGAGAGCGCCGAGGGCGAGACCTCGTTGGTGGCGAGGAGCGTTGCGTCGGTTGACAGGCGGTAGATGCGGTCGCCTAGGTCGTGGTAGGTGTCGTAGCGCACCTCATCCCGCACAAAGAAGGCGACGGCCAAGCAGCACGCCATCCCCACGGCCAGCCCGAAGACATTGATGACGGTGTAGCCCTTCTTGCGCCGCAGGTGGCGGAAGGCCACCGTGATGTAATTCCCCGCGAGCCCGATCCGCCCGGCGACCTCGCTGAGCAACTCACCATGCTGCCGACGCTTGCGCCAGTACACCTTCTGATACTCGGCCTCGGCCCGCTCGTGATCACCCATCTCGCGCAAGGCCGCCGTCAACGCCGTCTCGGGGGTCATCCCAGCGGCCACACCTGCTGACACTTCGTCGCGCAGGTGCGCCTCCAGCTCGTCCAGGTCGTCTTCGGAGAAGGCCGGGTTGAAGGTCAGGCTTCGCCGCCAGGCGGCGAGGGCGGTGTCCAGATGAAATGAACTCATGACGTAGGCACAGAGAAAAGAACCCCCGCCAGTGGCACCACAGCGCCCCAGGGCAGAGACCAAGATGAGAAAGGCTGCGGGAGAAGGACCCGCATTACTATGTCGCTCTACGACGCAATAGTACCTCGTGTTACGACATAGATCAACACCATGCTCATTTTTTGACGTTACCCCCTCAAAAATGCCACCATTGAGCCTGAAACAGCCCTGCTGATGATTCTGAGACTTGTTCACGACCTATTATTGACTTATCGGTCATGAATACATAGATTAGTTGTTAGAACAAGCAATCAACGACTCTTGTGATGGCACGGCCCCGCGAGTTTGACATCGACCAGGCCCTGGAGGCCGCCACCGAGGCCTTCTGGTCCCGCGGCTACGAGGCCACCTCCATGGCGGACCTCATGCAGGCGATGGGGCTGCACAAGGGCAGCATCTATCAGGCGTTCGGAGGCAAGCACGCGCTGTTCATGCAGGCGTTGGATCGCTACCTGGGGGCCGGACTGGCACAGGTCCAACAGGCGCTCAGCGATGCAGGGCCAGTCCCCGATCGCCTTCGGGCGGTCCTCCACGGGACCCTGCAGGATCCGGCTGCCTGCCAGACGGCGCGGGGATGCCTGGGCCTTAACACGTTGGTCGAGCTAGGCCCTCATGACGAGGTCATCGCCGAGCGGGTCCGCACCCACTATGGGCGGCTCCGCGAGGCCTTCGCCACGTGCTTGGCCGAGGGGCAGCGCACCGGCACGATCCGCACAGACACCGAGGCCGACCTGCTTGCTGAGTTCCTCATCACCACCATCAACGGCCTCCAAGCCGGAGGGAAAGGCTACCTGTCGGCGGTGGATCAAGAGCGCGTTGCGAACGTGGCCCTGGATCACCTCAGCCCCAGCTAGCGCGGTGGCCCTCCACCGGCTCCCTTTTTTGATGTTTTATTGACCAATCGGTCATCAATCACACCCTCTAAACCTCAGATCTACCATGAAACTGAACGGAAAAGTAGCGGTCATCACCGGCGGAAACAGTGGCATCGGACTGGCCACAGCCAAGCGGTTCGCCGAAGAAGGCGCCGCGTTGGTCCTCTTCGGGCGCAACGCAGACACCCTGGAGGAAGCCAAAGCCGCGACCGGCCCTGACACCCTCACGGTCCAGGGCGACGTCACCAATCTCGCCGACCTGGATCGCCTGTACGAGGAGGCCGTGGCTGCGCACGGGAAGATCGACATCCTCGTGGTCAATGCCGGCCTCGGGCGGATGGCGCCGCTGACAGAGATGACGGAGGAGGTGTTCGACCTGGTCTCCGACATCAACTTCAAGGGCGCCTTCTTCACCGTCCAGAAGGCGGTGGCGCACCTGAACGATGGTGCCTCGGTGATCCTCCTGGGCTCTGTGGCCAGCGTCAAGGGCATGCCAGGCTTCTCGGTCTACTCGGCCGCCAAGGCCGCAGTCCGGAGCATGGCCCGTAGCTTCACCGCCGAACTGGCCGGGCGGGGGATCCGAGTCAACTCGCTCAGCCCAGGCCCCATCGCCACGCCCTTCTTCACCAACACCGGCCTCCCACAAGAGATCACCGAGCAGATGGGCGCGGGCATCCAGGCCCAGGTACCCCTCGGCCGCTTCGGTGAGGCCGATGAGATGGCCAACGTGGCGCTCTTCCTCGCCTCCGACGAGTCCTCCTACGTGGCCGGCACGGAGATCGAAGCCGACGGCGGCATGGTGCAGGTGTAGGTAGAGGGGATGGGGACAGGGGGAAAGGGAGAAAGAGGTGTTCGAGCGTCCCCCTCCCCCATGCTCCCCCTCACCCTTTCCTCCGCTTCGCACGCCGGGTGGGCGTAGCGCTCAGCGGATCCTCGGGCCACGGATGCTTGGGATACCGCCCACGCATGTCCTTGCGCACGTCGAAGTAGCTGGTGGCCCAGAAGCCAGCCAAGTCTTGTGTGACCTGCACCGGCCGATGAGCCGGCGAGAGCAGGTGCACGGTCAGCGGCACGGCCCCCCGTGCCACCGTGGGCGTCTCGGTCTGTCCGAACAGCTCCTGGAGCCGCACCGCCAGCACAGGGGCCGTGGGGTCGCTGTAGTCCAGGCGGATGCGGGAGCCGCTGGGCACGGTCAGGTGCGACGGCGCCATGGCGTCCAGCGTCTGCTGCTGGGCCCAAGTCAGCCGGTGGCGCAGCAACGGCCCGAGGTCGAGCCGCTGGAGGTCCCCCCGACTCCGCATCCCGTCTACGTAGGGCCCCAGCCACGTGGCCAGGTCGTCCAGCAGGGCGCCGTCGGACGTGTCAGGGAGCGAGGCCTCGTGGCGAGCCGCAAAGACGATCCGGGCCTGTAGCTGCCGGGCCTCCTTCGTCCACGGCAGGAGCGCCACGCCCTCTTGCCGGATGCCCTCGAGGAGCGCCGTGCGCACCGCCTCTGGGTCGGTGTCGGCGAGGGGCCCCTCGCGGAGGACGAGCGCGCCGAGGACGTCGCGCTGGGTGGCCCGGACCGCCTGGGCGCCGGCGTCCCAGGCCACCGCCTGCTCGGTATGGATCTGCCCCCCGAAATGCAGGCGTAGGTCGGCCTCGGTCAGGGACACCGCGCGGAAGATGCGGGCCTCGCGCTGCGGGCCTCCGAGGTCAGCCACGGCCAGAAACGGCGCCTTGGAAAGTACCTGCGGCGGGCTCAGCGTGACCCGGCGGCCGGTCCGCAGGCGGTAGCGGACGGTGCCGTCGGCTTGCTCGTGCTCACGCTGCGCCAAGCGGTCTGGGTAGGCAAAGGCCATGAGCACGCCCAAGTGATCAAGAGGCGAAGTAGGCGCAGGGAGGTCGGCTCCGTCTTCGCGCTGCACGCGGCGCCACACCTGCTGAGCCGCCTGCCGCACCCGGTGGCGCGCACCCCCATGGACCGTGTAGCCGTGGAAGGTGCCTGGACGGCCTGGAGCCTCCAGCGCCTGGAGGCGCAGCCGCAGATCGGCCTCGACGGGTCCGGCGCTGGCCCGAAGCAGGTCACGCTCCTCCAGCAGGGCCGCTACGTCGCAGGCTAGGCGCCCCAGCCCGAGGGGCAGGGCGGCCAGCACCATGTGGGCGAGGCGTGGGTGGAGGCCGAGGCGCTGCATGGCCCGGCCGTGGTCGGTGAGGCGGCCCTCGGCGTCGAGGGCGCCCAGGTAGGTGAGCAGGTCACTGGCCTGCGCATACGTGGCGGTGGGGGGTGCGCTGAGCCAGTGCAGGGCGGCGGGGTCGGGGGTCCCCCAGGCCGCCAGGTCCAGGGCCAGCGGCGTCAGATCGGCCTCGAGGATCTCGGGGCGGCGGTGGTCAGCCAGGCGCGCCTCGTCCGCTCGGGTCCAGAGGCGGTAGCAGACGCCCGGCCCGAGGCGCCCGGCTCGGCCCCGGCGCTGGTCGGCGGCGTCGCGGGTGACGGGGCGGGTGACCAGGCGCGTCATCCCGCTGCCGGGGTCGAAGCGAGGCCCCCGCATCAGGCCACTGTCCACCACCACCCGGACGCCTTCGATGGTGAGGCTGGTCTCGGCGATGGAGGTGGCCAGCACCACCTTCCGCTGCCCGCTGGGGCTGGGCGCCAAGGCCTGGTCTTGCTCGCGCTGCGGCAGGAGACCGTAGAGCGCGTGCACCCGAACCGACGCTGGGAGGCCTGCCAGCCGCTCGGCCACCCGGCGGATCTCACCGGCGCCCGGCAGGAAGACCAGCACATCGCCCGTCTCCTCAGCCAGCACGTCGTGCACGGTGGCCGCCACCGCGTCCTCGAGGCGCCCCTCCACGCGGTGGGCTCGGTGGTGGGTGGTCACGGGGTAGGTCCGCCCAGCGCTGGTGATGAGCGGCGCCTCGCCCAGCAGACGAGCCACGGCCTCGCCGTCCAGCGTGGCGGACATCACGAGGAGCCGTAGGTCCTCGCGGAGGACAGAGCGGGCCTCCAGGCAAAGCGCGAGGCCGAGGTCGGCCTGGAGGCTGCGCTCGTGGAACTCATCGAAGACCACCAGGCCCACCCCCTCCAAGGCAGGATCGGACTGCAGCATCCGGGTCAGCACACCCTCCGTCACCACCTCGATGCGGGTGCGCGGCCCTACACGCTGGTCGAGCCGCATCCGGTAGCCGACGGTCTCGCCCACGGGCTCACCGAGGAGCTGCGCCATGCGCTGCGCCGCCGCTCGGGTGGCGAGGCGCCGCGGCTCCAGGACGAGGAGGCGCTGCCCCGCCCGCCAGGGCGCCTCCAGCAAGGCCAGCGGCACCCGCGTGGTCTTGCCCGCGCCCGGCGGCGCCTGCAGGACGGCGTGACCGTGCTCAGAGAGGGCGGCCTGTACCTGGGGCAGCACCTCCTCGATGGGCAGCGGGTCCGTGTGCATCCGTTAGGTCTCCTGGTGTATCTGGTGTCCCGCTGCGCGGCCGTCCCCGTGCACCGCCGGCCGGCAGATGCTTCACGCCGTCGCGCTGGGCTGCAAGGCAGCCGCGGGCTCCAGCGGGGCTTCTTGGCCGCGGTACTGGAGATGCAACATCGTGAGATCGTCCGAGGGTTCGGCGCCCTCCGCGAAGGCGTCGACGTGGCGGAGGACGTGGCGCACGAGGTCCATGGGAAGCGCCGGGCCCAGGCGCTGGAGGGTGGTCTGGAGGTGCTCGTCGCCGAACTGATGACCGTCGGCACGGGCGGCCTCCGGGACGCCGTCCGAATAGAGGAACAGGCTGTCGTTGGGCGCCAAGCTGACGTGTTGGTTGGTGTAGGCGAAGTCTTGGACCAGGCACACCGCCAGGCTCTTCGTGCGTGGGAGGAGCTCTACGGAGCCATCATGGCGCAGCACGTACGGCAGCGTGTGGCCCGCGTGGCAGTAGGTGATGACACCGGTGCGAAGGTCGAGGATGCCATAGATGAGTGTGACGAACAGCCGGCGCGGCGTCTCGGGAAACAGCACTCGGTTGACATGGCGGACGCACGACGCCGGGTCCCCGCCCTGGAGGGCCGTAGCCCGCAGGAGCGTCCGGGCCACCGCCATGAAGAGCGCCGCCCCGATGCCCTTGCCGGACACGTCGCCGATGGAGAATCCCAGGCGGTGCTCGTCGATCAGGAAGAAGTCGTAGAAATCACCGCCGACCTCCCGGGCGGGGAGCGAGGTGGCGTAGAGGTCGAAGTCGGCGCGCTCTGGGAAGGCGGGGAAGGTGCTCGGCAGCACCGAGGCCTGGATCTGGCTGGCGATCTCCAGCTCACGGCGCAGCACGGCCAGCTGCCGCCGCGAATGGGCCCCCTGTTTGAGGGCGTCCAACTCGCCGTAGGTCTTGGTGATGGTGGCCTGGAGGTCCTTGAAGTCGACCGGCTTCGTGATGAAGTCGAACGCCCCCCGGTTCATGGCCGACCGTATGTTGCCGATGTCACCGTAGGCCGAGACGACCAGCACCTTGAGCAGCCGGTCCAACTGGCCGACCTCTGACAGCAGCCGCAAGCCATCCATTCGCGGCATGTTGAGATCCGTGACCACGAGGTCGATCTCGGGGTCGCGCCGCAGCATCTCCAGGGCCTCCACGCCATCGCCGGCGAAGCGGAAGGCGTACTCCTTGCTTCGGATCTGCCGCCGAAACTTCTGAGTCACCAGCAGCTCGAAGTCGGGCTCGTCATCGACGACCAGGATGTGCTTCGGCATGGCAACGAAGGGCGAGACGCCCAGCAAGGAACGGAGCGACTCAGGATACACGGCGGCGCCGGTAAGGTCAAGCCACGCGCAGCCTCAACGACCAACGCCGACCGGGCGCCGGAACTTCACCCTCCGGCGCCCACAACGGCCGGCGTGTCTGGGCCGCCGTCAGGCGGCCGGCTCGGGTGCAGCCTGGCTGTAACTGGCTACGGCCTCTGGAACGGTATCGTAGGCCGTAAAGACGGTACCGAGGAGCTTGGTGATGGAAAAGAGATGGCGTATGCGACTGTTCATCCCCCCCAGCCGAACGTCGCCGCCGACGTTGCGCATCGAGGTCAGCGCCCCGATCAACACGCCCACACCGGCCGAGTCCATCAGCTCGGTCAGGGACAAATCAACGACCACCTGCAGTTGGCCGCGTCCCTTGCAGGATTCGATGTGGCGGATCAGCGCGGGCCCATGCAGACTCCCCAGAAACTTACCCTTGAGGGTGAGGACAACGGCATGGCGGGTCTGCTGAATGACGACAGGCATGGAGGCGGGGTACGACAGGAAGCGTTGGAAGCGGCCCACGCTGGGCCCTACCCTCTACCACGCGGCCTCTCAGGAAAACGGCTCACAATCGCTCAAAAAAATCAAACCTCCTCGGCGAGGGGGCGCAAAAAGCGCATCGCGAGGACCGTGAGGTCGTCCTGCACCTCCTCCGCATGCTCCATGACCGTGCGGACCACGGACCGCACGATCTCGGGCGGGGGCTTGTCATGCACCTCGCGCAGCAAGGCCGTCAGGCGCTCTACCGAATAAGCCACCCCGTGGGCGTCCACCGAGTCCGTCACGCCGGTGGTGAAGAGCACGAGGGCTTCATCGGGGGCCAGCGTATGCTCGTGTGTGGCAAAGCGACGACCGCGCTCGCTCCACACCGGCCCGGCTTCGCGGCCCACCACCCCAACGGGCGCCACCACGCCACCAGGGCGAAGCAGGTAGGGCAGATGGTGGGCCGCGTTGCTGTAGCGCAACAAGCCGGTGCACGGGTCAAAGACGCCGTACCAGACCGTGGCCAAGACCTCGGGGAAGCTCTCCGGAAACAGCACATCGTTGAGCGCCTCCAAACACGCACCGGGGGGCGTACCCTGGAGGGCCAGGCCCTTCAAGAACGTCTGGCACATCGCCATGAACAACGCCGCCGACACGCCGCGCCCCTTCACCTCACCGATAACCACGCCCAGGCGGTGGGTGTCCAGCGAAAAGTAGTCGTAGAAGGTCCCGCTGACGTCGCGCGCCGTGGCCGAGAACGCGTAGAGGGCCGTGTCTGGGCGGCCCGGGAGCGGGAGCGGCTGCATGGCCTCCTGGATCCGCCGGGCCACCTCCAGCTCTTTGCGCAGCGACACAAGCTGCCGCTGCGCCTGAGCGGCCCTTTGGTAGGCCTCTTGCTCCTGATGCGCCTTCTCAATGGTGGTGGACAGATCCCCAAAGTCGATGGGCTTCGTGACGAAGTCGAACGCCCCTCGGTTCATGGCCGTGCGGATGTTGGACAGATCGCCGTAGGCGGAGATCACGATGGTCCGCACCGTGCGCTCCAAGGCGTGCAGATGGCGGAGCAGGGTCAGGCCATCCATGCCCGGCATGTTGAGATCCGTCAGCACGATCTCAATGCTGGGATGCGCGCGCAGCACCTGCAGCGCTTCGTGCCCATCGCTCGCAAACTCGAACTGCCACACCCCCTTCCGGATCGTCTTGCGGTATTTCTGACGGACCAACAGCTCCAACTCGGGCTCATCGTCCACAACCAGGATGCGAATCGGACCGGCCTGACGGGGCCCTGCGGCCACGCGCGGAGGCTGCGGCTGAAGCACGGAGCCCACCTGCGCGTGACGCGCCTCGGCGCGGGCGCGCAGTGCCTTCAAGTCGTGCAGCACCTCGGTCATGCGCTGGTAGCGGGCTGCCGTCTGCTTGGCGAGCATCTTGTTGATGATCACCTCCAGCTGGAGCGGCACGCCGTCGCGGATGCCGGTGATGGGCTCTGGGTCTGTGTTGAGGACGGCATGCACCACGGCCGGCCCATAGTCGCCGGGGAAGGGCCGGCGGCCCGCCAGCATCTCGTAGAGCACCACGCCCAAGGACCAGATGTCGGCGCGGTGATCTACGGTCTCACCCCCCCGCGCCTGCTCGGGCGCCATGTAGGCGGCCGTGCCGAGCGTGGTCCCGGCTTTGGTCATCCCGGCCTCGTACGTCAGCTTCGCAAGGCCAAAGTCCACCAGCTTGACCACCCCCTCCTCGGTGAGGATGAGGTTGGCGGGCTTCACATCGCGGTGAACGATACCCCGGGCATGGGCCAAGGCCAGCCCCTCGGCCACCTGTACGGTGAGATCGAGCGCTTCGTCCACCGCAAGCGCATGCTGCTTGAGGCGTTCGTGGAGGGTGAGCCCCTCGTAGTAGGCCATCGCGATGAACAGGGCGCCCTCGGGCGTCTCGTCGACCTCGTAGATGGTGCAGATGTTGGGGTGATCCAGGGCCGAGGCCGCACGGGCCTCGTTCATAAATCGGGTGCGCGCATGGGCGTCCTGGCTCACGTAGCGCGGCATGAACTTGAGCGCCACGCGCCGCTGGAGCTGCTCGTCGGTGGCGCGGTACACGACGCCCATGCCCCCTTCGCCCAAGACTTCGTCCACCCGGTAGCGCCCCACGTGCTGCCCCAGGACGCCGTGCGGGTCGGGCCCCGCCTCGGAGACCTCGGGGGTGGGGAGCAGCCCAGCGCCGAGGCGGCTGAAGAAGCCCGGCGCCTCCTCATAGGCGGCCAGCAGAGACAGCACCTCGGCCCGCAGGACCGGCCGCGAGGCGCACGCCGCATCCAGAAAATCGATGCGCTCACCGGCTGGCAGCGCCAGCACCTCGACCAGCAGCGCGCCTACGTCGGGGCCATCGTCGCTGTCGGTCATGACAGCGCCTCGCCCTTTGTGATCTCGCGGTAGAGCCAGGCCTGGGCCACCACCCAGTCTCGCTTGACCGTGGCGGGCGAGATGCCGAGGGCTTCGGCTGTATCCGGAATGGTCATGCCGCCGAAGAACCGGCACTCGACCACCCGCGCCTGACGCTCGTTGGTGGACGCCAGTCGCTCCAGGGCCATCCCTAGCGCGGCCATGTCATCGGCGCGCGCCTCGAAGTCGGTCCCCTCGGCCGCCAGGAGCTGCTCTAGGCCATCCAGCGAGACCCGCTGCACATCCCCCCCGCGCTTCTGACGCTGCATCCGCCGGGCGTAGTCGACGAGGATGTGGCGCATGGCTTTGGCCGCCACGCCGAAGAAGTGGGCCCGGTTGTTCCAGCCCACGGCGTCTTGGTCCACCAGCTTCAGGTAGGCCTCATGGACCAAGGCCGTGGTGTTGACCGTGAAGTGCCCCTGCCAGCGGTTCCGCTGCTTGCGCGCCTGGGCGTGCAGCTCGTCGTAGACCAGCGGAAACAGGGCGCTTAGCGCCTCCTCTTCGCCGTCTTGAAGAGCATGGAGGATCTGGGTGACGGTGGCAGAATCCGGGGCGTTGGGCATCGGGATGAGCGGGTAGGTGGGGGTCTAAACATAGCGTCCGGGGCCCATGCGGCGCAACCGATACAGGCGCCGCGCGGGCGCTCACGCCCCACCCAGGCGATCCCGTCCTGAGGGGGGTATGTGTTTGGTGTGTAGCTGACGCCGACGGCCGGTGGACGAGGTGAGTGGTGAATGGTGAGTGGTGAATGGTGAGTGGTGAATGGTGAGTGGTGAATGGTGAGTGGTGAATGGTGAGTGGTGAATGGTGAGTGGTGAGTGGTGAGTGGTGAGTGGCGGCGCCTGGGGCAGAGCGTGAATGGGAAAGGAGAAACGGGAAAGGAGACATAGAGCATGGGGCGGTGGTGGAGCCGGCTGCGCCTCGGCCCGTGGCGCCAACGGCCTCCTGGTGGGAAGGCCTCCTCGCCTGAAAGGAGCCGCCCTGGGGCGTTGACTCTGGGCGGTGGGTGCCCGTTTTTGGGCGTTCGATGCGTTCCACCCACCGTTCCCCCGCTGCATGACCCGCTGGCTCCGCTTGGCCGATGCCATCGAGCGCTTTAGCGAGCGCACGGGGCAGCTCGTGTACGGGCTCACGCTGGTCATGGTGATCGTGGGGGCCTACAACGCCATCGTGCGCTACCTGGACCGCTACACCGGGCTGGGACTCAGCTCCAACACGTACATCGAGCTGCAGTGGTACCTGTTCAGCCTGGTCTTCTTGCTGGGCGCAGGCTACACGCTCAAGCACAACGCTCACGTCCGCGTGGACGTCCTCTACGGCCGCCTCTCGGCGCAGGGCCAGGCCTGGATTGATGTGCTGGGGACGGCCTGCTTCCTGCTGCCGTTCTGCGTGCTCATCCTGTGGACCTCCTGGCCCACCGTCAGCAACTCGTGGGCCGTCCTGGAGATGTCGCCCGATCCCGGCGGGCTGCCGCGCTACCCCATCAAGACCATGATCCCGCTGGCGGCCCTCCTCGTACTGCTCCAAGGTCTGGCGCTCCTGGTCCGTCAGCTCCGGGTGCTCGTGCCGGGCCCCGCGCCGTCCACCGATGAGGCCACCTGATGGAAGCGTGGCTCGGACCCCTGATGTTTGTGGTGGTGCTGGCGTTCATCTTCGTCGGCTACCCGGTGGCGTTCACACTGGGCGGCGTGGCCCTCCTCTTCGCGGCCATCGGCGTGGCCACGGGCGCGTTTGATTGGGTCTTCCTCCTGGCCATGCCGGACCGCATCTTCGACGTGATGTCGAACACCATCCTGCTGGCCGTGCCCTACTTCATCTTCATGGGCACCTTGCTGGAGAAGAGCCGCCTGGCCGAGGATCTGCTCCAGACCATCGGGTTGCTCTTCGGGCGGCTCCGCGGAGGGCTGGCCATCGCAGTGGTGTTTGTGGGCGCCCTGCTGGCCGCGGCCACCGGCGTGGTGGGGGCGTCGGTGGTGGCCATGGGCATGATCTCGCTGCCGGTCATGATGCGCTATGGCTACGACCACACCCTGGCCGCCGGCGTCATCACCGCCTCCGGCACGCTGGGGCAGATCATCCCACCCAGCATCGTGCTCATCGTCCTGGCCGACCAGCTCAGCGTGGCCGGCCGCGTGCCCGTAGGCGACCTCTTCCTGGCCGCCGTGGTGCCCGGCCTGCTGCTGGCCGTGCTCTACGCACTCTACGCCGCCGGGGTGGCCCTCTTCAAGCCCGAGGCCGCGCCGCCCTTGCCCCCTGAGGAGCGGACGGTGCACGGCGCCGCGCTGCTGCGACGCGTAGCGCTGGCTCTGGTGCCGCCCCTGGCACTCATCCTGCTGGTGCTCGGCAGCATCTTCGCGGGGGTGGCCACGCCCACCGAGGCCGGTGCGCTGGGGGCCGTCGGCGCGATGGGACTGGCCGCGCTCAACGGGCGCCTCACGTGGGACGCCCTCCGGGCTACCATGCGAGACACCACGCTGCTCACCACCATGGTGATGATCCTGCTGGTCGGGGCGCGCGCCTTCTCCCTGGTCTTCCTGGGCGTGGGGGGCGATATCTGGATCGAGGACCTACTCGTTAGCCTACCCGGCGGGGTGATCGGGCTGCTGATCGTGGCCAACCTGGTGATCTTCGTGCTGGGCTTCTTCATCGATTTCTTCGAGATCGCCTTCATCATTGTGCCGCTCATCGCCCCGGCGGCGGCCCTGCTGGGCGTGGACCTCGTGTGGTTTGGCGTCATCATCGCTATGAACCTGCAGACGTCGTTCCTGACGCCACCCTTCGGGTTTGCGCTGTTCTACCTGCGCGGCGTGGCCCCGCCGGAGGTCACCACCGCCCAGATCTACCGGGGCGCCCTCCCGTTCATCGCCATCCAGGCCACCGGGCTGCTGCTGGTGATCTTCTTCCCCGAGCTGGTGACGGTGTTTCTGGACGGTTGACCGCCGAGGCCACGGTTCCGACCTTGGCCATACCCACCGCTCTCTGCTATGTCCGACACGCCTCATCCTCCACTGGACGTCGACCATCTGCTGCCGCCCAAGGCTGTACAGACGGCCACCGTGCGCCTGCTCAAAGGCTTCGCCGATGGGACGCGGCTTCAACTCCTGGCCCTGCTGCGCGAGGGGGAGGTGTGCGTCCATCAGCTCGTCGAGGTGCTGGACATCTCGCAGTCGGCCGTGAGCCATCAGCTGCGCGTCCTCCGCGAGGCTCACCTCGTCCACGGCCGCCGAGACGGCCGCCACGTCTACTACCGCCTCGCCGACGAGCACGTGCGGTCCCTCCTCGACAACGCCCTCCTTCATGGTGAAGAAACCGTTGACTCCTAACCAATTACATGAACATTTGCTCATAGATTGAGTTGACAGGACCACGCCCTGTCGTTTCCCGTCCGTTCTCCGTACTCAGAGGCTGACTATGAATGGCAGGTGAAGGGCTGCAAACGGCCCTGGAGGCGCCATGCGGCGTTGCCTTCGTCGCCCGGGGCGCGGCCCCGCGCTCCTCAGGCGCCTAGCCTGGCACCTCCAGCGCTCGTTTTCGCCTTCTTCATCCATTCATAGTCAGCCTCTCCCTGTGCATGGCCACTGACGTACACGCCCCGCCGGCTCCGCCCGTACAGCCAGGGCCCCCTCCGGCGCTGACGGAGGCCGAGGTGGCCCCTCACCACGGTTGTTCTTGTCACGCCCCCAGGGAGCCTCACGGTCCGTTTGGGACGTGGACGGAGTTGGTCTACGCCGGGTTGAGTGGGGCCTTCCTCCTGGCTGGATGGGGCCTGGAGACGTTCACCGCCATGGGACACGGGGTGACCCGGTCTCTGCTGCTGGTCAGCTATGGCCTGGGGGGATACTACACGGCGCGGGGGGCCTACCAGGCGCTGCGCCGGGGTCGCTTTGAGATCGACACGCTGATGCTGGTGGCGGCCGCGGGCGCCGCCGCCCTGGGCGCTTGGGCCGAAGGGGCGTTGCTCCTGTTCCTCTTCTCGCTGGGCCATGCCCTGGAGCACCTGGCGCTCGGGCGCGCCCGCCGTGCCATCGAAGCCTTGGCTGACCTGGCCCCGGACACGGCCCTGGTGCGCCGCGATGGACTGGAGCGCGAGGTACGCGTGGAGGACCTGGCTGTGGGCGATGTGGTGGTCGTGCGCACCCACGAGCGCCTGCCCGCCGACGGCTTTGTGGTGGCCGGCCGCAGCGCTGTGGACCAAGCGCCCATCACCGGCGAAAGCGTGCCCGTGACCAAGCACCCCGTGGACGACCCCGTAGCGGCCCTGGCCGATCCGGCCCATCTCGCGTCCGAGCACCGGGTCTTTGCCGGGACCATCAACGGGAGTGGAGGGCTAGAGATTATGGTGACCCACCGTGCGAGCGAGTCTACGCTGGCGCGCGTCGTACGCATGGTCACCGCCGCCCAGACCAAGACCTCGCCCACGCAGCGCTTCACCCAGCGCTTCGAGCGCATCTTCGTGCCTGCCGTGCTGGGCTTCGTGGTGCTCCTCCTCTTCGCCTGGGTGGTGATCGATGAACCCTTCAGCGATTCCTTCTACCGGGCCATGGCCGTGCTGGTGGCCTCGAGCCCGTGTGCCCTGGCCATCGCCACCCCCAGTGCGGTGCTCAGTGGCGTGGCCCGCGCCGGACGAGGCGGCGTCCTCATCAAGGGCGGCGGCCCCCTCGAAGAGCTGGGCACCCTCACGGCCATCGCCTTCGACAAAACGGGGACGCTCACGGAAGGGCGGCCCGCAGTGACCAACCTCCTTCCCACCCCCGGCGTAGACGCCCAGACCCTGCTCCAGACCGCGCAGGCGGTAGAACGGCAGTCGGATCATCCGCTCGCCCGTGCCCTCGTCCGCCACCGCATGGGGCCCCCAGCTACGTTCGCGGCGCCGACCGCCACCGACGTGCAGAGCCTGACGGGCCTCGGCGTTCGCGCCGTGCTCAACGGCACGCCGGTCCTCGTGGGCAAGCCCGCCCTGTTCGCTCAGGGGGAGGGCCCGCCCCTCCCCGACGCCCTCCACGCCGACGTGGCCCGCCTGGAGCGTGCCGGACGCACCACGGTGATCGTGCGCCACGGGGCCAGCTACCTGGGGGTGATCGGGCTGATGGATGCGCCCCGCCCCGCGGCCCCCGAGACGGTGGAGGCACTCCGCGCCCTGGGCGTCACCCGCCTGGTTCTCCTCTCCGGCGACAATCACCGCGTGGCCTCGGCCGTGGCTCAGCAGATCGGGCTAGACGAAGCCTGCGGCAACCTCTTGCCCGCAGACAAAGCCGATGCCATCCGGCGCCTCCGGGCCGACGGAGCCGTGGCCATGGTGGGGGACGGCGTCAACGATGCCCCCGCCATGGCGCATGCCACCGTGGGGATCGCTATGGGCGCAGCCGGCAGCGACGTGGCCCTCGAAACAGCCGACGTGGCCCTGATGGGCGATGCGCTGGAGCGCCTGCCGTTTGCCGTGCGCCTCTCGCGCAAGACGCGACGCATCATCCGTCAGAATCTGTGGATCAGCCTCGGCATGGTGGCCGTGCTGGTGCCCGCCACCGTCATGGGCCTCAACCTGGGCCCGGCGGTAGCTCTTCACGAAGGCTCGACCCTGCTGGTGGTCCTCAATGCCCTGCGCCTGCTCCGCGCTGAGTGAGCGCCCCGCAGCCCAGCCATCCAGGAAGCACCGTGCTGACGGCCTCTTGGCACCCCAGCGCTAAACGGGCCGTGCCGGGCTTACTGCCCCTGCACCCCATCCACGAGGAGGCCGGTGGCGCCACGGACCGAGGCCAAGACGACTCGGCCACCGCCGCCTTCGTCATTTCTCCTTTCTCATTCACGGTGAAGGACTACGGCGCCCTCGCAGACTCGTTTGCAGCCCTTCACCGGCCATTCACAGTCAGCCTCTCACCACTCACACTTCACCATTCCGCGTACGCGTCACCATGCTGGCCGCCGATTCGTGCTTGGTGAGGCGCTGAACACACACATCATGGCCTGGGGAGGCCGCGCTGTACGCCCTAGGTCAAGCGCAGGATGTCGTTGAAGATGAGAAACACCATCAGCAGGAGCAGCACCACCATCCCGACCTGCTGCATGGCCATGCGGACCTTGAGCGAGGGTTCGCGCCGGGCGATGCCTTCGTAGATCAGGAACATGAGGTGGCCGCCATCGAGCGCCGGGATGGGCAGGATATTGACGATGGCCAGCGTGATGGAGAGCAGGGCCACGATGCGCCAGAAGTAGAGGCCACCGGCCTGAGCGGCCTGGCTCGTCACCTGCGCCACCATCACGGGGCCACCCAGGTTCTCCCGCACGTTGTCCTTGCCCGACGCGATGCGCCACAGGCTCAGAGCGGTCAGCTTGGTGTTGCTCCACGTGTCCGTCACCCCACGCACCGTGGACTCGCCGAGGCCAAAGCGTTCGGTCCGTTGACCGAAGTAGGAGACGAGCTGAGCTTCGGTAGGCATCGACACGCCCAGAACGTAGCGGCCATCCTGCTCGCGCGGCACCAGATTGGCCTCGTACACCTGCACACCGCCGCGGCTGGCCACGAGCTGGCCGGGCGCCGGCTCGGCCCCGGCGGCCACCAATGAGTCAGGGCGCTCCCAGCGGACCTGCAGCGTGTCGCCGCCGTTGGCCGTGACCTTGTCCACAAGCTGCAGCCAGAACTGGATTGGCTCGCCGCCCAAGGCCGTGACGCGGTCGCCCGGGCGGAGGCCCGCTTCGTAAGCTGCGGAGCCGTCCGACACGCTGCTGATCAGGCTGGGTGTGATGCCGAGGCCCAGCGTCCGATTCCGGTTGAGCTGGGTCATGATGTCATCGGGTCCGTCGAAGGTCAGTTCCCGCCCCTCGCGGCGCACGGTCAGGCTGAAGGTGCCCGCCACCATGGACTCCGGATCGCCCCCCAGAAAGTCCTCGGCGCGCTCAGGGGCCCGGCCGCTCACGGCCACGATACGATCCCCGGTGCGGAGCCCCATGTTGTAGGCCACCGAGCTGTCCGCCACGTACACAGCTTGGACGTTCTCGGCGGGTACGTAGGTCTCCCCGTAAATCCACCGGATACCGATGAAGATGATGGCCGCCAGGATCACGTTGAAGATGACCCCGGCGGTGATCACCACAATGCGTTGCCACACCGGTTTGGCGCGGAACTCCCACGGCTGCGGCTCGCTCTCGGCGTAGCCCACGTCCATGCTCTCGTCCACCATGCCCGCAATCTTGACGTAGCCGCCCAGCGGCGTGGCCCCGATCACGTACTCCGTCTCCCCCACCTTCTTGCCAAAGATCTTAGGCGGGAAGCCCACCGAGAACTTGTCCACCTTCATCCCGAACAGCTTGGCCGCCAGGAAATGCCCCAGCTCGTGGATGAACACCAGGATGGTGATGGCTAGGATGATCCAGAACGCAGCCTGGAGGAAATCAAAGACAGCTTCCATAGGGAATGGTCAATGGTCAGCGTTCAATCGTCAATGAGAGGCCCACTTGACCCTTGAACGTGGGCCATCAACAATTAACAATTAGTCAGGGGGACGCGGCGGGGCTGATGCTCTTGTGCCACGCGGCGTGCCATGGAGTCCCGTTCTATGAGGTTCTCCAGGGAAGGTTGCGCGGGGCCTGTGATCGTCTTAAGCGCGTAACCGATCACCTCGGGGATCTCGGTAAAACGCAGTGTACCGGCTAAAAACCGGGCCACGGCCACCTCGTTGGCGGCATTGAGGACCGCTGGGGCCACGCCCCCGAGGCGCAACGCTTCGTAGGCCAGGGGCAAGCACCCAAAGGCCTCGCGGTCTGGCGGCTCGAAGTCGAGGCCCGCCACCTGGGCCCAGTCCAGCCGCTCATGGGGCGCCTCCCACCGCTCGGGATAGGTGAGCGCATACTGGATGGGCACTTTCATGTCCGGCACGCCGAGCTGCGCCTTCGTGGAGCCATCGTGGAACGTGACCATGGAGTGGATGATGGACTGTGGGTGCACCACCACATCGATGGCGTCGGGGCCGACGCCGAAAAGCCAGCGGGCTTCCATCACCTCCAGCCCTTTGTTCATGAGCGTGGCGGAATCGATCGTGATCTTGGCGCCCATGGACCAGTTGGGGTGGTTCAGCGCCTCCTCGGGCTTGATGTCTGCGAAGGTGTGGCGCGGGCGCATCCGAAACGGCCCTCCGGAGGCCGTGAGGATGAGCCGTTCCACGGCGGCGGGCGGCTCGCCCTGGAGGCATTGAAAGATGGCCGAGTGCTCGCTGTCCACCGGGATCAGGGTCCCGCCGTGGGCCGCCAGGGCGGCCTCCACAAGGTGCCCGGCCACCACCAGTGCTTCCTTATTGGCCAGCGCCACGGTCTTGCCGGCCTCTAGCGCCGCCAGCACGGACCGCATGCCCGCCGCCCCCACCACAGCGGCCACCACCACGTCCACGGTGGGCAGAGCAGCGGCCTCACACAGGCCGTCCTGCCCATACGTCACCTGGATGGCGGTCCCCGCGAGGGCGTCTCGCACCGTGACGTATGCGGCGTCGTCCGTGACCACCACGTGAGTCGGCTCGAAGGCACGAGCCTGGGCAATTAGTCGCTCCGCATTGCGGTGCCCAGACAGCACCTCAACCTCGAACGCGTCGGGAAAAAGACGCACGATATCGAGCGTCTGGGTGCCGATCGACCCCGTGGCACCAAGGATGGCGAGGCGCCGGGGTTCGTCGGGGACGTCCGCGGGAGGAGGCATGGAGCGAGGGGGGGAACAGCGAGGGGAACGTGTATGGAGCCCTTACGCCAGGGGGCACGATTTGCTTCCGGAATACGTTTTGCTCCGTGAAGGGTCTATGAACCGCCTGAGGCGAGGGGCGGAGGACCGGACCCGGAAATGCCCCCCGTTCTTGCCGTCGCGATGGAAACCAACGCCCTCGCACACACTACAAAGCTACTCATTGTTGCCTGCCTTGCTGCTCACCCCCATGCCTCGCTACTGGCTTCTGCTCGCGTTCCTGGTTCCCCTCTTTGGCGCACCCAGCACGGCGCAGGCTCAGCGGGTGGACAGCCTGCTCGTGGCCAAGTACCGCCTGGCCGAGTCGTATGTGCGGGCGGGGCAGTTTGACCGGGGTATCAATCTACTCGAAGACCTCTACGAGACCAGCCCCTCCACGTACGCCTTCTACGACAAACTGAAGGAGGCCTACGAGAACGTGAAACGCTACGACGACGCCATCGCGCTCGTCGGGGATCGCCTGGAGCGCGGGCCAGACCCCGTCCTGATGGCCGAGCAGGGCCGCCTGCACTATCTGGCCAACCGAGAAGCGGAGGCGGATTCCGCCTGGGCCCGAGCCCTGCGCGTAGACACAACCAACCAACACGCCTACCGCACCGTCTACCAGTCGCTGTTTCAGGTACGCCTCTTCGAGCGATCGATCTCGGTGCTAGAACAGGGTCGCCGAGCCGTGGGAGACACCACCCTCTTCCAGAACGACCTGGCCTCGCTGTACAACCTGACGGGCCGTCACCGCGAGGCGATGGTCGAGTACCTGGCTGTGCTCTCGACGGACCCGCGCCGCCTCAGCTACGTGCGCAGCCGCCTCACCCGGTTCGTTGAGCAAGAGGAAGCCCTGGCGCTGAGCATCGGGGCGGTGGAGCAAGCCATCCGCCGCGAGCCGCTCAACCGAGCCTACCGCGAGTTGGCCTCCTGGCTGTACCTTGAGGCCGAGGCCTACGAAGAGGCCTTCGATGTCAACCGAGCCATCGACCGGCTGGAGCAGGAGAACGGCCGCGTCCTCTTTGCCTTCGCTCAACAGGCCGCCGACGCCGACGCCTACGATGTGGCCCTGCAGGCCTACGATGAGATCCTGACGCGTTACCCCGAGGCCCCGTCTGCCGCCGAGGCCCTGCTCGGGCTGGCCGAGATGCACCAGCGGTGGGCCGAGCACCTCGGCGAGCGTCCGCTCAACGAGGAGGGTGAGCGCCAGCCGGCCACCCACTACGATGCCGCCCTGGACGCCTACCAGACTTTCCTCACCCGGCACCCCACGCACCCCACCTACCCTCTGGTGCTGCAGCGCCTGGGGCATCTGCAACAAACCGTTTTCTTCGACCTTGACGCGGCCGAGGACATCCTGCAGGAAGTGGTGACCCGCTTCCCCCGAAGCGGCGCCATGGATGAGGCCGCCTACGGCCTTGGCCGCATCGCCCTGCTGCGTGGCGACCTGGACCGGGCCCGCCGCGCACTCAGCCAGCTCGAAGCCTCCCTACGTACGGGAGAGCTTGCGGAAAAGGCCCGCTATGAGCTGGCCCTGATCCATCTCTACCGGGGCGAGTGGAACGCCGCCCGTACCCTGGCCAACGTCATGGAAGAGAACACCTCCACCGACGTAGCCAACGACGCCATTGAGCTGAAGGTGCTGCTGATCGAGAACAAGGGTACTGACTCGCTCAACGTGCCGCTGCAGCGCTTCGCCGAGGCCCAGCTTCGCCTGCGCCAACGCCGGCCCCTGCAAGCGTTGGCGGTACTAGACTCGCTCGGTGCCCAACTCGGCCAACACACCCTGGCTGACGATGTGGCGTTCCTCCGAGGCACCATCCTGCGAGACATCGGACGCACGGACGAGGCGCTGGCCACATTTGGAGAGCTTCCGCTGGCCTACCCGCGCAGCTTCTTGGGAGACCGCAGCCTGTTCCAGTACGCGGAGATCCTGGAGTTTGAGCGGCAAGACCCAGAGGGCGCGATCGAGGCCTACACCCGGCTGCTGGACACCTACCCAGGTTCCTTGTTGGCTACGGAGGCGCGGCTTCGAATCCGGGTGCTGCGAGGAGATAGCAGTTGAGGCGGAGGAGTTGCGGGGGCTTTGGTGATGCGCCAGGGGGAGGGGATTGGAGGGCCGGGGGTTCACCTCGGAGACACGCCAGCGGCGCGTCTTCACTGTTTCATTTAGCTTGGGCGGTTTTATGCGTGGTATAATCTGGGTCTTCGTGGTTGTCTGGCTGGCGCTGCCGGCGCGGGCGCAGGACGTGCTGGTGCCGATGGAGGCAGGAGGGCAGTCCAACCACCTGAAGGCATATGGCGTGGCCTTCTGGGCGCTGGAGCGCGGGCACAGCTTGGACTGGCTCCTCAACTACCGGGGGGGGTCGTTCCTGATGCCGGGGCTGCCGGAGATCGAGCAGGAGCTCCGTATCCGAGGAGTGTCCTACGAACCCGTCAGCGGCGCGGAGGCCGCTCGGATCGTCAGTACCGTCGAGTCCGACGCCACCAACACGGCTGTGGTCCGCCTGGAGAAGGCCCCCCGCATTGCGGTCTACGCCCCAGATCAGACGCTGCCGTGGGATGATGCCGTGCTGCTGGCCCTCACCTACGCCGAGGTGCCGTACGAGCTCATCTATGACCGCGAGGTACTCAGCGGCAAGCTGAACGAGTACGACTGGCTCCACCTCCACCACGAGGACTTCACCGGGCAGTTCGGCAAGTTCATTACCTACCGGTCCACGCCCTGGTACATCGAGCAGCAGCGCGCCGCCGAGAACACGGCCCGCGAGCACGGTCATCGCAAAGTCAGCCAGCTGAAGCTGGAGGTCGCCCAGACCATCCGCGACTACGTGGGCCAGGGCGGCTTCCTGTTCGCCATGTGCTCCGGCACGGACACCTTCGATCTCGCCCTCGCCGCCCACGAGACGGACATCGTGCCGGCCGAGTACGACGGCGACCCCGTGGACCCAGACGCCATCGAGGCCCTGGACTTCACCCAGACGCTGGCCTTCCACAACTTCCGGCCTAGCTTCAATCCGTACGAGTACGAGCATTCCAACATCGACACCGGGGCCCCACCACCGCAGCTGCTCAACCCGGCGGTGGATTACTTCACGCTGTTCGACTTCAGCGCCAAGTGGGACCCCGTGCCCACCATGCTCACGCAGAACCACGTGGCCACCATCAAGGGCTTCGTGGGGCAAACCACCAACTTCACGAAGCGACTCGTGAAGCCTGAGGTGGTCATCCTAGCTGAAGCGCCAGGGCGTGACGAAGTCAAGTACCTGCACGGCACCTTCGGCGAAGGCTTCTTTACGTTCTACGCTGGGCACGACCCCGAGGACTACCAGCACTTCGTCAATGACCCGCCCACGGACCTCAACCTGCACAAAAGCTCGCCCGGCTACCGGCTGATCCTGAACAACGTCCTGTTCCCCGCCGCCCGCAAGAAGAAGCAGAAGACGTGAGCCCGGACCCACAGTGCGCCCGAGCGCTTTGACGCGTTCTTGGCTTGGTCAGCGGGCCGGGTGCCCCTAGCTTAGGGCCCTTTCTATCCACGGATCCCCTCCTGCTGCATGCGCCCAGACCTGCCCCACCTCCCCACGCCCCGCTATGCCCACGAGTCGCCGAGTGGCGGCGCTGACCCGGCGGTCAAGACCGTCGAGGCCTCACGGTGCATCATGACCGAGATCGTGCTGCCCAATGATACCAACGGCCTGGGCAACATGATGGGGGGCCGCCTACTCTATCTGATGGACAAGTGCGCGGCCATCTCGGCCCAGCGCCATGCCCACGTGGTCTGCGTCACCGCCTCGGTGGACTCGGTGAGCTTCGAGGCGCCCATCCTGGCGGGTGACGTTGTCGTGATTGAGAGCCAGGTCAACCGCGCCTTCAACACCTCGATGGAGGTGGAGCTCAACGTCTGGGCCGAGAACCCGCGCGCGCAGACGCGCCGCAAGTGCAACCGGGCCTTCTATACCTTCGTGGCGGTGGGGCCTGACCAGCGCCCGCAGCGCGTCCCGGCCATCACCCCCGCTACGGAGGACGAGCAGACCCGCTACGAGGCGGCGGCCCGCCGCCGAGAGTTCCGTCTCGTCCTGGCGGGCCGCCTTCCTCTGAGCGAGGCCACGCTGATCCGCGATCACCTCGTGCCTCCATCCGCTACCTCGTCTTAGCGGGTATCCCCTGGCAAGCCTCCGGCCGCGTCGACGAAGAGGTCCCAGGCCGGCTTCGGGGTCCCGTCGGGCCCCACAATGCCCAGGAAGCAGAGATAGTCGGCCAGGCGCTGAGCAATCTCGCGCGGCAGCTCGTCTAGCTCGTCGCCGAAGAGCGCGTCGCGGACGAGGTCGCACGTGGCCTCCTCGAAGTCCTGGAGGGTAAAGACGGAGGCATAGCGTACCTGCGGCGTGACCGCCAATTCAGCGTAGAGAATCTCAAAACAGCCTTGCTGCCAGGCCTCGGAGGCGCCCATGGAGGCGGGGCTGGGGCAGGTCAGCTCCTGGATGAAGATGGGCCCCTCGCCATAGGCTTCGATCACCTCCTGAAAGTCCTCCTGCACGTCGTCCAGATCCAGCACGATGAAGTCTGGGGGGATGGGCGCATAGTTGAAGGGGATGATATCAGCCACGGGGCGCAGCGCCCGGTAGGTCGGGGTGCGGCCGCGAACCGCTCCGCCTGTCAGGCTGACGGCCACGGCTAGTTCAGGAGCCTGCGCGTGGACACGGTCCCGGGCGGCTTCTACGAAACGGGTGTAGGCGTTTCGCTCACGGCGGTTGTCATCGAGGTACCCGTCTACTTCATTGCCCACGCCCAGCGCGAAGACCCCGCGCTCCAGCAGGATAGGCACAAGCCGATCCAGCAAACGCCCAAACCGCTCCACCACTTCATCGTCGTCCAGGGAGAGGCCATCGGCTAAGCCACCTTCAGGAGCCGCCAGGCCATCGGGCAGGTTGTACGTCTCGCTGTCCCCCACGGTCAGGTTGACAAAGGGGCGAAGCCCCAGAGCCTGGAGGGTGTCCAAGCGCTCGGTCAACTCGTCCAGCGTGTACTGGCCCGGCTGCGGCTCCAGGTCTGCCCAGTCCACGTAGTAGGTAAATCCGCCCAGGCCAGCCTGGATGGCTTGCTGCAGCAGCCCTCTCACCGCTGGAGTCAGACTGCTGAGGTCCGCTGACGCATACAGGGTGGTGCCCAACGTGAACGGATCGGTGAGCAGTGGCAGGGTGGACGCCTCCGTGGTCGGCGTACCCACGGTAGGCGGGGCCTCTCCGCCCTCTTCGGCTAGGAGGAGACACCCAGAAAACAAGAGGCTGGCCGTGGCCAGCGACAGGGTCAATGTGCGCATAGGTTGAGTCCACTTGGTGAGAACGCAGCCCCGCCCAGCGGTGATGTACGCACCCGATGTGCAGACGAGCACGGAGGCCGCTTCGGACCACCAGAGGCTCACGGCAACGCTACGAACGCGCTACAGGAACCCGGTGAAGGCCAGATCGCCCTGCGTGGTCAGCCAGCCAAAGGTGAGCACCCGTTCCGTCCGGGCAGAGGGCCTGTGTGGGGGGCCTGCGGGACATCGCTACGCAGGATGGAGCCGAGATCATGTCCGCCGATCGATCTCCAAGGCGCCCTCGCCTGGCGCATCCGCTGGCCTCACCAATCTGACGGGCGATGCCGGATTCAGTTGCGTCCACCCCTAGGTGCTACGCAACGTTAACATTCAAGTGACGGCATTATTAATTACACCCTGGAGGGCGAAGACGATTGACAACGGCGCCACAGATCCCGATGTATGAGGAAACGCGATGCTTTGCTGATTCTTCATCTGCGTTGTCCAACTGCGCGTGGGTGCTTCGCTGCAGGCCCACGCCTCCTCTCATCCAGGACCCCCTGATGCTCTATGGTCGCCCCTCTGCACGTTGTCGTCGCCCCTCGCCCTCACGCCTCTGTAACCGCCGCTGAAATATTGGAAGACTTCGCCGATGTGTCAGCGTCCTGGGTGTTCCTGGAGGAAGACACGACCCATTTTATGGCGATGCATGAGGCCCCAAGCTGCATTGTTCGCCACCGTAGCGTCCTGGGGCTCGATGAAACCGACTTTGTCTTCCGGGCTCGCAACGCCGCCCAGCCCAGGGTGCTGGAGCTGACGCTGCTCGTGACGGCCCACGAGGACACCACCCTCTCCGAGGACACCCACCGGTATCTGCTGGGGCGTTTCCTGGATGACCTGGCCACCTACCTGCGTCGACACGCAGCCCCGATCACGGTGGACGTGTACGACCACGCACGAACGGCCTACGCAGCCTGATGAGGTGAACGGGCAGGTGTCCCCGTGTACGACGTGGATCAGGCGCTCCAGAGGCGTCCCAGGTACAGCCCGAGCGCAGCACACAGGATACCCAGCACCACACTCCCCAGACTGTTGACAAGAGCGAGGGCCCAGTGCCCCTGCTCCCACAGCGCCACCGTCTCCAACGAGAAGGTGGAGAAGGTGGTGTAGGAGCCCAGGAAGCCGACGACCAGAAGGTAGTAGGCGGTGGTGGAAGGCCAGACCCGGTTCAGGTAGGCCGTCAGTACACCGATCAGCAGACACCCGACCAGGTTGGCCGCCCAGGTGGCCAGCGGCAGCGGGTGCGTCCAGATGCGCAGCACGGCGGTGGCAGTCCCGTAGCGCGCCAGGGCCCCCAAGGCCCCGCCAACCGCCACCAGCATCACACGCACGAGTAGGGAGGGCGGGGTAGACATGGAGCCGTGTGGAACCTAGCCGACGAGCACGAGGCTCAAAACAGCGTGGTAACGAGTCCCACGGCCACCGCAAAACGGGCTCCGTCCCCCGCGCGACCCGTCACGTCCAGGAAGGAGGGGGTGATGGCCAGCGCCATAGACCGGATTGGCACGATGGACAGGCCCACGTTCAGGTCCTGACCCGTCCAGTTGGCCACGGCGTTCACCGGGCGCGCCAAGCGGAGCCCCACGCTGCCGAATCCATTGACGCCATCGGCCCGGCGCATGAACTGTTTCTCCGGCAGGAAACGGTCGTTCCCGATGCCGATGGAAACGATGGCGGAGCCGAACGGGGCATCGGGGTTGTCACGGAAGACGAAAAACTTGCTGGCCACGGCGTAGGCGCTACTGCCGCCGTCGGTGCCGTCGGTGTGCCAGATGTTTTCCCACCCTATCGCCACGGAGGTAGACGCCGGTAGACGACGGTGGAGCTTCACGCTGAGGGCTTTGTCCTCCAGAAAATCGTCGTAGGTATCCAGGATCGAGAGCGTCAGCTCTAGCCCCACGTACCGGAACGGGTCGCCCAGGCCCATCCCCAGCACAAAGATGCCGTCGCGCCAGTCGTCGTAGCGGACCCGATCTTGATACCCGACGCCCCCATAGAACCGCCCCCACCCAATGCCGAAGCCCGTGGGGGTGCTGATGGTGGAGCCCGGGATGATGCTGGTGTTGGTGGCCGTGAGCGCCTCCAGGGCATTGGAGGTAGGAATCTCAATCCGAAGCGCCTGCCGCATGGCATCCAGCGTGTCGGCATCTTGGGATTGAGCCGGGGTAGCCAGCGTTGCGGCCAGACACAGAGCGGCCATCCCTCGCCAGAACCCACGGCGCAGACGTTGCTGATTGTAGGTGATCATAGCATACATAGCGTTCACAATAAAACAGTCATGACCAGCTGTCCGGAGGGCCTTGATGCAGCAGGGGCCGCACACCCGTGGCATGCGGCCCCGCTGGCGTCTAGATGGTACACCTGTGCACTGACGGGCCGGACCCGCTCATTTGATCTGCCGAGAGACGCCGAATTACTTGGCGCTGCCGGCTTGCACCAGCGAGAGCAACACCTCGCGCACGACGAGGAACTCTTGTGGCGGCGTTGTCAGGAAATCGGCGGGGGCACTGTCCACCGTGTCGTTGTAGGCCTCCAGGGCGCTCAGTAGCTGATCCAGTTCCACGGTGCCGTTCTGGGTGAGCCCCTGGACAGCCGTCGCGAGCCGCTTGGCCCGGCGAGGCGAGACGCCATGGTCAGCCAACGAGGTCCGGAGCAGGTCGGCACCGACCAGGCCATCCTCGGGCGAGGTCATGAACAGGGGAGCCAACTGCTGCTGCAGTTCCGGGGCAATGTTCACGGTGGCTTGCTCGTTCACAAGCGTACCCTCCGTGAGCTGCGTGTTGATGGTAACGGCCGCTTGACGCACATTCGAGATCTGCACCGCCAGGGCAGCTCGGCGTAGAGGCGTCACGCTGATGTCGCTGGAGGACGAAGCCGCGAGGTCCGTGGATGTTGAGTTCTGCCCCGTATCGGACTGAGCAGAAGCGACCGGCACCATCAACAGCGCGCTGAGCAATCCGGCACACAGCAACCGCATGGAGAAACGGGAAGTAATCATGGTGAACGCCCGAAAAGTGAGGTCAATGGAATGGAGCAAGAGGGCCGACTGCCGCGGGAACGCACGGGCAGCCGCCGCTACTATTCGAGGGTAAAGAAAGCACATCGCTGCCTGGGGCGCAAACAACGTATGGCGCATGACGGATGCGCCAACCACGCGCTCAGCAACGGCTGATCCCCTCAATCACAGGTTGAGGCCCTACTGGACAAACACTTGAGCCTGTGGTAAGTTATTGAATTAATAATCGCAGATTATACTGTATCATTTGTTCGTGCTTGCTCGTGGTTTCTGATCAACGTCCCTCCTTCTCCCCGGCCGAGGTCTCCACCTCGGTGCCCAACGATGCCCCCGAGCAAGAAGCCCTCAAGGCACAAGGCGCCATCCCCGTCCACATCGCCATCATCATGGATGGGAATGGGCGCTGGGCCCAGCACCAAGGGCATAACCGTGTGGTTGGGCACTATGAAGGCGTAGAATCCGTGCGGGACATCACGGAGGCCTGTGCCCAACTGGGCGTGGGCTATCTCACCTTATATACGTTCAGCACCGAAAACTGGAAGCGTCCACGGACCGAGGTGGACGCCTTGATGGAGCTGCTCATCCATTCGATCCAGCGCGAGCGGGACACGCTCATGCGCAACAACATCCGGCTGGGCGTCCTCGGCGACCTAGCAAAGCTTCCAGCCGCCTGCCAAGATGCCCTCCTGGACACCATCCACGGGACGGCTTCGAACACTGGGCTTCAGCTCAACCTAGCCCTCTCGTACAGCGGCCGGTGGGATCTCCTGCAAGCCGTGCGCCGCGTGGCACAGGCGGTGCAGGCCGGCACGTTGGATCCGGATGCCATCGACGAAGCCACCATTGATGAGCACCTCAGCACCCACGCCATGCCAGATCCGGATCTGCTGATTCGGACCGGGGGCGAGCTGCGGATCTCCAATTTCCTGCTGTGGCAACTGGCCTACACCGAACTGTTCATCACCGATGAGTTCTGGCCCGCCTTCCGCCGTAACCACCTCTACCAAGCGATCGCGAGTTTCCAGCAGCGCGACCGGCGCTTTGGAGGGGTGGAACCAACCTGACACCGACCCGATAGAGGCGCCGGACCGTCGCGCCAACGGGCAATAAGACGCCCCTATGCTCCGTTTCTGGAACGAGGATCGGGGGGCTCGGCGTTCCCCTGCACACGGTCTTTGCGTGCTGCGCCAAGCCCGTCCTGAGACTTCAGCCCCCCCTCTGCCCATTGCCGCATCCCGGAAACTCGGGGGGCGCCCTGCCGTTTAGGACGGCTGCCCCCGCGTTCCCCTCTCGTTGCCCCGCTCTCGCCAAGACACTCCGCCGATTATGACACGTCGCCGCCTGTCTGCCGTCCTCTCCCTCTTGGTCGTCCTCGGCCTCCTTGCCCCGATGGCCCAGGCGCAAACGGAGTCCCTGGCCCTAGCCGATGACCCCACCGAGCGGCTGACCCAGACGCCCCAGGCCATCCAGATCAGCGAGATCCGCGTCGAGGGCGTGGCCGACGAGAACACGCAGCGGTTCGTGCTCCAGCGGAGTGGCCTGGCCACGGGCCAAACGGTCACCATCCCCGGTGACCAGGCGTTCTCTGAGGCCATCCGCGACATCTACGACCTGGGGCTGTTTGACGACGTCAAGATCGTGGAGGAGCAGCGCACAGAGGGGGGGGTCCATCTGGTGATCCGCGTACGCGAGGTGCCACGCCTAGACGACTACAGCTTCACCGGCGTCAAGCGCAGCCACCGCAAGGATCTGGCGGAGGACGTCTCGCTGATCCGCCGCACCTCGCTCCGCCAAGGCGACGTGCAACGTGCCGTGCAGGTCATTGAGGATTTCTACGACGACAAAGGGCACCCCCTCGCGTCCGTTGATGTCCAGCGCGAGCTCGACGAAGAGACCAACACCGTCGACGTCACCTTCGCCATCGACAAAGGGCCGCGCGTGGAAGTGGCGGACATCCAGATCGACGGCAACAGCACCATCTCCGAGCGCAAGCTGCGGCGCGAGATGAAGGGCACCAAGGAGAAGCGCTGGTGGCGTTTCTGGAAGAAGGAGACCTTCAACGAGAACAAGTACCAGGAGGACCTGAACACCCTGCTCCGCACCTACAACGAGCGCGGTTACTACGACGCCCGCATCGAGCAGGACTCGGTCTACATCCAGAACGAGGAGGACGACCCTGAGATGATCGTCCGTCTCCTCATCCACGAAGGACCCCAGTACCACATCCGCCATGTCGACTGGGAAGGCAACACCGTCTACACGGATGCCCAGCTCTCGCGCTCGCTGGATCTGGAAGCAGGGGAGGTCTACAACAGCAGCAAGCTGGAGGAAAACCTCTACGGCAACCGCCAGAGCAGCGACATCTACAGCCTCTACACCAACCGAGGCTACATGCGCTTCAATGCGCAACCCACCGTGACCGTGGTCGAGGGCGACTCGCTGGACCTGTCCTTCGACCTGTTTGAGGGCGACATCTACGAGTTCGGCACCATCACCATCGCGGGCAACGAGAACACGAAGGAGCACGTGATCCGCCGCGAGCTCTACACGTTCCCGGGGCAGACCTTCAGCCGCGAGCTGATCCAGGAGTCGATCCGCCGGCTCATGCAACTCAGCTACTTCAGCCAGGAGTCACTCTCGGCCGGGCCCAGCATCAACCTGGACGAGGCCAACAAGCGGGTGGATCTGGCCTACACCGTGGAGGAGGTGGGCAGTGACCAGCTGCAGCTCTCTGGCACCTGGGGCGGCTTCGGCCTGATCCTTCAGCTCCAATTCGGCTTCAACAACTTCTCCGCCCAGAACCTCTTCAAGCGGGGCGCCTGGCGGCCCATCCCACGGGGCGATGGCCAGAAGCTCTCTATGGGGGTTCAGACCAACGGTCGGTTCTATCAGAGCTACTCCCTCTCGTTTACCGAGCCGTGGTTCCGAGGCCGCCCCACCCCGGTCGGCTTCGCGCTGTCCCACTCGCGCATCGATGGGAGCTCAGGACAATCCAACACGTCCTTCTTCCTCCGGCAGGGTGGGCGTTTCATCAACTCGTCGGTCCGCCTCTTCTATGACCAGCGCCTTAAATGGCCGGACGACAAGTTCAACAGCTCCACGGGCCTGCGCTACCAGTTCTACAACAACGAGGACTGGACCACGACGCTGCCGCGGGGCATCAGCCAGGAGATTACCGCCCAGCAGAGCTTCTCGCGCAATTCGCTGGACAACCCCATGTTTCCGCAGAGCGGCTCCAACGTGTCGCTCTCGCTGGACGTGGCTCCGCCGATCCCGGGCTTCATCCAGTACCACAAGTGGCGCTTCCGGTCCAGCTGGAACATCCCACTGGCCAACAAGCTCTCCTTCGGCGTCAACACGGACTACGGCTACATCGGCTCGCTCACGGGCGATCCGGTCAACTTCCAGCGGTTCTTCGTGGGGGGCTCGCCGTTCGAGACGTCCGGTGGCTTCTTCGCGTTCGGCAGCGACATCGTGTACATGCGCGGCTACCCGCTCCAGGCTGTCGGCCCCCGCCGTAACGGCGACGAGGTGACGGGCGGTACCATCTTGAATAAGTACAGCGCCGAGCTGCGCTTCATGGCTGTCACCTCGCCTCAGGTCCAGGCGGCGCCCTACCTGTTCTTCGACGCCGCCAACACCTACGACAGCTTCCAAACCTACAACCCGGCCTCTCTCTTCCGTGCGGCCGGGGTGGGGGCCCGCCTCTTCTTGCCCATCCTCGGCATGCTGGAGCTGAGCTACGGCTACAACTTCGACGAGTTTGTGCCGGTCAACAGTCGGCATGAGGGCAACAAGCGCGGGTTCTTCCAGTTCTCGCTCGGCCAGGGCTTCGGCCAGTAGAGCCCGCACACTGACCACCATCGTAGACACTCCGGCGAGGCGCCGCTTTCCCGTGCCCCTATCCATGATGAAGACTCTTGGGAGATATCCGGCCCTCTTCATGGGGCTGCTGCTCATTCCCGGCTTGGTGGGCAGCGCGGCCGCGCAGCAGAAGATCGGATACGTAGACTCGGCCTTCATCCTGAGCCAGATGCCGGAGTACGCCACCGTGCAGCAACAGATCGACCGCCTGGCCCAGGATTACCAGGCCGAACTGGAGGAGCGGCAGCAAGAAGTGGAGGAGCTTTTCCGCGAATATCAGGCGCGTGAGCTGCTCTACACCAACGAGGAGCGCCAGCGCAAGCAAGCAGAGATCATCAGTGCCGAAGACGGCATCGAGCGCCTGCGCGACCGCTACTTTGGCCCCGATGGGGAGCTATTCCGCGAACAGGAACAGCGCCTCCGGCCTATCCAGGAACGCGTTCTGGAAGCCGTCGAGAAGGTGGCCACCGACGATGGCTACGACTACGTGCTGGACAAAAGCAGCCAGGTGCTCTTCCTCTTCGCCCGCGAACAGTTTGACCTCAGCCCCCTGGTGCTGGAAGAACTTGGCATCGACGTTGATGAGACCTCTACCCAGGGCAACCCCTGACATCACCCCACTTGTACTGACACCAACCGCATTGATTCACATGTTACGATCCATCACTCGCCTCACCGCTGTGCTGCTCCTGCTGCCCGTGCTAGCGGCCGTCGCACCGCAGGCTCAAGCCCAGGCGCTGAAGGTCGGCTTCACAGACCATGAGCTGCTCATCCTCAACATGAACGAGTACCGCTCGGTCCAGGAGCAGATGCAGCAGGCCATGCAAAGCAGCCAGAGCGGCCTGCAAGAGAAGTACGCCCAGTATCAGGAGATGCTGGACCGCTACCAGAAGCAGCAGGCCCTGCTCTCGCCCGAGCGCCGGCAGGAGCGCGAGCAGGAGCTCCTGACGCTACAGAACGAGATCCAGGCCGAGGCCCAGCAGGCCGATCAGAGCCTGTCTGAGCGCCAAGCTGAGCTCATGCAGCCGATCCTGGAGCGTGTGCAGGACGCCATCAACGAGGTAGCCGAGGCCAAAGGCCTGGACCTCGTCCTCCGCACCCAGATCAACATTGAGCCGGTCCTCCTCTACGTCAACCCGGACACCGTGGAGGACATCACGCTGGACGTCGCCCAGCGCCTCGGCATCGACGTCTCCCAGGCCGAAGCCGAAGGCGACGGCTGACCCCGCTCCCCGACTTTGCTGAAATGCTCGAGGGCCCTCGCCACCACGGTAAGGGCCCTCGTTTGTGAGGTAGGTGTTCGAACTGGTGAGACGTTGTGCCCCGTGTTCACCGGGTGCGCCTCCAGGGTTCGAGGCTCCCCTGGAGGCTGAGGGCAGGCTGAGGGCCTCGCGCTCCCTACGCCAGCGCGTTTTCCTGGCCGGAGTCTCGGACGAAGAGGGCCGAGGACCGCGTGGCGTGGACGAGGGTCTGCATGAAGCCGAAGTCGGCGCCGGGGGGCAGGCCGAAGAGGTTGATGTCGGCCCGGGGGGCTTCGGCTACGTAGTCGCGGAAGGAAGCCACCACGGCGAGGGGCTCCGTGTCTGGGAGGCGAGCCAGGTCGGTGAGGCGTTCCAGGAAGCGCTGGGCGGGGGCGTGGTCGCGCTCGTCTCGGACGACCGTGATTAGCCGGATCTGGCCGTTCCAGTTCCGCTTCAGCTTGAACGCGATAAGCAGGGAGAGGTCCAGGTTGCCGATGTCCATCGAGATGCTCCAGTCCGGCGAGCGGTCGTGGATCCAGACGTTGATCTGCTGGCGCTTCGCCAGGCCGGCCGTCGGGTGGGGCGCGTAGAGGAGCGTACCGGTGGCCTGCGCCCGTGCCTCCTCGATGGCATGGCGGTAGGCCTCCTGCCGGGCGGTACTTCCTGGCGCGGTGTGGTCCGGGATCGGCAGGAACAACACGTTAGGCCGGAAGAAGGCCCCGCGCAGAGCTTGCATGCCCTTGACGAGCCCATCGCCATAGTCCTCGGTGTTGATGGCGGTGAACGAGGAGAACACGCCACGTCGCCGGAAGGCGTAGCTGAGCGCAGGTAGCCGGTCCAGGCCGTGGGCCGTAGCACCGGTATCCAGCCCCATGAGCGCCACCGAGCCCTTCGGAAAGGCCAGGTCTTCGATCAAGGAGAAATGGCCCCGCACCACGGCGGCGTCCTCGACGGGGACGAGAAGGTTCGGCTTCCAGGCTCGCGTCTGCTGGCCCGCCATCTCCCCCACACGCTTGGCGCCCCACTCGGCTACGGCCACGAACAGGCCGCTCCGCAGGTCGCCGTACGGGGCCTCGATCTGGCGGCGGATGAGCAGACCATACACGCCCACCACGATCACCACGGCCGCCAGGCCAAAGGCGGGGTTTACCACAAACATGGCCAGCAGGCAGCCAGCGAGGCCGAACAGCGGGACACTCTGGGGGATGCGGAAGAGAGGCCGGAAGCTGACGAGGCCGAGGCGCCCCTCTACGAACACCACGAAGTTGATCATCCCGTAGGTGATCAGGAAAAACATAGTGATCAGCGGGGCAATCGTGTTGAGGTCGCGCAGGAGCAAGCCGGCCAGTACGATCCCGGCTGTCAGCAGCAAGGCGTTGCGCGGCTCCCCCTTGGCGGTCCGGTGCGCCAGCCAGGGCCCCTTGGGCAAGATGGCGTGGGCCCCCAGGGCTTGCAACACCCGCGGCGCCCCCACGATCGAGGCCAACGCCGAAGAGAAGGTGGCCCCCAGTAGGCCTGCCAGGACGGCGGGGCCCCAGTAGGCCCGCTCGATCATGATGGTGTAGTCGCTCACCAGCTCCTCCGGCGTGGCCGACCGAGCCAGCCAATAGGCCAGCCACAGGTAGATGGCCAGAGACACCCCGATGGCCGCCATCGTGCCGATGGGGATGCTCCGGCGCGGGTCCTTGAGATCACCGGACATGTTGGCACCGGCCATGATGCCGGTGGCTGCCGGGAAAAAGACCGCAAACACGACCCAGAAGGTGGTGCCTGAGAAGCCATCCTCGGGTGTCCCCACGTATGACCCCACGAGACCGACGTTCGCCAGGTCGTACTGCATCGATCCCGTGGCGGCCGCCGCGGCCACGGAGACGAGGGACCCCGCAATCACGGCCATGATCACGTACTGCACGCGGAAGGCGAACGACGCACTCACGAGCGCAATGCCCAGCACCACCCCGAACATGGCGAGGTCCACGAGAAGGGCGGGATGCTCAGGAAAGATGAACCGCCAGCCCTCGCGGAAGCCGAACACGTACATGGCCACGGCGAGGGCCTGCGAGAGGTAGAGCGGGATCCCCACACTGCCCCCGACCTCGATCCCGAGCGACTGCGAGATGATGGAGTACGCCCCGCCGGCCCCGATCCGGATGTTCGTCGTGATCGAGGCCATCGAGAGCCCGGTGGCGATGGTGATGCCGAAGGCCAGCAGGATCACCCCCAGCCCGCCCAGCACGCCGGCATTGCCCACCACCCAGCCGGTGCGGAGGTACATGATGACGCCGAGGATGGTCAGCAGCGTCGGGGTGAAGACCCCCGCAAAGGTGCCAAACTTCTTGGGCCCCGCCACGGCGGTGGGCTGCGTGGCCGAGACGGCGCTGATGTCTTGATCGGGCGTGACGGCCATGCGAGCGTGAGAGGAGCGGAGGGCCCAACAAGCGATCCGCCTCAGGATACGCCCTCGCAGCGCCCCGCGCAATGCAGACGCCGCGGATCAGACCGCGGCCGCCGGGGTCATCCGCTAGCGCCGGCGTCCTCGCTCATCTGCATGCGGAGGGCCTGTACCGACCGCCATCCCAGATATCCGACCCACAGGCCCCCGACGAGCAACCCGATGCCCAACGCTTTCCACGGGTAGGAGGCCTGCGCCAGTGGCCAGGCCCTCCACAGGATACCCAGGGTCATTCCTCCGACTATCACGGCCAGGAGAACCGGTAGGAGTCGGCCAGTCCTGGACAGGCCTGCATGGCCTCCCCTCACGGGGCCACCTCCTCGAAGGCACCGGACACGCTCATGGCCGTAGCGAAGACGCTCTGCACCTCTTCCTGGCTCAGCTTCATCAGGCCGGGATGGCGAGTGAAGAGCCGCTGCATGTCTGCTTGCTCGTCGGCACTCGGCATGGGGGTAGGCACACCCAACTCGGCCATGAGGGCTCGTTGCTCGTCAATCAGGGCTTGCTGCTCCTCAGGAGTCATGGTCTCCATCTGCTCGACCTCGGCCTTGAAGCGATCCGCGGCCTCCAAGAGCTGTGCTTGGCGCTCGGCACGTTCCTCGGGGGAGAGCGCCAAGAAGGCCTCCGTCATCGGACGAGCGCGTTCCATCTGGATCTTCATGTACTGGACGAACTCCTCGTCGGCCGCCAGGGCTTCGGCCAGCTCGCGCTGCTCCACGGTGAGCGGCGGCATGGACGACGTGGGCAGCTCATCGGCGGGGACGGCGTACTCGCTGGCGAGGTCGGCTTGGGGCGAGGTGGAGTCTGCACAGCCCGCGAGGAGGGCACACAGGGCGAGGCCGTAGAACGCGAGGCGAGGCATAGAGAGGAAGACCTGATTCGTGGATGGGAATCCGATGCCAACAGGGCGACGCACGAACCGGGCGCTCCCCGGCTAGGATGGCGCCCGCGCCACGCACAGCGTAGAACACAAACTCCTAATATACTAATGCCTATCACCAGTAGCTGCAACCTGTTGTGGAACATTCCCCGGCGTTGCCCCTCCTAGGTTCCTCCCCCAACCTACACTTGCCTCCATGAGCACCCAGATCAGCCCACCCGCCGTCCTCCAGGCCAAACGCATCACCACCCACACGCTCCAAGCGATGAAGACGGAGCGCATCCCCGTGGCCATGCTCACGGCCTATGACTACACGTCGGCCCGCATCCTGGATGCAGCCGGCGTGGATGTGCTCCTCGTGGGGGACTCCGCGTCGAACGTGATTGCGGGGCACGAGACGACGCTGCCCATCACGCTGGAGCACATGATCTACCACGCGCAGTGCGTGGTGCGCGGCGCCCAGCGGGCCCTCGTGGTGGTGGACCTCCCGTTCGGCTCGTACCAGGGCAACTCCAAAGAGGCGCTCCACTCGGCCGTGCGTGTCATGAAGGAATCCGGCGCCCATGCCGTCAAGCTGGAGGGCGGCGCTGCCGTGGTGCCCACCATCGAGCGCATCCTGAGTGCGGGCATCCCGGTGATGGGGCACCTGGGGCTGACGCCGCAGAGCATCCATCGGTTTGGCACCTACCGCGTGCGGGCCAAGGAAGCCGACGAAGCCCAGCAGCTCGTAGCCGATGCCCAGCAGCTCGAAGAGGCGGGCTGCTTTGCGGTGGTGCTGGAGAAGATCCCCGCCACACTGGCGGAGCAAGTGTCGCAGGCGCTCACCATCCCCACCATCGGCATCGGCGCGGGCGCCGGGTGCGACGGCCAAGTGCTGGTCACGCACGACCTTCTGGGGCTCACCACCGACTTCAACCCTCGCTTCGTGCGTCGCTACGCCATGCTCAGCGAAGCCATCACGGACGCCGTGCAGCACTACATCAACGACGTCCGCGCCCGCGCCTTCCCCTCCGACGAAGAGAGCTACTGACCAGCGGCTCCTCCCCGGGACACGATGGTTCGTGTCCCACACCAGGGCGCCTGCAGTGGACCCGCCCCGGTTCCTCTTTCAACGATCCCCGTTCTCGTTTCCCATTTTCTCCCTCTTCCATGCATGACGACCTAGGCCGCAACGGGCGGCGCTTGATTCTGGTGAGCAACGACGACGGCATTGGGGCGCCGGGTATTCAGGCGCTGGCCGCCGCCGTGGCCCCGCTCGGCGACGTGCTGGTCGTGGCCCCCGCCACGGAGCAAAGCGCGGTGGGGCACGCCATCACCGTGCGGGACCCCATCCGCCTTTACCCATACCCGTTTGAGATTCCCACCGGGCGGCTCGCGGCCTATAGCGTGGCCGGCACCCCAGCGGACTGCGTCAAGCTGGCCATCAATGAGCTCCTGCCCCGGCGGCCGGACCTCGTGGTGAGTGGCATCAACCAAGGCCCGAACACCGCCGTCAACGTCATGTACTCCGGCACCGTCAGTGCCGCCACGGAGGCGGCCATCCTAGGCTTCGACGCGGCGGCCTTCTCGCTCTGCGCATGGACCGACGGCCACTTTGACACGGCGGCGCGCTTCGCCCACCAGATCGCGCAAGAGATCCTCCAACGGGGCCTCCCCCCGGGCATCTTGCTCAACGTCAACATCCCTTCGCTGCCCTACGATGACGTGGACGGCGTTCAGGTCACGCGGCAGGCTCGGTCGCGGTGGATCGAGTCGTTCGACAAACGGCACGACCCGTTTGACCGCCCGTACTACTGGATGGCCGGTCAGTTTGTCAACCTGGACGACGACGACACCACCGACCTCGCGGCCATCGAGGCACGCCGGGTCTCGGTCACCCCGCTCCAGTTTGACCTCACCGCTCATCCCTTCTTGTCTGAGCTTCACACCTGGTCCTGGGACCCATCGGATGCGGCGGCCCCCGACGAGGCCTCATCCCGCCAGGTGAAAGACTGAGGCAGGTTTTGTATCTTCAAGCTCCTTTGCCTCTGTATCCTGGCCACACATCGGCCCTCCTGGTGCAGATCCCATGGCCCCGTTCTGGGTACTGAGATCTGTCCTATTTTTCTGGCCCGTTCATCATCCGCGTATCTCCGCGTGTAGTAGGTGTGAGATACGTTCTATGGCATGCTAGCACCGCTACCGCCTGGTTCGCCCGATGAGGGCTCGCTTCGTACCTGGTGTGCACAGATTCGTGCATCGGACCACGGGGCTTATCGAGCGGTCTTCGAGGCGCTCCACCCCGACCTGCTGCGTTATGCGCTCCGCTTCACGGACAACCACGCCGCCGCTCAGGACGTGGTGCAGGATGCGTTCTTGAAGCTGTGGCAGATACGCGCCGACCTCGACCCCGCCCGGTCGATGAAGTCGCTGCTCTACCGCATCGTTCGCAACCTGTCGCTCAACCAGAACCGGCATGAGCAACGCATGGACGCCATCGAGTCCGAAGCGGACCTACCGCCCGCCGGGGGCGATGGGTCGGCGGAGCTGCTCGACGGGGCCCAGCTCAGCGACCAGCTGGACCGCTGGGTGCAGGGCCTTCCGCCGCGCCGGCGCGAAGCGTTCCTCCTCAGCCGCCTGCACGATCTCACCCACGAAGACATAGCCGCGGTGATGGGCCTGACGCCCACCACCGTCAACACCCACATTGTGCTCGCCCTTCGCGATCTGCGCGCGTACCTCGACCGGCTCGACGTAGCCTACAGAGCTTCCTGACATGACTGCTTCTTCCCATCCAGGACCGTCCCATTCGCTCCCGGCCTCCGTGGAGGCCGCGCTGCGCGAGGTGCCCCACGAGGAGCGCCCACGCCTTCGTGAAGCCTGGACCCAAGCCAGTGCCCTCGCCCACACTGAACCAACCGAAGCGACCCTCCGCGATCTGGGCACCCAGATCTGGAGCCGCCTCGACGCCCAGACCGCGCCGGCCGCTCCACGCCAGGCTGCGGCGCGCCCGCCCGTGGCGCCTTCCCGGACGCTGATGCGGCGCTTCCAGCGTAGCCTGACGGCCGTCACCGCCGTGGCCGTTCTCGTGGCCATTGGTACGGCCTTGTACATGCAGCCCGTCTCCATCGAGGCGGGCGAGCAGGTAGTCGTGACGGCCCTGCCGGACGGCTCCATGGTCCATCTCAACAGTAGCTCTCGCCTCACCTACACACGCAGCTTTGGCGCCGACGTGCGCCTCGTCCACCTGGAGGGCGAGGGGTTCTTCGACGTCACCCCGGACAACGTCCCCTTCCAGGTGCAGACGTTCAACGCGAAGGTGCGGGTCCTGGGCACCGCCTTCAACGTGCGCGCCTGGGAAGATGAGCGCTCTCCCGCCACCGAGGTCACGGTGGACCATGGACAGGTGAGCCTCTCGCCCATCAGCGGCTCCGCACCAGGCACCCTGCTGGCCGCCGGTCAAGGGGCCCTCGTGCGCTCCGGCGCCGACCTCCCCGAGACGCTGGCCACCGTGGATACGGACGAGGTCTTCGACTGGCGGGATGGCGAAATGCATTTTGTGGACGAGCCGCTGGATCGCATCTTGCGCGACGTGGAACGCCGGTTCGATGTGACCGTCAAAACGACGCCGCCGTCGCTCCAGTTTGACACGCTGACCTACCTGAAGCGCGATCCTGCCAACGCCGCCGAGGTCCTGGAAGACCTGGCCGAGCTCAAGGGATACGCGCTGACCTCTACACCGCACGGCTTCCGCCTGAGCCGTCCCGCCTCGTCGAACTGAGTGCCCCCCGCTCTGGTCTCCTGAACCCGGGCTTCTGCACCGCGGCGAGGATGTCTTCCTCTCTTCGGTGTCTATGTTTGCACGCTTGCGTACTGCTGGGCTGATGGGGCCTCTCCTTCGAGGGGCCCTGCTGGCGTTGCTCCTGGCGGCCCCGCTGCGAGCGCAAAACGGCACCGAGCTCGCTCCACCGCAAACTGATCTCAACGCCGCCCTCCTGGCGTTTGCCAACACCCACCAGCTCGACCTGCTCTTCGACCCGCTCCTGGTCGCGGGGCTGACCACCGACTGCGTGGCCCCCTCCCCCGAGGTAGAGGCCGGGCTCACCTGTCTGCTCCGTGCCACCCCCCTCAGCTTCCAACGCCTGCCGTCTGGGACCTACGTGGTGAAGCGCCGCCCGCCTGTGCCCACGGCCCCTGGGCTCGTCGAGGGCGTCGTTCTGGATGCCGAGACGCGTCAGCCCATCCCCAACGTCCACATCTACCTCCAGGACACCGCACGCGGCATCGCCACGAACCTGGACGGGCAGTTTCGGCTCAGCGCGCTCCCTCCCAACCGGTACGTGTTGCGGATCACGCACGTAGGCTACCTGCCGCAGTCCCAGACGGTGCACGTCATGACCGGCAGCGAGCATGCACTACGCCTGTCCTTGGTCCCCCGGCCCGTCCGCATCGAGCCCGTCATCGTGGAATCGTCCACGAGCTTGGCCGATCCCCAGGCGCGCGTGTGGGACGGCTTCGATCGCCCAGCGCCGACTGGCCTCGGTGGCAGCGATGCCGTCCGCGACCTCAACACGCTGATGGGCGTCCGCGTGGGCGATGCGATGGCGGACGTCCACCTGCAAGGCGGAGGCACCGGCGAGCATCAGTTTCGGCTGGACGGGGTGCCCATCTTCGAGCCGGTCCACCTGCGCGGCCTCGTGGGGGCGTTCAACCCGTTTGCCCTGAGCAAGATCACGGTCCACAAAGCGGGCTTCGGCGTCCGGGAGGGAAGCCAGATTGCTGGCGTCATCGAAGCTCAGCATCGCCTGGAAGGCACCGAGAACAGCCGCCTGGATGCCCAGGTGGATCCCCTCAGCCTCAACCTGCGAGCCCATGGGCACACGGGCGGGCAGAGACTGGGGGCCAGGGGCACCTACATGGCCACGTTCCGCCGCAGCCTCTGGGGCCTCTACGAACCCTCCACCCTGCGCGACGTGCTGCGCGGCTGGAACCGGCCGGATCCGTTCCTCTCGCAAGCCTCAGGGCTCTCGGTAGCGCTTGACGAGGTGGCTCAATCGGCCGTCCTGTCCGTACAGGATTCGCTGGCCCTAGCCCCGCTGAACGAACCTCGCCTAGGCTTCACCGATGTGCATGCAGCGGCCCGGTGGCAATGGGCCGACCAGCACACGCTGTACGCCTCGGCCTACGGCGGCTGGAACGAGATGAACGGGCAAGACCTCACGGTGGGCATCGACACCGTCTCTCAGTCGGCCAGGCCCAACGAGGACACTTACCGCTGGCGCAATGTGACCGGCCAGGTCCAGTGGACCAGCATCCTCAGTCCCACGCTCTACAGCACCGTCCAGGCTCGGGGCAGTCAGTATCGACTCGCTCACACGTACGGGGCCCTCGAAGAAGGCACGGTACGAGGCGCTCAGGTCCTAGGCCCCGAAGGCCTCCAGGAACGCGAGTTTCGCTTGGTCAACGAGGTGCGCCCAGCCGACGACGGCAACCGAATCGAGGAATGGGCCGTGGAGGGCAGTCTGCTCATGGCCCAGCCCCAGGGCACCTCGCTGGAGGTGGGCGCAGAGCTCATCTACGGCGTCCATCGCTTCACGGTGGATGCGTTCGGCGGGGCGAGCGATTCGACGCTGATCCAGGACGCCTTCCGGGG
>JBCDJV010000035.1:0-43688 GCA_038747425.1 Bacteroidota bacterium
ATAGTCGATAGATCGATGCGTGCGTCTGGGGGTGGCTGAGCCAGGCGGCTGAGGAGCGCGATGCCTGTGCATCGGGCGACGAGGCCAACGCTGCGCAGCCGCCTCCAGGCCACGCAGAGGCTATCAGATATGGCCTGACACAGCACTAGCACCCCGTTGATGGTCCAGACAGCGCGATGATGACAAGCCTAGCCTCTATGGTGGCGCACCGGCTCCTCAGGGCGTGGCGTAGCGTAGCCGCAGGCCCGTCGCGGGTGGGGGCCCTTCTGAAGGGGGCGGTGTTGCTTTACGTGGTCGGTTCGCTGGCGCTGGCTGGGGTGCTACTGGGCCAGGCTGAGGAGCTGCTGGGTGAGCCTGCGCAGTGGTTGGGCCGAGGGGTCCTGTGGGGACTGTTCACCTACGGGGCCGTACGGCTGCTGATGGAGCGGCCCGTGGTGCAGGAGACCCGGCCCTACATGGTGCTGCCCCTCTCGCGGTCGGCGCTAACGGGCTACACGCTGATCTCGGCGCTGCTGAGCCGCTGGAGCTGGGCCCCAGCCGCCTTTTGGCTGCCCTTCTGGGCGGTGGCTGTGGTGCCGGCGTATCCACCGCTGGGCGCGGCCGCGTACGCCGCCGGGCTCCTGGCCGGGGTGGCCGTGACCACGCACCTGGCGGCCTGGCTGCGGCAGGCGCTGAGCCTGCGCACGGCACCCACGCTGCTGGGACTGGCCGCCGTGGCCGTGGCGGGCGTCCTGCTGGAGCGAAGCGGGGCGGCGGCGCTGGCCGATCTGTCCGCGTGGCTGGCCTTGGGGCTGCTGCGGGGGGAGGCCGGGCCGGTGCTGGTGGTGGCCGGGCTCTACGCCGTGGCCTTCGCGCTGCACGCGCACCAGGTGTGGATGCTCACCTACCTCGACGAAGGACGCCTGCGGCACCCTCGGCGGACGAGGTCGGCGGGCGTGCTCGGCTGGTTGGACGAGCGCCCGCCGCTGGGCCCGTGGATGGCGCTGGAGCTGCGCCTCATCGCACGCCACAAGAGCACCCGGTATGCCTTGTTTCCTGTACTCACCTTTGTGGCTATCAGTTTGGTGTTGGCTTGGTCGACTTCAAACACGGCACTGGACTGGTTCAGCGGTGAACTCAGCGGTATCGCCAAGGCTGGGGCTCCCTTGATGCAAGGCATCTACACCGTGGGGGCTTTCGCCTTCTTCCATGGGATCAACATGTTCAGTTATGAGGGCGCGTACATGGATGGGTTCATGGCGCGGGCATCCTCCTACACGACCATGGTACGGGCTAAGCTGATCCTGCTGTGGGGCGGTACGTCGCTGCTTTTTCTGATCCCTCTGCCCGCCGCGCTCTACGCCCCCCCAAGGTGGGCCGCTTTGCAGGCCGTGTTTTACCTGTACAGCATGGGTCTCTTGTGCCCTCTCATCCTACTGGCAGCCCACTTCAACAACGGCGCTTTGGACCTTGACAACACCGGCCCGTCGTTCGGGGTCTTCTCGGTGCCTCGTGCCGCGCTGGGTCTGGTCGGCGTGGTTGTCTTCCCCCTGTGGCCCTTCCTCTGGAGCTCGACGATGAGCCAGTACCTGTGGAGCATCGCCGGGATCGGCGCTGTATCGGCGCTGTGCCTGCCGCTCTGGCTCCGGTTGATGAAGACCGTCTGGCACCGGCGGTACTACATCTTCTTACATCGACTGCGCACCTCCTGAATGGACCTCACCATCACCGCGCTCGAAAAGCGCTACGACGACTTCTCGCTGCACATCGACGATCTCTCCGTGGGTGTGGGCGAGGTAGTGGGCTTGGTGGGCAACAACGGCGCGGGCAAGACCACGCTCCTCCGCCTCGTGCTCAACCTCATCCGCGCGGACGCTGGCCAGGTGGCGATAGGCGGCCACGACGTACGCACCGCCTCCGCCTGGAAAGCGGACACCGGGTCCTATCTGGGGCCGTCTTTTCTGATCGACTTCCTCACGCCTGGCGAGTACTGGCGCTTCGTGGGGCAGACCTACGGGCTGACGGCCGCCGAGGTGCGCACCCGCCTGGAGGCCTTCACCAGCTTCTTCACCGACGAGCCCATCGCCGAGACCACCACGTACATCCGGGAGCTGTCCACGGGCAACCAGAACAAGGTGGGGCTCATCGGCGCGCTGCTCCACCGTCCGCGCCTACTGCTGCTGGACGAGCCTTTCGCCAGCCTGGACCCGGGCTCTCAGCTGTGGTTGAAGCGCCACCTGCAGCGCCTGCGTGGCACCGGGGAGGTCACCATGATCGTCTCCAGCCACGACCTCGGGCACGTCACCGACGTGTCCACGCGCATCGCCCTGTTGGAGGCGGGGCGCCTCGTGCGGGAGGTCCCCACGGCGCCCGATACGCTGGCTACGTTGCGCGCCTATTTTGAGGACGCGCGTGCATCCGGTGCTCAGTCTGCTGAGGAACAGCCCGATGCCAGGTAACGGCCTTGTGACTAGGTTGAAAAAAATCGGGCGGATACTTCAAGTTGGCGTCTGTTTTGTACGACACTAGTTATGTCAGCCGAGTGCAAACGCTCGACGCGCACAGCCTGCATCCTGTCGGAGCCGAACCCGTACACCATAGCATGGCCTGGTTGTGGCGCCGAGGCGCGTAGTAGTCCAGCTGGATCTCAGAGATGTCCTCTTACAGGGCCTCGTCCTTTGAAACGTGTTTCTCCCAGCACTCTCCCGGCCATACGTTTGGGAGGGGCCCCAAACACCCCCGCGGGCTATGTCAGGCTACGAGGTATTCGACAACGAGGAAGTTCAGTTCGTCACCCGGAAGCAGGCCGGTCAAATCAGTGCCCTGGTGGTCACGGCCTCCGTGCTGACGGTGATGGGACTCAGCATGGGCTTCATGGGGGCGCTTCCCCTGGCTTTTGTGGTCGCCGTCCTGGCGGCCTTCTGGTTGGCGGCCTTCGGATGGATCGTGCAGCGCCTTCACACCTTGCGCCAGGTCATGTGGTGCCTCAAGATCTCGGATGAGCGGGTGGTTGGCTACAACTACCTGCGGCAGGCCACCACGCTGGAGTGGGACGCCACCAAGGATCTGCACCTGAAGGAGCGAGGCGTCCTGCTGGAAGGAGCCGACGGACATTCCATCTTCATCCCACACCTCTACAGCGACTTTCACCGGATCAGTCACCGACTGCTCCAGCATGCCCTGTGGAACGGGACCCCGCTCTTTGTGAATGGGCGAGACTGGCAGCAGGTGGATGTCTATGAGCTGTACCCGTTCTTGCAGCCAGCCTACCCCGGCGAGGACGGGTGAGCGGCCCCCGCACGAACGCCCGTCGGCAGCCGCCGGGTGGTTTGGGCAGAACGAGTCATCGACACGTCGGCCTGGGCGGCTCAATCTAGCCCTCGTGTCGCCCTCCTGGCACGGCCCTAGACCTCAAGGAACGCCTCGATGGCGCCGTGTTGCCGCCGAGCATCGCCGTAGCCGATTTCGAGGAGACGGCCCACGTACGAAGGCTCGAACAGCAGCATGCTGAGCCAGTCTGGGCTGCGCGTCTGTTCCGACCCGACGCCTCGCGAGAAGAAGCCGAGCGGCCCACTGAGGTGCACATCGTGCTCGCCGGCCAGCTTCCCGATGTCACACGAAGGCCGAAGCAGCAGCAGCCGGAGCGGGCGCCAGGGCGCGCGCTTGGCCGGGGGGAGGGTCTCGATCAGGGCGTTGATCCGTTCCAGCATCCGAGCATCCTGGTCCAGCGTATCCAAGAAGATGGCGTTCATGAGCTGCCCCATGATCTGGGCCATAGGGGGATAGCCCGCGATGGTCGGCTGGTCGGCTTCAGCGCGAGAAACCTGGTAGCGGGTGGAGATGGCCAGGATGCGGTCAGCGCCGAGGTGGATGGCCGGGGAAAGCGGGGCCGTGAGCCGGATGCCCCCGTCTCCGTACCAGGCATCGCCGATGCGGATGGCGGGAAACAGGAAGGGCAGCGCCGTGGAGGCCATGATGTGGTCCACGGAGATCGCGGTGTTGATCCCGATTCGCTTGGGGCGTTCCCACTGGCTGACATCAGCTCCTTGCACCCAGACCACGGTCTGGCCGGTCATGTAGTTGGTGGTGATGACCGCGCAGGCTTTCAGGGTCCCCGCTTGGATTTTGTCGGTGACCTGTGTGAGGAAGCCGTTTTCGGCGTGCAGGGTCTCGTTCAGGTAGGCGCGCAGCCGCGTGGTGTCAATCAAGGCCCCTTCGCCAGAGGCGGCCAGCGCGTCCTCGGCGTCGGCCCCACCACGGCTAGGCCAGGGCACGATCCGCCGGAGCAGACTCAGGTTGGAAGCGGGCTCCAGGATGGTCTCGGTGCGGATGGCAGACCAAGAGTCGGCCAGGGAGGTGGCGGCTGCTGGGAAGGCGCCGGGGTAGTTGGCGAGATGTGCCGTATTGATCGCCCCCGCCGAGACCCCGGTGGTCACCTCAAAGTGGGCGTGCGGGAACGACTCGGCGATGTACTGCAGCACGCCCGCCTGGTAGGCCGCCCGTGCCCCGCCGCCGCTCAGGGCCAAGGCATACGTGGTGTCGGTCTGGGGGGCCGAGCCCGACCACGCGCGAAGCCGGTGAAGCAGGGAATCCAGCACAAAAGGAGCGGGCTACATGGGAACGGCGAATCCGGCCCCGCAAGATGCGCCGCCCTTGGGCGAAAGGCAAGCGTTGCGTGAAGCCTCGGGCCGCCCACGCAGGCCGGGGGAGCGAGGGAGGAACGGCGATCCGCATTGAACGTTTGTCACCCGCTATCCGCCAACCAGACTAAAACCGACGATGAGCCGTCATGGGCGCGTACTCGTAGCGATGAGCGGGGGAGTGGACTCCTCGGTGACCGCCGTGCTGCTTCAGGAGCAAGGCTACGAGGTCGTGGGCATTACGATGAAGACGTGGGACTACGCCACCAGCGTTCCACGCACCCCGGGCAAAGAGGTCGGGTGCTGCTCCCTGGAGTCGATGAACGACGCCCGGGGCATCGCCGTCAAGTATGACTTCAACCATTCCGTGGTGGACATCCGCCAGGAGTTTGGGGACTGGGTCATCGAGCGATTCACGAGCGAGTACCTGGCGGGCCGCACGCCCAACCCGTGTGTGCTTTGCAACACCCACATCAAGTGGGCCGCCCTCCTGCGGCGGGCCGACGATCTTGGGTGTCAGTACATCGCCACGGGCCACTACGCGGAGGTGTACCATCACACCGAGCTGGATCGGTACGTGCTGCGCAAGGGCCGGGACCACAACAAGGACCAGAGCTACGCCCTCTGGGGGCTGCCGCAAGCGCACCTGGCGCGGTCCATCTTCCCCCTGGGCGTCTACACCAAGCCGGAGATCCGGCAGATGGCGGCGGACTTCGGCCTGCACCGCGTGGCCGCGAAGCCGGACTCGTACGAGATCTGCTTCATCCCGGACAACAACTACCGCCGGTTCCTCAAAGACCGGGTGCCTGAGCTGGAAACGCAGGTTCAAAACGGGGTCTTTCAGCTCAGCGACGGCACGCCGGTGGGGCGGCACAACGGCTATCCGTTCTACACCATTGGGCAGCGCCATGGCCTGGGGCTTGCCATGGGCTACCCCGTCTATGTGACGCACATCGACGCAGACACGAACGTGGTCACCGTGGGTCCGCGCGAGGAGCTCATGAAGCAGCGCCTCGTGGCGCGCCAGGTCAACCTGATCAAGTATCCAGACCTGCGCGAGGAGCGCCTGGCCGTCGGCAAAATTCGGTACAAAGATGCCGGGGGGGCCTGCCTCGTGCAGCAGACGGGCGACGATGAGCTGGCCGTGGCCTTCGCGGAGCCGCGCCCGGCCATCACGCCGGGGCAAGCCGTGGTGTTGTACGAGGGCGATGAGGTACTGGCCGGGGCCTGGATTCAGGAAATCGAAGAACCCGAAGTGGCCTCCGCCTCCTGAGCGATGTCGCTGGGATGCCGGAGGTCCTCGATGGCACAGAGGGCCTCCAGCCGCGAAACGGTCCGGATGAATTTCTCAGCGATGCCCTGAGCGAGCCCAGAGTGCTGGTCTTCCTGAGGAAACAGCGCGCGCGGAGGCCTCGGGGCGGTGAAATAGAGTTGAGGTGCGTTCGGGGCCGTGTATACGTCGTCCACCACCCGGAGCAGCCGCAGGGCATCGTCCGTGTTCGTGACGTCCACCTGGGCCAGGTAGAGCGCATCGTAGGCCAGCAACTCCTCCATGAGCTCCACATGGGCCGTGTCGATGGTTCGAGCCCGTAGCTCGTCAAAGGGCAGCCACCGCGTGCGTCCCGGATGGTCGTCGGCGTGGAGGCGCATGAGGGCGTCTGTGCGGTCGGCCGGGCCTACCCAGGCGCGACCGGGCTTCTCCAGGCGGGCCCGGTAATCCTCTCCGCGGACCACCAGGATCTTGTGCGTCTTACGAAACTCTTCGCTCAAGAAGCGACGAAATCGGTCGTTGCCAAACTCTGCCGCCAAAAACTTATCGGGCTCGACGTTGCTGGTGGCCACCAAGGTGACGCCACGAGCCGCGAGCGACTTGAGTGTGTGGACCAGCCGGGCCTCGTTGGCGGGGTCGTCCAGCTCGACCTCATCCAGACACAGCACCCGGGCTTCTTCAGCTAGATCGCGGGCGAAGGCCTCCGGAGTCTTCGAGGTGCGGAACAGCTCGCTCGAATGGAGAAAGGTGCAGGGGACTTCTGGGACCAACGCGTGATACATGGATACCATGAGATGCGTCTTGCCGGTGCCCACCGGGCCCACCAGATAGAGCCCGTTCCATGCGGGGGGCGCCCAGCGTGCGCGGAACCGTGCCCACCAGCCTTGCCGGGCGCGTATGTCTGCGACCAAGGCTTGGGCCGCCTCCGTAGCTGCCTCCTGCGAGGTGTTCTGTGCCACATAGGTGGCGAAGGTCGCCTCAGAAAAACGAGGGGGAGGAGCAGGCATACAGGCAAGCGATCCAGCAACGGTGCAACGGATCCCCCAACGTGGCGGTGGCTGGAAAGGGTCCAGGCGTGGCGGGTAGCGCGCGCCTCGCCGTGATCAGGGGTTCGCGTGAACGGACGGCGCCACCTGATGGAGCTGGTAGCCAATGCCGCGAATGGTCTTGAGCTGAACCACGGAGTCTCCCCCGTGGGGCGCCAAGGCGGCCTTGAGCTTGCGCCGCAGCCCAGACACCGTTGTGTTGATGACATCGTCCGTGGTCATGAGGGCCGATCCCCAGACGCGCTCGGCCAGGTGGGTGCGGGTTAGCACGTGCCCCGCATGATGTATCAGTTCAGAGAGCACGTTGAACTCAATGGTGCGCAACGTGATCGGGGTGTCCTGTACGCGGGCCGTTCGCGCCACCAGGTCAAGGGTCAGCGGACCTAGGCTGCGCTGCGTGGGGTCGGCGGTGCTGTCGGCGCGGCGCAGGAGGGCGCGCACGCGGGCAGCCAATTCCTGGAAGGCAAACGGCTTGGTGAGGTAATCGTCAGCGCCCGCATCGAGGCCATCCACGCGGTGGGCCACACTGGTGCGGGCGGTGAGCATGAGGACTGGGGCCTGGATCCCCTGCGTGCGCAGGCGCCGAACGAGCGTGGGCCCGTCTACCTTAGGCATCATCCAGTCACACAGGATGCAGTCGTAGTCCGTGGAGAGCGCGAGGTCCTCCGCAACCGCCCCGTCCGGCGCCAGGTGCACGCGGTACCCGAGCTGTTCCAGTCCTTGCTGGAGCAGCTGAGCGGTGAACGGGTCGTCTTCAGCGACAAGGACAAGCATCGGATTGTGGCTACGTGGAGCCTCAGGTATCGGCGAAAACGAAGGGATCTAAAAAAAGGCCCAACGCATGCGCTGGGCCTGAAGAGGGTGACGGGGCGGGAGCACTCAGGTATTGAGGCGGTAGCCGATCCCATACACAGTTTCGATATAGCGGGGCTCGGCCGAGTCCGGTTCGATTTTCTTCCGGATGGACGCCATGTGCCGATCGATCGTGCGCGTGATGATGTCCTGGTCAATCCGCCACACGTCGGTCAGGAGCTGTTTTCGCGTGACGGTCTGGCCTTCGTTGAGGATGAGGTATTGCAGGATATCGAACTCCAGCGCGGTGAAGTTGACAGGCGAGCCGTCTTTGTGCACGGCCTGGTGGGTCGAGAAGTTGATCTCGACTTCGCCGATGGTATAGATCTCCATCGGGGTGCGATCGGCCGGGAGTGTCCGGTGCAGGATGGCACGCACGCGGGCCGCCAGTTCTTCGGCGCTGAAGGGCTTGGTCACGTAGTCATCGGCACCCAAGCCGAAGCCTTGCAAGACGGATTCTTGCTCGCCACGGGCCGTCAGGAGCAGCACCGGGGCCTCCAGGCCATTTTCCTGGGTCGTCCGCAGGACCTCGAAGCCATCCACTTTGGGCAGCATCACATCCAGCAGCACGATGTCATAATCGGCTGCGTTTTGGTCGAGCTTGGAAAGTGCTTCGGCCCCATCGTGGGCGCTGTCGATGGCGTAGCCTTGCATCTCGAAGAAATCCTCCAGCCCCGCCCGCACGTCGGGATCATCCTCGACGATCAGCATGCGGTAGGTGGTATCGGTCGTTTGTAGCATAGACGGTAGAGGTCGGGGAAAAACGGCGAGGCGGGCTTACAGAGGAGCCCAGCCGTGGGAAGACGGGGCCCGTTCAGCGAGGAGTCCTGACAACGGACCACGGGCGCCAACCCTCCAAAGGGAAAAGATACGCAACGATGTTACGATTGCAAGACGAAACGAAGATAAACACGGAACCAACAATCAGGGGCGAAGGCCCCCGCGCGGCCCGGCCATGCGCCACGGCCTGGGCCCCTACGGAGTCATGCCGTATCTTCGTGGCCCACCGTCCTTGTGCACCCCTCGTCCGTCCTCCATGCAGCCAGACGCCACCGCTTTCTTTCTGGATCTCCTGAACACGCCCAGCCCCTCGGGTTTCGAAGCCCCGGGGCAGCGCCGCTGGGCTCAGCGCTTGGCCGATGTGCCCGTTGAGCTGCAGAGTGACGCCTATGGCAACACCTGGGCGACCCTCCCCGGCCGGGGCCCGGCGTCAGCGCCGCGCCTCATGATCGAGGCCCACGCGGATGAGATCGGCTTCATGATCAACCGCATCACCCAGGACGGCTTCTTGCACATCACCCGCATCGGAGGGTCGGATGCCGCCGTGGCCCGTGGGCGGCGGGTCACCCTGCTGGGCGATCAAGGGCCCGTGGATGGGGTGATCGGCATCACCGCGATCCACCTGCGCGACCGAAAGGACGAGAAGGTGCCCGGCTGGAAGAGCATCACCATCGACATTGGCGCCACCAGCCCCGAGGAGGTGGCCGAGCGCGGGCTGCGCGTGGGCCACCCCGCCGTCTTCAGCGCCGCCACCACCGAGCTCACCCCTGGTCGCTTCGTGGGGCGGGCCATCGACAACCGGGTCGGCGGCTTCATCATCGCGGAAGTGATGCGCAACCTGACCACCGAGGGCGCCCCCGTGTGCCACACCCTGGCGGTGAACGCCGTGCAAGAAGAGATCGGGGGCAACGGGGCCCGAATGATCACCTACCGCCTGCAGCCCACCGTGGCGATCGTCATCGATGTGACCCATGCCACGGACACGCCGGGCATTGACCAAGGGCAGCATGGAGCCGTCACGCTAGGTGGGGGGCCGTCCGTGACGCATGGCACCGCCAACCACCCCATGGTGGTGCAGCGGCTCCTGGAGGTGGCCGCAGCTGAGGACGTGACGATCCAGCACGAGGCCTCGTCCCGCTTCACCGGCACCGACACGGACGATGTGTTCGTGTCACGCGGCGGGGTGCCCAGTGCACTCGTCTCCATCCCCATGCGCTACATGCATTCCCCCGTTGAAATGGTGGACGCCGCCGACATCGAGGCCACCATCCGTCTCCTCACCGCGTTCGCCCGCTCCATCCAAGCCACCGACGTCTTCAAGGTGGACGTGGGGGTGTGAGTGGTGAAGTATGAGTGGGAGGCCCCTGCACCATGGGGGCCTTGGAGGTTGTGTAACGTTCAGGCTTGTCGCCGAGCGGGGGCCGCTGGCGAGCACAGCCTGGTGGCATTACGCAGGTCAGCACCTGAAGTATTGGCTACCTCTTAGTGATCCGCTTGGTGGAAGGGATAGCCGTAGTGATGGGGCGGGTTGAAGGTTTCTTTGATGGCGCGGGGGGAGACCCAGCGGATCAGGTTGAGGTACGACCCGGCCTTGTCGTTGGTGCCCGAGGCCCGGGCGCCGCCGAAGGGCTGCTGGCCCACCACGGCGCCGGTGGGTTTGTCGTTGATGTAGAAGTTGCCTGCCGCGTTTTCGAGGCGTTCGGACAGGTCAGCGATGGCGGCGCGGTCCTGGGCGAAGACGGCGCCGGTCAGGGCATAGGGCGAGCTGGTGTCCACGAGGTCGATGGTTTCATCGAGCCGGGCATCGTCGTAGACAAACACCGTGACCACGGGCCCAAAGATCTCCTCGCGCATGGTCCGATAGTGCGGGTCGTCCACCTGCAGGAGGGTGGGGGCGATGAAGTAGCCGGTGTCGTCGCTGTAGGTGCCGCCGTGGAGCACGGTCACGCCGTCGGCCTTGGCTTGGTCGATGTAGCCGGTGATCTTGGCGAAGGCTCGGTCATCGATCACCGCATTGATGAAGTGGGTGAAGTCCTCGGGCGAGCCCATGGTCAACGTGTCCATCTGGTCCAGGGTGGCCTGCTTGATCGTGGGCCATAGTGAGGCCGGCACGTAGACGCGCGAGGCGGCCGAGCATTTCTGCCCCTGATACTCAAAGCCGCCCCGCACGATGGCGGTGGCAACGGCTTGGGCATCGGCGGAGGGGTGGGCCAGGATGAAGTCTTTACCGCCCGTCTCGCCCACGATCCGGGGGTAGCTCCGGTACTGGTCAATCTGCGTGCCGATGGAGCGCCAGAGGTGCCTAAAGGTGCCGGTGGAGCCGGTAAAGTGCAGCCCCGCCAGGTGGGGCGAGGCCAGGGTGGGGGTGCCCACCGGCGGCCCATCGCCCGGGAGCATGTTGATCACGCCAGGCGGGAGGCCGGCTGCCTCCAGCAGCTTGTAGATGTAGTAGGCGGAGAAGGACGCCGTGTGCGAAGGCTTCCACAAGACCACGTTGCCCATCAGCGCCGGGGCCGCCGCCAGGTTGGCCTGAATCGACGTGAAGTTGAAGGGCGTCACGGTGAAGACAAAGCCTTCCAGAGGCCGGTAGCTCATCCGGTTCCACGAGCCTTCTGGCGAGAGCGGCTGCTGCTCGTAGATCATCTGCATGTAGTGCACATTGAACCGGAAGAAGTCCACGAGCTCGCAGGCCGCGTCGATCTCCGCCTGGAAGATGTTTTTGCTCTGCCCGAGCATCGACGAGGCGTTGAGCGTGTTACGCCAAGGCCCCGCCAGCAGATCAGCGGCCTTGAGGAAGATGGCCGCCCGGTCGGTCCAGTGCATCCGGGCCCAGTCCTGGCGGGCGTCGAGGGCCGCCTCGATGGCACGGTCCACCTCTGCGGCGCCACATTGGTGCGCGTGGGCCAGGACGTGCTGGTGATCGTGGGGCGCCACCACGGGTACGGTCTCTGCCGTCTGTACCTCCTCGCCCCCAATGAAGGCGGGAATGTGGATGGGGTCGTGCTTGAGTTCCTGGAGCCGGGCGTGGACCGAGGTGCGCGTGGCGTCGCCTGGGGCGTAGGGACGGACGGGCTCGTTGACCGGCGGTGGGATGGGGGTGATGAGGTTGTTCATGGGGCAGTCGGAGGGGTCGAGGGAAGAGCAGGCTCGCAATCTACGGCGCGGCGCGGACACGAGTCTGCAGAAACAAAACGAGTGTCAGGCGTCCAACGAGCAGGGCCCAGAGGTGTAGCTTGCGGCCTCGTCGCCGTCGTCGCTGACCTCCGTTTTCCCCCGCATGCCCACTCGGTTCGAGCACTTTCTCGCGTGGCGATACCTGTTTGGGGCTCCTGGACCGCCTAAGGCCGGGGGCTTCAAGCGGTTCATCGTGGGGGTGGCCTTGGGGGGCGTGGCCGTCGGGGTGGCGGCGTTGCTGCTGGCCCTGACCATTGTACGGGGCTTCAGTCAGGAGATTGAGGCCAAAATCGTCGGTTTCGGAGCTCACGTACAGGTGGAGAGCTACACGGACGAGCCCTTGGATGGCGTACCCACCATCGCTGCCCAGCTCTTCGACCACGCGGGCGTGACGAGCGTGGCCCCGGTGGTGCAGGAGTTCGCGTTGCTGCGCCGATCGGCGGGGACCGTGGAAGGCGTGGCGCTGTCCGGTACGGATCAGCCCCCCACCTACCTGCGCGATCAGGTGATTGAGGGCGTGTTCTCGTTCGAGCCGGACGAGGCCGGACGGCCTGGGCTGGTGGTGGGCGTGGCGCTGGCGCGGCTGCTGCAGCTGGAAGTGGGGGCCATCGTCACCGCCTTTTCGATGCGGGACGACTTCGCACGCCTGCCGAGCATCCGCCAGTTTTATGTGGCCGGCCTGTACGAGACCGACCTCTCCAACTTCGACGAGCTCTACGTCTACACCGACATCGAGGTGGCCCGCCGGCTGCTGATGTACGGGCCCGATCAGGCTACCCGTCTGGACGTGACGCTGGCCGACCCCACGAACGCCCAAGCCGTGGCCGAGGCGGTCTCTGAAGAGCTTGGGTTTCCCTACCTGGCTCGTTCCATCTACGATGTCTTCAGCGGCCTCTTTGCCTGGGTAAATCTGCAGCAGAGCATCATTCCGCTGGTGGTGGGCATCATCGTGCTCGTGGCGGCGTTCAACATCATCGGCATCCTGCTGATGATCGTGCTTGAGAATACCCGCGCCATTGGGGTGCTGGGCAGTATGGGCGCCTCGCCCCAGCTGCTGCGGAGGAGCTTTCTGGCCATCGGGTTCTGGGTGGGGGTGTTGGGCACGCTCGTAGGGGAGGCTTTGGCGCTGGCCCTGGCCTTCGCCCAGCTTCGCTATGACCTCATCCCCTTGCCTGCGGAGGCCTATTACATGCAATCCGCTCCCATCGCGCTGAACCCGCTGGACTTTGTGGTCGTGGGGGTGCTGACCATCGTGCTGTGCATGGGGGCGTCCTACATCCCCGCGCGCGTGGCCGGGCGGATCGATCCGGTTCGGGCCATCCGATTCAACTGACGGGGCGCGCCTGTACCGAGCAGGTGATCAGGAGCGAGGCCGGCCGGGCCGTATCGGGGTGTAGAGGCTCCTGCAGGTCAACAAGCTGAAACGAGGCTGCTCGAAGCGCCTGGAGCCATGAGCGGATGGTCCGAAAGTACCAAGGCATCGGGGCCCAGGGGGGAGCGGCTTCGGTAGACGGGAAGGCCTCGAACGTCTCTTCGCGCCAACCGTCTTGGTAAGGGCCGGGTTGAGAGGCCGGATGCAGCGTCTGGATCACCAGGTGACCAGCCGGTACCAAGCGTGTCCGCAGCGCTCTGAGCAGAGGCCCGAGGTCCTCGTGGAGGAGGGCGAAGTTGCAGGCGATGGCCTCGTAGGGCCCAGCGGCCAGCGACGGCTGCTCCACCAGGTCGTCATAGCGGCCCTGGAGGAACGTGGCACCCCCTGCGGCGGTGGCGGCCTGGATCAGCGGGGCCGATGCATCGACTCCTGTGACCTCCGCCCCAGTCGCGGCGATCCGGCGGGCCAGCCACCCTTCGCCGCACCCCAGGTCCAGCACGCGCCGAGGCGTGACCTGGACGAGGGCGTCCACCATCGCCTGGTCGGTCACCGCCACGCGGCTCTGGATCGAGCCAGAGCGAACAGCCTGGGTCCAGCCCTGGGCGTTGTGGGTCCAGCTTTGTACCAGGGCGTGATGACGGGACGGTGAGGCGCTCATGAGCGGGCAGGATCCGGCGGAGGCAAGCCAGCGTCGAGGTTGGCCAGGTGGGTGACTACGTCCGTGAAGAACGTTGTGGCTACAAACGAACCGCCAGGGGTGACCTGCAGCCCGATCTGGCGGAGATGATCGGCGGGGATGGTGCCCCGGTCTTCGCCCCACCGAGCGCTCTCCACAGACACGTAGCCGTCGTTCACCCCTTCTCGGCTGTAGAGCAGCAGGTTGAGGGGCCTGAGGATGGGGTTGATAGCATCCGGGGTGCCCTTGCCACAGGCCCCCGCGTACGACGCATACTGAACGGCTGGGTGGTCCAGCACCTCCTGGTTGAAGCTGGCGGTGACGTATTCCGTGGTCAGCTCAGAGACCGCCCGGTGGACGTCAGAGTCCGTGCCTACCATAGCGTTCTGCCCGATCCAGTTCACGAGGTCGGCGGCCAGGTCTCGCAGCCGTTCCGGTTGAGCCAACACCAGGTCGGCCAACGGCGAGCCCCGATGGGGCGTCGAGATGGTGGTGAGGGAGGCCACATGATCCTGGTAGCCCAGCTTGGCAATGAGGTACCGAGCGTCCAGCCCGCCCATCGAGTGGGCGATGAGGTGGACGCGCTCTGCGCCGGTCTCGGTGAGAACTTGCCGGATGCGGTCTCGCCACATCTCAGCCCGAACGGGGATGGTGTTGTACGGCACCACGTTGGGCGCGTAGGCGCAGACGCCGTGCAGCCGCAGCTTGATGGCGATCCGGTGCATCATGCCGCCTCGGCGCAGGGCCGCGAACAGCCCGAACCCGTGCATGAGGACCACAGGATAACGAACCGGGATGTAGGGCGGCTGGGGAAACGGGGCCAGCTCGGTCAAGCGACGGATGGCATTGGAAGCGATGCGCGTGACCATGTAGGAAGACGGGGGTGGCAAAACAGAAGCAGACGTACAACACGTGAGGCCTCCTACGAGGCAGGGGAGAGGAGGTGCCCAGCGGCCCGGCTCAGAGGCTGAGGGGGCTGGCTGGGTCGGACAGCGCGAGGACGACGGCGATGGTGATCGGGACGCGGATATTGTCGTTGAACGGCCCTGGCAAGGCCTCGGCCACGCACCCCAGAAGTACGGCCACGGCCCGTACGCCCCAACTGTAGGCTGGAAACGCCGCCATGAGGGCCAGCCCGACGAGCACAAAGGCCGCACTGCCCTCCACGGTGCGGGCCGACCGGGGCCAGTGCAGACGTCCCACACGCCGGCCGACCAGTGCGGCTGCGGCATCGGCCACCAGGAAGACCGTCAGGGCCGGGACCACCACGGACACCGGCAGGACGAGCAGCAACAGGGCCGCTGTGATCAGGATCCACGTGGCGCCGTTGATCTGGATGGCCCCCGCCTGGTCCGGGCGCTCCTCGGCACGGATCATGCGCCCCACGGTCGATTCGATGAACCCGTTGAACGCGTCGGATCGGGCGCGGAGGACGTCGCCCGTGACCGCGATCAGCGCGAGAGGGATGGCCACCCAGAGCGCGAGCGGCATCTGCATCCAGGCGATGCCAGCGGGCACTACCAGCGCCAGCATGTGGAGCGCCTTGCGGAGCAACTCGTCGCGATACGAAATAGCGTCAGACGTAGAGGGTGGAATCCCCATAAGACCAGTTGAAACAGAACCGTGACGCACGCAGGCTGGGTCGGGTGAAGGTGGAGTAGCGCTAACTGGTGATGGATCAAGGCGTTGTCGAAAAAAAGACGCCGAGTGGCGCATGCGCACCTCATCTTTTGACTACTGGCACCCCGCGAAAAACTACAATCGATCCCACCATGAATCTACGCACGACTAAGCGCTTCCGGTGGATGCGCGGACCGTACGCGCCCACTACCTTAGGGTTGCGTTGCTCTCCAGGCCTGCTAAGGGCCTCTGGCATCCTGGAGCACAGCGCCCGCTACTCATCTGTGGTTGACCGGCCAGACCAGGCCTCCTCCCGCCACGCCAGCCGTGGTGCCTACCCATCCTAGGGCGGAGGTCAGGCCCGTATGCCACCTACTTCGTACCCATCCATCCACCATGTTGCCAGCTTCACTCCATCCCGAAGACGATCGCCTGGAAGCGCTTCACCGATGTGAGCCCCTCCTCAAGGCCTCCGTCGGGCGGCTCCGGCGATTAGTGCGTCAAGCCTGTTTGGCCTTTCGCGTCCCCGTTTCATTCATCAGCCTCCTCGATGCCGACCAAGAGATCTTTCTAACCAGCCAAGGTGTACGCCTGCCTCCGGTGGACCGGCATTGGTCCCTTGGCGCCTACCTGTTGCGCCAACCCCCGCTGCTCTCGGTACCCGATGCCCGGGCCGACGACCGCTTCCGGTACAACCCGTTTGTGACGGGCGAGCCCAACATGCGTGCCTACGCCGCGGCTCCCATCCTGAGCCAGGAAGGGCATGTCATTGGGGCCTTGAGCATCGCGGACTCCGTGCCTCGGGCTTGGGACCAGGCTCAGCTCTCCCTCCTGAATGTCATGGCCCGATCCGTCCTGCTAGACCTGATGCGGGCCCCAGCCAGCGAAGAGGCGCCAGCCCCCTAGAAGCGGACGTCAAACGCCGGTCACAAGGCCTGCAGGAAGGTGCTTCAAGGCGCCGCCCTGCCCAGGTAGCCGGCCGACGCAGCAGAGTAGATCGCCACACGATCTTCTGCCGCGTCGGTCGGCCTTATTTTTGGTGCAGACGGTGCTGCGGTGTGGAAAGGAGGCTGCGATGCCCTACATTCCGTCACCATTGAGAGGGTGACTATGAATGGCCGGTGAAGGGCTGCAAACGGCCCTGGAGGCGCCAGGCGGCGTTGCCTTCGTCGCCCGGGGCGCGGCCGCGCGCTCCTCAGGCGCCTAGCCTGGCACCTCCAGCGCTCGTTTTCGCCGTCTTCATCCATTCATAGTCAGCCTCTAAACGGGTGGGTTCGGTCTAACGTACTCGTTGTGTGGCGCTTAACGTGATCTTTGATTGCTGGCCTATCCCTCGTTTTATACCTTCAGTGACTATTCCCGGCACCCCTCTGCCCAGGCCTCGGTTCTGCCTATCATGGTGACGCAATTTATGTTTTTTCTCTTGGCTACCGTAGCTATCGCGGCGGCCCTGGGCACGTTGATTGCGCGCAACCCCGTGAACAGTGCATTGTGGCTCATCCTCAATCTGTTCTGCATTGCCGGCCTGTACCTGACGTTGAACGCACAGTTCATCGGCGTCATCCAGGTGCTGGTGTACGCGGGCGCCATCATGGTGCTTTTTCTGTTCGTCATCATGCTGCTAAACCTCTCCGAGCTGCCGCGCCCGGCAGACGCCAATCCGAAGTTGGTAGCGGGGTTCTCGGCTGGTGTCGTACTGATGGCGTTGCTTGTGTACGCCATCGCCTCCGGGTTCGATGCGCTTCCTGAGCCGGTCGCGCTTCCCGAACTGGTGGAGAACGGATCTCCCAAGGCCATTGCCCGGGAGCTGTTCACCGTCTATGCGCTGCCGTTTGAGATGATTGGCATCCTGCTGCTAGTCGCTACAATCGGGGCCGTCATGCTGGCCAAGAAACGGTTCGCCTGACCGCTGACTCATTCGCCCACCTCCTCTCGCCGACTCGGTTTCACCCTATGGAGCTCACGCTGAACTGGTACCTGTCCCTCAGCGCGGTCTTGTTCGCCATCGGAGTGCTGGGGGTGCTGACGCGCCGTAACGCCATCATCATCCTGATGTCCGTGGAGCTGATGCTCAACTCGGTGAACCTAACGCTGGTGGCTTTCAGCCAATCCATGGGCGACGTGTCAGGGCAAATCCTGGTCTTCTTCGTGATGGCCGTGGCGGCCGCAGAGGCGGCCATCGGACTGGCCATCGTGATTGCGCTCTTCCGAAAGAAGGTGACGGTGGATGTCAACGAGTTCAATCTATTTCGATATTGACGCTGCGCTCAAGCTTGGGGCCGGGTCTACCGCGCTCCGGGCCTGACCGACCCCTCTGCTAGCCTATGGACACCGCTCTCCTGGTCCGGATCATCCTGCTCCTCCCGCTGACGGGGGCCATCCTGACGGGCGTGCTGCCGCTGTTCCTCCCTGGACTCCGGACTCGCGAGACGCTGATCGGCTCATTGGCCACCACCATGGTAGCCGTGCCGTTCCTCTGCGCCGTCGCGCTCTTCGTCACGTTCAGCGGCACCCCGGAGGTGATCTCCTACTTCACCTGGCTCTCTGCCGGGCCTCTGGAGCTGGACTTCGCCTACCGCATCGACCAACTCTCGCTGACGATGATGCTCATCGTCACCGGGGTAGGCACCCTCATCCATGTCTATGCCGCTGGCTACATGCATGGGGACAGCGGGTTCTGGCGCTTCTTTGCGTACCTGAACCTCTTCATCTTCGCCATGCTGAACCTGATCCTGGGGGACAACCTCCTGGTCTTGTTCCTGGGCTGGGAAGGGGTGGGCGTTTGCTCCTACCTGCTGATCGGGTTCTGGTTTACCAACCTCAAGAACAGCGAGGCGGCTAACAAGGCGTTCATCGTCAACCGCGTGGGGGACTTCTGCTTCCTCATGGCCATGTTCCTCTTGTACCGGGAGGTGGGGGCGCTCGACTTTGGTACGCTCCTGGCCGACCCGGCCGCACTTTCGTCCAGCACCCTCAACTGGTCCGTGCTGCTCCTCTTCCTCGGCGCCACCGGGAAGAGCGCTCAGATCCCGCTGTTCGTGTGGCTCCCGGACGCCATGGCTGGCCCGACGCCCGTCTCGGCCCTGATCCATGCCGCTACGATGGTCACGAGCGGCCTCTACCTACTGGCCCGCCTCTCGCCGATGGTCCTGGCGGCGCCCACCATCATGGTGATCATTGCGGTGGTTGGTGCCTTGACCGCCATCATGGCGGCCACGGTGGCCATCAGTCAAAACGACATCAAGAAGGTGCTGGCGTACTCCACCGTCAGCCAACTCGGCTATATGTTCATGGCCGCTGGGGTGGGGGCCTTTTTCGTGGCGATCTTCCACGTGATGACGCACGCGTTCTTCAAGGCCTGCCTCTTCCTCGGCTCCGGCTCGGTGATCCACTCGATGCACCACGTGGAGCACGAGGTCGAGCACGAGACTGGGCAGCACATCGACCCGCAAGACATGCGTACGATGGGGGGGCTCAAGCAGTACATGCCCCACACCAGCCGCACCTACTTCATCTCGATGCTGGCCATCGCCGGGATTCCTGGGCTCGCGGGCTTCTTCTCCAAGGACGAGATCCTGTTCAAAGCCTTTGAATACGGCTACAGCGGTTTGGGTGGGTATGCCTGGTTCGTGTGGGGTGTGGGCATCGTCACCGCCCTGCTCACGGCCTTCTACATGGCGCGCTCTTACTACCTCACGTTCGAGGGCGAGCCGCGCTGGCCGCTCAAGGACAAGGTGCACCCGCATGAGTCGCCCTGGACCATGACGCTCCCGCTCTACGTGCTGGCCGTGCTGGCCATCTTCGGCGGCTACCTGGGCCTGCCGGCTGTCATCAAGAATGGGGACTGGAACCTGATCCACCACTACATTGGGGCGCCGTACGGCGGTCCGGTGGCGGAGCCCACCCTGCCGCCGCATGGTCCGGGCTTCCTGGCCATCGAGTGGGGCCTGCTCGCCCTGGGCGCCGCCCTGGGGATCGGCGGGGTGCTGTTTGCGCGCGCCAAGTACAAAACGGGCGGGACGGCCTTCGACGAGGTGCTCCGGGCCAAGCTAGGCGGCCTCTACGGCGTCTGGCAGGGCAAGTACTACTGGGATGAGCTCTACGACCGCATCGTGGTCAAGCCGCTCCTGGGTTCGTCCGAGCGCGCGCTCTCCCCCTTCGACAAGTACGTGGTGGATGGCTTCGTGAACGGCATCGGGTGGGTGACCGGCGCCTTGGGGCGCGGCCTCCGGCTCATCCAGACGGGCGTCGTCCAGAACTACGCGCTCGCCATCGTGGTCGGCGTCGTCCTCGTCATCTCGCTGATCCTCTTCGGCTGACCAACTAGCCGCTCCAGACTCCGCACCGACACCGCGTAGCGCGCATGCCGTACCTTCTTTCCGTTGTCATCTTCTTACCGCTGGTCGGTGCTCTGCTGACCCTGCTGGCCCGTGGCGTCAACGCCATCCGCTGGACGGCTCTGATCACCACGCTGGTCACCTTTGCGGTGTCGATCCTGCTGTGGGTGGGCTTCGATCCCGGGGCCAACCCGGCCCAGCCTCAGATGGTCAACCTGATCTCCACCTGGTTTCCAGGGGATATCGACATCAAGTACTACGTGGGCATCGATGGGTTGAACATCCTCCTCGTGATGCTCACCACGCTGCTCGGCCCCATCATCGTCCTGGGCTCGTGGACCTACATCGGGAAGCAGCACAAAGGTTACTACACGCTCTACCTGATCCTGCAGACCGGGGTGCTGGGCGTCTTCACGGCCTTTGACATCATCCTGTTCTACATCTTCTTCGAGCTGACCCTCATCCCGATGTACTTCCTCATCGGCATCTGGGGGGGCGAGAATCGGGTGTACGCGGCCGTCAAGTTTGTCATCTACACCCTGGTGGGGTCGTTGCTGATGCTGGTGGCCATCCTCTACCTCGGCTTCGCCGTCGGCGATGCCGTGAACGGGGGGGTCTTCACCACGGACTACTTCAAGATCCTGGAGTACACCGTGCCGATTGGGTTGCAGCGGTGGCTCTTCCCGCTCTTCGCGTTGGCCTTCGCCGTGAAGGTGCCGCTCTTCCCGCTCCACACGTGGCTGCCAGACGCCCACGTCCAGGCGCCGACCGGGGGCTCGGTGGTGCTGGCCGGCGTCCTCCTCAAAATGGGTACGTACGGCCTGCTCCGCTTCTGCCTGCCGTTCTTCCCCAACGCGGCACAGAGCCACGCGCTGCTCTTCGTGATCCTCTCGGTGATTGGCATCATCTACGGCGCTCTCGTGGCGCGGGCGCAGTCCGATGCCAAGAAGCTGGTGGCCTACTCGTCCGTGAGCCACCTGGGCTTCGTGGTGCTGGGGCTCTTCGCCTTCACCATTGAGGCCCTCCAGGGCGCCATTATCCAGATGATCAACCACGGCATCTCCACGGGTGCACTCTTCCTGCTGATCGGGATGATGTACGAGCGCCGCCACTCGCGCGAGATGGCGGACTACGGCGGGATCGCCAAGACGATGCCCGTGCTCACCTTCTTTATGGTCTTCACGGCCCTGGCCTCGGCGGGGCTGCCGGGCCTCAACGGGTTCGTGGGCGAGTTCATGATCCTGATCGGCAGTTTCAAAAGCACGGTCATCGACAGTCCGCTGCTGGTGGCGCTGGCTACCTCGGGGGTCATCCTGGCGGCCATGTACCTGCTGTTCATGATCTACTCGACGTTCTTCGGCGAGGTCACGAGCGAAGAGGTCCGCGCCCTGCCCGACCTCAATGCCCGGGAAGTGGGCATCCTGGTCCCGCTCGCCGCACTCATGATCATCATGGGCTTCCTCCCCACGCCCTTCCTCAAGCAGAGCGAGCTGATGGCCTCCTACCTGCTCGACACCATCGAAGAGAAGCGGACCGCCGCCCTGCTCGAGGCTGAACAGCCCGACCCTCACCTCGTGACGGCCCCGCTGACCTTCGACGGATCGCAGTTCCATCCGTCCCCGGAGCCCGAGACTCCGGCCCCCTAGACCCACCCAATCGCCCCTCCTCCATGCGTGTACTCGACCCGCCCGAACGTGGCCTCGCCACCCCTTGGTGCTACGTTCTCCTCCTGCTGTGCCTGATCGTGCTGGCGGCGGCCCCCGCGGCCGCCCAGAGCACCCCCGCCCCGCAGGACACCGTGGCGGCTGTCGATACCACCGGCGCTGAGACCATGGCGCCAGGCACCGCCGAGGCCGGCCCGGACGACGCCGGTGCCCAGGCCGCCACCGACGCGCACGGGGCTGACGATGGCCATGGCGACGATGGCCATGGCGACGGGCACGGGGCCTCACCGCCCATCTGGCTGGTCATCCCGTTTGTGGTGCTGCTGCTGATGATTGCCACAGGCCCGATCCTCTATGCCCACCATTGGCATCACCACTACCCCAAGTACGCCGTCGTCCTGGGCCTCATCACCTCGCTCTACTACACCTTCGGGCTGGGTACCTTCACGCCGGTCTTCCACGCGATGGAGGAGTACGTGGCGTTCATTGCCTTGGTGGCCTCCTTGTTTATCGCGGCGAGTGGGATCTATCTCAAGATCAACGCCAAGGGCACGCCGCTCAACAACGTGCTGCTCTTGTTTGCGGGCTCGGTGATCGCCAACTTGATCGCTACCACGGGCTCGGCCATGCTGTTCATCCGCTCCTACATGCGGCTCAACACGGGACGGCTCAAACCCTACCACATCGTTTTCTTCATCTTCCTGGTGGCCAACGTAGGCGGGGCCCTCACGCCCATCGGAGACCCGCCCTTGTTCCTCGGTTTCCTGCGTGGCGTGCCGTTCTTTTGGACGCTCACCAACGTGTGGTACATCTGGCTGCCCACCACGCTGGCGATCCTGCTGATCTTCTACCTGATCGACAGCCGCAACAAAGCCACGAGCCCCGACCCCGATCCCTCGCAGTCCACCATCAGCCTGGAAGGTGCCAAGAGCTTCGGCTGGATTGCCATCATCATCGCCAGCGTCTTCATCGACCCCAAGGTGATCAGCGGGGTGCCCAACCTGCATGACATTCTGCATGTGCCCTTCGGCATCCGTGAGGTCATCATGCTGACCGTAGCCTTCCTGGCGTACAAGACGGCCGACAAGGCGGTGCTCAAGAAAAACGAGTTCACCTTCGAGCCCATCCGCGAGGTGGGTTGGCTCTTCCTCGGCATCTTTGCCACCATGCAGCCGGCCCTCCAGCTCATCAACGAATACGCCCGCGACAACGCGGATTCCCTAGGCATCGGGATCTTCTACTTCGGGACCGGCATCCTGTCTGGGATTCTGGACAACGCCCCGACGTATCTCACTTTCGTGGCCGCGGCCATGGGCAAGTTCCAACTCGACGTCAACATGCTGGAGGATGTGCGCACTTTCGCCGCCGGCGTGCCCGACGCTACGTCGGTGTTCGGCTCCGATGTCTTCTTGCAGGCGATCTCTGTGGCGGCCGTGTTCTTCGGCGCGTTGTCCTACATCGGCAATGCGCCCAACTTTATGGTGAAGGCCATCGCCGAGGAGCAGGGCGTGGAGACGCCGTCGTTCTTTGGCTACATGGTGAAGTACTCGATCCCGATCCTGATCCCGGTCTACGTGGTCGTCTACATCATCTTCTACAGTGGCTGGATCCTTTGACCCTGGATCGTCAACCCGTACCCCCTTTACTCACCCGACTGCTATGGCTGCTCCGTCCCCGCTACCTGCTGACCAGATCCATGCCGCCTTGGCCGAGCTCCCCGGCTGGACGTATGAAGACCAGGCCCTGACCAAGACCTACCTCCTGGGCGATTTCACGGAGGCGGTCAGCTTCATGGTGCGGATGGCCTTCCACGCTGAGGCGCTGAACCATCACCCTGAGCTGGCCAACGTGTACAACCGAGTCTCGGTGACGCTCAAGACGCACGATGCTGGGGACCAGGTGACTCAGCTGGACGTAGACCTCGCGCGCCGGATTGAAGGGTTCGCCTGGGTCTGACCCCCTTTACTATTATCATGCATTACGGCCTTGATAGGCTGTCATCAATATGGATTTATCTGCTGCGTACAGTAGCATGCTGGCCGACCTGCCCACCATCTTTTCGATGGCGTGGCTCTGCACGGTTGGTCTGGCGCTCGTCGTGTGGGACGCGTTTCGCAACAACGACCGCAACATCCCCTGGGTGGGGGCGGCGGCGCTGGTGGTGGCCATCGTGTGGGAGGTGCTGCAGCTAGGCACCGGAGCGGGCACCGCCTTCTTCGGGATGATCCGGACGGGCGGCTTTGCGGCGTTCATCAACCTCACGATCCTCATCAGCACGCTCTTCAGCCTGATCCTCTCGGTGCCCTACCTCCGGTCGATCAAGCACGAGTATGGCGAGGTGTACGCCATCATCTTGTTCGCCGCTGCTGGCATGTTGCTCCTGGGCACGGCCAACAACCTGGTGTCCATCTTTGTAGGCCTGGAAACGATGTCGATCTGTCTCTACATCCTCACCGGCCTGGTGCGTGACGACGAAGGCGCGGCCGAGAGCGCGTTGAAGTACTTCCTGCTGGGCGCGTTCTCGACGGGCTTCTTCCTCTACGGGATTGCCTTGATCTACGGGTCTACGGGCACGATGGACCTCACGCTGATGCAAGCGGGCCTGGAATCCACGGGCAGCACGGCGTTGTTCTGGGCCGGCGTGGGCCTGCTGCTGATCGGGTTCATGTTTAAGGTGAGTGCCGCACCGTTCCACATGTGGACTCCGGATGTGTATCAGGGCGCGCCCACCACCCTGACAGGCTACATGTCTACCGCCACCAAGGCGGCGTCGTTTGCTTCGCTCATCCTGGTTCTGTATTACGCACTGCCCCCCGAGCGCTGGAGCCTGGTGCTGGCGGTGGTGGCGGTGATCACCATGCTCCTGGGTAACGTGCTGGCCCTGGCGCAGCGCAACGTGAAGCGGATGCTCGCCTACTCATCGATCGCCCATGCGGGGTACATCCTCGTGGGGCTGTCCGCTGGTTCGGCCAGTGGTTATGGGGGCGCGCTGTTCTACCTCTTGGTGTACTCGGTGATGAACATTGGCGCCTTCGGCGTGATGGCACTGCTGGAATGGGACGGGAAGGAGGGGCGCGAGCAGACGCTCAACTCGCTGGCTGGGGTGGGCCAACGCCGTCCGCTGCTGGGTGTGGTGATGGCGTTCTGCATGTTCAGTCTGATCGGCTTCCCGGGCCTAGGGGGCTTCTTTGGCAAGTATGCGGTGTTTGCCCCTGCCGTGGAAGCAGGCCTGACGTGGCTCGTCCTGATCGGCGTGCTGGCCAGTGCGGTATCCGCCTACTACTACCTGCGGGTGCTGTTCGTCTTCTGGATGCGCAGCCCCGACGAAGAGCCTGAAGCGGCGCCTGCGCGGGACATGACGTTCGCCGTGCCGGTGCCTTCGGCGGTGGTGTTGGCGCTGTGCGCGGTTCTGCTGGTGGTGCTGGGTATTCTGCCCGGTGGCCTGCTAGAGATCACGGCCGACTTTTTCGCCAACGGATCGGCGGCGATGGCGAACAGGCCGGGCTGAGCCTGGTGCTCTGTCAAGCTCCTATTGATGGGCGCTGTACGCCTCGTCGCACGCCAGGCGGCGTTGTCCGCGTCGCCCGGGGCGCGGCCCCGCGCTCCTTGGACGCCTTGCCTGTCGCGCGCCGCGACGCCCATCGACCTATCACTACGAACTTGACAGAGCACCAGGGCGCGTGTCTTCACTTTGCACCATGCCTTAACCTCTGGGCGGAAACCCCAGTAAAACGGCTCGTATAAGGACTAAACGCCGTCCCGATCAGTCGCTCTCACTCTGATGCCTAAGTCTTCTACACTCCTCGGCACAGCGCTCGCTTTTGCAGGCGGCGCGTTGGCCGGCGTTGTCTTTGCCCCGCGCTCGGGGCAAGAGCTGCGCGGTCAGCTCTCGGCCTCGGCCCGGGACCGATCGGCTAACCTAGTGCACCGGCTGCGCGGGTTGGAGCATCGCCTGGTGGCCCTGCAACAGCACCTGCAAGCCTCGCGGGCGGCCGCCCAGACACGGATGCGGACCTCCGCGACCGAAGCCATGCGCCGCTACGTACCGGACCTGAGCCCCTCCGAATGGTCGGAGGGCGGCAGCGTGGAGCAAGACCTTCGCCACATGCCGCGGCGCTAACCGGTGGATCCTTCTGGGCCGGTAGTTGTTGTAACAAAGGTGCGTGAAACCCTCGCACCCCAGATTCATCACCGACGCTGAACCACGATGCCCTACCCTGAGCCTTTGGTACAGCCCATGCGGGAGGAGCTGACCCGCCTGGGCGTTCGCGAACTGACTGACACCGCCGCCGTGGACGCGGCCCTGGACGAAGCCGCCGAGGGCACCACCCTCGTGGTCATTAACTCGGTTTGCGGTTGCGCCGCCGCCAACGCGCGCCCCGCCGTGGCCATGGCCGCCAACGCCCCCAACCAGCCGGACCGCATGGTCACCGTGTTCGCTGGCCAAGACCTGGACGCCACCGCGCGCGTCCGCGAGTACCTGGCCGGCATCCCGCCGTCCTCGCCCTTCATGGCCCTCCTCAAAGACGGTGACCCCGTCTACCTCATCGAGCGCCGCCACATCGAAGGCCGCACGGCTGGGGCCATCGCCACCGACCTCGTCAACGCCTACGCCAAGTACTGCGGCACCGAGGCCACCGCCGACGACGGCCCGGAGACGCCCGCCATGCCGGACTATGCGGCCCAGTCGCGCGGCCTCCCGCCCACCTTCCGCTCCATCCGATAGAGGCCGATATACCTCGGTAGGGGCACGAGATACCGGTAGGGGCACGATATATCGTGCCCCTACCGCTGGCGCCTGGCCACGTAGTGCCAGCCCAGCCCGGCCGCGATCAGGCCGAGGCCGACCCCCCAAATCGCGGGGTCCACGAAGAAAGCGAGGCCCGCGCACGCCACCAGGCCCGCCACGGACACCCAACGGGGGAAGAAGCGGCCCTCCTCCGGGATGTAGAGCGCGGCTAAGTTGGTGATGGCATAGTAGACCAGCACGGTGAAGGCGCTAAACGACCACGTGAGTCGCACGTCGCCGATGAGGACGAGTCCCGCGATGACCGAGCCCATCATCAGGACGGCGGGCCCGGGTGTGGTGCCGCTAGCGTCCAGGCGGGCGAAGACGGTGGGCATGTCCGCGCGTCGACCCATGGCCAGCAGCACGCGCGAGAGGCCAAGGATTAGGTTCAACAGTACACCCAGCATGGCGGTGATGGCGCCGATGGCCACCACGGCCCCCACCCATGGAGCCGCAAAGAGCTTCGCGGCCACCTCCAACGGGGCTGAGGCCCGTCCCGTGGCGCCGCTGAGAACGTCCGCGCCGACGGCGCCGACGCCCACCAAGGCCACCGCCCCGTAGAGGACCATGGTTACAAGCAGCGTCACGACGATGGCACGCGGGATGGTGGTGCGGGGCGCCCGTACCTCTTCGCCCAGCGTGGCGATCCGGCCATAGCCGGTGTAGGCCACGAACATCAGGGCTGAGGCGTAGAGAAAAGCGCGCCACCCCCCGTCGCCCTCGGGTGCGCCGAAGAAGCCCTCGAAGTGCTGGGTGCCGTTGGCCAACGCGGTTGGGGTGCCGGTGACAACAAAGAGGGCCAGCGCGAAGAGGGTGAGGGAGACGATGCTGATGTTGATGACGTTGGAGCGCCGCAGGCCGCTGTAGACCACGGCCGTAAGTACAGCGACCCCCATCAGCGCCAGGGGCACCAGCCAGCCGTCGGTGGGCACCCCGGCCACTTCCAGCAGGTAGCCGGAGAAGCCAAGCGCTGCCGTCGCCGCCGAGGCGCTCTTGGCCGTTAGGTACATCCACCCCGCCGTAAAGCCGAGGACCGGCGAGAGAAACCGGTAGCCATACTCGTACGTCCCGCCCGAGACCGCATGGTTGGCGGCCAGCTGGGCGCTGGAGAGACCGTTGCAGGTGGCCACCAAGGCGCCCACTGCCACGGCGGCCACCACGGCCGGCCCCGTGATCCCCGCCGCGATGCCGATGCTCACGAAGACACCCGTCCCCACGATAGAGCCAAGGCCCATCATCACCGCCCCAAAGGTGCCCAGTTCACGGGCCAGCCGTTGAGAAGAGGGGGGCGTGGACATGGCAGCGCGGGGTGAGTGGGCAGACGTTCGAGAATAGCACGGCGACGACATTATACAGGTACCGGGCGACCAACCTTTACGGCATCGTTAAAGATGCCCAGCGCCGTTGTAGTCGTGAACATGCCCTGCTATTGAAGCATAGGAGGTGGGAACCACCCTATGCTGGACCCGCCCCCAATAACCGCATGCGTCTGATCCCTACCCTGGCGCTCCTGCTGCTCATCCCAGCAGCCCACGCCCAGTCTTCTGTCACCCTCACCGCCGGCCCCGCCGAAGGCGATACGCTGCGCGTCAACGAGGTCACCTTCGCGTGGACCGGCGGCCGTGGCTTGTTTGGGTACGAGCTCATCGGCCCCATCGTGCGCCGTACCCCCGAGCGCCCCAACCGGCCGCCAGCGGAGCGCGCGTTCGGCCGCGTGGACACTACGGCCGCTACGTCCACCACGTTTGCCAAGCTAGGAGACGGCGCCTACCGCCTGCGTGTCTGGGACGCCGCCACGGACAGCACCGGGGGCCAGGGCGCCCTCCGCACCTTCGAGGTTCAGGCCACCGGGTTGGAGCTGGAGGTGACGAACTACGACGGGGTACCGGTCGCCGTGTTTGTCGAGCGCATCGAGGAGCCGCTGCCCAACACGGCGCCGTTCGTGCCGTTCTCGGTAGAGCCGCCAGGGACGACCTTCGCTGAAATCGATGAAGGTCGGAAGTTAGAGCTTAGCGCCCGGGCGCCGTGGCATTGGAGGGTTGAGATGTCTCGCGACCCTGCGTTCGATGCACGTATCTATGCGTTTGTCCGCACGACGCTGGAAGACGGTCCCTTGCATCTGGTGCATCCAGACTCCATGGGGTTACTACAGTGGGACTGTGACGGGACGAATTACCGCTTGGCGGCTTTCTGCGATTTATCTGTTGGTTCTTGCGGTGGAGGGCCCCACCTTCAGGTTGAATCAGGCCTCAAAGCGGTCTTCATGCCAAATACAGAACCCACCGAGTGCTCGCTCTATGAAGTGGCCTACAACGACGTGCTGGACCCTGGCGTGCGCATCGTGGAAGGGCCGGATCGGAATAGCACGGTGGAGGCGGACAGCGTGACCTTCACTTGGCGAGGCCGCGACCCCGATGGCCAGATCGTGCGCTACGACCTCGAGTGGCAGGGACCAAGCGTTAACCTCACGTCGGTGGTCAGCGACACCTCGGCTACCTTTGCCACGCCCCGGGGAGGGGCGTACACGTTCCGAGTGCGGGCCACGGATGACGACGGCCTGACCTCGCGGTGGGAGTCGCGGCCGTTCCAGCGAGCCAGCCCCGTCGCCGCCGAGGCGCCCGGCGACCTGGCCGCCGCCGAAGCGCCGACACTGTACCCGAACCCCGCCACCACGTCCACGACGGTGCGGTTTAGCCTAGCGCGGCCTCAGCTCGTGCGTGTCCGGGTGCTGGACGTGTTGGGCCGGACGACCGCGGCGCTGCTGGACGCTTCGCTGGGCCAAGGGCGTCACGAACAGGTGGTCGATGTGTCTGGCTGGCCTGCTGGCCTCTATTTCGTGGAGATCACCACGGCCGAGAGCTCTACCGTGCAGGCCCTCGTCACCACTCGCTAAAGAGCAAGAAGGAAACAGAGGTCGTCCCCCGTCCCAAGGCGCACCGTAGTAGTGAAGGGACACGGTACATCGTGTCCCTTCACGGACGCACAGCCAACAGCCCGTCTTGCCACAACAGCAAGCCCAGGTAGCCCAGGCCCGCCACCACAGCGGCTAGCGTAGTGACCCACGGCAGTTGGAGCGGCAAGAAGACCACGAGGGGGATCAGAAGGGGTCCGCTCCGAGCTGCCCCGATCAGGTAGGGCCACAAGGCCTCGCGGACCGGTACGCCCGCCATCCGCAGCATCGCCCCGATGTGCAGGAGGCGCGTTGAGGCCCCCGCCACGCCCACGTAGAGCAGCGTGGTGGTCACGTCGCCTGTCTGGCCGCCAACGACAAAGGCCACGGCCAGGGCGCCCACCATCAGCACGCTGAAGCCAAACTCCAGGCGCTGACGCTCCAGCACATCGAAGAGGCGGGTGAGGGGGGAGGACACCATGGTGGCCAGGAAGAACCACAGGCCCACGTAGCGGACGTAGGTCCCGGCGGTTCGCCAAGCCTCGCCGAAGACGAACGCAAAAATATCGGGCCCGGCGATGAGTAGCACCAGGGTGGGGAAGAGCCCTACGGCCACGAGCCGTGCATGGACCATTGCGGTGAGCGTGTTAAGCGTCCCCTCTCTAAGGGCCTCGGCCGCGCGGACGAAGAACACCTGCGCCACGGCCGCCCCTACGAGTCCAAGGGGTAAGGCCAGGGCCTGAAACGCCAGCCCGTATTGCCCCACGGTGGACTCGTCGAAGAACCCCAGGAGCAGCAGCGGAGGCAGCTGCACCGTCAACGTGTTGAGCAGCGTGGAGGGCATGGCGAAGAGTGGAAAGCGCCGGTACCGGATCGCCAAGGCTCGCAGAGTGGAAACACGGAGCACCCGTCGTACCTGGCGCAGGCCGCTAACGACGGCCCGGCTGTAGACCAAAATCACCGCCACCTGGCCCAACAGGTAGCCCGCCACCAGCCCGCCCGTCCCTGCCTGCAGCGGGGGCACGCCGGCTCCCACGCGTACAGACACGGAGGTAGTCGTCTGAGCCACCTGGGCCGTCGAGATCCGGCGAAACCGGCTCTGGCGGGTATGCCACAGCTCGAAGAGTTTCCCAAGTCGCATCAGGACGAGCGCCACCGGGACGAGCACGAGCCATACGGCCAGCGTAGGAGCCCCCAGCCACACGGCGATCGCCTCACGCCAGATCAAGGCCACAGCGGCCATGGCGGCTACGAACAGGCTTAGCACGGTGGCGAGGCCTAGCAGCGAGGCGGCATCTTCATCGGACTCTGGCTGCATGAGCGCATCCTCGTAGCGGAGCGAGGCCACTGAGCCCAGGATCACCACGATGGCGCGGAACACGTCCATCAGCCCGAACGCCACATCCGAGTAAAGGCGGCGCAGTACCAATTGTGCCAGGTTGGTCACCAGCAAGCTCAACCCCGTGCCCGAGAGCAAGGTCAGCACCGGCCCCCGAAAGCCGCTGGTCGAAAAGAGGTGTCGCAGCCAGGCCCGCATGGACATCAGGAGTCGAGGGAGCGCACGCGGTAGACGTGGTACGGCGAAGCGGTGAATACCTGCTCAAGCTCAGGATGAGGAGCCAAGGGCGCGGCGCGAAGGAGATACGTCACCTCGTATTGATCGGCCAAGGTTAAGAGCGAGGCCGCGGGCAAAGCGTGATAGGCCTCGTCCAGGGCGGTGAGCCGGGCAGCGGTGGACGGATGGTGCAGCGGCACGGGGGCCCAGTCCTGCAGGCGCGTGTACCACGCCAGGATGTCGGGATCGCGGTAGGGAAAGGCTTTGAAGTTGATGGCGATGCCGCGTTGGGCCATGGTGCGAAACGCAGACTCGGTGGGGGGGATGGCAAACACGGCATCGGGGGGCGTCGTCTGCCGAGCCCACGTGGCCACCTCCCCGAGGGGCGAGGCGACCCGGTCGACGGCGCGTAGCGTGAACGCGGCGGGCACGTGGGCGGAGCGCAGGCTGAGCCCGGCGCCCAGCCAGCCCATCAGGACGAGGGCTAGCAAACCCCAGACCAGCGGTGTCGACTGCGAAGCCTTCAGGCGGAGAAACGCCACGGGCACGGCCGTGAGTGCGATGCCCAAGATGACTTTGGCGAGGACCGTCGCCTTGAAGAGTTGCAGCTTGGCGATGAACAGCGTGGGCCGCACCTCCGTCCCGATCCAGCCCACCACCCCCAGAAGGCCCACGCCAAGGAGCAAACCGGAGGCGTCGAACCCACTGAGCCACATGGTCCGCCGTTTCAGGAGCGGGATGGCCGCCAGCCCTAGCACGGCCAGGCCGGCAAAACGCACCGCGGCGTGCCCCGAGAAGCCCGACGGCAGGTAGTGGTGGGGATTGCGGAACGTGGCCATGATAGACCATAGCGCCGACGGGGCCGCCGGATCCAGCGGGACCTCCGATGAGACCACGGGGGCCCCGGCCATTTGCTGCACCACGAGTGGCCCTAGGGCGGGTGCGGCCACCACCACAAACGTGAGGCCGAGCCTCCATGCGTCTGGCCATGGCGCCAGCCGGCGCCACCCGAAGAAGAGCTGTACGAGCCCGCACAGGCCAGCCAGCTGAAGCCCCACGAGGGCCTGCATCCACGTAGCGGCCCCCAGCCAGAGGCCCGCTCGGACCGGGTGCCCCTGCGTCCATGTCCGCACGCCCCACAGGCCGAGGCCCCAGGCGAGCATGCTGGGCACAAACATCGCGTGGGCGAGGTCGTTGCCGCCAAGCGTCCACTGCGGCGTCAGCGCCAGCACGAACCAGGTGGCCCCGATGGCCGCCAGCGGCTGCCGGGTCCACCAGAGAGACAGCGCGAACACTGCGCTGGAAAGCAGCCCCCAGGCCAACAGGTACAACAGAGCCACCGCTACGGGTACGGGCATCAGCCCAGCCAAGCCTTCCAGGAGGCTCACCACGTAGGTGCGCACTCCGAAGCCCGCCGCTTGGGTCTGCACAAACCAGTCCTCAGCAAAAAGCGAAGGGTTGAGTCGGTGGAAAAGGTAGGGCAGCAGCTCGTCCTGGTCGCTGGTTCCGTAGTCATAGCCGAACCGAGCGAGGTACAGGAGTAGCCCCCCGAGCGAGGCCGCGGCTAGAGCTGGAGCCGTGGACCAAGAGAGCGTGCGAGGCGCGAGGTGCGTCAAGAGGGTGCGGTGGGGGCTGGCAGGGCGGGGGCAAACGTCAGGCCCGAAGGTAGGGACGGCGCGTCAGTCGCCCAAATGATGGGCAGCACCCCGAGCCGGGCCAGCGCATAGCGGCGGGGTGCCAGAGCCTCGGCCGCAGGGGAGGTGGACTCCAGCACCACCAGCGTCACGATCCCTCGGCGCGTAAGGCCGCGTAGGCGCTGTTCCACCTCTGGCCACCCTTCGATCACGGTGCTCGGGATCGCCTCCGGGTCGAACAGCTTTGGGCCAAGCGTCAGTGGGACCCACACGGCCTGGGCGCTCGAGTCCACGTCATCGACGAACGTGGCCCACTGGAGGGAGTCGGCGAGATCGACGGGGGGGGCATACAGCAGGGGCGGCGGTAAGGTGCGAGAAGCGCCTTGGGCCAAGGCTACTCGCAACGAGTCCGTGAGCGTCGCGGCCACCGGAGGCCCCGAGGGCCAGGCGCGGGACGACCCCTGATCGCTCACTTCAAAGCGACCGCTCCGCCGGTCCAGGCCGCGCAGGGGGGAGGACGCCGCCGTGGTGTAGTGCCACAGCCCCGTCGTGTCTGGTTGGAACCGGGCCCGCCAGCGCAGCCCCCCCGCCCAGAAGGCGGGTCGCTGCTGCACGCGGCCGTCGGGGCCGGTAAAGGTGACCGTCATCGTGAGATCCGGCGGCACCTGGCCGGTCGCAAACCAGGTCTGCTCCCACACGCCGTAGAGCGGCACCTGTAGTTTCATGCGCCCATCGTCCTCCGATGGCGACTCAGAGGCACAGCCTACCAGCAGGAGGGCACTTATCACAAAGCTGGAGCGCAGCAAGCGGGGCATGAGAGCGGTCGGTGGAGGATGCATGGTGGGTGAGTAGGAGGCCCAGGTCCCGGGCACGACGCACACCAATCAGTCGGCGAGCAGCAGGTCTACCTCTCGGGTGTCGAGGTTGGCGCGCACCACCTGTACGCGCAGCGGATCGCCGGGGCGGTAGCGCGTTCCGGTATAGGTGCCCACGAGGCTGTAGGTGCGTTCGTCGTATTCGTAGTAGTCGTCGTTGAGGTCGCGGACATGGACGAGGCCTTCCACCAGAATATCGGACAGCTGCACGAATAGGCCGAAGTTGGTGACGCCGGTGATCACGCCGTCGAATGATTCGCCCAGGTGCTCCTGGATGTATTCCACCTGCTTGAGCTTGACGGACTCGCGCTCGGCGGTAGTGGCTTCTTGTTCTTGTTCCGAGCAGTGCTTACAGATGCTCTTGAGATGCGTGGCCGCGTGGTACGCGGGTCCCCCAGCTCGTGCTTTGAGCAGTCGGTGCACCACCAGGTCCGGATAGCGCCGGATGGGGCTGGTGAAGTGGGTGTAGTGCTCGAACCCGAGGCCATAATGCGGCTGTTGCTCCGGGCTGTAGACCGCCTTGGACATCGCGCGAAGCGCCGCCGTCTGGATGACAAACGCCTCAGGGCGCCCCTGGACGGCGTTCAAGAGTGCATTGAGATCGGTCGACGAGACGAGTCCGTCGGCGTGAGGCAATGTCTGGTTGAACGTACGAACGTACTTGGCGAGGTTGGTCATGCGCTCGGTGTCCGGCGGAGCGTGGGTGCGGTACACGAACGATGGCGGGGCCTCGCCGGTGCTCATGTGCCGGGCCACCGTCCGGTTGGCCAACAGCATGAACTCCTCTACCAGCCGATGAGCGTACAGGCGCTCCTTGCGGATGATGCCGGTGGGATGCCCCGCTTCGTCAACCTGGATGCGGATCTCGGGGAGGTCAAAGTCCACCGATCCCTCGCGCATGCGACGCGAGGTGAGCGTTCGAGCCAGGCCCTGCGCCCGCTGGACCTCGGCCGAGTACGGATGGTTCAGGTCGCCCACGATGATGGCTTGGGCTTGTTCGTAGGTGAGGCGGTGGTGCGAGCAGATTACCGTCTCCCGGATCTCATACCCGGTCACATCGCCCTCAGGGGAGACCTGCATGAGGCACGAGAGAGCCAGCTTGTCTTCGCGAGGCCGGAGTGAGCAGACGCCGTTGGAAAGTGCCTCGGGTAGCATGGGCAGGACGCGGTCCACCAGGTAGACGCTGGTGCCTCGTCCGAAGGCTTCCTCGTCCAGCTTAGTATCCGGCCGGACGTAGTGGCTGACATCGGCAATGTGGACGCCCACCTCATAGCTGCCATCGTCATGCTGCTTCACATGGATGGCATCGTCGAAGTCCTTGGCGTCGACCGGGTCGATGGTGAAGATGGCCTCGGCGCGTAGATCCAGGCGCCGCTTGATCTCGGAGGCGGGGATCGTGGTTGGGATCTGCTGAGCTTCCTGGACCACCTCTTTCGGAAAGGTTTCGTCCAGGTTGAGGGCATAGATGAGCGCACGCGTCCGGACCTCGGGGTCTTGACTATCACCCAGCACCTCCAGTAGGCGCCCTTGCGGAGCCGCACGGGGATGGTCGAAGCGCTCAATGGAGACGACCACCTTGGTGCCTTTGGCTAGCTGGGCCACCTCCTCGGAGGGCACGTAGATGTCGTGGGTCAGCGCTGGGTCGTCGGGCTCGACGTACGGGATGTGGTCCATCCACAAGAGGGTGCCCACGGCGCGGGTGCGTTGGCGGCGTACCACCTCGGTCACTTCGCCCTCTTGCCGGTCGTCCCGCCGATGGCGGGCGATGAGCGATACGCGGACGTAGTCGCCGTCCAGGGCGGTGTTCATGTTGGAGGCCCGGACGTAGATGTCGTCGGCCCGGTCCTCGACTTCCACGAAGCCGAAGCCGCGGGGATTGACACGAAGGGTGCCCTCCATGCGCGAGGAGGCGGGTTTAAACTGGATGCGCCCGCCTTTGCGGGTGTTGACTTGGCCCGTCTGCTTGAGGGATTCCAGGAGGGCCCGAAAGTCTTTGTAGTTCTGGTGGCCGCGGATGTCGAGCCGCTTCGCGATCTCTTTGGGGCGATAGCTCTTCCGGCCGTTGTTGCGTAGAAACGCGAGGATCTGTTGCTCCAGATTGGACGGAGCCGTTTGGGTGGGTGTAGACATGTATGGGCAGCGTACAGCTGCACTGATGAAAAAAAAGTTGAGAGAGAGGGCGGGGAGATACCCGGTTCTTACGCATAAACGGGTAGAAGATGTTCAACGCCTCTACAAACGCCCCTTCCCGACCCCATGTTTGGCCGCTTTCCCTTATGGCTTCTTGCCCTGCGCCGCCTGATGGTCGGCAGCGTGTGGGCGCTGGTGCTGATGGCGGCCAGTGCGGACACGGCCCCTGCACAGCCCATGGACTGCACAACGGTTGTTCGGGTCCCCGTTGAGGAGTGCGAGGCCCTGCTGGCCTTCTATCAGCAAACGAATGGGTCCCAGTGGGCACAGCGAAGCGGGTGGGCGCAGTCCAACGACGTCTGCACGTGGTATGGCGTGACGTGCCAGGATGGGCATGTGGTGGGCCTGTCGCTCTTTGACAACCACCTTTCCGGTTCCCTACCCGATGCGCTGCGGCACATGAGTCATCTGCGCTACTTCAACGTGTCGGCCAATCGGATCGGGGGGCGCTTGCCCCGCGCGCTGGGCTACCTGTACCGCTTGGAGGTACTGGATGTGAGCAAGAACACCTTCAGCGGCCCCTTGCCGCGCACGCTGGGCAACGCGCAGGCGCTCCAGATGCTGGTGGTGGCTGGCAATCCGCTGGAGGGCACCCTGCCGGAGGAGCTAGGCCGCCTGACAGCGCTCACCTACCTGCGCGTCGACAACACCAACCTGGTGGGGCCACTCACCCCAGCCCTTGGCCTGATCGAGGGCTTGGACGTGTTCTGGTTCGCGCACACCGACCTCTGTGTGCCGCGTGGTCCTGCCTTCAGGGCTTGGCTGCGTGGCATCGACAGCGTGATCGGGACGACGGCTTCCTGTCCGCTCGGTGCTACGGTGACGCACCGCCATACGGATCCGCTCGCCCATCCGGGCTCCTCGCGTTGAGCCTGGACGGCTACGACCCATCGTCTGTGGAGGCCGTCCGAGGGGACTCAGGGCGGTCACGGCGTCCAAACAAGCGATTCCAGAGCCGCCGCCAGGTCGGGAAGCGGGTCTGGTACGAGAGACCCGCCCCGGTGTTGGTCAGCGTATCATCCCCCAGGATGGCGTCCTCTTGCCGCAAGAACACCTCCAGGGACACTGCCGAGCTGAGCCGGATCTCAACCGCATATTCCTGAGAGATGAGCTCGGTCTGCTGGTTCTCGTAGACCCCCTCGCCGCGAATCACCAAGCGTTCGTCTAGGAGCCGTAGCGCCACCCCGTAAGTGAGATCCAGGTCATTGGCGCCGAGCCCTTGTTGGACGCCGAGCGTCACGTCCAAGTTGGGCAGGGCCGCATTCACGTACCGGTTCAGTTGGCTGGCCACCAGCTGCGAGAGGCTGTTGAACGCCAACTGCGATCCGGTGTTCGTGGCCGACGTCAACGAGGTGGTCAGCAGGAAAGAGTTGGTCAGCAGGACGCTGGTGGCGTACTCGGTAGAACGGTCGGGGTTGTTGAGGATCGTCTGGAGGCTCTCAAAGTCGCCGATGAAGGTGCGGGTGGAGCGGTCCAGCTCCAAGCTCAGTTCAACGGCCGGGGTGGACACCCGTCCGGTGATGTCCAGCGCTACGATGAGCGGAATCTGGCCGTCGCTGGTACCGAGCACGTCCTCCAAACCTGCCAGTGAGGCCCGGGTTCGGTAGGCGGCGTCGATGTCCAGGCGCGCGTCGATGGGATCGCCGTCCCACGAGAGCGTGCCGCCGTTGATGAGGAAGCGTCGGGCAAAAACCTCTCCAGCGGTGAAGAGGTAATCGCCGTCGTTGATCTCGGCGGAGCCAAAGAGGGTGAGGCGGCCTTCACGGCGTTGAAACTGCACGCGCCCGGTCCCCACGGCCGTGATCACATCGCCCAGAAGTTCGTCGAAGATGAGGCGCAGGGTGGTGCCTTGAGGTGCAAAGACGTTGAGGTCCATCGCGAGGCCATCCACGAACGTGCGCTCGCCTACCGGACGCCGTTCCAGGATGTTGCGGCGGCGGTTGAAGCCGTCCAGGTCCGGGAGGGCCCCGGTCGAGTCCGTGAAGATGATGAAGCCGGGATCCAAGACGTCGGTATCTTCTTCGACTGGGATGAGCACTTCGCTGCGAGGATTGAGCCGGGCGTTGCTGGAGCGTAAGGTGGCCGCATAAACGGGGCCTCGCAGGGTGGCCTCACCGCTGGCAATCAGGGAACCGTAGAAGGCCAGCGTATCAGAGCGAGGCACGTCCAGGATGCGCAGATCGTCCAGCGTACCTTCCAGGTCAAAGGAGAAAAAGCGATACTCGTTGAAGTCGATGCGACCGCTGAGGGCGGCCACGCCTTGGGAAGGATCGGACACCTCCAGGCGGCGCACCACGAAGCCCTCGCGTGTCACATCCACCTCGCCTTCCGCATCATACACGGTGTTGAAACGAGGAATAGCCACGCGTCCATGGGCGAGGGTGGTGGAGACGTCGAAGACGGGCCGCCGAAAGGTACCGCCGATGCGACCCGCTCCGGAGAAGGTGCCCTCAACGTTGTCCACGGCGCTGAACAGATACTCAAAAAAGAAGGCGTCCAGCCCGCCCATGGTGACTTCCAGGTCCAAGGCGCCCGGCTCGGCCGTTCCTGAGGCGGGCGCGAGGCTAGGCAGACGGAACGAGCCGGCCAGCCGTAGATCCGTGGGGATGGGCTCAGCGATCCGAGACGATCCGTAGAGCGTGAGCGGGGGAGCCGGACGAGTAAACCAGGCCTCGGGCGATTGCAAGCGGAGGTCCAGCGTGGCATCGCGTGTGCCGGGACGCAGGCGACTGTCGAGGGAGAGCGTACCAAGCAGGCGATTGTCGAACGAGAAGCGGTTCACTTGGAGCTGGCCGGATACATCGGGGGTCTGAAGGCCGCCGGTGAGCGCCACTGAGCCGCTGAGCACACCGCCGAACGGGCGTCTGAGCCCCACCAGCGCCGAGAGTGTCTGAACCACCACGTTGTCCAACTCCACATTGAGGGCATCGGCCTCGTAGCGACTGAGGGTCCCGCGAAGCTCCACGCGTTGCCGCTGGAGTTCACCTTTGGGCTGCCCCACCAGCTCTAGCTGCTTCACCTCCACGCCATCGCTGTACAGGTCCATCACGCCGGTCTGGCGCAGGCGCCACTGATCGCCCGCCGCGTCCAGCACAAAGTCGTTCACCGTCAGCCGGTTGATGTCGGGCAGAAGGTCCAGGCCGGCATCAAGCCGTAGGCGGCCGGCGGGCGTCGTCCCGTCCAGCTGGATCTGGCCGAATCGGTCGTCATAGGTGAGCAGTACGGAGGGGCTCTGGGTGCGAAGTCCACGGCGAGTCAGGGCGTCGGCACTGGCCACCAGCGTGGCGGTGGAAGTGGTGGCCAGATCCGTGCTGGCCCGGCTGGTCCATTCCCACACCACCTGAGGGCGGCTCAGACGGAGGCTGTCCACGCGCACCGTGTCGGCTTCGATCATGCCATCGAACCGGAACCGCTCCTCATCCATGAAGAGAGAGCCCTCGGCCCGCGGCGTGCCCTCGAGGGCCGCCAGCCGTGGGCTCCACGGGACCAGGAGAGCGGGATTGATCAAGCGGAGGTCGGCCTGGACCAAGGCGGAGCCGGCCAGGGCTTCGGACAGCGGTAGTTGGAGAGATGCTGGGGAGGCCTCGACTTCGGGGTTGAGGCGGATGCGGCGGAGGTCTTCGAGGGCATCGCTGAGCCGCCCTCGCCAGTAGGTGGCCAGCGGGACGACGCCGCCCATATCGCGGTCACTGGTCACAGTGGCTTCCAGCGCATCGCCTTCCAGCACCACCTGGGGCTGCCGGCGCACCGTATTGACGGTCAGTCGATGTCGTTGAGGTACAACGGATAAGATGCTATCTCCTCGGGTCACACGTGAGGAGTCAAGCTGTAGGCTGGCTTGGGCGATGAGTGTGTCGAGGCGCGTACCCTGCCCATCAATCAGGAGCCGACCGTTGAGGGCCGTCTGTACGTCCCGCTGGGCCAGAAAAGGCGCCAGGTTAATGGACACGGCGTCTACCTCGGCCTGAAACGTGGGCAGAGAGGTATTCCACGCGTAGGATCCGGCCCACTGGGCTTGTCCTTGGAGGGCCTGCACCCGCCCGGTCATGGCTACGGTTTCGTCTCGCAGCTCCGCCTGCAGGGCCAGCGCTTCTACGGGGAGGCCGCCTAGCACAGAGGGGCTGAGATCGAGATCTAGCGAGCCGGCGAGACGCTGAAGCGGGCTCTCCCTGGGGCTCTCCATCGCTCCTCGCAGCTGGCCACTGATGCGATGGGTCCGCGGGGCTTGTCCTGCGAGCAGGCCTACGTCAAGCTGGTCGACTTGCACATCGGCTTGCAGGGCCCACAGCGTGTCTCGGGTGAGGCTTAGCTGGCCTTCCACGCGGCCCAGGTCGGTGGCGAGGCGTCCCGTAGCTGTAGCCTCGGCGGGGCGCGTAGGGGCATCGAGCGGCCACTGGGATTGCAGGGCAAGCTCTCCGGTAAGCGTGCCGGCCTGCGTAAGTGGCGGGGTCTCAAACCAGTCCCTCACGCGCTCAAGGTCTGTGGGAGACAGCGCAAAGGTAGCGGCAGCGTCTACATCGGCGGTGCGGGGCAGGGCGTCGATGGTGCCCTCGAGGGTGAGCCGCGAGGAGTCTGTGGCAATGGTGAGGCTGGGGATCACCAGGCCCCGGATCGGGCCGCGGACATCCCCCTCCACACGGACCTGTCCTAGGTTGGGTAGGGCGGGCACCAGTTGTTGGACCTCGCGGGTTTGGAGCACCCCGTCTTCAACCTGCACCCGCACCCGCTGGTCGGCGAGCGCGCGGTCCGGGGCAAAGTCGAGCTCGGCCTCCAGGCCCGCACGCGACTGCCCCAGCTGTACGTTGGGCGCCCACACCTGGGCGTATCGGTTGCTGCCGCTAAACTCTAGGCGTGTGTTGGCCGCCACGAGGTTGAGATCGGCCGGGCGGACGGCCGCGTTGAGGGTGCTGAGATCCAGCAACACGTACCCGGCATCCACCTCCAAGAGCCCCGTGGCGTTCAGGCTATCTAGGTGCACGGCCTCAGGGGTCCAGGCCGGACGTCCGGCCATCACGGGAGCAGGAGGGGGGCCGTCGGGCATCAAGACGCGTCCTTCGGTCAAGGAGAAGGCCGTCGGGGCCAGGGACCATCCTGGGTGGGCGGCACGCCCGTCTGCGCGCCGAAAGGTCTCGCGGAGGGACCACGTGCCGTCCGGCTGGCGGCGCAACCAGGCGCGAGGCCTCTCGAGGTGGACGCGGCGAAACGAGAGGGTCTCGGTGAACAGCGTCTGCCAGCGTGGAGCCGCGTACACAGAGTCCACCTGCAGGACAAGGTCCCCCTCGGGCCCGTAGAGGCGCACATCTTGCGCGTAGAGCTCGTTCAGCAGGTTGCCACGCAAGGTGCCGATGCTGAGTCGACCTTGCAAGCGCTCATTGGCCTGATATTCCAAGGCCTGGCGGATTCCGTCGCGGCCGACCTGGGTGCGCGTCAGGCCCAGAAAGACGAGCCCGACCAGGGCCACCAGGGCCAGGCTCCAGCGGAGCAGGCGAGCAAGGCGGGAGGGGGGAGCTGACACAGAAGCAGCGCCGTGGCACGCACGAGAGCAGAGGGGAGACGAACGAAGGGCCTGGCCTCACAGCCTGTGCCTTCTCTGCTTCCAACGTCTATCCAGCCAAACGTTCCAACGCCACGCGCCAGGCCGCCTCCACCTCGGCGCTTTCGAGGGCATCGGTGACGTATGCCGAGCCCGGCGCCTGGAGCAGTACGTACCGGATACGGCCGTCCTGCACCTTTTTGTCGTAACGCATGGCCTCCATAAGCGAGGCGATGGAGACTGATGCGGGGATGACGGGCCGCGGCAGGTGGTCCAGGAGGCGCCACGCCGGTTCGAAGTCGACGTGCGGGTGGCGCTGGGCAGAGGCGTAGACGGCCGCGCGCATGCCCACGGCCACGGCCTCGCCGTGGGTGACCACGCCGTAGCCCGCCACCCGCTCCAGGGCGTGCCCAAACGTGTGGCCGAAATTGAGGTGGGCCCGGGCCCCGGCCTCGCGCTCGTCGGCGGATACGGTGGCCACCTTCACCGCGGCCACCCTGGGCACCAAGTGAGCTACCGTGGCCGGATGGCGGTCCCGCAGGGGTGTCGCGTCTCGCAGGAGGTCAGCCAAGAGCTCGGGGTCGGCAATCAGGGCATGCTTGAACGCCTCGGACAAGCCCCCCGTCCACTCCCGGCCGGGCAGCGTGTGGAGGGTTGTTAGATCCGCGCAGACTAGGGTAGGCTGATGGAAGGCGCCGATCAGGTTTTTGCCAACGGCGTGGTTGATCCCCGTTTTGCCTCCGATAGCGCTATCGACCTGAGCCACCAGTGAGGTCGGGAGCTGCACGAGCGGAACACCGCGGAGCACGGTGGCCGCGGCAAAGCCTGCGAGGTCGCCCACCACGCCCCCGCCCAACGCGAGGATGGGGGTGTGGCGGTCCAGGTGGAGGGGCAAGAGGGCGTCATACAACGCGCTCAGCCGCTCCAGGGACTTGGTGGACTCGCCCGCGGGGACCGTCAGCACAGTGGGGGTCCAGCCGTGATGTGTCAGCGCCTCCGTGAGGGGAGCCGCGTACAGGGGCCCGACGTTGGTGTCGGTCACAACCACGCAGCGCCCGGAGCGAAGGCCGGCTTCACGGAGCCCCTGCGGCACGTCGGCCAACCCCCCGAAATACACCGGGTAGCCTCGGCCTTCGGGGAGGTGGACGGTCAGGGACGTAGAAACGAAGGAGGTCATGGGAGGAGTGGGAGCAACAGGGCGTGAGCTAGAGGAGGGCGATCTGTCCCAAGAGCCAGGCGCAGCCGAGCGCAGCGTAGATCCCTAGAATATACCCCGCTACGGCCATCAAGAGCCCCACGGGGGCCATGGCCGGAAGATAGACGCTAGCCACGATGGGAGCACTGGCGGCCCCGCCAATGTTGGCCATGCTACCCGTGGCCACGAAGAAGAGGGGGGCCCGCAGCAACTTGGCGCCCAGCAGGAGCAGCCCGATGTGAATGCTGATCCAGATGACGCCAGCCAACAAGAAGGCGGGGGCGTCCAGGACCGCCGCCAGGTCGGCCTTTGCACCGATCGAGGTCAGCAGCAGGTACAAGGCCAGGAAGCCCACCTGAGAGCCCCCTACACGCTCTAGCTTGCGGACCGGCGTGAACGACACCGCCAGCCCCACGGTCACCGCAAACAGGACGGCCCACGTGGTGCCGCTGATGATCGTGGGATCGCCAAGCGACGGAAGGGCGCGGCCTACCTGCACGCTGATGGCGGCCGCGGCCATCGCTAGCCCAAAAAGCAGGGCGAGATCCGATGTTCGGGATGCGACCCGTTCAGCGTCAACGGATTGCAGCGTTTGATTCAAGCGTTCAATCACCGCGGTATCCGCCCCGACCCATGCGTCGAACCGTTTCTGGAAGGCGCTGAGAAAGATGAGGACACCCATCCACCCGTACCCCACCACGGTGTCCACCACAATGATGGGGCCGAGCGCTTCATCTGGAGCCCCCACGCTCTGCTGGATGGCGACCATGTTGGCGGTCCCGCCAATCCAACTGCCGGACAGGGCGGCGAACCCTTTCCACGCGTCAGGCTCCAGCAATCCGCCGACCGCCAGGTACGCCAGCGGCCCGCCCAGCACGATCCCGATGGTGCCCACCACCATCATGAGCAGTGCCTGGCGACCCAGCTTCAGGATGGCCCCCACGTCAATGGTCATCATCAGCAAGAAGAGGGCGAACGGGAGCAAGTAGCGGGACATCCAATCGTATACTGGGCTTTGGTCAGGCGTGAGCCCAGCCGTGGTGGCCAGCATGGGGATGAAATAGGCCCAGATGACAGGGGGGAGGTAGTTGAACAGCGCCTCCAAGGGAGGCCACCGGCTGAGGGCATAGATGGCGGCCAGGGTGGCTGCCAGGAACGCCAGGAGCGCCGTGGGCTCTGTGATGAGGGCCTCGGACATGAGCGGGGGGGGTGGTGGACGCGGGGGGAGAGACGGACCGGAAGATACGAGGAGCCTAGCCAAGGTGAAGCGAGAAGTGTGCGAGCGGCCACGTCCAGCTCGAAAACGTGGGGCCATCGCGTCACGGCCTGAGGCACGGGCGGTTGAAACGGTTTTGTCGGCTGGGATCTACGGGATCAAGGCTCCGTCCAATCCGCCCCGGCTTCGCGTGCGAGGCCTTCTCTCTATCCACGCCACCCCCTCCCATGCTCCATGCTTTTCTGGGGGCTTCGCCGCAATGCGAGGCCTCCACGTTCATCGCCCCCTCAGCCCAGGTGATCGGGGATGTCACCCTGGGGGCACACGCCAGTGTCTGGTTCAATGCCACGGTGCGGGGAGACGTTCATTGGATCCGTATTGGCGAGGCCTCCAACATCCAG
>JBCDJV010000036.1:0-43591 GCA_038747425.1 Bacteroidota bacterium
GGGCTGCCCAAGGGAATCGTACACACCCATGCCAGTAGTCTCAGCTATGCCACACTGGCCGCCGATGTGTACGGCCTGCGGGCCGACGACCGGCTCAGCGGGTTTCCGCCGCTCCACTTCGACCAGTCCATTTTCGACTACATGTCGGGGCCGTCGGTGGGCGCCACCACCGTGATCATCTCGGAGGGGCACATGATGATGCCCGCCAGCCTGTCTCAGCTCATGGCCGATGAGCGCCTGACGGTGTGGTACTCCGTGCCCTACGCGCTCGTCCAGCTCCTGCTGCGCGGCGCGCTGGACCAGCGCGATCTGTCCAGCCTCCGGTGGGTCCTCTTCGGCGGCGAGGTCTTCCCGCCGAAGCACCTGCGGGCGCTGATGCTGCAGTGGCCACAGGCCCGGTTCAGCAATGTCTACGGTCCTGCGGAGGTGAACCAGTGCACCTTCCACCACATGGACACCCCGCCGGCCGATGACGCCGTCCTGCCCATCGGGCCAATCTGGCCGAATGCCGAGGGCCTCGTCCTCGGCCCCGACGAAGCGGTCCTCCCACCCGGCGAGGCCGGTGAGCTCGTTGTCCGCACGCCCACCATGATGCAGGGCTACTGGAATCGCCCGGCGCTCAATGACCGCGCCTTCTACCACCGCCCCCGTGCAGGCGGACGCACCGACCTCTTCTACCGCACCGGCGACCTCGTGCGCCAGGATGAGGCAGGCACCTACTGGTTCTTGGGGCGCCAGGACCGCCAGATCAAGGCCCGCGGCTACCGGATCGAGCTGGACGAGGTCGAGGCCGCGCTGCTGGCCCACGCCGCCGTGGCCGAAGCCGCCGTGTATGCCGTGCCCGGGCCTAACGGCGGCCACCAGGTGCAGGCGGCCCTCCTGTTGCACCCGGGCCCAGCGCCGACGCCGCGCGAGATCCTGGCGCACGCCGCCCAGAACCTGCCGGCCTTCGCCCTGCCCGCTCGGCTTGACATCATCGACCAGTTTCCGCGTACCTCAACCGGCAAAATCGACCGGCGTGCCCTGCGTGCCAGGGCGGTGACGACCACCTGATTGAGAGTTCACCCATGACCGTTGCTGAACGCATCGCTACCTACATCGCCAATGAGCTCCTCGGCGACCCCACCACCACCGTGGCGGCCGATGAGAATCTGCTCCTGTCGGGCCGGCTCGATTCCATTGGGGTCATCTCGCTGGTGGCCTTCATCGAATCAGACCTGGGCGTGACGGTGCCCCCCGAAGACGTGATCATCGACCATTTCATCTCCATCGAGGCGATGGTCGCCTACCTGGCCCAACGGGAAGACGCCGCCCCGCATGCCTGACGTGATGCTCACCGCCGACCACACGGCCGAAGCACGCACGGTGCCGCTGACCACGAATCAGCTGCTGATGTGGACGGGCCAGAAGCTGCACCCCACGGTGCCGCTCTACAACATGGTCCACACGTTCGAGATCACGGGTGCGTTGGATCCCGTTCTCCTGGAGCGCGCCTGGCAAGCGCTGCTCGACCGCAGCGACGCGCTCCGGACCGTCGTGCTCGACACCGAGACGACCCCCGTCCAGCACATCCGGGCGCCGTTTGCCTACCCCATGGAGCAGGTAGACCTCTCCGGCGCGCCTTCCCCGGACGAGGCCCTCGACGCCTGGGTCCGGGCGCGCTGTGCCACGCCCCTCGATGCCAGCGTGTCCGTGTTTGACACGGCCCTCGTGAGGCTGGGCGAGGCGCGCCACGTCTGGTACCTGAACCAGCATCACCTGATCACCGACATCTGGGCCACGGCGCTCATCTACCGGCAGGTCGAGGCGCTGTACCAGCACGCCGCCGCGGGTACGCTCGACGCCGCCCCCTCCCTGCCCGCGTTCGCGGACTACGTGGCCCATGCCGAGGCCTTTCAGGCGACGCCGCGCGCGCAGAAGGCGCAGGCGTTCTGGGCCGCCCAGCGCGAGGCGCTGCCGCCGCCACCGCCGCTCTACGGGTGCACCGCCAGTCAGCTCACGCCCCGCACGGCACGGCACCGGGTAGACCTGGGCCACGACCGCTCCACCCGGCTTCGGGCACTGGCGCAACGCCCCGATCTACGCGCCCTCACGCCACACCTGACCCACTTCTCGCTCTTCGCGAGCCTGCTCTTTGCGTACATGCACCGGGTCAGTGGGCAGCGTCAGCTGGCCCTCGGCACCCCTACGCACAACCGCCCGAGCGCCTCGTTCAAGGAGACCATCGGGCCCTTCATTGAGGTCTTCCCGTTTGGGCTGGAGATCGATGAGGGCGAGACCTTCCACTCGCTCGTCAAGAAGGTGCAGCGGGATGCCCTGCCGTTCTTCCGCCACGCCTTGCCCGGCACCAGCCATGCCGCCGCCAACCGGGCCTACAACGTCCTGCTTAACTACCTGCCGGTGAGCTTCTCGGACACGTTCGGGGACTTCCCGATGCGCTCGGATTGGATCCACACGGGCTACGGCGATGCCCAGCACCACCTGCGCCTGCAAGTCCATGACCTCGACGCCACCGGTGCCTTTCAGCTGTACTTCGATCTCAACGCGGACCTCTTCGAGGTGAAGCAGCGCGAGGCCGCCACCCATCACTTTGTGGCGCTGCTGGAGGCCCTGCTGGACGATCCAGCCACCCCGCTCAGCGAGGTCCCGTTGCTCACGGAGGCCGAGCACGCCCAGCAGCTACGCCTGGCCCAACCGGCCTCGGCCCTCCGAGACGTCCCCCTCTCTATCCTGCCCGCCTTCCAGGCCCAGGTAGCCCAGCATCCAGCCCGTACGGCCCTGCGGATGGGCGAGCAGACCCTGACCTATGCCGAGCTGGATGCCCGCTCAACCGAGCTGGCCCACCGGCTGCGTGGCCGAGGTGTGGACGCCGGGGACCGGGTGGCGCTGTGCATGGAGCGCAGCCCGTCGGTCCTGGTGGCCCTGTTGGGGGCGATGAAGGTCGGCGCGGCGTACGTGCCCCTGGATCCGGCTCACCCCACTGAGCGCCTGGCCGCCACCCTCCGCGATGCCGAAGCGACCCTCGTGCTAGCAGACGCCCTGCAGATCCCCCGGTGGGCCAAGGCGGCCGCCGAGGTCGTGGACCCCGTGGCGCTGCTGGCCGCGCCCATCGAAGCGCGCCACCCGCTTCCCCCTGTGGCGCCTGACCAGACGGCCTACGTGCTGTACACGTCGGGCTCGACGGGGCAGCCAAAGGGCGTGAGGGTCCCGCACCAAGCGCTCGCGCATTACGTGACGTGGGCAGCCGACCAGTACGCCGGTGGAGCGCCCATCGCGATGCCGCTGTTTACGTCGCTCGGCTTCGACCTGACGGTGACGAGCCTGTTTGTGCCGCTCCTGGTGGGGGGCGAGGTCGTGGTCTACGCGGACGAGGCCTCGGCCGCATCCACCCTGCTGCGCGTGATCGAGGACGACGCGGTCGATGTCATCAAGCTGACGCCCTCCCATGCGGCCCTCCTGCGCGGTCAGACGCGACGCGGAGCTCGGCTCCAGGGCTTCATCCTGGGCGGCGAGGACCTCAAGGTAGACACCGCCCAAGCGCTCCAGGCCACATTCGGAGTGGACGCCGCGATCTACAACGAGTACGGCCCCACCGAGGCTACGGTGGGCTGCATGATCCACCGCTACGACCCCACGCGCGACACCGGGCCGTCCGTGCCCATCGGGCGCCCTGGGGCTCAGGCACAGATCTATGTGCTCGACAAGCACCGGCGCCCGGTACCAGACGGGCTGCCAGGCGAGCTGTACGTGGGCGGACCCGGCGTGGCCGACGGCTACCTGGGGCGCCCCGCCCTCACCGCCGAGCGCTTCATCGACCACCCCTTCGAGCCGGGCGCCCGCCTCTACCGCACCGGCGACCTGGCTCGGCGCTTGCCCCACGGGCCCCTCGTCTACCTGGGGCGGCGCGACCAGCAGGTCAAGATCCGCGGGCACCGCGTAGAGTTGGGGGAGGTCGAAGCCGCTCTGTTGGCACATCCGGGCATCGAGGAAGTGGTGGTCCGGCCTCACACCCCCGACCTACCCGCAGCCCCGGTCCAGGAAGAAACCCACTACTGCGTGCGCTGCGGTCTGACCTCGGCCTACCCCGGCATTACGTTCGATGCCCACGGCCTGTGCCACCTCTGCCGGCGGTACGACCTCTACCGGGATAACGCCGAAGTCTACTTCCGGCCGATGGAGGAGCTGCGCCGACGCCTCACCGAGGCGCAGACGCCCGACCCTGAGGGTCCGCAGGCCCTCGTGCTGCTCAGCGGCGGCAAGGACAGCACCTACATGCTGGCGAAGGTGGTGGAGATGGGGGTGCGGGCCATCGCCTTCACGCTGGACAACGGCTACATCTCCGAGGGGGCCAAGGACAACATCCGCCGCGTCACCGAGGCCCTGGGCGTGGAGCACGTCTTCGGCACCACGGCCGCCATGAACGCCATCTTCGTGGACAGCCTGGAGCGGTACAGCAACGTGTGTCAGGGCTGCTTCAAGACCATCTACACGCTCGCCATCCGTCTGGCCCGCCGCCGTGGCATCCCCTACATCATCACAGGCCTCTCACGCGGTCAGTTCTTCGAGACCCGCCTCACCGAGGAGCTCTTCCTGGACGACACGCCGGACAACGAGCGCATCGACCTCACGGTGCTGGAAGCTCGCCGGGCCTACCACCGCACCGACGACGCCGTCTCCCGCCTCCTCAACACCACCGAGTTCGACGACGACGCCCTCTTTGAGCAGGTCCAGTTCCTCGACTTCTACCGGTTCTGTGATGTCAGCCTGGACACCATGCTGACGTACCTCAACGAGCGCCTCCCGTGGGTCCGCCCCAGCGACACCGGCCGGTCTACGAACTGCCTCATCAACGACGCGGGCATCTACGTCCACAAGCGCGAGCAAGGGTATCACAACTATGCGTTCCCCTACAGCTGGGACGTGCGCGTGGGCCACAAAGAGCGTAACGCGGCCCTGGATGAGCTCGACGATGACCTGGACATGGAGACGATCAACCGGATTCTCGGTGAGATCGGCTACACGCCCAAGGCCCCAGCGGTACCGGACAGTGCCACCCAGTTGGTGGGCTACTACGTGAGCGCCGAGCCGCTGCCGCTGCCGGCCGTCCGGTCCACGCTGGCCGCCCACCTGCCTGAGGCCATGCGGCCGGCCCATCTGATCCGCCTGGAGGCCCTGCCGCTCACCCCCAACGGCAAGGTGGACCTGACAGCCCTGCCCCCGCCCACCGAGGGCGTCCGCCCCGATCTGGAGGCCGACTACGCCCCGCCCCGCTCCGAGGCCGAGCACCTGCTGGCCCGCCTCTGGGCCGAGGCCCTGCAACTGGACCGAGTGGGCGTCCACGACAACTTTTTCGACCTGGGCGGCGAGTCCATCCTGGCCATCCAGATCAGTGCACGTGCGGCGCAGGCCGGGCTGCCGCTGCCCATCAGCCTGCTGTTTCGCCACCAGACCATTGCCGAGCTAGCGGCGGCGGCCGAGGCGCAGCCACGCCAACAGGCTGAGCAAGGCCTGGTGACGGGCGCCGTGCCCCTCACACCGATCCAACATTGGTTCTTCGAGCACCAAGGCGACCTCAGCCACTGGAACAACGCCTGGCTGCTGGATGTGGCGGCCCCGCTCGACCTCGACGCCCTCCGCCAGGCGCTTGGCGCCGTGCTGCGCCACCACGACGCGCTTCGGCTCCAGTTCGTGCCCACCGATGACGGCTGGACCCAGACCCTTGGCCCCATGCCGGCCAGCGTCCCCCTGACCGTGCTCGACCTCCGAACCCATCCGGACGCACTGCAAGCGCTGGCGGCCCACGAACGGGAGGTCCACGCCTCCTTCCGCCTCGATGCCCCCCCGCTCCTCCGGCTCACCTACGTGCGGCACCGTCCGGACCAGGCCGACCAGCTGCTCCTGGTGGCCCACCACCTCGTGATCGACGGCCTCTCGTGGGGGCTGTTGATCCAGGACCTCGGCACAGCCTACGCCCAGGCCGCGGCGGGGGACGCCCTGGCGCTACCCGCCAAGACGACCTCCGTCCAAGCCTGGAGCGACGCCCTGCTTGCCGACGCTACCCGCGAGCCCCATCCCGCCGACCTCACCGCCTGGCAGGACCACCTGGCCCTGGCCGAGGCGCCCTTCGGTGGAGACGCCGGGCGAGCTGGCGATGCTCATACCCACCGTACCCACCTCTCCCCTGAGGCCACAGACGCCCTGCTCGGGCCTGCGCAAGAGACCCAGCGAGCCCGCATCGACGAGCTGTTGCTGGCGGCCCTGAGCCATGCCCTCCGTGCACTCACCGGAGGACCAGGCCAGGCGGGCGTGGATGTGGAAGGCCACGGCCGCGACGTGCTGGAGCACGGCCCCGACGTGTCCCGCACGGTGGGTTGGTTCACCGCGCTCACGCCGGTCGTGCTCGACCTGCGCCCAGACACCCCCGCTGAGTTGTTGCGCGCCGTCAAAGACCGCTGGCGTGCCCTGCCGACGCCGCGTGGACGGCATGGCCTGCTGCACACCCTACGCCCCGCAGAAACCCAAGCCCCCGCCTCGCCGGCTCGCGTCCTGTTCAACTACCTCGGGCCCCTCGGGAGCGCCATCCCCGAGACCAGCCTGCAGGCGCGTCCGGCCCGCCCGCTAAGCCTCTCGCAAGCGCCCGACCTGCAGCGGCGGTACGCGCTCGACGTCAATGCCCACGTTGAAGACGGGCAGCTTCATGTGGCCTGGACCTTTCACCCAGCCCTCCACCCCATAGCAACCGTGCACCAAGCCGCCGCGGCCTTCAACGAGGCCGTGCATGCCCTGACCGGCACCGACGCGCCGGCTCCTGTGACCGCCTCCGACTTCCCGCTGGCTGGCCTGGATGACACCAAGATGAACAAACTGGCGGCCCTGCTCCGACGCACGGACCGTCGCTAGCTTCCGCACTGAACGCTTTTCATGGATAACGTCGCCGACATCTACCCCCTCACGCCGGCCCAGCAGGGCATGCTGTTCCACACGCGGCGTGCGCCCGAGAGCGGCGTCTATGTGCAGCAGTACACCTGCCTGCTTCGGGGGCCCCTGGACCTCGACGCGTACCGTGTGGCTTGGGAGCAGGCGGTGGGCCAGCACCCCGCCCTTCGCACCGCCTTTTTGTGGGAAGGGCTCGATGAACCCCTTCAGGTCGTCCGCCAGCAGGTGGAGCTGCCGTGGGCAGTACACGACTGGCGCGACCGCCCCAGCGGCGCCGTGGACGAAGCCCTCCGCGCCTATCTCCAGGCCGATCGAACCCGTGGGCTGGACCCGACGCACGCTCCGCTCATGCGGATCGCCCTGTTCCAGATAGCCCCCGAGGTATACCGCCTGGTGTGGACTTTCCACCACCTGCTCCTCGACGGTTGGTCCACGGCCCGCCTTCTCCAGGAGATCCGAGAGACCTACGCCGCCCAACTAGAGGGACGCACTCCGCCGAACTCCGCCTCCCCCCCCTTCCGGAACTACATCGCCTGGCTGCAGCAGCAAGACCGTGCCGCAGCCCAGGACTTCTGGTCGCGGCACTTGGCCGGCGTTCGCGCCCAGACCCCGCTGTCTGTGGATCGGTCCGCCGCCGAACCCGGGGTCTACGAGCGCGCTCGGGCCACAGTCCCCGCCGACGTGACCGAGCGGCTGCGCGCCATGGCACGCCGCGAACGGCTCACCCTCAACACCGTCTTGCAAGGTGCCTGGGCCTTGCTGCTGAGTCGCTATAGCGGCCAGCGCGACGTGGTGCATGGCCTGACGGTCTCTGGCCGCCCAGCTGCCCTGGACAGCGTGGAGACCATGATCGGGTCGTTCATCAACACGTTGCCCCTCCGCAGCCACCTCGACCCAGACCGCCCCCTGGCCGACTGGCTGCGAGAGATCCAGACGCACCTCATCGCAGCCCAAGACGTGGCTCACACGGCCTTGGTGGACATCCAGCGCTGGAGCGATGTGCCGGGGGGTGAGGGCCTCTTCGAAAGCCTCGTGGTCTTTGAGAACTACCCGGAAGCCACCGACGATCCGATGGCCCGCCTGGGTGTGCACGTCGACGAGGTGACCTACCTGGAGCAGAGCAACTATGCGCTGGCCTTGCTCGTCCTGCCCGGACCGACGCTGGACCTCCAGGTAGTCTACGACACCGCCCGGCTCACTCCATCGGCTGTGGAGCGGCTCCTGGGCCACCTGTCCACGATGCTGGCTGCGATGGAAGCGCACCCCGACGCCACCCTGGGCACAGTGCCCCTGCTGGCGGAGGCCGAGCGCGCGAGCCTGCTGGAGGCCGCCCAGGGCCCGGCCTTGGACATCGACTCGCTTAGGCCGGTCCACGTGGCCATCGCCGCCCAGGCAGCACGCACCCCCACGGCTGTAGCCGTCCACTACGAAGGCGAGGCCCTCACGTACGGCGCCCTCCAAGGCCAGGCCACCGCGCTGGCCGGTCAGCTTACCGAGGCGGGCTTCGGCCCCGGCCACAGAGCGGGCCTGCTGCTGGAGCGATCCCCCGCCTTCCTCGTGGCGATGCTGGCCGTGCTGGAGGCCGGCGGTAGTTATGTGCCCCTGGATCCGACCCTCCCTGAGGCCCGGCTGCGCTTCCTGGCCGACGATGCGGCCCTGACGGCCGTGCTGACCACCGGTGGCCTCGCGGCTTCGGACCTGGCTCCGCTCTGGGTGCAGCTGGATGACCCCGCTGTGCCCACGCTGGAGACGAGCGGTCCGCTGCCCCTGCGCGAGGCCGCCCCTGACGTGCTGGACCGGGAGGCCTACGTCCTCTACACCTCCGGCTCAACGGGTCAGCCCAAGGGCGTACGGATCCCACACCGCCAACTGGCCTACTCGACGGCGGCACGACAGGCGTACTACGAGGAGGCTCCGTCGGCTTTTCTGCTGCCGTCGCCGCTCAGCTTTGACAGCTCGGTGGCGGGCCTCTACTGGACCCTCACCTCCGGGGGCGCCTTGGTGCTGCCCCCCTCGGGCGCCGAGCGTGAGGTTCAACGATTGGCGACCCTGATCAGCGAGCACGGCGTCACCCACACCCTGTGTGTCCCGTTGCTCTATGAGCACCTGCTGCGGCATGCCCCGCCCGAGGCCCTGGCCTCACTCCGCGCGGTCATCGTGGCCGGCGAGGCGTGCCCAGCCGCCCTCGCCACGCTCCATGCGGACCGTCAGCCAGCCACCGTCCTCTTCAACGAATACGGCCCCACCGAGAGCACGGTCTGGGCCACCGTGTACCGCGTAGAGGCTCCCGCGCCGCCCCGCATCCCCATCGGACACCCCATCCCCGGCGCCGACGCCTACGTGCTCGACGCGGCGCAGCGGCTCGTGCCGGTGGGCGTACCCGGCGAGTTGTACCTGGGCGGTCCCGGCCTGGCCTCCGGGTATCTGGGCCGGCCCGACCTGACCCGCACCCGCTTCCTGCCTCACCCCTTCCGCCCTGAAGCCCGCCTCTACCGCACCGGCGATCGGGTGCGGCGACTGGAAGACGGCACGCTCGACTTCCTGGGACGCCTCGACGAGCAGGTCAAGGTGCGCGGACACCGCATCGAGTTGGGCGAGGTGGAGGCCGCACTGCGCCTGCATCCGCACGTAGCGAGCTGCGCCGTCGCCGCGCCGACCGTCGGCGAGCGGGCTGTGCTGGCCGCCTACGTGGTCCCAGCAGCCGAGACGGTGCCGCGGGAGACGTTGGATGCGCACCTCCGAGCCCATCTGCCCACGTACATGGTGCCCGACCATCTGGTCTTCCTAGAGGCGCTGCCGGTAAACGCGAACGGCAAGGTAGACCGCGCCGCCTTGCCGCGGCCCGTCGCCCCTGAGCAGGAAGACGCGTTCGAGCCTCCTCTCACACCCACTGAACTGCAGATGGTGGCCCTGTGGGAAGAGGTCCTGGAGGTACGGCCGATCAGCACCACGGACTCGTTCTTCGATCTGGGGGGACACTCACTACTGGCAGCGCTGCTCTTTGCACGTATCGAAGAGACCTTTGAGCGGGTGATTCCCCTGGCGTCCCTGTTTGCCCACCCAACCCCGAAGGCGCTCGCCGCGCTGATGCAGGAGCCCGGCGGTGGACGGCGGCAGTCGCCGGTGTGCATCCAGCCGGGTACAGACCCGGACCGGCGGCCGCTGTTTCTGTTGCCCGGCGCTGGTGGAAGCGTCACCAAGTTCTACAAGCTGGCTCGGCACCTTGGGCTGGAGTACCCCGTCTACGGGCTGGAGGTGCGCGGCATCGATGGCCGCGAAGACGCCCACACTGACATCCCCAGCATGGCCGCCTACCACCTGGAAGAGCTCCTGGCGACGCAGCCCGAGGGGCCTTACCTCCTGGGCGGCTTCTCCTCCGGGGGCCTCGTGGCCTACGAGATGGCGTGCCAACTGCACGAGGCCGGTCACGAGGTGGCCGATGTCATCCTGTTCGACACCTACAACCCCGTCTACGAGCACGCCCGCAAGCGGGGCGCCACCCGCGATAAACTCAGCGGCCTGCGCTACCTGCGGCGGCGCGCCAGCGGGGTGCGCCACAGTGTCCAGCGCGACCACCAGCAGCGTCAGCGCGTGCGCCAGGCCCAGCACCACCTCCAGCAGGGCACACCTGTCCCAGAACCCCTCCGTACGCAGTGGCTGCAAGGTCAGCACGAGGCCGCCCTCCGCACCTACGTGCCCCGCCCCTATGCCGGCGACGTCTGCTTCTTCTCCGCGTGCGGTGCCGACAAAGGTCCGATGAACCACCGCTTCGAAGACGGCTGGCGCGACCTCGCAGGCGGCACCTTCACCGTCTACAGCGTCGACGGCACCCACAGCCTGATCCGCGAGCCGTTCGTAGGCAACGTCGCCCGCCTCCTCCGCGAACACCTCGCCCAACGCATGCAGACGGCGGGGTTTTGAGAAAGGGGACGGAGGGAAGGGGTGTTTGAGAGCATGAAGGGCCGTAGCTTCTCTCCCTCTCTCCCTCTCTCCCTCTCTCCCTCTCTCCCTCTCTCCCTCTCTCCTTGCGCCTCCCCCGCGTCTCCCTCGTCATCGTCACCTGGAACGGCCTGTCCTTGCTCCAGCGGTGCCTGCCCTCGGTGATGGCCACGGATTACGAAAACCTGGAGGTCATCTTGGCGGACAACGCCTCGACCGACGGGACGGCGGACTGGGTGGCGGCCGCGTATCCGCAGGTGCGGATCGTGCGGCATCCGGAAAACTGGGCGTTCTGCCGCGGTAACAACGAGGCCGTGCCGCACACGACGGGCCGCTACGTGCTGCTGCTCAACAACGACGTGGCCGTGCCGCCCGGGTGGCTGCGACCGCTGGTGGACGCCATGGAGGCGGACCCGGCGCTCGGTGCCGTGCAGCCCAAGCTGCTCCAGCACGACGATCACACGCTGTTCGAGTACGCGGGCGCCGCTGGGGGCTTCCTGGACCAGCTCGGCTACCCGTTCACACGGGGCCGCGTCTTCTTCACGATGGAGTCGGACCGCGGCCAGTACGACGCCCCGCGCGACATCTTCTGGGCCACCGGCGCCGCCCTGATGCTGCGCCGCACCGCCATCGACGAGGTGGGACTGCTGGATGAGCAGTTCGTGCTCCACATGGAGGAAATCGACCTGTGCTGGCGGCTCTGGCGGCACGGCTGGCGGGTGCGGGCCCTCCCGCAGAGCGAGGTGTACCACATCGGCGGGGCGTCCCTGCCGCAGGGCACGCCCCAGAAGGCGTACTACAACTTCCGTAACAGCCTGCTGATGCTGTACAAGAACCTGCCGCCCTCGCGGTGGCGCCGCGTCTTCCCCCAGCGCCTCGCGCTCGACGGCCTCGCCGCCGTCCGGGCGCTCGCCGCCGGTAAGCCCCGCGAAGCCGCGGCCATCCTCCGCGCCTACGCCGACGCCCATCGCCTCAAGGACCGCTACACCGCCCAGCGCCCCCCCGAAGGCACCCCGCCCCCGCCCTTCTACCGAGGCCGCATCGTCCTCGACTACTTTGCCCGCGGCCGCCAGCGCTTCAGCGATCTCCCCGCTGACCGGCTACCGCCGGGGGGTGAGGGTGTGAGGGTGTGAGGGTGAAAGTAGGCACAACCGCCGGGCATCCTTCCCCCACCCGTTCCCCCTCTCGCTCAAAACCCCGCCCGGTCGTAGGCCGGCACGGTGTTCTCGTGGGTGCGCTCGGGGGTGGTGGTCACAGGATGCGCCAGGAATCGGTTGGGGCCATTGGGGCGCTTGACGAGGTCGAAGGCGTCGTAGAGCTGGCCGGTCACGTCGAAGGCGTGGAACGAGAGCGTGTCGCCGTCGACGCGGATAACCTGGAAGAGCTGCGTGTTCTCCGCGGCGCGCTCCATCTCGATGTCGTCGTAGTCGTCCCAGCGGTTGTCCTTGGTGGCATACATCTTGGGGCCACTCACGGAGCTGACGTAGACGGTGCCGCTGACCGGCTCGCGCAGGTTGGCCCCGGCGGCCACGTTGACGGTGCGCCCCCGGGCGTAGGTGTGATCGTGGCCCTGGAGCACGAGGTCCACGCCGTAGCGGTCCAGGAGCGGCTTCCAGGCCGCGCGCTGGTCGACGTTGTCGCGGCGGCCCGCTGTGGAGAACACCGGGTGGTGGCAGACGACCACGGTCCAGCGGTTGGGGTTGTCGGCCAGCACGTCGGCCAGCCAGTCAGCTTGGTCCTCGATCCGCTCGTTGGTGTTGAGGCCGATGACGCGTACGCCCTGGACGTCCAGGTAGTAGACGGTCTCTTCGAGGCCGGGCGGGCCGTTGCGGGGCAGCTCAAACTGAGGGCGCCAGTGCACGGACAGGTGGTTGGTGTCTTCATCCTCCGTGTAACGCTCGTACTCGTGGTTGCCGGGGATCGCCACGATGGGCAGCATGCCGTGGATCCAGCCGCCAGCCACGAACCACTCGCCCCACTCGGCATTGCGATGGGCGCGGTTGATGAGATCCCCGGCGTGAATGACGAAGCGGGCCTCGGGCGCCTCTTGATAGGCGGCGCGGATGGCGCGCGACCAGTGCGTGCGCACCGCGTTCTGGGCATCGCCGAAGTAGAGGAAGGCCATGGGATCAGGCTCGGCGCTGGCGGTGCGGGCCTGGAACCACTCGCTCCACCGCGTGCCGTCGCCCACGCGGTAGGCGTAGAGGGTGTCCGCCAGGAGGCCCTCGAACGTGACGGCGTGGTAGTGCGCCCGCACATGGGCCTCGCCCTCGACGTGCGTGGGCGCCAGGCGCTCGGTGGTGGCGTCCAGGGTCCGCGCGACCTTCTCCAGGTTGGGCGCCGGGGTGGCCAGGGCCACCTGGGCCACGGCCTGTGTGACCGTGGTGTCTGTGCGCCAGGACACGCTCAGCGAGGTGGCGGGGTCGCGGCTCCACGAGAGCGCCACCCGGTCCGGCTGCGGCGACGGGCGCTCCCAGGGGTCGGTGTAGGCGCCGTGGTGGTGGCCGTGCTCGTCGTGGTCAGCGGAGGTCCAGCTCCAGCCGCCGTACCCGAGGGCCGCGAGCAGGACGCAGGTGAGGAAGAAACGCATAGGGGCCGAGGAGAGGTGAGAGAGCGATGCCCCTCAACGTACCGCCTCGCACGGAGACTTGCGTAACCGAGGCGTTACGCCCGTGGAACCCGCGAGGATTGATCTCGGGATGACAAGCGGGGACCGTTGTCCGTGTCATCCCGACGCGCCGTCGAGGGATCAGCCGATGGGAGCACAGTGGAGGTTGGCCGAGCCCCGCATCGACAGGCGGGGTACCGCCCTGCTGGCGAGCGCTTCGTTATGCTACACACGACCCGGGGCCGCTCGGCTCAGCTCCCCCAAGGAATGCCTGGGGTTGGATTTCGGTTGAACGGATCACCCTGTCTCGTCAGCTCAATGACGGTGTTCAGTGCTACGATCTGGGGCGTGGTGTAGGGCTTGCGGGCCGTTTGGGCCGCGTTGTGGGTGGTTTCTTGCATGGTCTACCTCATACGGGGTGGAGTAAAAAAGAGGGGGCGACGCCCCTCGCGACGAGCGGGCTGCCCAGGCGTGTGCTGGACTGAGGACTCCTTCGGCCCAGCACACGCCCGGCAGCACGCGGGACTACTTGACAAGCATCATCTTCTTGACGGCCTTGTGCGTACCCGCCTGGATCCGGTACAGGTACAGCCCGCTGGCTAGGTGGCTGGCGTCAAACACCACCTCGTACTGTCCGGCTTGCTGCTCGGCTCGCACCAGCGTCATCACCTGGCGCCCGAGCACGTCGTACACCACCAGCTCCACCTGCGCCGCCTCGGGCAGCGCGTAGGCGATCGTGGTGGCGGGGTTGAACGGGTTGGGGTAGTTTTGGGACAGCGCGAACGCCCGCGGCAGCTCGGTCGGCTCGTCCTCCAGGCGGCCCAGCGTCAGGCGGCCCAGGTGGACGGACGCGGCCCCGGCGAAGCGCGTCTGCTGACGCACACCCGCCGCGCTGCACACGCTCGGCTGCCAGGCCTCGAACGTGACCTGCTCGCCGTCGGCCGCACCGCGCACGCGCAGCCGGATCAGCCCGTCGGCGTTGGGTCGTCCCACGCCGCGCAGCTCGCCGTCTACCCGCGCCGCCAGCTGCACGGCGGGATCGGTCACCACCGTGCCGTCGACCTCCAGCTCCGCGGTGATCACCATCTCCAGCGGCAGCGCCTGCGCCGCCGCGCTCAGCGTCCACGTCGGAGCGGGGCAGCCTACTTCCACCTCCGCCGACAGGTACACGCTGCCCAGGCTCGCCGCGCCGTGCTCGCCGCGAGCGGCCACCTGGCCACGCCACGTGCCCTGCTCCAGCGACGGCGGCAGGCGGAACTGCACCGGGTAGCGGCTCTCCGCCTCGATCGTGCCTGTCTGGACCGACGGCTCCACCTTGATCTGGGTGCCGGTGGGCAGGCCCGTGTCGTCGAAGTGGGTCAGCGCCAGCGGCTCGTCAATCGTGAAGCCGACGGGCTCCGGCTTCGTGTTGGCCAGGCTCACCTCCAGGGTGCGCTCCAGCCCGAACGTGGCCGCGGCGCCCACGCGAAGCGGGTTGAAGGCGAAGTCTGCTTTCTGCACCACGAACTGCCACGTGACGTCCTCCTCGACGCGGTTGCCGAGCGAGTCCGCCGGGGCGGTGAGGCCACCGGCAGGGAGGCGTACCAGGTAGCGCCCGCCGTCCTCGGCCTGCTGCCAGCCGCCCTCGGGGCGGACCGTCACGCGGCGGTCGTCGCACTGGACGAGGATGTTCTCCAGCGTCTCAAGCACGGCGCCGCCGGCGTCGAGGCGTTGGATCTGGGCTTCGGTCACCTGGGCACACGCCAGCGCCTCGTCGAAGACCACATACGCCTCATCGCCGAAGCCGAGCGAGCCGTCGCGGGGCTCAGGCGCGAAGACGGTAGGCGGACTCGTGTCCACGGTGCCGAGCGAGGCCCGGCTGGCCACGCGGCCGATCTCCTCGCTGTCAGAGGTGGCGCATTCGCTGAAGGCACGCACCTCGTAGATGCCGTCGGCCTCGGGCAGCCAGGAGGTGGTGAAGGACGCGGCGCCCTCGGCCTGGAGGTCAGCGCCGCTGCGGCGCACAATGGGGTGCCACGTCTCCTCCCCGGCCAGGCGGTACTCGGCGCCGAGGGTGAGGCGAGAGAGATCGCCGTCCACCTGCTCGCCGCCGAGGCTGTAGTCGTCGATGGTGAGCTGCATGGGGGCGTCGCCCTTGCGGAACGTCCACTGGTCCTCCAGCTCGGCGATGCGGCAGTTGGCACACGGCGCCACGAACTGCGCCCGCAGCAGCGCCGTAGCTGAGGCCAGGAACGGCTGGCGCATATCGGCCCGCCAGATCTCGTACTCATCCTGCGCATAGGCCACCAGCGCTATGTCCTGGAAGTCATAGACCGGGGAGCCGGCGGGGCGCTCGACGGTGACGTTGACGCTGACCGACTGACCGGCCGGGATGAGGTAGAGCTGCGGGTTGGTGGCTCCGATGAAGTTCCCGTTAGCGCGCACAATGGCCCCGTTGAGGTTGTTCTCAGCCAGCGAGATGAGGGAGATCTCCCGCTGCTCGTCGCTCTCGGAGTCGTTCGTGATCGTGACGGTGAACTGAGCCGGGGTGTTGGGATCGACGCCGCTCCGCACCGCAGGATCGACTGAGATCTTGGGGTTGTCTCGGCACTGTGTGATGTTGCCCCCATTCGGTCCTTGTCCACGGCCCTCGCAGGGGTTGGAGGTACGGCCACTCTTGATGCCGAAGACCGGTGTGCCGTAGACGGGGTCGGTGCCAACGTCAACGGAGAAGAAGTCCTGCCCGTCGCCGTCGTCAAACACCCAGCCGACGGTCCGACCGGTGGTCCGATCCTCCGTTGACTCCTTGGTGAACTCTCCATACGCCTCGAAGGTCACGCCTGCCTTCTGGTCATAGCCGATAGACGTAATGATGGCACCGATGTCATTCTCGGTCCGCCCCCATTCTACACTGACGTCGTGCTTAATGAGGCGGGTCGAGTCCTTCTCAGCGGTGTGCTCGTAGACGAGGCCGCCGCTGAAGGAGTGGTTCTTCGCGTTCTTGAGACCATCCGCAATGTTCTTCTTGTTGGTTGCGAGATGGGTATTCCAGTTGGCGATGGCATCCTCGAACGTGATGGATGTGTTTTCCCCGTTGCCATTGGGGTCCCCGCTGAGACTGCCTCCCTGTTGGAGCTTCTCAAGCTCCTTCAGTTGGGGGATCATCACGGTTTCGATGAAGCTGTTCGAGTAGAGGTACGTCGTCTGGAACGCATCATCCGGATTGAGCTCAGCAGCGAGGGTTTCCACGCGATCGATGTTGCAACTCGACGACGTGAGCTTGTCAGCCTTCGCAAAGAGCAGATTGAGCGCTACGCCGAGGTAGATGTCATCTTGGATGGCACTGGGGGCATCCGAGGTGGCAAACGTCTCGGTTGTTGTGGTACAGATCTCGAAGCTCGGGTCTCCGGCGAGCCCGGTGTTGTCCCGGCCGCCCAGCGTGCGCCCTGCGATGTTGAAGCCAGCGCCGTTCTCGATACTGAGCCCGAGACCTGCTGACGCCTTAAACCCGATGGCGATGTCACCGTAGGCTCCAGCTCCCCCCCCTCTCATGCGCATGTTGGTGATCGAGGTACAATGGGTCGTGCCCTCCTCGACGTACGCGTACGAGTTCGACCCCGGCGGGTCGTGCACCACCAGCAGCGGGATCTCCGATGTCGTCCCCGACACGAAGGCCCCTGTCCTCTCGCGCGTGCCTTCCACCAATACCCACTCGGTGCGCGTCACAGGATCACGCCCCTCCACCTCGGCGACCACCGAGATCGACTTCTGATACGAGCGGTCCACCCCTTGCACGATGCGGCCTGTGAATACGTCCGGCGAACGCCCGAACGTTTCGTAGCTGACCTGACCGTTCTCGATCGTCAGCGCCACCGGCTCCTGCTTGTCAGCGATCGCGTCAAGCACCGTCACCGTGCCCGAGGTAACTGGACACAGGTTGTTGTTGCCGTAGTCCTCGTTGAGCAGGAGAGTCAGATTCAGGGTTAGGTTCTCCGCTACGATCGGCACGTTGGGGAGGGTGAGGTCCGGACTGCCGTCCTCCCGCACTGTCAGGCCGGCCGTACACGCGTTCTGCGGTGCAGGCAACCCAGTGATGGCGATCGTCATCGGTGCCCGGTAGATCAGGTCCAACGTGGCATCAGCCGTGGTGAGGTCGACTTCCTGCGTACCGAGCGCTGCGAAGAACGCCTGCACGTCGGTGGAGTCAAGGGCTGCCGGGACGTTCGTCACGGCCACGTCCACGAGGTACTTCTGCGGGGGCAGGTCGATCGTGTAGTTCTCCGGACCATTGTACGTGAACGTCTGGTTGAAGCAGCCGTCCTCGGTGCGCACGGTGATGGTAACCGTGCCGATCGACTGCTGGCAGGTTCTACTACCACCGCCGACGAAGCCACTCAAGCGCTGCGTGCGCTGGTCCTTGAACAGCAGCCCTGGCGAGTCCTTTGTCGCGGTGTAGCTGAAGAGGGGCGGGTCGAAGGAGTGAGCGGCCGCGCCGGTTCCCTTCTGGGGCGTTACTAACCGCGTGTCGCCCGGGGTGTTCGGATCCGATGGCTCGACGGCCACGGCAAAGGTGCCGTCGCTCTGGCTCGTGCCTTTGAGCAGCGGGTCTTCATTGCCGTTTTGGACGAGGAACTCGACGTCCGGTACGGGGCATACATCGGTGGATGACGTCCCCACGTACTCGTAGACGACGCGGCCAGAGACGGTGAAATCGCTCTCGTCGACGAAGCCGACTTCGTTCTGGATCGGGCTTTCCGAGGAGAGGGCGATCGCCTTCGTGGCTGGGTTGAACGAGCGCGTGGGATGGACCGGCGTCACCGAGATGGGGGTCTGGCTGCTGTAGCGCACGCCCGTGAAGGTGTAGTTGCCATTGGCGTCCGTGGTGGTGGTGACCGGGAAGGCCGCCTCCTGGCTCCACGAGGCACCGCCCCAGAGCAGGCCGTTGGCCCCACCGCCCGTGATGTCGGGGGCCACGAGACGGCTGGTCTGGTCGAACGGCCAATAGCCGACGAGGCCCGACTCGTCGCCACGCAGCCGCGTCTTCATGGTCGCTTGGATGTCCGGTCCACTGCGGGCCGTGTTCCAGATCCGGACCTCATCCATCCGGCCCCCGAAAAATTGGCTGAATGAGTTACCTCGACGTCCGAAGAAGAGGTCAGACGTGGTCCGGGTGTTGCCAAGCGTGGTGTAGGTATTGGTGTTATCCAGCGTGCCGTTGATGTAGACGGATAGGCTCTTAGCCGTGCCGTCGTGTACAAAGGCGACGTGATTCCATTGTCCGTTGTTGAGATCGGTACGGGTGGTAGTGATGCCGACGCCTCGGACTCCATCATAACGATTGAAAGAGATTTGGCCGGTATTCGTGCGACTAGGGTTGCCAGAGTTACCAGCCCGTATGACAAAGGGGTAACCTGGACCTCCCGTTCCCCAGAACTCGATGATGTCGGCTTCATTGGCGCCGGTTCCTGCCGTGCCGGTGTAGTTGAGCCAGACCTCAATGGTGAAGTCATCGGCGGCGTCGAAGTTGAAGGCAGTGGCCTTCGCGTTGGGAATTTGCACCCACCCGGAGATGCCGTCGAGGAGAAGCGCGCTGTTCGGGTTCGGGCTCAGTTGCACCTCGATGTCCTGTGTGCCGCCGCCCTCCAGCGTGGCCACGCGCCCTGCGATCGTCCCATTGGCCTGCCGCCAACCCGTCGCGCACGCACCGCCCCGGAACACCTTGTTCTCGTCATAATATGCGACGCAGTATTCGTAGGCATTGCCGGCCTCCGCGCTGAGGTCGTTGAAGCTGGTTGTGTTGGCGCCTAACTCATCCAGGAGTTGCAGGCTGCCGGCCGCATCTCGGCGGTAGACTTCGTAGCTCGCCTCGTTGGCCGCGTCGTCCCAGCGCAGTTGGATGCGGTCCTCGAACGTGCCGTTGGAGGCCACCAGCCCAGCGAGGCCAATGTACGGAGGGTCGACACCGTCCACCAGTATGCCGGTGTCGCACGTCTGTGAGGAGACCATAGTGGCATCAATCGCTTCGACGCAGTACGTGTAGCTGACGCCTACTTCAAGAGGACTGTTGTTGACTAGGGCGGAAGCGGAATCTGAATAGATGACAGCGTCTGCCGGTAGTGAGTCGATCTCTCGGCCATCGCGGTAGACCTTGTAGCCCGTCTCGTTCTCCGAGCGGTCGACCCACGTGATGCTGATCTGGTCTAAATACGTGTCCGAGGCGCTGACGCTGCCTGGGGATACGAGCATGGCACTGCCTTTGTCGATAGCGGAGGCGGAAACGCCGCTAATGTCGACGGCATTTACGGTGTAGCTGTGGATCGTTCCCCGCGTCGGGGACGTGTCCGTGAAGGTCGTTGTGTTCGGATCCAAGCCCGAGGGTGTGAGGAGGACACCGTCGCGGTAGACCACGTAGCCGGTCTCGCCTCGGGACTGGTCTTCCCAGGTCAGCACGACCTGCGACTCAAAGACGTCGTCGGTAGCTGCCAGGGCAGTCGGAGCCAGCAGGATGCGGCGGCCCGTTGTGTCCCTCGCCGACGCGTAGCTGCCATTCTTCGACTCGGCGAAGAGGCTCGGTGCATATTCGTCGAACGCCCGCACCTGGTAGGTGCGCTCTGCCCCCGAAGGAATGCCAAAGTCTGCGAAGGATGAACGAGACGCACTGACGGTGCCTACTCGCGAGAATCCGGGATCCACCCAGTTGGGGTTTGTGACGGTGCCGTTGGGAACGCTGCCTTGGGCGGCGGCAGTGGCGCCGCCATCGTCGAGCAGCCAGCGTCCAAGGGGCTGCGGGTTCCGCACGCTCAGGTTCTCCTGCCCCACCAGGGAACGGCCCGTGGGAACGTCATTCCAAATCCGGATGTCTCGGATTTGACCGGGAAAGGCAGCGAAGCCGCTCGCAGCAGGGTCTTGCCAATCCCCAATCAGGATGGGCTGGCTATCGGCCGGAGGCATCTGGGTCACGAGCCCAAAGTTGAATATGCTGCCATTCTTGTAAATTCTGACCTGGTTGGTATTGACCTGCAGGGCAACATGGGTCCACACATCTTTCTCCACGGTCACGGCGTCGTTTAGGCAATTACTTCTGCTGAATACAAAAAAGCACAAGGCGGTCCCGTCCAGGCCGAGGCCCCAGTGGTAGTTCGCATGGGTGCCCTTGGTGGCAACTGGATACGCAACGCCATCCTGAAGGTCGCTCGTGGGGCGTATCCAGGCTTCGATGATGAAGCTCTGTCCGGTTCCTTCCATGAAGGCAAAGGTGCCATCGTCGGGGATGGTGACTACCGGCGTGGCACTGGGCCCCGCGTCCGTGAAGTCCAGCGCTTGCACGCCCTCCTCCCGGTAGATACGGTAGCCCTGGGCCGTGCTAGAAGCCCCCTGCCACGATACCTGCACGTGCGTCTCCTCCGTGTCCACCGTGGCCGTCACGCCCGTTGGGGGCAACAGGCTCCGCGAGCCTTGCGCACACGTAGGTGTGGACTCCTGCAAGGCCGCGGCCTCGATCCCCTGACCCGCCAGCACATCGTACGCACCTGCGGAGAGCACCTCGGCGGGTTGCACGCTGACCTGCTGACCCTGCTGGCTCAGATACGCGCTGACGGCTTGCCGCCCCTGCTGCCTCACGCTCGCGCTCACCCCTGCCGACACCGTCACTGCTGTCACGCAGTAGTCGTACACCACATCCGTGTTGATGACCCGGTCATCGTAGCTGCGCTGATCAAACGACGGCGCCGCGATGAGCGTCATGTTCGTTGTGCTCGTCGGCACGGCGTTGTCCGTGTCCAGGGCCCGGTAGACCCGAAACAGCATCACCGTGGAGGCTGCACTCTCCCACGTGAGCGTCACCCGGTCCTCCAGCGTGCCGGCGGTGGCGGTCGCGTTGGAGGGGGGCAGCACGTGTGCGCGTGTCCCGTTCGTTGTGGTGCACCCCTGGGACGAGAGGCTCGGCCCGCCTGTGTCGCCCGGCTGGTCACTCACCGCCATAATGCAATAGCTGTGGCTGGTGCCCGGCACGGCGCTCACGTCGCTGTAGGAGCGTGCGGCTGGCCCGACCGAACCCACCGGTGTGGACGCGCCGTCCCGAAATACCCTGAAGCCCGTAATGCTATTCGCGGCTTCGTTGTTGTACGTCCACGTTACGTCGATGCGGTCGTCGAACGTGCCCGCCGAGGCTGTCACGGACAGTGGGGTAAACAGGAACCCTGGAGACCCTGGGTCGCAGACTCCCTCGGCCGTGCGCAAGGACTCGGCGCCGCCTTCAGCCACGGCCGTCACGCAGTATTGGTCTGCTATGCCCTGCATGTCGTCGTACTGCGTCGTACCCGCCGGCAGCGAAGCGATCTCGATGCCTTCTCCTCGGTAGACCTTGTAGCCTGTCTCCGTGGTGCTCTGGTCGATCCACGTCACGCGCACGCGGTCGGTCCACAGCCCATCGGTGGCCTGCACGCCCGTTGGCGGTGTTACCGCGGCCCGCTGGCCGTTATCCTGGATGGGCGCCGTGGTCGTGGTGCCCTTGAAGGCCACCAGCGTGTATGTGTACCCCGCGTCCGTTCTGGGTACCACGTCCACGAACGACGTCACATTTGCCCCTAGGTTGAAGGTCTGATCGATCGGCTGCTCGCCCAGGAGGCGGCGCTCGAGGCGATAGCCATCTTCAATGCCCGAGTTGTCGTGCCAACGGATGAGGATATCGGTCTCGCGCGTGGCTAAGGAGGCCGACAGCGAGGTGGGGGCGAGGAACGTGCGCCGCCCGGCGTCGCACACCTCGGCGGAGGTGTTGCCTCCGCTCACCACGGAGATGCAGTAGGTGTGGTCGGTCTGGTCAGTCCCGGTCCTGAGGGTAGCACCCGTATCTGCGTAGCTGCGCTGGTTGAAGCCCGCCACGGCGATCTGCGTGCCGTCGCGCATGATGTTGAAGTAGGCCCCATCGGGAACAGACGCAATGGTCCAGCTCAGCTCGACGCGGTCTTCGAAGACGCTATCGGTGGCGGTGAACGTGGCCACCTGCGCACGGACTGGCCCAGCGGCCAGCAGCAGCAGGAGGAGGGCCCCTATGAAAGAGGTACAGGAAGAGGGAGTGTGTCTCGACGTCGTCATGGCTCGGAGCGAGAGAAAGGTGAAGAGAACAAGCGGTGAGGCGCTATCAGGCGGCCAGACCGTCCTCTGGGGTGGGTCCTTGTGGGGGAGGCCGGTCGCGCCCGACGACACCGTCGGGCGCGGCCTGGCCCGGCCCCAACAGCGCCCGCAAGGTCTCCACCTCCAGGCGTGCATGATCGTGCGACGTGGATGAGACATCGCGCGGCGAGGAGGCCTCGGGCACCGGGGGGCGCCGGGCTTCTTCACCAGATCGTGCAGCACCGAGAGACATAGCGGGGCGGGTTCGCGTCTTCCCATTCACTCCACATGCTGGGAACACGTCGTGTGCGGGACCACCGTGAGCCTTAGCACAGTGGCACGGGCACCGGCGAGTGTATCCCAAAGCGCCTTGGCCAGGCTGGTCATCGTGTTGTCCAGGCTGGCCGGGGGGTGTCCAACCTGGACATTCGGTTGTTCAAACTGGCCATTCTGGGGATGCTATATGAGGCTATGACAGTCGCGTGGAGCCCGAGGCGGTGAGGCGCGCGGGGGCCGACTCGTACAGATCCCTCGACGGCGCTGCGCTACGCTCGGGATGACAAGGATGGGGCGGGAGTGCTTGGGCCTCTGGGTGGAGGCGTAGAGGACGCGTGGAGACCGAGACGGGGCGGGTGTGCTCATTGCTGTCACTGGGCACGTCTGTTGAGGACCGTTCACCTCCGCTGCTGGCCCTTCTTGTCAACAACCGTTCAGGCTTGCGGACAAGGCACCCTACGTGTCATCCCGAGCGTAGTCGAGGGATCTGAACAACGACCGACCGTCTGGACAACATGCACCGCCCCACCAGTCCACGATCCGCCGGGCCGACGTGGCCTGATCACTCCGGGTGCAGATCCTTCCATGTGGGGTTCATCGCCTCGATCAGCCGTACCTTCGTGGCCCGGCGCCACCGCTTGATTTGCTTTTCGCGGGCGATGGCCTCGCGCACGTTGGTGAACACTTCGACGTAGACCAGCCGCTGTATGCGGTAGCGCCTTGCGAAGCCAGAGCCGTGACCGCTTCGGTGCTTCACGAGGCGGCGCTCCAGATCGTTGGTGATCCCGGTGTAGAGGCAGCGCGTGATGCTAGCGAGGATGTAGACGTAGTAGGACTTCACAAGCGAGGCCGGGGGCGTTCCTCGCTACAGACAACCACGCCCTTATAGCGCAACCTGAGGCTGTGGCGGCCCTACGAGGCCGCCGCGTCGGTGCGTACGGCCGTGTACGCTGAGGGGGCCACCCCGTACGCCTTCCGGAAGGCTTTGGAGAACGACGACAGGCTGCGGAAGCCGACCGCATGGCTGATCTCCTTCACGGACAGCCGGTCCTCGTCCAGGAGCGCGGCGGCCGCGGCCAGGCGCTCGTGCCGGAGGAGGGCGGCGGGCGTCTCGCCCAGCAGGGCCTGCACCTTGCGGTCCAGCTGGCGCCGGCTCATGGACAGGGCGTCGGCCAGCTGATCCACGCCGAAGCCGGCGTCGGCCAGTTGATCCTGCATCGCCTCAGTCATGGCCTCGAGGAAGGCGGCTTCGCGCGGGGGCCACACCGGGGCGGCCTCCGCCGCCTGCGCCTCGGCCCGCAGCCCGGCGAAGCGGGCCCGCAGCCGCTGGCGCTCGGCGATCAGAGTCCGGACCCGCACCACCAGCTCCTCGGCGTTGAAGGGCTTGGCCAGGTACCCGTCCGCCCCCTGCTCGTACCCTGCGATCCGGTGCGCCACGTCGGCCTTGGCCGTGAGCAGCACCACAGGGATGTGGCTCGTGCGGGTATCCATCTTGAGCGTTTGGCAGACGGCAAACCCGTCCATCTCCGGCATCATCACATCCGAGAGGACCAGATCGGGCACAAGGTCGAGGGCACGCTCAACGCCCGAGCGGCCGTTATCGGCTTCGGCCACAACAAAGGCGTCTTCGAGGTGCGCCCGGATGTAGGCCCGCATATCCGCGTTGTCCTCGATGACCAGCACCATCGCAGCATCAGCGGGCGCATCGATCGGTTCTCCGTTTCGCTCTGGGAGAACGGGGAGCGCATCTACGGGGGGCAGCACGCGGTCTTCATACGCGCTGGGTGACGGCTCGAAGACATCCACCGGCATCGCATCTCCGGAAGGATCGGGTAGCAGCGGCAAGTCAATGAGGAAGCGCGTGCCGAAGCCGACCGTGCTCTCGACCTGCACCGTGCCTCCGTGTAGCTCCACCACCTCCTTCACCAGCGCCAACCCGATCCCTGACCCCTCGTGCGAGCGCGTCGCGGCCCGCTCCACCTGGTAAAACCGATCAAACAAATGCGGCAGATGCTCCTCGGCGATGCCCGGACCCGTATCGGCAACGACGATCTGCGCCGTGCCCCCGTCGAGCCGTGCCAGCGTCAGGGACACCTTGCCGCCGGCCGGCGTGAACTTGAAGGCGTTCGAGAGCAGGTTGACCACCACCTTCTCAATCTTGTCTGCATCAAAAACATGCTCGACGAGCGTTTCTGAGACAGCCACCGTGTAGTGAATCTGACGCTGCTGGGCGATCGACTCGAACAGGGCGGCAATCTCACGTAGGTGACGGGCCAGGTCGTGGCGGCGGGGGTGGAGCAGCAGCGCCCCGGCGTCCAGCTTGGAGAGGTCGAGCAGTTGGTTGATCAGCCGTAGCAGCCGATGGCCGTTGCGTCGGGCCCGTTCGATGTGGGGACGGGCTTCGTCGAGGGAGGCGAAGCGGCCCTGGGCCAGGTCGTCCAGGGGGCCGAACGTGAGCGTGAGGGGGGTGCGGAACTCGTGGGAGATGTTCGCCAGGAAGTGGCTCTTAAGCTCGTTGGCTCGCTCCAACTCGGCCGCCTGTTCGGCCAATTGTGCTGCCTTCTTCTCCGTCTTCCGCCGCTCTGCCTGGATCGCCTCCAGCGCCCGCCGCCGCAAGCGCATCCGCCCAAAGAGCAACGCCACGATCAGACCCAAGAGTACGAGGCCTCCGAGCAGGCCCCCGATCCACAGCCGCTGCTGCGCCCGTCGGCTCTCCAAGAGCTCGATTCGCTGCTGCTGCTCCTGGGCCCGGTACTGCTGCTGCAGCTCGGCCACCACGCTCTGGCTCTCGCTATTGAAGAGCGAGTCCTGGGCGGCCTTATACGTCCGGTACGCCGATAGCGCCTCGGCATACCGGCCTTGCGCCTCCAAAATGTCGGCGCGCTGCCCATAGGTCCGGGCAATCAGCGGCGCTGCCTTCATCTCAAGGGCCATGGCCAGCGTTTGGTCATTGGCTGCGAGGGCCTCACCCGGCCGCCCCTGCTCTAAGTACAGTTGGGCCATTGTGCCCAGCACCCGCGCCTCTCCGCCCGGATTGCCGATCTCTTCATAGAGCGTCAGGGCACGGGCGTAGTGCACCTGGGCCTCCTCCAGTTCACCCTGAACGCGCAGCACCGTGCCGATGCTCTGCAGCGTGATGGCCGTCGTCGAGGGTTTGTCCAGCTCTTCCTTAAGCGCCAGGGAGCGGCGGTAGAAGTCCAGCGCCGCACCGACATCGCCGCGATCGTAGTGCACGTTGCCGATGTTGTGGAGTGTGGCAGCAATGAGCCGCGTGTCCCCGGTTTCTTCGCGGAGTGCCAGGGCGCGGGCGAGGAATCGGAGGGCCTCGTGGTAGTTCTGCAGGTTACGATAGAGATTGCCGATGCTGGAGAGTGGGTCGGCCATTGCACGCTTGTTATCCGTCGCTTCGTAGAAGGCGAGCGCGCGAAGCAGGTGCGACAGCGCCTCCTCGTAGTCGCCACGCTCACGGTGCACGCGGCCCACACTCAGAAGCACATTGGCCGCGCGCCGCTCATCGCCGATCTCCTCGTAGAGCGCGAGCGCCTCGGCATAGGACGTAAGCGCCTCGTCGTACGCGTCCATGTCGTGATAAAGCAGGCCGAGGCCGTTAAACGAGCTCGCTAACCCACGGCGATCGCCGAGCGCTTCGCGGAGGACCAGGGCCTGGTCATAGAAAGCGCGCGCCTCGTCGTACGCATCGCGCATCCGATGGAAGGCACCCAGGCTGTGCAGCGTAGTGGCTTTCCAGGCCTGATCCCCGGCCTCTTCCCACAGCGACAGGGCCTGCTCGTAGAACCCGGGCACCGCCTCGAACTCGCGGAGGGACCTGTGGACGACGCCGAGGAAGTAGAGCGCGGTTGCCTGACGAGCAGGCTCTCCGACGGCTTCGTAGCGGGCCAGCGCCGAGTGCAGCGGCGCCTTGGCTTCTTCGAAGAAACGCTGGCCCCGCAAAGCCATGCCCCGCAGCAGCAACGCGTCGGCCCCTGCAAGCCCGGCGGTGGCGGGGAGGGCGTCGAGGCGGTCTGCGTAGGCGCCGACGGAGTCCCAGGCGCTCAGGTAGTAGTGGGCCATCCCCATGCGGAAAAGCAGCTGCCGCCGCGTGGCCTCGTCTGATGGCGCAGCGGGCGAGGTCCCGAGCAGCGCCAGGGCGGCGTGGCCGTGAGCAAGGGCGCTGTCGGGCGCGCTCCGGTAGGTCGCCTCCACGAGACCCGTCAGCTCAGGTAGGCGCTCGGTAGCGGCCTGCGTAAGACCGGTGCCGGGCAGCGGAACGGGCGTATCTGTGCGAGACTGGGCCTGGAGGGCGGTGCCCCCAGCGCCGATCTCCACGAGTACCAGAGCCCACAGGATGACAAAGAAGCGCATGGTCCAGGCAAGGTCGTACTGAGAGACGGGGACAACGTCAGGCCGCACTACCCGCTACACGGCGAGGCCTGTAAGATACATCCCCAGCAAGGATAATGACATCACACGCGCATCAAGGGGCAGATCGGCCTCCAGGGCAGCGCGCCAAGCCGCCCGTGTTGCCGTCGACAGATCCCTCGACTCCGCCCTGCTGACGCAGGGCTCCACTCGGGATGACAAGGAAAACGGTCCCTGCTTGTCATCCCGAGCGCAGCCGAGGGATCTGTTCGAAGCATCCAGCCTCAGGACAAGCCTTGGCGGATCCACGAACCCTCGATGCGCACATCGTACGGCTCTATTACCTTGTACGGCCATCCGCCCGTCTACCCTCGTGGCCACCGGATCTACGTGGCCGGCGGCCCCTACCCTGCGATGATCATCCCGCGCACCCCCGCGTGGATCATGGCCACGGCGATGGCGGTCAGGAACAGGCTGGCCACCTTGGCGATGGCCTGCGAGGCGTCCTTGCCAAGGCGCTCTAGCAGGGCTGGACCGTAGAAGAAGACGACCAGCACCAGCGCCAGGTTGAGGGTCAGCGAGCCCAGCGTGGGGAAGTACCCGAACTCCTGCTGGGCCACCAGGATGGTGGTGATGGCGCCGGGCCCCACCACCAGCGGGATGCCCAGCGGCACCACGCCGATGCTGTCCTCGGGCTCGTCTTCGCCGGGCGTGCGGCGCTTGAAGTCGCCGAAGAGGAGGTCGGTGATGCTGAGGATGAGCAGCACCAGGCCACCGCCCACGCGGAGGTCGTCCAGGGTGATGCCAAGCGTCTGGAAGATGACGTCGCCCGCAAACAGGATGAGCAGGGCCACCACGAAGGCGGTGGTCAGCGCCTTGACCACGAGCCGCCGCCGGGCCCCCGGGGTCATGCCCTCGGTCAGGCCGATGAACAGGGGCAGAATACCAGGAATGTTGATGGCCACCGCCAACGGGAGGAAGGCCTCAATGAAGGCGTTCATGGATGAAGTACCTGCGGGGTTTTCAGGAGCCGGAACCTGCCGGGGGGTTGCGCGCTTCGGAGGTAGGCTGAGGACGCAGCGCCTCGGGCCTATCGCTTCGTCTATCTTCGTCTCCGAGGGGGCCTATGCACCCGGCTTTTAGAAGGCCCGTTCAGCGCCTGTTCGTGCTCCTTTGTTCCGTTTCATGCCTTCTTCTCACGGCGTGCGCCGAGGAGCCGGTGGAGGAGGAGCCCCTCACGCAGATCCTCTACTACGAGCCCCTGGCCCGCGGCCTCCAAACCACCCTCGCGGACACCATCGCCACGGAGGTCGTCATCCGCGACTCGGTCACGTGGGCCCAGTACCGGGACTCGCTGCAAGCCCCCGTCCCCCTCCCCGAGGCCGACTTCTCGCAGTCGATGGTCGTCCTGGTGGGCCGGCGCTTTGCCAGCGGTGGCTACGACCTGGACATCGACGCCATCGACGTGACGGACGACGGCCTGTTGGTCACCTACGTGGTCAACGAACCGGACGACAACTGCGTCACCACCATGGGCCTGACGTACCCTTACACGGCCGTCGTGACGCCGCCCACCCCAGGCCCCGTCCGCTTCGCCACCGTCACCCGCACCTTCTCCTGCGCGATGGACTGAGTACCGGCGAGCTTCGCGCTGTGCCGAGCATGAGCGGAGGACGCCCTAGCGCTCGCTGTCTAGCATCGCCATCTGCCCCTCGGGGTAGCGCATCCCGGCTACTGCCTCGGGAGGCACGGCCGCCTCGATCTGGGCGAGGTCGGCCTCGCTCAGCGTCACCTGCAGGGCCCCCAAGGCCTCGGCCAGGCGGTCGCGACGGCGGGCGCCTACGAGGGGCACGAGGTCGCGGCCCTGGGCCAGCACCCAGGCGATGGCTGTCTGCGCGACCGTCGCCCCTTGGGCCTCGGCGACGTCCCGCAGGGCCTCGACCAAGGCCAGGTTGCGCGCCAGGTTCTCGCCCTGGAAGCGTGGGAGGATGGACCGGAAGTCGCGCCCTTGCTCGGAGCGCGCCTTGGACCAGTGACCGCTCAGCAGGCCGCGCGAGAGCACCCCGTAGGCCGTCACCGCGATGCCCAGCTCGCGGGTCGTTGGCAGGATGTCCGCCTCGATGCCGCGGGAGATGAGCGAATACTCGATCTGCAGGTCGGCCACCGGGTGGACGGCGTGAGCCCGGCGGATGGTGTCGGCGCCCGCCTCCGAGAGGCCGACGTGCCGCACGTAGCCGGCGTCGATCATCTCTTTGATGGCGCCTACGGTGTCCTCAATGGGCACGGCGGGGTCGATGCGAGCCAGCCGGTACACGTCCACGTAGTCCGTGCCGAGGCGCTTGAGGGTGTAGGCGAGGGCGTTCTTGACGGCGGCCGGGCGGCCGTCTACCCCGATCCAATGGCCAGCGGGATCGCGCAAGGCGCCGAACTTGACGCTGATGACGGCTCGCTCCCGCTTGTGGCCCTGCAACGCCTCGCGCAGCAGTAGCTCGTTGTGGCCCATCCCGTAGAAATCGCCCGTATCGAGCAGCGTGACACCGGCTTCCAGCGCGGCGTGGATGGTGGCGATGCTTTCGGCCCGGTCTGTGGGGCCGTAGAGGTCGGACATGCCCATCAGGCCAAGGCCGAGGGCGGAGGTGGTGGGACCGGTGGTCCCGAGTTGACGGGTGTGCATAGCTCCGAACGAGGAAACGTGGTGAGGCTGATGAATCGATCTGGAGCGGTGCAGCGGGCACCAGCTCGCGTGATGATCGGTCACCAAGATCGGCCTCTCCCCCTAGGCGCCACCATGCCGATTTCTCAGGAAGGCATACCGATTTCTCAGACCGCGGACGGTGCGGTGCTACCGCTGGGCCCGAAAGGCGGTGGGCGTGAGGCCCGTGTGCTTCTTGAAGAAGCGCGAGAAGTGACCCGGCTCGCTGAAGCCGAGGCGGTAGGCGACCTCTTTGACCGAGGTGCGCGAGCGCGCCAGGAGCGCCTGCGCCTCGGCCACCGCCTTTTCTGCGATCCACGCGTGGACGGACTTGCCCGTCTTGTGCTTGATGACGGTGCTCAGGTACCCCGGATGGAGTTGCTGGGCCTCGGCCAACTCCTGGACCTGTGGGATCTGCGCAGCGGTCCCCGCATGGAGGGCCCGGAACCGAGCCTCTAGGTTGCGCCGGAAGGTGCGCACGATGAGCGAGCCGGCATCAGCCTCCTCCAGCGGGTCGTAGGCGTCCCAGAACGCCTCCTTGATCCTCAGGAGCAGCACCACCATCAGGCTCCCCAGCACCTTGAACTTGTAGGCGGCCTGCCCCTCGTATTCCTGCACAATCTGCTCGCCCAGCGCGTCGAAGGACTGAAACGGGTCCCTAGCCAGATACTTGGGCGGCGCCACCTCCGCGATGAGGAAGGGAAACTCGTCGAAGATGGCCGCATGCACGTAGTGCTTGAGAAACGACTCCGCGAACGTGATGACGAAGCCGGTCATCGGCTCGTCGATCTCAAACCCTTTGATGTGGCCGGGATTGGTGAAGTAGATCGTCCCCGGCTGCGTAGCATAGGCCTCCTCGTTGATGAGATAGCGACCACGGCCGCGGCGCACCAAGACAATGGAGTAGTAGTTGGTGCGAAACAGCGGCGACGTGTAAGGCGCCTCCGCATGGATGACTTCCATCCGATGGGCCGTGAACTCGGCCTCCTGTTCCATCGTCCCCCCGATGGCCGCGTAGAACTCGGCCATGGTGTCGTAGAGCTGAATATCGCTGGGCACGGGCTCAGGGGGCTGGAGCGGCCGGGTCAGCGCGTGCGCGCCCGCTGAGACGCCCGGCCCTCGGCCGCCTCGTCGTAGGCGTCGTGCAGCGGCCCGTTCAGCGAGGGGGCGGCCGGCGTGGGCGCCTCCGGCACCGGGTCCTTGACGGGCAGCGGAGCGGCCTCAGCGGCCACCGGCACCGTGAGGATGCTCGCCACGCGGTCGGCCAAGGCGTTGAGCTCGCGGTGCTTCTTACGGCGCCACACGGTGTCCAGCCAGTAGACGAGCGGGATGAGCGTCAGGAGCCCGGCCAGGAGCACGGTGATGCCGACCGGCTCCGACGACGCCACGCCACCCGCCACGCCAGCCACCAGCAGAGCCAGGATCCCTCCGTACATGACGGACTCCGTCGGCGTGCTGGCGATGCCTACGCGCTGACTCAGCCGCACGTGCATGCCGTCGCCTTGCGGCCGGACCAACACGCGCGTCTCGATGCCCGACGCACTGGTGTGCCCCCAGCTTCGAGTCCGGGTGCTGATCCCTTCGGAGCCCTCTCCGTACCGGTGCCGCAACTCGGCCACGGCGTCGTACCACGCGTCATCGTCGAGCGGGTTTAGGATGCGGCGCTCGATGTAGATGTGGGTGGCGTCGGACCCGTGGGCCTCATCATCGCTCAGGCGATGGGGATCGTTGAATTCGTCGGCGGCCTGACGCAGCAGCGCCGGGTCCAGGCCGGATTCAGCGGCTACCGTCTCCAGCTCCTCCAGCGTGAGGCCGTTGGCTGGATTGCGCTGGCCACGGGCAGCGTGCAGTTCCACGGTGCGCCGCAGCAACGCCGCGGCTTCGTCCTTCGAGTAGGTTCGGTTGCTCATGTAGAAGGCGGGCCCGCCCGGAATCAACGGATACAGGAGATCGATGGAGCACCCAGCGGGTCCAAGGCCTGCGCGCCCTCGATCCAACTCAGCCTGTGTCATGCCGATCTGCCCGGTCCTGTTCCTCACGCTCGTGGGGAGCGGTGGCCTATTGGGCCTGGAGCAGGGGAGCATGACGCTACGCAGCCGGTGGGGCGCTTGGCGCCGCTGGAGGCACGTGCTATCTTGCCCCGCCCTCGTTCGCTTCACCTCGGTGCCCCATGCCCTTCCGTCTGCCCTCGCCCACCCGTGCCCTGCTCACAGGGAGCGTCCTGCTCGTCCTCATGCTGCTGAGTGCCTGCGAGGCCCCCACGGCCCCACCGACGCGGCCCAACATCATCTACATCATGGCGGACGACCACGCCCGCCGCACCATCGGCGCCTATGGGGATGGCCTCCACACGACGCCCAACCTGGACCGCATCGCCCACGAAGGGGCCCTGTTCCTGAACAGCTTCTGTGGCAACTCGATCTGCGGACCCAGCCGCGCCACCATCCTGACCGGGCTGCACAGCCACAAAAACGGCGTCACCGGCAACAGTCGACCCTGGGACAGCACCCAGACCGTCTTCCCGCGCCTCCTCCGCCAGGCTGGCTATCAGACCGCCCTCTTCGGCAAATGGCATCTCAACAACCGCCCGGCCGACGAATACGATACCTATAAGATCCTCACCGGGGCGGGCAAGCAAGGGTTCTACTACAACCCGGCCTTCTACGACAGTGAGACCGGCCGCGACACCACGATGGAGGGCTACGCCACCGACCTGGTCACGGATGAGGCCCTGCGATGGCTAGACACCGAGCGGAGCGCCGACGACCCGTTCCTGCTCCTCGTGCAGTACAAGGCCCCCCACGTGCCTCGCATGCCTCCGCTGCGCATGCTGGACCGCTACCTGGACGACACCATCCCGGAGCCGCCCACCCTGCACGACGACCTCGCTACGCGCTCCGTCTACGCCCGTCAGGTCAACTTCTTCCTCGACGAGTACCGCCCGCTCCCCGCCTACGGCACCTACGACCCCGCCGCCCACAACATCTACGTGGCGCGGATGAGCGAGGCCCAGCTCCAGGCCTACCATGCCGCTGTGGACCCCCAAAACGAAGCCTACCGCGAGATGCTAGCCTCGGGCGCCCTGGCCGATTCGGCCGCGCACCGGAGCTACGTCTACCAACGCTTCATCAAAGACTACCTGCGGATCGTGGACACGATCGACGAAAACGTGGGGCGGCTCCTGGACTGGCTGGATGCGCATCCGGAGCTGCGGGACAACACCGTGGTGGTCTACGCCTCGGACCAGGGCTACTTCACTGGCGAGCATGGTTATGCCGAGAAGCGCCTCATGTACGAGGCGGCGCTGCAGATGCCCCTGCTGATGCGCTGGCCCGCCGGCATTGCCCCCGGCACGCGGGTCGAGTCCCTGGTGCAGAATATCGACTATGCCCCCACCTTCCTGGATCTGGCCGGCGTGCCCATCCCGCCGACCATGCAAGGGCGCTCGCTACGTCCTGTGCTCGATGCCGAGGCACCGCCAGACTGGCGAGAGGCCATCTACTACCACTACTACGACCACATGCGGCACCGGGTGGGCCGCCATGCCGGCGTGCGGACAGCCCGCTACAAGCTGATCCATTTCTACACGGACGACACGTGGGAATTCTACGACCTGGAGGCCGACCCCCTGGAGGTACGCAACGTCTACGGGGACCCCACCTATGCCGAACCGATTGAGACCATGAAGGCCACCTACGAGCGGCTGCGCACCACCTACGAGGTACCCGCCTCCACCTTCGAGCCTCCATTTGCGGCGCCGTGACCGGCCCCATGGGTGTTGCCTGACGGTGCTGGAATGGAACCGCCTTGGCGGTGGTCCAAGGGGTGAACCGTCCCTTGACCCCAAGCTCCGTGCTCCGCTCCATGACCCATGCTTCTCGGCGAGGCAGCCTCTGGCTCATCGCTTGCTTGCTGCCCGTGCTCCTCGGCGGTTGTAGCCTGTTGGACCTGGACCGCGACGTCACCCCCGACACGTCAGACCGCGACCGATGGGAGGATCAAGATCTTTCCGACTACCGGTACACCTTGTCGATCCAGTGTTTCTGCATCCCGCTCGGCGACCTACACATCACCGTCCGGGCGGACACAGTGGCGGCCGTTGATGTAAACCTCGACCTCACCGGCCAAGGGTACTCCCCGGCCGACTCGATGGCGTTTGTGGAGCGCTCGCGAGGGAATGCCCGCACCATCGACGATGTGTTCGATCAGATCCACGAGGCGCGCGTCCGAGGGGCCCACCGTGTGAACGTGAGTTACGACGCTGAGCGGCGGTATCCCACGGACGTCTACCTCGACTACGAAGAGAACATCGCCGACGATGAGTTGGGGTTGACGCTCCGCGATCTGGTGCCGCTCACGCCCTAGAGCTTCTCCAGCGCTTGCTGGGCGGCGCGGTGCTCGGGATCTAGCGTGAGGGCCATGGTCCAGGCAGCGCGGGCCGCCTCCGTGTCGCCTTCCGCCAGCCGGATGCGGCCGAGCAGGTGGTAACCGTCGGCCTGAGCGTCTGGTTGATCGGCCAGGGCGATAAACGACTCGGCGGCCTCGGCGGCGGGCTCCAGGGCATCCTGGCTGAGCAGAGCCAGCCGGGCGTAATGGTAGTGAAAGTCGGCTTCGCCAGGGACGGCCGCTCGGGCTTCTTCCATGAGGTCCAGGGCGTCCTCGCGGTCCCCGCGCTCTTCGTAGTATTCCAGCAACAGCGTGTAGGCGTAGGTCCAATCCGGGTGCAGGTCGATGGCGGCGCGGTAGGCGGCCACTGCCTCGCGGTGCTCCCCCTCGTGCCGATGGATGACGGCCGTGGCCAGGTGGCCGCGCCATGGGTCGATCTCGCTGATAGCCTCAGCTTGGGCCCGAGCCGCACCCACGCTCCCCCCCAAGATGCCGGGCGCCTGCAGATAGAACTGGATCAACGCTTCGCGCGCCTCTACGTAGTCCGGGTTGAGCGTTACCGCCTGCTCAAAGGCCGCCCTCGTCTTGCGGGCCAGGCGGGCCTGCTGCACCACGTTGGCGGACTGGGCCTGGAGGCCTAGGGCGGCCCCAACCCAGTAGTGGTGGCGGGCCTGCTGCGGCTTGGCGCGGCGGGCCTGCTCGAAGTATTCGGCCGCCTCGGCGTACTGCTCACGCTCCATGGCCACCCGACCCAGGTAGTAGGCCGCCTCGGCATCGCCCCGATCCTCCTCCAGGCGTTCGGCGAAGTGGGCGGAAGCCTCCTCCAGCTCCCCCGACTCGAACAGGGCCACGCCGTCGATGCTTTGCGCCGCTCCCGCCGGGACCATCCACAGACCCATCGCCAGGAGGCAGGCGGCACACCGCGCGACCAGGCGCCGACCCGCAGGCCCTGCGGTAGCAGATGAGATCACGGGCGCGGAGGTGATGAGCATGAACCGTCTCCCCGGAGTATGCGGGCGCGGGTGAGCAAGCAGAGGGGGTGCAGCGAAGGACCACCGCGCAGGAGGCCCCAGCCAGGCGACCGGCACACGCGCGTCCTGATCCAGGGCATGAGGCCGCCTCTTCGGGACGCGGTCGACCGGGTGGTTCGCCTTTACTCTTTAGACCCTGCACCCGCCCAATCGTTTCCCTACGCGGCCACGTTTCTCCCACTGCTCCCGAGGCCGACCTGTGCCCGTGCTGCAACGATTCGGGCGGACGCGGAACTCGCCCTGCTCTCCTCCTTGCAACGCTAAACCATCTGGCTTCACGCTGTCCGTCCCATGCCTACCGAGCGTCCTCTCACCCTGGCCATTGCCGGTGCCACCGGATTCGTTGGCCAATCCATCATCCCCAGCCTCTCCAAGCGGTTTCGACTGCTCGGCCTGACGCGCTCCAAAACGCGAGGCAGCCGGCCCGATGAAACCGGCCACATCGAGTGGCGGCGCTGCGACCTGTTCTCGCTCCTGCAGCTCGAAGAGACCCTGCATGACGCCGATGTAGCCATCTACCTCGTGCATTCGATGCTGCCGTCGTCTCGGCTCACGCAGGGGCACTTTGCCGACCTGGACCTGCTCATGGCCGACAACTTCGGGCGGGCCGCTCGAACCTGCGGGGTCCAGCAGATCATCTACTTGGGCGGCCTGCTACCCAAGGACACCCACGACCTCTCTCCGCACCTTCGCAGTCGCTGGGAGGTCGAGCAGGCGTTGGGAGCCCATGGTGTCCCCGTGACCTCACTCCGAGCGGGCCTCGTGGTCGGACCTGGAGGCTCCTCGCTGAAGATGCTCGTCAACCTGGTCAAGCGGCTCCCGGCCATGGCCTTGCCCAAGTGGACCTCCTCGCAGATGCAGCCGATCGCGATCCAGGACGTGGTGCGGGCCTTTCATCACGTGATTGGACAAGAGGCGTTCTACGGGCGCCCCTTTGACATCGGCGGGCCCGAGGTCATGACGTACGCCCACATGCTTCGCCGAACTGCCCGCATCTTGGGCGTGGACCGTCCCTCTGTGGGGCTGCCGGTGTTCTCGCCCCGCCTGTCGCGCCTGTGGATCTCCATGATCAGCGGCTCGCCACAGACGCTCGTGGGGCCCCTCATCGAAAGCTTGCGCCACGAGATGGTGGTAGAGCCCAACCCGCTACAGGCCTGGCTGGAGCCGCACACGACGGGCTTCGACGACGCCCTCCGTCAGTCCCTCAACGAGACCGGCGAGCTACGGCCCAACCCCCGTGCGTACCTCCGCGTCACGGACGACGCCGCCATCCGAGAGGCCCAGTACGTACGATCCATCCAGCGACTGCCGCTACCCCGAGGCCGCACAGCCCAGTGGGCGGCTTACGAGTACCTGCGCTGGCTGCCTCGCTTTCTCAACCCGTTCCTCCGCGCAACCGTCAGCGCCGACGGAGTGTGCGCCATCTACCTGAAGCCCCTCGACCAACCGCTTCTGGTCCTGTCCCTGTCCTCGGACCGGAGCCACGCCGATCGTCCTCTGTTCTACATCACCGGCGGGCTCCTCGTGGATGCCTCCTCGGATCACGGTCGCCTGGAGTTTCGGGAGGTGCTAGACGGGTCGGCCCTGATGGCCGGTATCCATGACTTCCGCCCCCGGCTACCTTGGCACCTCTACAACGCCACCCAAGCGCTTCTGCATCTGTGGGTGATGCGCAGCTTCGGCATCCACCTGCAACGGGTACACCGAGCCATCGCCCCGGCCGAGACGGTGGCGGCGGGCGGTGGCCAGTCTTGACCTGCGTGGCGCGCCCTCGGTGCGAGGCCTCCTCCCGTTCGCTCACGCCATCGGCATGTGATGGCGAGCGGCGTAGCGGCCGGTGATGTGGTGCGAGAGCTGCCGTTCGATGTCGGCCAGGAGGCTGCTGGCGCCAAACCGGAACAGGTTAGGGGAGAGCCAGGGGGCGCCTAGTTCCTCTTTCATGAGGATTAGCCAGGTGAGGGCCTCCTTGGCGGTGCGGATTCCGCCGGCCGGCTTGAACCCAATCCGGTACCCCGCGTGGGCCTCGTAGTCGCGGATAGCCCGCACCATGGTCAGGCCTACCTCCAGCGTGGCATTGACGGACTCTTTGCCCGTCGAGGTCTTGATGAAGTCAGCCCCCGCCATCATGCACACGCGGCTGGCCGCAGCCACATTCCAGAGCGGCCCCAGCTCGCCGGTGCCGAGGATGACCTTCAGGTGGGCGTCGCCACAGGCCGCCCGCATCGCCTGGACCTCTTCGTACAGCTGATCCCACGCCCCGCGCAGCACCATCCCACGCTGGATCACGACGTCGATCTCGCGGGCTCCAGCGGCCACGGACGCCTCAATCTCACGCAGACGCTCCTTCAGGGGGCTGAGCCCATGCGGGAAGCCCGTGGATACGGCCGCGACGGGCAGGTCGGTGCCGGCCAGGGCCTCCACGGCCTCAGGGACGAAGGCATGGTACACGCACACAGCACCGGTGGTGAGGCCGTGATCACCCATCCCCAGAGCCTCCACCAGGTCGGGGCGCAGCGGCTGCCGAGCCTTGGCGCACAGCCGCTGGACCCGCCCCGGCGTATCGTCGCCCGCGAGCGTGGTGAGGTCCATGCACGCAATGGCCCGCAGCAGCCAAGCGGCCTGCCACTCTTTCTTGACAGAGCGCCTCGTGCCCAAGGTGGCGGCCCGTCTGCGTGTGGCACTGGGGTTGACACGCTGGGCACGCGCCCAGGCCAGGTCAAGAGGGAGGCCTGCGTTGCGCAGATCGAGCCCGTGGTGGGCCTCTGAGGGCGTGGTGTGGCCGTTCTGCGCCTTGAGAGGGGCCACTGGTGCGTCTGCGGAAGCCATGGGTTCAGAAGATGGGTGCCTGGGGCCTCGTCCTACCCCCGGTCCGGAATCAGGTTGCACCTGGGCGATCCGCTTGTAGGGGCCGGTGCCCCGCTGTATCTTCCGGTCGCGTCCCTTTCCCTGGAGACGCCTCGATGTTTATCCCATCAGTCGATGGCGCCCACCTAGTCCGCGTGGCAGCCTGGCCCCGCTGGCGCCTTCCCCTCCCCCGCTGACGCCCCTGGTCAGTGATCTGGCGGCCCCCCACACGGCGCGGTCTCCATACCGTGCTGGCTGACACCTCGCACACAGCCGAAGCGCGGTGCGAGCCTGGCCCGCCCCCTCTCTCACCGGACACCCCCGGATCCATGCCGCGTTGTATTCGGCTGGCCTCCGCCCTTTGGGGACGGGGCCGGGCGTTTGTGTTCCCCCCCGTTGAGGCCCTGCTCGTGCTGGTGGCGGTGCTTGTGGTTCCTGTGGCAACGGCCCAAACCTGCCCCGATCATCGCTACCTGAATGCCACGTGGATCGTGCCGATGTCTACCCTCGAGGCGTCGGCGCTAGAGTTCTTGCCTGGAGACGTCTTGACCGCCTACGACGCCCAAGGTCGGTGTGTAGGCCGCACGAAATGGACGCCTGGCCACCCCCCACTGCTCGTGCTCTGGGCCGACGACCCCGTCACCCCAGACCGCGACGGCCTCCAGAAGGACGACCCCTTCACGATACACTGGCAATCCACCAAGCGACAGGCCACGTTTCGGCTGCACCCCACGTACCAGGACACGCCCACCACCTATGCCCATGACCGGCTCTTCCTCGTCACCTCACTGCACGCCGAGCTGGACATGGGCCCTCTTCCAGAGCCTCCACCCCCGGTAGGCGACATCGCGACCACGTTGCATGCGCCCTACCCCTCACCGGCTTCGCACCGCCTCAACCTGATGTTTGACCTGGTCTCTTTCCGCCCCGTGCAAGTGGAGGTCTACGATCTGCTAGGGCGCCGCGTGGCCCTCTTGGCCGACGGCCTGTACGCCGCCGGGAAACACGAACTCACGTGGTCCCTGGATGCGCTCCCCAGCGGGCACTACCTCATCCGCATGCGCTCAGGACCCATCCACACCGTCAAGCGCTTTGTCCGCCTACGCTGACGCCCTGGGTCGACCCAATCTCCTCAGTCTCCAGGCTTCCGGCCATGGATACGCGCCGCCACCAAGGCCGACGCGCTGAGCGTGTAGCCTGCCTCTTGAAACGACTGCACGAAGCGAGGCGTCACGCCATGAATCCGCATCTCCACCAACTGACTCGGCGACAGGGTCTTGTACCCCAGCTGAGCCAACGCTTCCACGTAGCCTGGCGTCACGCCGTGGATCCGCATCTCCACCAAGCGGCTTGGGGACAAGGTCTCGTACCCCAGGTCCGCCAAGGCTTCTACATAGCCCGCTGTGACCCCGTGGATCCGCATCTCCACCAAGCGGCTGGCCGGCAGCGACGCATAGCCCAACGCGGCGAGTGCCTCCACGTAGGCCGGCGTGATGCCGTGGATGCGCATCTCCACCAGGCGGCTCACCGAAAACGACCGGTAGCCTAACGCGGCGAGCGCCTCCACGTAGGCGGGCGTCACGCCGTGGATCTGCATCTCGACGAGCCGCTGAAACGGTATGTCATCATAGCCCAACGCCGCGAAGGCGCGCACCTTCTCCGGGCTGACGCCGTGGATGCGGGCCTCGACGAGTTCGTGCTGGCGCAGCTCCGTGTAGCCCAGCGCGCGCAGGTCCTGGATGAACGCGGTGGTGACGTCGTGCAGCGCCATCTCGTAGAGCTGGTACGCATCCAGCCCATCGTACCCCAGGTCGCTCATGGCCTCCTCATAGGCCGGGCTCGACGCGAACGAGAAGGTGCCGGCGCCATCAGCGTCGGCGAAGTGCCCGTCGAAGGTGAAGGTGCCGGCCTCACGGTTCAGGAAGAACTGGACCGCCGTGCGTCCGCGGTGGTCGGCGCCCAAGCGGGGGAGCCCTCCAAACTGGGCGTAGCGCTCCTGAAACCCGCTCGTAGACCACCGCTTGCCATCCCGCCGCGACTGTAGCTGCAGGTAGAGGCCCTCCAGTGGCTCGTCGAACAGCATGCTCGTGTGCCAGCGGGCCGTCCACGTCCCGGTGATGGGATCGGTGGCCGCCGAGGAGAGAGCAGGAAGGGCCAGCGTGGCCCCGGCTAGTGCCACGAGCACCAGCGAGCGCAAGACAGACATGGGCGGGAGGAAGCAGATGGAGGGGAGCGGGACGGGCTACTGATCGCGCATGGAGCGGATGAAGTCTCCGTCCACGCCGTGTTTCTTGAGATCGACCAGCTGATCGGCGGTGACGTCACGCAGCCCCGCTTCGCGCACCTCACGCACGTAGTCCGCGTCTACGCCGTACTTGCGCAGTTCCACCAACTCGTCCACCGTGAGATCGGTGAGCTCGGCTTGGCGGAGGCTGTCGATCATCTCCAGATCCACGCCGTATTTGCGGGCGTCGATCAGATCATCTGGGCTCAGGCCGTCGTAGCCGCGCGCCTGCAAGCCGGTGATGAACGACGTGCAGACTCCGTACTTTGAGAACCGGATGACCTCATCCAGCGCCACCGAGCCGTAGCCGGTCTCGCGGAGGTCCGTCAGGAAGGCGGCGTCCACGCCGTACTTGCTGAGATCCACGACCGTGTCGAGATCCGGCGGCGTGTAGCCCGAGGCACGCAGGGCGTCGATCAGCGACGCGCTCACGCCGTGCTTGGCCACGTCCACCAGCGCCTCGGCGTCGTCCGTGACATAGCCCTCGGCCTGGAGGCGGCGAATCAAGTCCAGGTCAACCCCATACCGGGCAAACCGGGTCACCTCCCGCACGGTAAGATCGGTCAGCCCCGCTGCCTGCAGCTCGGCCACGAAGTCGGGCCGGACGCCATACCGAGCCAGGTCGGTCACCTCGCTCACGGTCAGGTCCGTGTACCCGAGGTCGCGGAAGCCCTGGATGAAGGCGCCATCCACCCCATAGCGCCGCAGCGTGATGAGTTCGTCAACGCTGAGAGAATCTCCGAGGGGCTGATCGTCCACATAGGCTTGGCCGCCAAACGTTCGGACCACGTCCCGGACCACGTCCCGGACCACCTCTTCGGCCGGGATCACATCGCTCTCCAGAGCGCTGTCCCCGAAGAGCAGCACGGGGCCCTCGGTGCCGTGTACAGTGGCGGCCGTGCCGTAGGTGCCAATGGCGCCGTGCAACGTGGTGGCTGCGCGGTGCGCGGCTTCAGCGGCGAGATGACGGCCAGTAGCTGCGTGGTGCCCGGCTTCAGCAGCGAGCTGGCCATAGGTTGTGACACCGGAGGCCGCTGTGCGTGCCGCGCGGATGCGCGCTGCGAACGTGTCCGGCACGATCGTTTCCAATGCGATGGGGGGCGGGGACACCGTTGTGGGGCCCGGGAAGGCCGTGGGGGCTGGCGCGGGCGCCGCGGGCGGCTCTGGGAAGGCGGGGGGCGGGGGGCTCCAAGCGCCGGCCTCGGGCAGGGTGGGGACGGCCGTCAGCGCTGAGAGCGGAAGCACCAGCGTTACGACCACCGCCACGGTGAGCAGACGGCCCACGCGGTTGAGGGCTCGGCGGGGGCGGTTTTCGTCGAGGATAGACAGGAGACGCCCTTCGAGCTGCGAGGGACGGGCTATGGCGAGGGCCACCTGGGTAGGCCACGGCGTGGCTTTGAGGCGGCGCGCCGTGTCCAGCAGGGTCGCGGCATAGTCGGTGGGGCGGGTGCCGGCGCGCAGCACGGCGTCATCGCAGGCGCACTCGCGCTCCATCTGGAGCTGACGGGCGGCCACCCACACGAGCGGGTTGGGCCAGTGAACGGCACAGGCCACGTGGGCCAAGAGCTGCGTCAGGCTGTCCCGGCGCTTGATGTGGGCCATCTCATGGAGCAGGACCACGCGGCGGCGCTCTGGGCTCCAGGTGTGCGCATCCAGGGGCAGCACGATGGTAGGGCGACGCAGGCCTACACACAGTGGCACGGCGGTCCAGCTGCTCCAGCGCAGGCGTACCTGGCGCTCCACCCCTAGCGCCTGGGCGGCGTCCTCGGCCAGTAGGTGCCAGTCATCCTCGTCCACCCGTGCACTGCGGCGCACCATGAGATCCACCCCCAGGTAGGCCACCAACATCCGCACGGCTACGGCCACCAGGCCCGTCAGCCACACGATCAGCAGCAGAGAGGCCAGCGAGAGGCCGGACAGCCAGTGCAGGGGCGCTGCCCACCACGCGGTAGGGGCGGGCGCCACCACCGGCATCGGCTCAACGGGGGGGCGCGGAGCCGCCGGGGCGGTCCACGTGGTGACGGGCGCCTCGGGGGAGGGCGTCACCGTCAGGGAGGGCGCCGGAGCCGTGGGCGTGTCCACCACGGTGGCGTTCAAGAAGTCCGGGAGCGGCACCGGCACGCTCGGGACCAGGGTAGCCAGCACCGGCAGCAAGACGACGCCCGCGACGGCGGTGGCCCACACCATGAACCGCGTGGCGGCATCGCTGGCGCGGAGCAGATAGGCCACCAGCCCGGCGGCCGACAGGATGAGCGCGCCTTTCACGAAGAGCGAGAGGAGGAGCGCGAGAGTGGGCTCCAGGGAGGACGGAAGGAAGGTCCAGGGCATATCCATAGCGAGAATCAGCGGCCCTCTTGCCGGGCTTGCTCAATGAGGCGGGCGAGGCGGTCCAGGTCGTCGTCCGAGAGGTCTCGGCTCTTGACATCCAGCAGGGCTGCTACCACCCGCTCGGCCGAGTCGTTGAAGAAGGACTGGACCATGTAGCTCATCGTGGAGCGGGCAGCCTCCTCCGAGGTGAGGGTCGGGCGATAGACGTAGCGCGCCCCGTCGCGACGGTGCGTGAGGTGGCCTTTCTCCTCCAGGATGCGGAGGATCGCGCGGACGGCCGAGTAGCTGGGCGCATCGTCGATGCCCTCCATGACCTCGGCCGCGGTGGCCTCACCCTGGCGATAGACGAAAGCGACGACCTGGCGCTCGCGGCGCCCCAGGTCCATGAGCCGAGGAGTAGAATCCATGACACGGGCAACGGGTTGTGATAACACAGATCGCTGTGCTATAATTGTAGCACACCCAGAGTGTACAACCCCTTGCAACGGGTGTCAAGTCTACGTGCTAATTTTTTAGCGGGCGTATTGCACGGATCGATCGTCGCCGCTTCCCCCGGGACACGCATGGTACGTGCTGGGCGGGTTCGTCGGCCCTAAGGAGAGAGGTTGAGCATGGTGAATGGTGAACGGTTGCTCGTCCAGCGCGAAGGCTCAGGCCCGGAGAGATGCATTCACCACTCATGCGAATCAAGGGTTGAACGAGGTCCAGAAACCCATGTGGCCGGGCCGTGAGTTCGGTGTGTTGACCAAAACGCACGCTCACCCGCCGCCCGGACCCACATGGACGCTCAACTTACGACTCGGCAACCCTCCAAGGAA
>JBCDJV010000037.1:0-43409 GCA_038747425.1 Bacteroidota bacterium
AAGACGCCGACCGCGATTCAGAACGTCAAGTAGCTGGGGTTGATGGCCACGTTGAAGTGCGATCACCACATTCCAGTCTAAGTAAATTATGAGAGGGTTTTCAGACAAAGCAAGAGCAGTTGGAGAGTCTGCCTAACAGATCTTCTAAAGAGCGGCTCACCTTATAGCGGAGGAGGCAAGCAGATGCAATGTACTGGATATACAGCACTTGGTGCAAATCTGTGTCATGCTAGGTGGATGCTGTCTTCCTAGCGCGCTGTCAATACAGCATACGGTCGGCAAAGCGCGCCGATCAGGCGGCAGCGGCCGACCAGGTTCAGGTTACGGCCGGCGGGGTAGCCCGTCCTGAGGGCTCATCGTCCGGTGTTGACCCATGTCCGCTCGCCCTCCTCGTCTGCTGCCCTCCATTCGCGCCCGGCTTCGTCAGCGCGGCTATGCCCGGTCCACCGAGACCACCTACGTCTACTGGATCAAACGCTACATCTACCACCACGGCATCCAGCATCCTGCTACCCTCGGCTCCGCTCACCTCGAGGCCTTCCTGTCACACCTTGCCAACGAACGACGCGTCGCCCCCGCCACTCAGAATCTGGCGCTCAACGCTCTCGTCTTTCTCTATGAACAGGTCTTGCACCGAAAGGTCGACCTCCTGTCCTTCCAGCGCGCCAAACGACCCCGGCGGCTCCCCGTCGTCCTCACCCCCACCGAGGTCCACCGGCTTCTTGAGCACCTGCGCGGGACGCCCTGGCTCGTGGCCAGCCTCCTCTACGGCGCCGGCCTGCGCCTCAGCGAAGCCCTCCGCCTCCGCGTCAAAGACCTCGACTTTGACTACGAGCGACTCCTCGTCCGCGCAGGCAAAGGCAACAAGGACCGCACCACCCTGCTGCCCACCTCGCTCGTGACACCCCTGCAGCATCAGCTCACCCATGCCCGTCAACTCCACCAGAAAGACCTGGCCGACGGCTACGGCGCTGTGGCCCTGCCCTATGCCCTGGACCGAAAATACCCACGCACGCCCTACGAATGGGGCTGGCAGTACGTTTTCCCCGCCCCGGATCGCTCCGTCGATCCACGCCGCCAACGCGTCGGTCGTCACCATCTCTCCACCTCGTACATCCAGAAGGCCGTCAAAAGCGCCGTCCGTAGCAGCGGGATCCACAAACCCGCCTCTCCTCACACCCTCCGCCACAGCTTTGCCACCCACCTCCTCCAGCAAGGCTACGACATCCGCACCGTCCAGGAGCTGCTGGGCCACAAGGACGTCCGCACCACGCAGATCTACACTCACGTCCTAGGCAAAGCCTCCACCGTTAAAAGCCCCCTCGAACACCTGTAGTGCGCTGGATCGGGTGGGGTACGTGTTGAGCGGGTTCGTCGGCCCTGAAGGCCAGTGGACGTCGAGAACGGTGAACGGTGAATGGTGAACGGGTGCTTGTCCAGCGCGAACGCTCGGGCCTGGAGAGATGCATTCACCATGCACCACTCTGCGTACGCGTCACCATGCCAACGGCCGATTCGCGCTTGGTGAGGCGCTATACACATACCTATCGTACCCAACGAGGCCAAGCGCTTGGTGCTGAGTAAGAGGAGAACAAGATCAGATGAGCAGAGGCTTCGCCGCGAAGACCCCCGCTTCGGCACAAAGACGCCCGTCGCGTCCGTCCCTCAAAACAAGCAGCCCCCCGGCGCCAGGGTTCGTATGTTGAGGCCCCCCATCACCTCCTCCACGTACGGCCCCACGCCTCCATGTCCACGCCCCTCACCCTCAACGAACCGGCCGTCACGCTGGCCCTCGCCTTGGACCACAGCCTCACCGAAGAGGAGTACGGCTGGATCTGCGACCGCCTGGGCCGCCCTCCCACCTTCACCGAGCTAGGCATCTACTCGGTCATGTGGAGCGAACACTGCTCCTACAAGAACTCCATCGCCGTGCTCAAGACCCTCCCGCGCGACGGTGAGGCGCTGCTCGTGGGCGCCGGCGAGGAGAACGCTGGCCTCGTGGACATCGGCGATGGCCTGGCCGTGGCCTTTAAGATCGAGAGCCACAACCACCCGTCGGCCGTGGAGCCCTACCAAGGGGCCGCCACCGGCGTCGGGGGCATCCAGCGCGATATCTTTACCATGGGCGCCCGCCCCATCTGCTCGCTCAACTCCCTGCGCTTCGGGCCGTTGGAAAGCCCACGCGTGCGCTACCTGTTCGATGGCGTTGTACGCGGCATCGGGGACTATGGCAACAGCTTCGGGGTGCCTACCGTGGGCGGCGAGGTCTACTTCGACCCGGCCTACGAGGGCAACCCGCTCGTCAATGCCATGAGTGTGGGGGTCGTCAACGCCGGGCAGACGGCCTCGGCCACCGCCGAGGGCCCTGGCAACGCCGTCTACATCGTAGGCTCGGCCACCGGACGCGATGGGATCCACGGCGCCACCTTCGCCTCGGAGGAGATCAGCGAGGAGAGCGAGGCCAAACGGCCCAGCGTGCAGGTGGGGGATCCCTTCACCGAAAAGCTCCTGCTCGAGGCTACCTTGGAAGCCATCCAGGCGGACCTCGTCGTAGGCATCCAAGATATGGGCGCCGCCGGTATCACCTGCTCCTCCTGCGAGATGAGCGCCAAGGCTGGCACGGGCATGGACCTCCACGCCGACCGCGTCCCGCTGCGCGACGCTGGCATGACGCCCTACGAGATCCTGCTCTCGGAGAGTCAGGAGCGCATGCTGATCGTCTGCCGTGCCGATCAGGAGGCGGGCCTCGTGGCGGTCTTCGAAAAGTGGGACCTCAACGTGGTGCGCATCGGCACGGTCACGGACACCGGCCGCGTCCGCGTCCACTGGCACGGTGAGATCGTGGCCGATGTCCCCGCCGACCACCTCGTCCTGGGCGGCGGAGCCCCCGTCTACCACCGCGAGACGCAGCGCCCCGCCTACCTGGATGAGGTCCACGCCTTCGACCTGGATGCGCATCCCACCCTGCCCGCCGAGGAGGTGCAGCCGGTGCTGCTTCGCTTGCTGGGCACGCCCAACATCGCGAGCAAGCGGTGGGTCTTCGAACAGTATGACACCATGGTGCGGACCAATACGGTGGTTGGCCCCGGGCCCTGCGATGCCGCCGTGGTGCGTATCAAAGGCACAGGCCGGGGACTAGCCGTGAAGACGGACTGCAACGGCCGGTACGTCTACTTGGACCCCCGCCGAGGAGGGCAGATCGCTGTGGCTGAGGCCGCGCGCAACGTTGTGTGCGCTGGCGCTCGGCCCGTGGCCATCACCAATTGCCTCAACTTCGGCAACCCCTACAAGCCGGAGGTCTACTGGGGCTTCAAGGAGGCCGTGGGGGGGATGGGCGACGCCTGCCGTGTCCTCGGCACCCCCGTCACAGGCGGCAATGTGAGCTTCTACAACGAAAACCCGACGGGCGCGGTCTTTCCCACGCCCACCATCGGCATGCTGGGGGTGGTGGATGACCTCGCGGCGCATACCACCACGGCGGCTCCCCGCCAGGCAGGCGATGTGCTGGTGCTGCTCTCGCCCAGTTCCTGGACCCACCGGCGCGACCTCGGCGGGAGTGAGTACCTGGCCACCTGCCATGGCCTCACCACGGGCCGTGCACCGCACCTGGACCTCCACGAGGAGCACGCCGTGCAGCAGGCGGCCCTCCACCTCATCCGGCAGGGCCTCGTGCAGAGCGCCCACGATGTGTCGGACGGGGGCCTGGCCGTGTGCCTGGCCGAGACCGTCCTCTTTGCCGAGGGCCTCGGCGCTGAGGTGGCCCTCGAGGCCGCTGGTCTGCGCCTAGATGCGGTGCTCTTTGGCGAGGCCCAGTCGCGCCTCGTGCTCACCTGTGCACCAGACGACCTGGAGGCCCTCCGCGCTGCCGTCGCCGATCGGCCGGTACGGCTCACGCAGATCGGGACGATCTCTGCCACGCCGCACTTCCGCGTCGAAGTGGCGGGGACCTCCGTGATCGACGCCCCCGTGGAGACCCTGCGGGCCCCGTACGAAGGCGCCATCCCAGGGCTGATGGCGCCGCGCTCATGAGTCGGGCGGCCACGAAACAGCCCGATGCAATAGGTGTTGAAACAAATAATCGCCTGGTGACACCTACCTTGTGGTCCCCAGGACCAACCTTGTACGATCACTCATACGGTACACACTTCCATGGCAGACAACGCGAAATACGTCACCCTCACCGACGCTAACTTTCAGGATCAGGTCATCGGCGCTGACAAGCCCGTGCTGGTCGATTTCTGGGCGACGTGGTGCGGCCCGTGCCGCATGATCGCCCCCGTCATCGAAGAGCTGGCCGCTGACTTCGACGGCAAGGCCGTCGTTGGCAAGCTGGATGTGGACCACAACCAGCAGGTGGCCATGCAGTATGGCGTCCGCTCGATCCCGACGCTGCTCTTTTTCAAAGATGGCCAGGTCGTGGACCAGCTCGTTGGGGCTGTGGGCAAGCAGGCGCTGGCCAGCAAGCTCAACGCGCTGACCGGTCAGCCGGCCTAGCGCCCGGTACATGACCAGGGCCTGACTATGCCTGATGAGTGGGGGAGAGCGGCCGCGCTCCTAGGCGGAGGTCGCTCCTCCCATTCATGATCTCTCGTCGTTCAGACGCTCTTCCTTTTTCATCACCTTGATCATCACCCGTTCTATGCAGGTTTCGCACCCTGATCTCTCCGCTCTGGAGGGCCTCGACTTCACCGACGCTGAACACCGCACCGTGGCGATCGTCGGGACGGGCCCGGCGGGTTGGACGGCGGCGCTGTACACCGCCCGCGCCAACCTGGAGCCGGTGGTCTACCAAGGGCCGCTGCCTGGCGGCCAGCTCATGACCACCACCGACGTGGAAAACTTCCCCGGCTTCCCCGATGGCATCATGGGGCCGGAGATGATGGAGAAGTTCCAGGCCCAAGCTACCCGCTTCGGCGCCGACGTGCGCTACGGGATGGTCACGGCTGTCGACCTGCGCGAGCGGCCCTTCCGCCTCGTGATCGATGAGCAGACGCCTCTCCTGGCCGATACTGTCATCATCTCGACGGGCGCCTCGGCCAAATACCTGGGGCTGCCCAACGAGAAGCGCCTCCTCGGGCGCGGCGTCTCGGCCTGCGCCACCTGCGACGGGGCCTTCTTCCGCGACGAAGAGCTGGCCATCGTAGGCGGGGGGGACACGGCCATGGAGGAGGCACTCTTCCTGACGCGCTTCGCCAAGAAGGTCTACGTCATCCACCGGCGCGAGGAGCTGCGGGCCTCGAAGATCATGCAGGACCGCGCCTTCAAGAACGAGAAGATCGAGTTCATCTGGAATACGGTCGTCACGGACGTCCACGGGGAGAACGCCGTAGAGGCTCTCGCCCTGGAGAACACGGTGACCGGCGAGGCCTCGACGCTGCCGGTCACGGGCTTCTTTGTGGCAATCGGCCACCAGCCGAACACGGACCTCTTCCAAGGATGGCTGGACATGGACGAGACGGGCTACATCCAGACGAAGTCTGACTCGACCCACACCAACATCCCTGGGGTCTTCGCCTGCGGCGATGCCCAGGATCACGTCTACCGCCAAGCCATCACCGCCGCCGGCACGGGCTGCATGGCGGCCATCGACGCCGAACGGTGGATGGCGGAGCAGAGCGACGACATCGAGGTCCAGACGCCTACGGAGTACCACGTGGCGCCCGCCACCAGCAGCGCTGGCGGAACCCCCTAGGCTCGCTTCTTCCTGCCATGCGGATGCGTGCGCTCGCGACGTGTTGGTGTATGCTCGCTCTGCTCCTCGCAGGCGCTCCCGCCCCGGTGGGGGCGCAGACGGTGGCAGAGCAGGTAGAGGCGCTGGTGCTGGAAACCCGCGTCCGGCGCGCCTTGGCCGATCAGCCCAGCTTACACCCACTCGACCTCACCGTATCGGCAACCACGGCGGGTGCTGTTACGCTGCGAGGGGCCGTGGATAGGCCGGAGCAACTCGAACGCGCCCGCGAGGTGGCCCAAGCGGTGCGCGGCGTGACCAGCGTGGAGAGCCTGCTGATTGTCTCAGGCCGTGCTCGCGTCTCGTCCACGTCGCGCATCCCGCCCACGCCCCCTGCGCCCACCGAGGAGGTCTACCACACCGTGCAGCCCGGCGATGTCTTGGGCAACATCGCCCGCCGGTACGGCGTTGCGGTGGAGGAGATACGGCGCCTCAACCAGCTCTCGTCCTCGACCATCCGGGTCGGCCAACGCCTTCGCATCCGGTAGAGCGGGGCGTGGGGGACGGATCGGACGGTCCCCGCCTGCTCACTCCTGTTCCACCCGCTCCAGCAAGACCTCCACCGCTCGAGCGAGTTGTGGGTCTTGGCCTTGCGCGGCCGCGGCTGGCGGTAGATCGGCCCGCACGTCGGGGGCGAGCTGCTGGTTTTCCAAGGGGCGCTGCGCCTGATCCGTCATGGCCATGTTGGGGATCCCGAAGACGAGCGTCGGGTCTTGCTGGCGCTCCCACCACACGAAGGTGCAGGTGCCGGGCACAGGCATCCCCACCACCGGACCTATGTCCAGGGCTTGGTACGCGTAGGGCGTGCAGTGGGCGTCGGAGTAGTTGCCTTCGCTCACCACCATCACCGAGGGCTTGAACCATTTGCGCTGCGGCTCGGAGCCGACCACGCGGCCGTCCTGCGCCAAGAAGTCGGCGTACTTCTCGCCCTTGAGAAACGTCGACAGGTCATCGACCAAGTCCCCGCCGCCGTTGAACCGGGTGTCCACCACGAGGCCTTCCTTGGTCACCTGACGGCCCAGCACTTCCTCGATGACGGTCCGGTAGCTGCCGTCGCTCATGCTGCGCACGTGCACGTAGCCCAGCCGCCCACCCGAGAGCGAGTCCACCACCGCCCGCCGCTGCTCGACCCACCGCGCGTACCGGAGCTGGCTCTCAGCGCCCTGCGTGATGGGCTTGACCACTTCCTCCCAGCGCCGCTCGGTGGCGGGGTCATGCAGCCCAAGCCGCACCCGCTCACCGGCCTTGCGGTTCAAGAGCCCATAGGGGTTGACCGCCGGCGTTAGCGCGGTGCCATCGATGCGCTCGATCACGATGCCGGCTTGGATCTCGGTCCCATTCTGCGCGAGCGGCCCATCCTCCATCACCTCGGCGATGCGCCACCCGAGGCCTTCGTAGGACGGGTCGTAGAACGCGCCTAGCGAGGCGGTGGCGTCGGCGTTTTCGGCGCGGTGGTAGTAGCGAGCCCCGGTGTGCGAGGCGTTGAGCTCGCCCAGCAGCTCACCCAGCAGGTCCGCGAAGTCGTAGTTGTTGGCGATGTGGGGCAGATGCCGGGCATACGCCACCCGCAGGGTGTCCCACGAGGCGCCGTGCAGGTCTTGGACGTAGAACTTGTCGCGCACCTGCTCCCAGGCATGGTCAAAGATGTACTGACGCTCGCCGGGCGCGTCGTGCACCATCTCACCGCTGAAGGCGATGGGGGTCCGGGTGCCGCTGTCGATCGCGACTTTGCTCAGGCGCCCCCCACTCAGCATGAAGACGTGCTTGCCTTCCTTGTCGAGTGCGAGCTGGCCGCCTGATCCGCCCAATTTGGCCAGGATCTTGGTCTCGCGCGTGCGCAGCTCCGTCACCCAGAGGTCGTAGCCATCCTCGAAGCGGGCCAGGTAGACCAGCTTCTCCCCGTCGGGCGTGACCACGGCGTCGCTCAGGCGCGAGGAGTGAATGGTCAGTCGGACGCGCCGGTCTTCGATGTCCTCCAGATCGATCTCGAGGGGCGTGGGCGTATCTTTGTCCTCGGCCTCCTCTACGTCCGCCTCGTCGGCGTCTGGCTTCGCCTTCTCCTCTTGCTCCTTGAGCAAGGCGTAGTCCTCCTTGCTGAGCCGGAAACGCTCGTAGGCCTCCTCCGTGAAGAAGAGGCCATAGGCATCGGCCTCGCCGCCTCCTGAGCCGGCCCAGCCGCGCAGTCCGTTGCGGCTGGAGAACCACAGCATCATCTGGCCGCCCATCATCCAACGCGGGCGGTAGTCCGGGTAGCCGCTGAGTGTCAGGTTGGCCACCTCACCCGAGCCGTCGGCGCGCACGAGCCCCACCTCCTCCGTCCAGTAGCCCGGCTGCAGAAACTCAGCGAGGAACCACCGTCCGTCCGGAGACCACGTGTAGTGCTGGTCGCCGTCGGCATAGGAGAAGTTGAGGTCCCCCGCCAGGATCGTGCGGGTGGCTTGGCTCTCCAGGTTGATCACGTTGAGCGTAGTACGATCCTCCAGGTAGGCCACCTCCGTGCCATCGGGCGAGTAGGCCGGCTGGAAGGTGTCGGCCGCGCTGACCAGCACCGTGTCTTCCTCCAGCAGCGTGGCGGTGAAGAAGTACGGCTCATCGTCTCGGGCGATCTTTGTTTGGTACAGATTCCACGATCCGTCTCGCTCCCCCGCATAGAGCAGGGTGCGTCCGTCTGGGTGGAAGCTGACCGAGCGCTCCTGCCCCGGTGTCTGGGTGATCTGCTTGGTCGTGCTGGTCTCCAACGAGGTCACGAAGATCTCCCCACGGTGCACAAAGGCCATCTCTTTGCCATTGGGCGAGGCGGCCATCTCGGTGGCACCGGCGGTGACGGACCGGATGGCGTCGTCTCGGTGCTGGAGATCTCGGGCAAGGCGGATGGCCACCTTCTGCGGGGCGGCATCTGGGCGCTGCGTGTAGATCTCGCCGTCAAACGTATAGCACAGCGTGCCATCGTCCGCGATGGTGAGGAACCGAACGGGGTGCATCGCGAAGTCGCTCACCGGGGTGACCTCGCCACTCGCCAGGTCGCTGTGGTGGACGTTGAAGGTGCCCGTGCTCTGTTCGCTGAGGTAGTAGAAGCCCGAGCCGTCGGGGGCGTACACGGGGTTGCGATCCTCGCCCTGCCAGCCGGCCACGCGGGTGTAGGTGCCCTCCTCCAGGTCGTACGTCCATACGTCGCGCGTGACGGAGGAGGTGTGCCGCTTGCGCCATTCGTCTTCGTAGCCCTTGCGGTCGTGGAACAGGAGCTGCGTCCCATCGCGGTTGTACCGGGCCTGCTCGGCCGGTGTGGTCAGCACGAGGTGAGGCCGCCCGCCCGCCACGGGGACCTCGTACAGTTCCGGCAGCACCCCCGTGGGGAACTGGCTGTTGTGCCGGGCATCCGTACGAGCCGAGGTGAAGAGGACGCGGGTCCCGTCGGGGCTGAAGTCGCTCGGATGATCAGGGGCAGAATGATGCGTCAGCCGCTGTGCAGGGCCGCCGGTGGCGGGCATGACGAACACGTCCAGGTTGCCGTAGCGGTCTGAGGCGAACGCGATCTGTGCCCCATCGCGCGACCACACAGGGCGGGTATCGTAGCCGGTGTAGGTGGTCAGCGGCACGGCCGTGCCGCCCCCCGCGGATACGCGGTAGAGGTCCCCTTGGTAGCTGAACACGATGTGCTGTCCGTCCGGTGAGATCGCGGGGTACCGGAGCCACGTAGGCGCCTCCTGGGCCGCAGTCGGCATCACGATCCAGAGCAGCACCATCCAGGTGTAGAGTAAACGCATAGGGTCGATCTGAGTAGGGAACTGGTTGAGAGGGGGCGTGTGATGTGCTGAGTGTCGCTAGGTCGACGCCGCGGGTCCTTCCCCATAGTCGATGTAGCGCAGGAGTTGGTCCAGGGCCCAGGTCTGGTTTTCGATCCCGCTCCAGGTGTAGCCCGCTTGCACGTCGTCCGCGATGGCGGCCCAGTCCACGGTCCAGTCTTTGAAGACGTGGAAGGAGTACTGGGCGTCGTCGGTCTCAAAGTAGACCGCGCCCTCGTCGGGGTCGTAGATGCAGTCGCAGCCATCGTCGTCGAGCGCCATCTGCGAGGCCAGCACGATGAGAGGAACCTTGAAGGCATAGTCCATCTTGGGGACGCGCTTGGCCTCACTATTGAGGTAGTTGGCCAGCACCACGCAGCCGTCGCTGCTGGTCAGGGCGGTGCGGGCAGCGTCCCAGATGGCTTCGTCCTCCACGCCAATGCGCCCAAAGGCTGATTCAATGAGGGGCCAGACGGGCACCGGAGCGTCATCGCTCTCGGCGGTGGAGACGCCGTCTTTGCGGGGGATGGTAACGGTTACAGCGGGAGCATCCATGGTTCCAGTGCGACATGCAGAGGGGGGGCCGAATTTCAGGAAGCGCGCCCCGGTGATCCTGCAATGATTTCCGGTGCGGCACAGAAATAGGGCACCGGCCCAACGGCCGATGCCCTAAGATAGGACGGCAGAGGGATCTCCGCGAGCAGGCCGCGCAGGGATCGTCACCGCCAGCAGGAGAGCGCGGGTCAGGCGTCCATAGCCGGAATGCGGATACGCTGGCCGGGGTAGATGAGGTCGGGGTTTTCAATGACCTCCCGATTGGCCTCGAAGAGGGCCTGCCACTTCATGGCATCGCCGTATTGCGCTTTCGCGATCTTCGAGAGTGAGTCGCCACGTTGGATGGTGTAGAAGGTGGGCTCGGGAGCGGCCTCCTCGACCTCAGCCGCGCGGACCGTGAGCTGGTCGTCCACCTGCGCGACGCCTTCCACGTTGCCCGCCAGCAGGACCGCCTTCTCCTGGGTGGCGGCGTCGGCCACGGTGCCGGTCAGCGTCACGGTGCCGTCCGTAAAGGCTACGCCCAGGTCATCGACCTGCGCGCCCAGCTTCTCGGTGATGTTCTGCTTGATCTCGTCGGCCTCTTGGCCGGGCTTTGCCTTCTTCCCGATGCCTTTGAGAAAATCGAAAATACCCATGATGGATCGTGGTGGGGTTGATGAAGGGAGGTAGAGGGCAGCAAAATACAGGCTAGCCACGACAAACGCCGGAGGCGGCGCCCAGGAACACCCCGCCTCTGCGGCCAGAACCAGGCCCCCCGCTGTGCATACTACCGGCCCACCCTGATGCGCGGCCAACTCCTTGATAACAGGTTGATAGAAGGCGAACGCGCTGGGGGTCTGTTCACGCCGAATCCCGCTGAGTGCTACGATGCCAGACGATGCCCCTGCCCTCGAGAGGCCTCCTGAGGTACGCCCCTCGACGCCTGCGCCGTTGGACTGGCTGCGGCCGCTGGTCACGTGCGTCCAGCCGGCGTCCCGCGAGGCCTGGCCGGTGCAGGCGCCCTTCGATGGCACGCTCGTGGGCACCGTCCCGCGCTGCACGGAGGCGGACGTGGCGTGGGCCTTCCGCCGGGCCCGCGAGGCGCAAGCCGCCTGGGCGGCGCAACCCGTTCGTCAGCGTGCGGCCGTCTTGCTGCGCCTGCACGACCTCATCCTGAAGGCCCAGGCCTCGGTGCTCAACGTCATCCAGGCCGAGGCCGGCAAGGCCCGGATTCATGGGTTCGAGGAGATCATCGAGGTGGCCTTGAGCGCGCGCCACTACGGCCTGCGGGCGCCGCGTCTGTTGCGGACCCAGCGGCGCCGTGGGCTGGTGCCAGGGCTCACCGCCGTCCGCGAGCACCGGGTGCCAACAGGCGTCGTTGGGCTCATCGCGCCGTGGAATTATCCGCTGGCCATGACCATCTCGGATGCGCTGCCGGCGCTGGTAGCGGGCAACGCCGTGGTGGTCAAGCCCGCCGAAGAGACCCCGTTCACGGCGCTGCTGGGTAAGCACCTGCTCCGGGAGGCCGGAGTCCCCCCCGAGGTCTTCCAGGTGGTGACGGGTCTTGGGGAGCAACTAGGGCCCTCTATCATCCGGGAGGCGGACGTGGTGGCGTTCACCGGCAGCAGCGAGACCGGCCGCCTCATCGGCGAGCAGGCGGGGGCCCAGCTCACCAAGTGCTCGCTGGAGCTGGGCGGCAAGAACGCGCTGCTGGTCCTGGACGATGCCGACCTCGCGGTCACCGCCGACGGCGCCGTACGGGCCTGCTTCGCCAATGCTGGACAGCTCTGCGTGGCCACCGAGCGCCTCTACGTACCCCGGGCCCACTACGACGCCTTCCTCACCCTGTTCAAGCAGCGCACCGAGGCCCTCCGCCTCAGCAGCGCCTTCACGTACACGGCGGATATCGGATCGCTGATCTCGGCCGACCAGTTTGCCAAGGTCCACGCCCACGTGACCGACGCCGTGGCCCGCGGCGCCACCGTGGTAACAGGCGGACACCCCCGTCCTGACCTCGGCCCGTACTTCTACGCGCCGACCGTTCTCACGGACGTCACCCCAGCCATGCGCGTGGCGCAGGAGGAGACCTTCGGCCCGGTGGTGAGTGTCTATCCCTACGACACGCTGGAGGCCGCCCTCGAGGCCATCAACGACACCCCGTTCGGGCTCAACGCAAGCATCTGGACCAGGCGGCCCTCGCGCGGCCAAGCCGTGGCGGCCCGTGTCCAGTGTGGCACTGTCAACGTCAACGACGGCTACAGCGCCGCCTATGCCTCCGTCGATGCCCCCATGGGCGGCATGAAGACCTCTGGGCTGGGGCGGCGGCATGGGGCGGAGGGGCTGCTCAAGTTCACCGAGGCCCAGACGGTGGCGGTCCAGCGCGGTCTGCCCCTGGCGCCCCCGCCCGGGGTGAGCGTGAGCCTGTTCACGCGTGGGGTGACGGCCGGGCTGCGGCTGGTACGTCACCTGCCTGGGTTGCGCTAGCCCAGGGCTGGGGGTCTGAGATCGGCCCCGTTGAGCGATTGCTCATCACCCGCTGTATATTGCGCCATTGAGAGCAGGTGAGGCCGCCGCGCGGGTGCGGGCCTCGACGTGCTTGTCCTTGTCTTCGCTCCTATGTATCGCCGCCCCGACGATCTGATCGGCCAGGAGATAGACGGGTACCTGTTCGAACGGGTGCTCGGACAGGGCGGCATGGGCGTGGTGTATCGGGTGCTCAACCGGTCCCTGGACCGGGTGGAGGCGCTCAAGGTAATCGCCCCAAACCTGGCCGCCAACAAGCTGTTTGTGCGGCGCTTCCGCTCCGAGGCGCGCGCCCTGGGCAAGATTCATCACCCCAACATCGTGCTGGTGTACGCCCTGCGTGACTCCGATACGCTCGGCCTGTACCTGACGATGGAGTACGTGGAGGGGGATACCCTGGCGGACCGCTTGTTGGAGCATCGCCGCTTCACGGTGGCGGACACGCTGCCCGTCATGCGGCAGGCGCTGGGCGCCGTGGGGTACGCCCACGAGAATGGCATCCTGCACCGCGACCTCAAGCCGCGCAACCTGATGCTGACCCCGCAAGGGCAGGTCAAGGTGATGGACTTTGGGTTGGCCAAGGTGCTGGAGGGCGGCTCCGGCGAGACGACGGTGACGACTGGTCAGGCCGGGACGCTCTACTACATGTCCCCCGAGCAAGCCCGAGGGCTGGGCGGCGTGGATCACCGCGGCGACCTGTACTCGCTGGGCATGACCTTCTACGAGTTGCTCTGTGGGCGGCTGCCGTTCGACAAGGCCGGGAGCCAGTACACCATCCTCAACCACATCGTCAACGAGAAGTACCAGCGGCTACGGCAGATCAACGAGGACGTCCCCAAGCGGCTCTCGCAGATCATCATGAAGTCCGTGGAGAAGGACCCCAACAAACGCTACGACTCCGCCCAGGCGATGCTGGCGGACCTGGACACGTTCGAGCGGGGCGCCGGGCGTCGGCGCCCCGTGCCCAGTCCGGCGGCCGAGCGCGTGCCCCGTGCACCGACGGGCTCGTTCAAGCGCTTGGGGGTGCTGCTGTTTGGCCTGGTGGCCGTGACCGCCCTCTCGGTGGCCGGGTACGTGTGGTGGCCCGCAGGAGAGGCTGGTGAGCAGGACCCAGATCCGCTCCCCCCTCGCCTGGCCGAAGTCGAGGTGCGGCCGACACCCACCGGAACCCGCGTCTTTGTCAACGACGAGGTGCAGGAGACGGTGACGCCACTCGATCTCCAGCTCGAACCCGGCGCACATCGCCTCCGCCTCGAGTCCGACGGCTACACCACGCTGGATACCGTGGTGACCCTCCAAGCTGGGGTCAACCCCGCTTTCGCCCCTCAGTTGGCGTTCGCCGAGGCGAGCCCTCCATCCGTCGATACCCTGCTGGCTACCACCGAGGACGCGGCGGTGTTACCTGCGCAAGACGAGGTGGCCACCACAGGCATGCTGGTTGTCGCCTCGCCTACGCAGGGGGCCCGCGTGCGCGTGGATGGGCGCGACCGCGGCTCGGCGAGACGGCGGAGCCTGGAGTTACCACCGGGCCGCTACACCGTCGAGATCCGCGCGGACAACCACGCATCCTACGAGACCCAGGTTACCGTGGCGGCTGGAGAGCGCGCGCGCGTGGAACGAACGCTCCGCGCGCTGCAAGGCACGCTGCGGGTGTTGGCCCGGCCCTACGGCACCATCGCCATCAACGGCGAGGTCGAGGCTACAGGCGTCAACCAGCGGCAGACCTTCACCCTGAGAGCGGGTACGCACACGGTGCGCGTCACGCATCCCGACCTCGGGTCTTGGCAAAAGCAAGTCACCGTCCAGGACGGCCGAACACGGGATCTCGAGGTCGATTTCAGAGAAACGGTGATGGTCACCGTGCAGGCCGTGGTGAGTGGGCGGGCTGCCGTGGGTGAGATCTACGTGGACGGCGTCGCGCAAGGGGTCCGCGCGCCCGGGTCGGTGCCTGTGCGGGTGGGCCTGCGCACCATTGAGGTACGCAACGAAGACGCGGCCGCCCGAGGCTCGGCGGAGGTACTGGCCGAGCCCGGCATGCCGACCGTGCAGATTGAGATGCAGCGCGAGAACTGAGAGGTCGACGACGGCTGCTGAAGGGCCCAGGTGCTTTCACCTTGTGCTTTAGCGAGATCCACGCCATGTTTGAGGTTCGTGGCGGCGCGCGCCCTGTGTGGAGGGGGTGGCGGTCCCGCGCTCGCCTCCGCGCATTCATGGAGGGGTGGTAGCTGACGAGTTGGGTCCGTACCCTAGGTGGACCGCGCGACTCCGAGCGGTCCTGCCCCCTGCGTCCTGGCGCCTCCGGGCCTCGTAATTCTGAACCCTCGTGCTATGCCCACCTTTCTATCACGCACCTGGTCGGTCATCGGCTTGACACTGGTGATCAGCCTGCTGAGTCCGGCTCGGCTCATGGCTCAGCAAGCGCCCTGCAACGCCGAAACGCTCAGGCAAGCCAACGAGCTCTACCTCAATGCGGAGAATGAAGCGGTGATGGCGCGGCTTGAAGACTGCATCCTGCGCACCGAAGGCGGGTTCGCCGGCCAGGAGTTGGAGCAAGCCTACGCCCTCTACGGCCAGGCGGCGCTCAACCTCAAGTTGGAGCAGGATGCCCGGGAAGCGATTCGCCTGCTTCTGCAACGCGTCCCGAACTATCAGACCGATCCCCTCTTTGACCCACCCGAGTATCGCGCCCTTGTGGACGCGGTCCGAGAGGAACTGAACGCCCAGCGTCCGCCCGTGGTGGTGAGGAGCTTTACCGATCAGACCCTGGCGCTCGATGCGGAGCCCTACACGCTTGACCTCAACCTCTACTTCGCGGACCCCAATGAGGACGCGTTGCGGTTCCAGGTGGAGGCCACCCAGTCCGGGGTGGTGCAGGTGGCTGTCGTGGGAACGGAACGCACCTTTCGGCTCGAAATCACGCCGCAAGCCCCAGGCCGCACCGAGGTGACGGTCCGTGCCGTTGATCCCGGTGGGTTGAACGTGGCCGCTACCTTCACCGTGACCGTGGCCGGTCCCACAGAGGCCGCGAACGCCGCACCGGAGCCGACACGCCTCATCGGCGGGCAGACGTTGGTGCTGGACGATGAGCGGGAGCGCACCTTCGTGCTCGACGACCTCGACCGGTATTTCCGTGACCCCAACGGTGATCCACTCGCCTACACCGCCATGACCAGCGATGCCGCCGTAGCTCAGGTGGTGGTGGTCCCCGGCGCCCAGGCTCGGCTTGAGGTGACAGCGCGGAGCGTAGGGCTGGCCTCCATCACCGTGCTCGCCGACGATGGACAAGGGCTGCAGGCGGAGCAAGTGTTTCGCATCACAGTGAGGCAAGGTGCGGTGGCCACCTCCAGCACCGGTGGAGGGCGAAGGTGGCTCTTTGTGGGCGGAGGCGCCGCTGTAGCGGGGATCCTGGCCGCCGTCCTGCTGCGCGGTGGAGGCGGGAGTAGCACGGATCCTGCCGGCATCCCGCTGCCTCCCACACGTCCAAGCGGCAACTAGGCGCTGTGCTCCCCTCCCTACACTCAATCCCGGTACTCGCCATGCTCCGTGGCTCCCAACTCATCGCGCACTCCCTGCTAGTTGGCGTCGGCCTGGCGATGCTTCTGTTCCCTGCGCTGGCCCAGGCCCAGAGCACGCCTACGCCCCTCTTCCCGGCTAATGGGGCGATGGACGTCCTGCTGCCCGTCACACTGGAGTGGTCGGAGGTGTCCGGGGCCACCGGTTATGCCGTGGTGATCGGGACCGCGTCGGACCCCTTCGCTGGTGGAAGCCTGATCATCACCGGGAGTACAGAACTGACACAGAGTCTGGAGCTGGGGACCACGTACTATTGGGCGGTGCGGGCCCAACTGTCCTCTGGCACAGGTGCCTATTCGTCCGTCTTTTCGTTCACCACCGTCAGCACGCTCTTCCCCCCCGACGACGCGCCCGAGCTCGTCGCACCATTGGATGGCGCCGACGAGGTGGAGACTGACGTCCAGTTCAAGTGGATGGCAGTCTCCAACGCAGTAGGATACGATCTCCAGATCTCGGACGACCCAGACTTTCCCAGTGCGTCCACGCGCCAGGAAGTGACCCGGGAGCTCAACAAGCTGGTGGACAGTCTGCCGAGTGGTACGCAGCTTTACTGGCGAGTGCGGGGCCGCAACGCTGCGGGCGGTGGCCCGTGGTCAACCGCCTCCTTCACGACCCGCCTCGAAGCGCCCACAGCGTCTCCGGCATTGCTGACCCCCAGTGCCGACGCATCGGTGTCCGTGCCCGTGACCTTGACCTGGAGCGCTGTGGATCAGGCCGCTACCTATCAGCTGCAGGTGTCTGCTGGATCGTCTTTTCCAGACAATGGCAATACGACCACGTTCAGCGACCTCACCGACACCACCTTTGTGCTCAGCTCGTTCCCCGCGGATGTCTTCAGTTACTACTGGCGCGTGCGAGCCGTGAATAGCGCTGGTTCGGGACCTGACTCTGAGGCCCGCCGCTTCTTCGTCGTGTTCCCCACGGACCTGGAGGCTCCCGTACTGGTGGCTCCGGAAAACGAGGCCCTTGATGTGTCGGTTGATCCTACGGTGTTCGAGTGGGGAGGGGTATCCGAAGCCGATGCGTACATCGTGCAGGTGGCAGAAGCCGGTGATTTTGAGGGCTCGCTGGCCGTGGATTCCAAGGCCCACCAGGGTACAACCTTCGAAGCGCAAGGGTTGGCGCCCAGTGCGAAGTATGAATGGCGCGTCAAAGCGCTCGAATGCAGCACGCCGTTTGATGAAGATGCCTGTACAACGTCACCTGTGCGCGAGAGTGCATGGTCCAGCATCTGGTCCTTTGCAACGGATGGCAACGTGACGCCTACGGTGGCGAACCCACTAGCGGACCGTAGCTTGGCGCTAGGAGGCAATGCCTTCACCGTGGATCTCAACTCCGTCTTTGCCGATGCTGACGGAGACCCCCTCACGTTCACGGCTTCAGTGCCCACGTCTGAGGTGCTCGCGGCCACCGTGGTGGGCAGTACGCTGACGGTCGAGGCTGTAGGGGTCGGCCAAGCGACAGTCACGGTCCAGGCCACGGATCCGGCAGGAGCTACAGCGCAAGATGCGTTCGACGTAACCGTTGAGGAGGGGACCTGCCGCCCCGTGGCTTCGGCCGATGGCATTGCAGATCAGACGCTCGTGGAGGGCGGAAGTGCGCAAGACATCGACCTCGCCAGCGTGTTCACGTGTCCCAATGGAGAATCCATCAGCTATGCGGCGGCGTCGTCCAGCATCCGCGTCGGGGTAGCCGTTGTGGGAGGATCCACGCTTCGTCTCACGCCTCGGTCGGTGGGGCGCGCCCAAGTGACGGTGACGGCATCAGCCAGCGGAGGCGGCACCGATGTTACCTTCACAGCGACTGTGATCGAGGCGGGCGCCAATCCACCGCCGGTGGTGATCGCCCCGATGGGCACGGCGGGTCTCGTGCTGGGTGACCCCGCCCAGAGCACGCTGCAGATTGCGCTGAATGAGGTCTTCAGCGACCCCGAGGGGGAAACCTTGACATTCACGCTGATGGCACCAGCGAATGAAGAAGTGGTGGCGGCTCAGGTGTCAGGCGCCACGCTGACGGTTGAGGCACGTGCCTCAGGAACCGTACACGTCATCGTGGAAGCGCGTGACGAGCGTGGGGCCACCGCCGAGGATACCTTGACGGTTTCGGTGAGGGAGGCCGCCAACGAATCTCCGGTGATCGTGCAGCCGATCGGAGACCGAACCTTGGTGGTGGGGGCCCCGGCCTCGAACATCGACTTGAGGCCGGTCGCCACGGATCCCAACGGTGATCCGCTGACCTACGAGGTCGCCTCTGTCGTCCCTGCTGGGCTCGTATCGGCCGTGATTGAGGGGGAGACCACGTTGAAGCTGCAGGCGCTCGCAGAGGGGGCGGCTGCCATCACGGTATCTATCTCAGATGGCCTGCTGGTCGTGCAGGATACGTTCACGGCAACGGCTCGGCGTTCAACGGCTGTCGCTGTGGAAGACTCGCTGGCACTGTTGAGTGTGGCCCAGGCCCTAGGACGGTCCTCGTGGACGACGCAAACAAACTGGGAAGAGGGTGCCGTCGACACATGGTACGGGGTGACGGTCGAGGAAGGGCGCGTGGTGGGGCTTTCTCTGGGGGCCAACAACGTCCAGGGCGATTTGCCACAAGCCCTGACAGACTTGACCCGTCTGCGTGTGCTAGAGCTGCAGCAGAATGACCTCACGGGTCCACTTCCCGCGTCGCTGATCGGCCTGCCAGATCTAGAAACACTAAACCTTGCCGAGAACGAGTTGACGGGCTCCATCCCTGCGTCCATCGGGGATCTGGCGAGCCTACAGTACCTGAACCTGGCCGACAACGAATTCACAGGCCCCTTGCCCGACGAACTGGGTAGCCTGGGAGCGTTGCGAGAGCTGCTCGCCTACGAGAATCAGCTCACGGGTGGGATCCCTGCCAGCCTAGGCAGCCTGGAGCGCCTTGAGGTGCTGGAGCTCTACGAGAATCGGTTGTCTGGGACGCTGCCGCAGGCCTTGGGCTCACTGCGTGCGCTCCGACGTATGGACCTCGGTACCAATCAGTTCGGAGGGGCCGTACCGGCCTCATTCAGGCAACTGCTGGCGTTGACGGATCTCTTACTTGAAGTCAATCAGTTCACTGACGTAGCCGACCTGAGCAATCTGTCGCAGCTTGATACCCTGATCGTTCGGTTCAATCAGCTCGACTTTGGAGCCATTGAGCACAACTTGAGCATTCCGAACTATGCCTACGCCCCACAGGACAGCATTGGTCGAACTCAGACCGTGGAGGTTGTTGAGGATAACGCCGTGACGTTGGACATTGGACAGGCTGTAGGGGGCCTCCAGAATACGTACCAGTGGTACCGGGAGGGTGTACGCGTGGAAGGAGCTACCACCCCCACGCTCACCCTGAGCTCGGTTCGTACATCGGATGCCGGGACCTACTGGCTGGAGGTGAGCAATACACAAGCCACTGAACTGATCCTCGTGAGTCGGAGGATCCGGGTGGATGTTGAGACGGGAGGAGGTACCTTGCTGCCTCCCCCACTCGTGGCGCCGGAGGATGGAGGGTTGGTGACCTTGCCAGTAACGCTCTCCTGGACGCCTGTGGCGGGGGCTACAAGCTACCGGGTTCAGGTTGCCTCCACGTCGACGTTTGACGAGCTGGTCGTGGATCACCTGGGTTCCTCGGCCTCACATACAGTAGGTGAAGCAGATGGCTTGATGCCGAATAGCGGGTACTTCTGGAGGGTGCGTGCAGAGGCCAGCAACCAGTCGAGTACGTTTGCCAGTGTGCGCCAGTTCGAGGTGTACCCGACGCAGGTGAGTGTGGCGGTGAACCAGACGTTTGGCAATGCGGAGAATGCGCAGAGCTATCGGCTGGTGGGGTTGCCAGGGGTGGTCGATCTGGACATCGCCGAGACGCTTCAAGGGCAACCCGGAGAGTTCGAGGATTGGCGGGTGTTTCGGGAGCTCGGAAGCACAGGCACGCACCCCGCGCATCTGCAGGAATACGATGGGTCTAGCAGCTTCCGCTTTCGGCCGGGGCGTGGCTTTTGGTTGCTGAGCAAGGGCACCTGGACCGTGAATCGAACGGTGGAAACAGTGCCCCTGGTTGCTGCCAGAGCGGCGGAGATCACCCTGCAGCCGGGCTGGAACATCGTCTCAAACCCCCTGGATGAAGACGTTTTGTGGTCAGCGGTAGAGCAGGCGAACGGAGGAACGTTGCAGCCCTTGTATCGCTTCCGTGGTCAGTTTAGTACAAGCACTAGCTTTGCCAGCGCGCAGACCGGTGAGGCGTACTACTTCTTCAATGCGACAGGGCTCACAGAGCTTGTGTTGCCCCACCCGGATGCCAGCGTACAGCCAAGCGTGTCAAAGCAAGATCTCCCTCATGAGCCCTCTCTCGTGTTAAAGGTGGAGGCCCATGGGCAGACCAGGGCCAACCTCCTGTTTATGTTGAGTCAAGAGGGTGATAAAAAGCTTGACCCTCTTGACACCTATGTGCCGCCTTCGTATTTCAGTGGGGTGTCTATGTACTGGACTGGGGCTCATCTGGTGCATGATGCTGAGCTTGAATCGTCGTCCGTTCAGCCTCAACTGCATCGTGAGGTACAAGCCCTGGGCCAGGAGGGGTATACCACAGAGCTGGTGGTGGCCGCTTCGGATTCGAAGGATCCCCTTCAGGTCACTTTAGATGCCTCAGGCTGGCTTTCGTCGCGCCCACACGATCAGATTGTTCTGATCGACACACACACCGGGCAACGCCACACGATTAGCCCACGTGAGGCTCTGCAGGTGCCTACAAGCCGTGATACCACTCGGTACCGGGTGATGATCGGGGTAGATGCATATGTGTCAGCGGCTGAGCGCGCTTTCGTCCCGACGCAGGTCCTGTTGCTGGGCAACTATCCTAATCCATTTCAGAGCTCTACAACAATCGCGTACGCCGTACCAAGCTCTATGCAAGGACAACGGATACAACTTGCCGTGTTCGACCTGCTGGGGCGTCGGCTAGCTACCCTCGTTGATGCAGCACATGAGCCGGGGCGCTACACCGTCCAGTGGCATGTGGGAGAGGGGGGGGCACGTTTCGCGAGTGGTGTCTACATCGTCCAACTAACCAGCGAGCAACAGGTGCTCACCAGGGAAGCGGTTCTCCTGAGATAAGCAGGTCCCAGGGACACTGTGTGAATTGCAATTGGTGAATAGGTCTTAGTGGGCAATGCCAAGCCGACAAATGGGGTGGCATTGCTCGATTTGTAGTTTCAACCTGTGCAGTCATGACAACGAGAGAGCAAGGCCAGCCCATCGGCCTAATAGGGTGGGCGTTCATTGTACTATCTGTACTGACTATCTCAGACGCTGGAGCCCAGAATGAGCAAGGCGCCAGCAGTTCATCCAGGTTGGAGACAGGTGTAGCCGAGCAAGATTCGCTGGCTTTGGTTGCTCTCTTCAACTCAACAGACGGACCGAATTGGAGACGGCGAGATAACTGGCTGATCGGGCCTGTCTCAACCTGGTATGGGATTGGAGTGGAGGACGGACGGGTGAGGTCGGTTATGCTACATGCTAACAATTTAAATGGCCCGATCCCAACGTATTTTTACAATCTGGATTGCCTTGTATACTTAAACATAGGAGCAAACAGGATAATTGGAGAGATAGGTAGTGACATAGTGAATATGGTATATCTAGAGCAAATGATAATTCATCACAATCAAATATCTGGATCTATACCAGACGGTATTGGCAGTCTCGAAAAATTGAAAAAGATAAAGATGACTGGGAACAGGATTAGTGGTGATTTGCCAGTCTCCATATATAATTTGTCGAAGCTAGAGCATCTAGAACTAACAGGCAATAGGCTTACAGGGCATATATCTGAAAATATTAGATTTCTTGAAAATGTAAACTTGATCAAAATAAATGGCAATGATATCTCAGGGGTATTACCAGTCTCATTAGCTAGCCTGGATAAATTGGCGGTACTTAACCTTTCCCAAAATAGAATAGAAGGCAATCTGGATAGGAATCTATTTTCAATGAGTAATATTCGTCAGATTAATATATCTAGGAACCAAATATCAGGTTCATTGGGCCTAGAGGGATTAGGGTCGAGTTTGGAGTTAATAAACATATCACATAATGATATTGATGGTGTGTCATACACTGGCAATCTTACAGAGGTTAGCCTGACTGAAGTTATATTATCCAGAAACAGTCTGAATACAATCCCTCGCTTCGATGGCTTAACTCATCTACACGTCGATGGCAACCAGCTTGGGTTTGACTCGATAGAACGCAACATGCATGGAGGGATTGCAGACTTTAGGTATATCCCCCAGGATAGCATCGGCGTGGATCAGTCCCTGGAAGGGGAAACGGGAGATGTCCTACGGCTCACCATTGGGGAGGCGATCGGAGGCGATCACAACACGTACCAGTGGTACAAGGATGGCGTGCTCCTTCCAGGAGCCACAGACTCCACTCTTGTGGTTTCTGGTGCAGACGAAGACGATGCCGGAACGTACCACCTCCGTGTAAACAACACGCAGGTGCAAGACATCACCTTGGTCAGCAGACCAATCCAACTGTCGGTTGTGGTTTCGCCCTTCAATCCAGCACCCACGCCACACTCGACCCTCGATTCCTTGGCCCTGGTTTCTCTGTACCGTGCTACGGATGGGGGAGCTTGGAAACGCCAAGACGGCTGGTTAAGCCGTCCGCTCCACAGGTGGGAGGGCGTCACAATCCGGGAGGGACGCGTCGTGGCATTGTCTTGCCCTGACAATGGACTGCGTGGATCATTGCCTGACTCGCTGAGGCTTTTGTCAAGTCTGGAGCGGCTCAACCTCTCTGGCAATCAGTTGTCTGGAGCGGTGCCTCCCGCACTCACGGTGCTGACGGCATTGCAGATGGCAAACTTGAGTGGCAACAACCTCCGCGAACTGCCCGCGTGGACGGGTCTGGACACACTCGATGTTCGAGCCAACCGATTGGGGTTCGACAGCGTGCTGCGCAATGTCCACCCGACTCGCCCCATCTTCCTCTTCGACCCGCAGCAGCCATTTTCTGTTCTAGCCCCCCAACAAGTGGAAGAGGGGAGTACGATTTTGCTGCGCCTTGCAGAGCCTCTCCAAGACCCATCGAACATGTACCGTTGGTACAAAGACGGAGCCTTCCTGGCCGCTGCCTCGACCGATACCCTGACCCTCGAACACGTGACGCTGGAGGAAGCCGGTCATTACCATCTTGAGGTGACCAACTCAGGCGTACCTGGGCTGACGCTAGCCAGCCCTCCGATCTTGGTATCCGTCCAACCGAGCCCGTTGCGGAGTATCGCCCCCGTACCCGTCTCGCCCTACGACGGAGCGATTCAGGATATCCCGCTTGTGCTACAGTGGGACTCGGTCCCCAATGCAGCCAGGTACCGAGTGCAGGTTGCCCAAGAGCCCTCGTTTCGATCGCCTGTCGTTGATCTAGTCGTAGAGGCAGAAACCGCAACGACCTTGCAGGAGTCGGACGAGCTCCAGGCGGGCTACACATACTACTGGCGTGTCCAGGGGATCAACGACGTGGCGGAGAGCCCCTTTTCATCGGGGCGCCGTGTGGCCACCTATGCGGCACGCTTTCCGCTGGTAGTGAACGTACCATTTGCGGACCCAAACCAAGCGTCCAACTACCGTCTCGTTGGGCTCCCTGGCGGAGAGGCGACCCCAGCGGGCGGTCTCTTTGAAGGCCAACCAGGAGCGGCCGGTAACTGGCGCTTGTTCCGCGAACTGGGCGCAGAGGCTGCCTATCCTGATCACCTGGCGGAGTATGACAGCTCCGAAGCATTCAACATGACGCCCGGGACGGGCTTCTGGCTACTCAGCGACCGGTCCTGGCTTTTTGCCGACACGTTGTCTTCTGTACCACTGGACTCTGATGGAACCTACACGATTCCGATACAGGCGGGCTGGAACATCATCTCCAACCCCCTCGACGCTTCGGTGACGTGGAGGTCGGTACAAGAGTTCAATCCAACGGTGTCGCAACCCCTGTACCGTTTCCGAGGTGCCTTTGCGGCTACCGATACGTTTGCCACCGCTCGGACAGGCGAGGCCTTTTACTACTACAACGACACAACGGATGAAGCGCTTCGCGTGCCATACCCCACCATTGCTCCCCAGGCCGCCCGCAAGCAGCCATCTCCTGCTGAGGTGATCCTGCATGTAGGCGTCGAAGTGGCAGGGCAGCCCCTGGGACGGGTCTCCGTGGAGCTGCATCCTGACGGTGCGCCAGGGTTGGACCCAGGTGATGCATGGGCCCCGCCGGCCTACTTCGGGCAGGGTGGAGTCTACCTCGTTGCGCCGACCCCAGATGCAGGCTATCGCGATGAGACGAGGGCCCCTCATCCCTCGGCCGGACTGAGCCGTGAGCGGCGTCCCCCAGGGGCTCACGGCTATGCGCTGGCGCTGGACGTGGACCTCCCGGCGTCCATACCCCACGACGCCTACCTAGAGCTGCGCCTGGACGATGACCTGTGGCGCCGTGCACGGCCCGGCGATCAGGTTCGCGTGCTTGACGGCGAGACGGGGGTGGCCCACGATCTCGCGTCTGGCGCGACGGTGCGGCTGAGTGTGGACGCTGCTGCGCGTCCCCTGCGTCTCCTCATCGGGGCGGCGGCGTATGTAGCCCTGGAGACTGCCTCGACGGTACCCCCAGCGCTGACACTTGCCCCGAACTATCCCAACCCGTTCAATCCGTCAACGACGGTCGTCTATGCCGTGCCCGATGCCCTGGCGGGTGAGCGCCTTCGCGTGGAGGTATTCAACGCACTGGGGCAGCGGGTGGCAGTGCTGGCAGACCGTGTGCACGAAGCGGGGCGCTACGAGATAACCTGGAGCGCCGTCGCGCAAGGTTCAGAATGGGCGAGTGGCGTCTACTACAGCCGTCTCACCGGAGGCGGCCGTACCCTCACGCGGCCCATGCTGCTACTGCGCTAACCCATGGCTCACATCCTGATCACCGGCTTTCCTGGATTCCTGGGCTCGGCGATGGTCCCGCGCCTCCTTCGCCGGCGTCCGGACACCCATCTGGTGGCGCTCGTCCAGCCCAAATTTGCGGCGTTGGCCAGGCAGCGCGTCGAGGCGCTAGCCTCCGTGGATCCCTCCTGGCCCGGACGAGTCCTGCTCACAGAGGGCGACATCACTCGGAAGGCCCTTGGGCTTGACCGTCAGGCGGCCTGGAAACAGGACCTGGAGGCGATCTATCACTTTGCCGCGGCCTACGACTTGAGTGTGCCCCGCGAAATCGGCCGACGGGTCAATCTCGATGGGACGCGTCACGTCTTGCAACTCGCCCAGACAAGCCCCTCCTTACAACGCTTGCACTATGTAAGCACCTGCTACGTGAGCGGTCGGCACAAGGGATGGTTCAGCGAGCACGATCTGGACGTGGGGCAGAGGTTCAACAACCACTACGAGGAGACGAAATTCCTTGCCGAGTGTGCTGTCCAAGAAGCCATGCGCCAAGGGCTTCGCACCTCGATCTACCGGCCGGCTGTCGTGGTAGGGCATAGCCAAACCGGGGCTACGCAGAAGTATGACGGTCCCTACTACATGCTGCGTTGGATCTTGCGCTGGCCCCGCTGGGCGCCGATGCCGCTACTCGGCGATGCCCAGCACCACTACCTCAACCTGGTGCCTCGTGACTACGTAATCGACGCCCTCGACGCCTTGAGCGCGCCACCCACGGAAGAAAGCCGCGTCTATCATCTGTCGGACCCCCATCCCTGCTCCATCAAGACACTCCTGACACTCTTTGAACGGGCTACTCAGCGAAACCTCCTGCGCATCCCGTTACCCGTCGGGCCCACGCTCCGGCTCGCTCGGCGCTTCCCCGCGTTGACACAAGGGCTCGGATTTCCGCCCGAGATTCTGGATTACTACGTGCATCCCACGCGCTATGCATGTGAGCAGACGCAAGACGTGCTCAAAGGAGCCGGCGTGTCCTGTCCACCTGTAGCCAGCTACGTGGATCGCCTGGTGGATTACATGCGGCGCTATCCGGCCATTCCCTCGAAGGCGATGACGTGAGCCGTTAATTCGCGCCCAGCCGTTGTACCATCTCCACATGCGGAATGCCGGCCTCCACAAACCGCCGCTCTGTGGCCGCGAAGCCCAGCGAGGCGTAGAAGGCTTCGAGATGAGCCTGGGCATGGAGCATCTGTTCGTCGAAGCCCGCCCGCCGGGCATCCTCCATGACGCGTAGGACCAGCTGACGCCCATGACCCTGCCCGCGATAGGGCGCGAGCACAGCAAAACGCTCCAGCTTGGCCACCAGTCGCTCCCCGTGTGAGACGGTGCGCCAGCGTGCGGTAGCCACGGGGGTGTCGTCCAGCCACCCCAGCACATGGCGGCTGGAGTCGTCGTACCCGTCCCACTCTTCCTTGGGTGGGCAGGCTTGTTCCTCAATAAACACCACCGTGCGGATGTGCTGAGCAGCCTGCCAGTCAGCCTCCGATTCAACAGGGCGTACGTAGAGCGGTGCCGTCATACGCATCAGTCGAACGCAGGTGCAGAGGGCACGGTGAGCAGCGCGCTCAAGAAGAGACCACTGCGCTGCGTGCTCTGGGGCATCGTCAACGGGCTGTGCCCGCCTCCATTGTAGAGAAAGGCCTCGTAGGCAGGTGGAGTGCGCGCCAGGCCAGCCATGATGGCGGACAGGCGTTCGGTCTGTTCCACCGGCACCACGGTGTCGGCTTGTCCATGATGGACCTGGACCTCGGGGAGGCGATCGGCAAAATACACCGGTGATCGGCGGATGAGGGCCAGCCGAGCCTCCGCTAGTGGCAGAGTCCCTGCGCGCAGGGGGACGATGATATCCTCGTTTAAGACATCCAGCCCTGGTAGGTCAGCTACGTTCCCACGGAGGGCGTCTGCGACAAACTCCCGAGAGGAGCCAAACAGAAAGTCGGTGGGGCCAAAAAAGGCACTCAAACGGACGATGCGGGGGTCGCGAATGGCCATCAGAAGCGCCACGGTACCCCCTCGGCTGTATCCCAAGGCGCCGATGCGGGTTGGGTCAAGCCCCGGAGCAGTTTCCAGTGCCGCATTCACCAAGGCCAGCGCGTCATCAACGTCACGGTCCCACGGGCTGGCATCGCCCTCCGAGAGCCAGACACGGCCGCCCACGACCAGCGGCTCAGCGCGGAACGAAGGCACGATGTAGGCAAAGTCCGGCCAGAATTGATCCAGCCCTAGCGTGATCAAGGTCAGCGCATCACGGCCTGCCGCGTCGGCGCTGAGTGGTTCGTTCAGGCCCACGCCTTCGTCGCCGCCATGGGTGAGTACGATGGACGGAACGCCCTCCGGAGGGCGCGCATCGGGGAGCAGAAGCAGACCGTAGTGACGGGCGCCGTCCACCACATGGGAGAGGACCTGGGCGGTGCCCGGTGTGCCGCCCAGGCTGATTGCGAATGAGGAATCGATCCGCACGTCGCGTGCAGAGACATCCCGCGTGGCCCAGTCAGCTTGAATACCATCCAACTCGGCTGCAGCAGGGGAGGCGAAGAGAAGGTCCAGGTCTACCCCTTCCACCACCCGTCCTGTATCGTCCTCCGGGTCCATGGTCTCTGCGCTGTCGCAGCCCACCGTTCCGATGAGCAAGATCAGCATGTACAACGGCACCAAGCGTGAGGGAGCGGCTCGAAGGAATCGAAAAAGCATGGGAAGGTCCAATAGGGAGAAGCAATCCGGACAGCACTAGACGCGCTAGGTGGAACCTGAGTTCGGCCCCCCGTGTGCACCGTCTTGGCCTAGCGCATCCACCGATAGAATCGGTACCGACAAATCCGTGGAGCGGTGTCCTGGATGTGGCCTTCCTTCCTCACCCATCGCCTGATCTCGCTATGGTGTTCTCGGCTGCCCGCTGCCTGTGCCGGTGGCTCTCTCTGTACGTGGGGTGCACGCTCCTCGTGATGGGCTTCGTCGGCTCGCCCGCTCAGGCTCAGACGACCGCGCGCACCGGCTTCGAGGCCGTGGAGCAGCAGGCCGACGCGTTGGCGCCCGGCGCCTCGTTCATCGGCTCGGTAGTGAGCGGCCTCGATCCTGAGAGCGGAGCGGCCCCGCTGTGGCTGTATCTGTTCCAGATCCCAGAGGATGGACGGATCGTGGGCGTCATCAAAACGGACGGAGGGACGCAGCCGGCCGGGTTGCGCCTACCGCCAGCCTTGGTGACGAACGACCAACTCCGCGCAGCTCCGATCTCGGAGGACTGGCTGGACAGCGACGAGATCATGGAGGCAGCTGAGCAAGCCGGTGGGGCCGACTTCCGGGCCTCGGTGCCGGATGCAGTGCTCTCCGGCTACGTCCTGGCTCTCCCAGAGGGCGACCTATTCGGCGAGGCGTTTGGCAGCCTGCCGCTCTTCAAGACCTTCTGGCTCGTCAACTATACCTCGCTGCAGACCACCTCGGCTGCCCTGTTCCTGGCTGACGCTCAGACGGGCTTCACGCTGCCCCTGGAGCAGGTGCTGGCCCGTGACGCCCTGGACGTGGCTGAGACCGTCGCGGCCGAGCGATTCGCCCCGGATGCCTACCTTGTGGATGTCAGCACCCTCATTCCAGACCTCTCGCCGGGGGGGCAGTCTGCCTTGTGGTCCTACACCTACTACGCCCCCAGCGTGGACTCGGCCCGCACCTACGTTCTCGGCCTCCGTGGCTTGTTGGACGGGGTGATTGAAATCGAATCCCCTACTACGTTCAGCGCCCCGCTACCCAGCACCTGGATCGAGAGCGACGAGGCCGCGAACGTGGCTCTGGACATGCTCGATGAGCGCGGTCAGGCGGTGAGTGAGCGTCCAGCCTATGCTCAACTGCGAACTGACGCGTCCACAGGGCGTGCGCTCTGGTCGGTGGGGTTCATCTCGGTGGTGGATGGCGATGTCGAGACGGTAACGGTGGATGCGGCCACCGGCCAGCCGGTAGCGGTGGACGAGCCTGCGGCCGAGCAGCCGCGTGTGGCCGACCTTCTGAATACCTATCCCAACCCGCTCCAGGCCCAGGCGCGCACGCCGTACGTGGTGAACGAGCCAGGCCCGGTGCGCCTGGCGCTGTATGATGTGCTCGGCCGCAAGGTCCGGACCCTGGTGGAGGCCGTCCAGGCCCCAGGCGCCCACGCCGTGACCTGGACGGCGCTGGATGCAGCCGGACGGGCGTTGCCGAGTGGGGTCTACCTGCTTCGCTTGGAATCAGGAGGTACAACCCAGGTGCGCCTCGTGACGCTGCTACGTTGAGCCATAGCCCCTACCGCTTCGTGACGCCGCTCCTGACCTTTTGGAGTGCGAAGTGTATACTACAGGGAGGCATGGGGAACGATCCAGAAGCTTGAGACGTGCTGGGTCCGCCTTGGCCACACGCGATGTTCACAGAGTTATCTGTCCTACCAATATGAAGGTGCCGGTCTACCTCGACTATAATGCGACCACGCCCACCGATCCCCGCGTGGTGGAACGTATGTTGCCCTACTTTACCGATCACTTCGGGAATCCATCCAGTAGCGCACATCCGTACGGGTGGACCGCCGCTGAGGCCGTCAAGCAAGCCCGCGAGCAGATCGCTGAGGCACTCGGTGCCCAGGCGACCGAGATCACCTTCACCAGTGGTTCCACCGAGGCCATCAACATGGCCATCAAAGGCATTGCCGAGGCCTATGCCGAGAAAGGGCGCCATGTGATCACCGTCCAGAACGAGCACAAGGCCGTGCTGGACGCCTGTGGCGCGTTGGAACGCCAAGGATGGACGGTCACCCGATTGCCTGTGGACGCCGACGGCGTGGTGAGTCCGGATGCCGTGGCTGAGGCCCTGACCGACGAGACGGTGCTGGTGGCCGTCATGTGGGCGAACAACGAAACGGGCGTCTTGCAGCCGATGGAGGCCATCGCCGAGATCGTGCGGCCCCGGGGGGCCTTGCTGCTCACCGATGCCACGCAGGCCGTAGGGAAAGTGCCCGTGAGCGTGGAGCATGTAGACCTGCTGGTGTGCTCCGGGCACAAGTGCTACGGCCCCAAAGGTGTGGGTGCGCTGTACATGCGCCGACGTGCTCCACGTGTGCACTGCTACCCGCTCCTGGACGGGGGCGGACAGGAACGTGGCTTGCGCGGGGGGACCCTCAACGTACCCGGCATTGTGGGCCTGGGGGCCGCCATGGCCATCGCAGTGGATGAGCAGCCCTCCGAGGCCGCGCGCCTGCAGGCCCTGCGCAACCGCATGGAGGAGGCCCTGCTGGCCGCGCTGCCAGATCTGCACATCGTCGGGCGAGGGGCGGATCGGTTGCCCAACACCTCGTCCATGACGTTTCGAGGCGCCAAGAATCTAAACCTTATGATGGGCATGCGTGACTTGGCGGTGTCGCCCGGGAGTGCGTGCTCCTCAGGGTCTGGGGCCGGTAGTCATGTGCTGCTGGCCAGCGGCCTCACACCGGCCGATGCCCAGGCCTCACTGCGGTTCAGCCTGGGGCGTTTCACCACGGCCGAGGAGATCGACTTTACCATTGAGCGGGTGATCGCGGCGGCTCAAGGAGCGGGGTTGGCGCTGCGAGACGCTGAGCCGGCCTCGTAGTCTAGCACGGTGGGCACCTGGATGCGGTGTCTGCGTAGAAGCCGACCTGTTCGTCCACCCCGCCACGTACGTCTACACGCTGCCATGGAACCGCTCACCAACCGCGTTGCCCAGAGTGACATTGAGGTCTACAACCTCGACGAGCTGTGGGATGGCCGCCCTGTCGCCGAACTGGACATGGAGCCGTTCCTGGTCCAGGGCCTGATCCTGCGCGAGAAGGAGTTCCGCAGCCACGTCAAAGCCCACGACTGGGACGCGTATGCCGACCAACACGTGGCCGTCTGGTGCTCTGCCGATGCGATCGTCCCCACGTGGGCCTACATGCTGATTGCGTCGAAACTGGAAGGCCGTGCAGCGTCCGTAGCGTTCGGCCGGGCCGGCGACCTCCGCCGCGACCACTTCGTCCGGGCCCTCGAGGCCGAGGACTGGAGCCGGTATCAGGATCGCATCGTCGTCATCAAGGGCTGTGGTGGCCAGACGGTCCCGCTGGACGCCTACCTCATCGCTACGCAGCACCTTCAGCGGGTGGCGCGCAAGCTGATGTACGGCGAGCCCTGCTCATCCGTCCCCCTCTGGCGGCGCCCCGCGCCCAAAGCTGCCCGCCCTGCGGCCACTGCTGCCGCGAAGCCGGCCCGGCCCGTCCGCCCTATCTCGCTGAATCGCTGAGCATAGGTCGGCAATGCACACCCCTGGACCGGACGAACCGGCTGCGCCTGAGGTCTCGCTCCCGCCGGTGGTGCAGCGACTCCGCCAGTTTGCCGAGCGGCAGCCGGGAGCCTCGCGCGTGGTGGCGTTCTGCCGCAAGCACCAGCGTTACGCGCCCCTGGTCTTCTTCCTGGGCGGCGTCACGCTCGACGTGCTCACCCTCGAGCGGGTGGACCGGCTGGGCGACAACCTGATCCTGCTCACCCACCTGACGCTCCTCACCACCTTCATCATCCTGACGGGGCTGGACAGCTACGGTCAGCTTCGACATCCCTGGGCAAAACGCTACAGCCATTGGCTCCCCGCTGCCACACAGGTGGTGATGGGGGCCCTGTTCAGCGCGTACGTCATCTTCTACTCCCAAAGCGCCTCGCTGACCGAGTCCGCCGTGTACCTGGGCATCCTGGCGGTCCTGCTCGTCGCCAACGAGTTCATCCACCGCCGACAGGTCAACCTCTACCTGCTACTCTCGCTCTATTTCCTGCTGGCGGCGTCCTATTTCGTATTCTTGATTCCGGTGCTCACCAAGGTGGCCAACTACGCCACCTTCACGGCAGGCACGTTGGTAGGCCTGGGTCTCGCGGCGGGGATGGTACTTTTCTTCTACCGGCGCCGCGTGTGGACCGGCCTGCGCCATGCCAGCATTGTGGCGGCCCTGGTGATCGGCCTGTTCGGGGCGCTCCATCTGTTCTACCTGCAGCGGTGGATGCCGCCTGTGCCCCTCGCCATGCGCTTCGCGGGGGTGTTTTACGATGTCGAGCGGGTGGAGGAGGGCTATCGCTTGCGCTACGAGGCCCCGCCGTGGTATAAAGTGTGGGCGCGCTCCAACGATGTGCTCTACTACACCCCCGGCGAGGCCGTCTACTGCTTCACGGCCATCTTCGCCCCCACTGATCTCCGGGAGCGTATCGTACACCGCTGGCGTTATTTCGACGCTGACGACGAGCGTTGGGTGGTGATGGACCGCATGGAATACGGTGTCAACGGAGGGCGTGGGGCGGGGTACCGAGGCTACACCTACAAGCGCAACCTGGCCCCCGGACGCTGGGAGGTCGACGTGCAGACGGTGGACGGACGCGTGCTGGGGCGCCTGCGCTTCGATCTCGTCCAACGTACCGAAGGCACACCGCCTGTGGACACCCGGGTACGCCTCTACCAATGAATCCTGGACCACCAGTTTTACCGTATCCGGGGGATCTCCTTCCCGTTGCGGGGGCTCATGCTCCCGGGACACGATGTATCGTGTGCCTACCGTCTGTATCCTGTCCCGACCGTGTGTCTTGGGATGGGGCGCCCGTGCAGGCTTGACCGTGTGGTCTGGCGTTTTTACTGATCACGTTGCCTTTTCCATATCCTCATGACCATCGACCTCACCGGACGCATCGTCCTCGTCACCGGCGCGAGCCGCGGGATCGGGCGGGCGTTGGCGCAGCACCTCGCTCAAGCCGGCGCCACCGTGGCGGTGCACGGGCATCGTTCCATGGCGTCTGCAACGGCGCTGGCCCGGGATCTCGGCCGCGACGCTCGGGCCTTCCAAGCCGACTTGGCCGATGCCCAGGCCGTGGATGGCCTGTTTGAGGCCGTGCTGGCGGCCTATGGACGCCTCGATGTGCTGGTGAACAACGCGGGGGTGGCGCACGAGATGCCGTTGGCGGCGTCTACCGCGGACTGGCAGGCCAACTGGGATCATACCCTGGCTGTCAATCTGCGTGCTCCTGAATTGCTGTCTCGCCGCTTGGTGCAGCACCTGCGTGTTCGAGGCGGGGCCGCTCGGGCCATCCACATTGCTTCTCGGGCGGCATTCCGTGGGGATACGCCGGACTACATGGCCTACGCGGCCTCGAAAGCGGGGCTCGTGGCCCTCTCCCGATCGCTGGCGCGGGGCTGTGGGAAAGACGGCTTGACGTCGTTTGTGGTGGCCCCCGGGTTCGTGCGCACAGACATGGCGCAGGTGTTTTTCGATACCTACGGCCTCGATTATGCCATGCAAGGCGTCGCCCTGGACCGTCTCACCGAGCCCGACGATCTCGGCCCGGTCGTGGTGCTGCTGGCCAGCGGCCTCGCCGACCATGCCACCGGCACCAGCATCGATGTCAACGCCGCCAGTTACGTGCGGTAACGGGGTCGGGAGCCTTTAGCCAGGCCCCGGGTACCATCGCCCGGAATCCACCCCGTCCACCAGGTATTCGCTTGCTATGGAACGCCCACGTCGGATCTCACGCCCGGTTCAGGTCGGGGACGTCCAGGTCGGAGGAGGGGCCCCCGTCTCCGTGCAGTCCATGACGGTGACGAAGACGCACGACGTAGACGCGACCCTTGCCCAGATACGTCAGCTGTCCGAGGCCGGCGCCGACATCGTGCGCGTGGCCGTGCCGCGCCCCGAAGACGCCGATGCTCTGAGCGACATCGTCCAGGCCTCCCCTGTGCCCATCGTGGCGGACATCCACTTCAACTACCGCTATGCCCTCAAGGCGATCGAGTCCGGGGTGGCCAAGGTGCGGATCAACCCAGGCAACATCGGCAAGGAAGAGTGGGAGCGCCAGGTGCTGCTGGCGGCCAAGGACGCGGGTATTCCCATCCGCATCGGCGTCAACGCCGGCTCGCTGGAACGGGACATCATGGACAAGTACGGCTTTCCTAAGCCCGAGGCGCTGTATGAAAGTGCCATGCGGCACGTGGAGCTGTGCGCCAAGTATGGCTTCGAGGACATCATCATCTCGGTGAAGCACTCGGACGTATTTTTCATGATCCAGGCCTACCGCCTCGTGGCCGAACGGACCGACTTCCCGCTCCACCTGGGCGTGACGGAGTCCGGCACGCTCCAAGCCGGAAGCGTCAAGAGCGCCATCGGGATCGGTGCGCTGCTGGCCGAGGGCATTGGGGACACCATCCGCGTGTCACTCGCTACGGACTCGATTCATGAAGTGGAAGTGGGGCACCAGATCCTCAAGTCGCTACGACTGGGACCGCCCGGCGTCAACATCATCGCATGCCCCACCTGTGGGCGTCTGGCCAGTGATCTCTTCAGCGTGGTCGACGCCGTGGAAGAGGCCGTCAAGACCAAGAAGTTTGAAAAGGATCTGACCGTGGCCCTGATGGGATGCGCGGTCAATGGACCCGGCGAAGCCGCCGGCGCCGACCTGGGGGTATCGTTGGGGCGCGGTCGCGCGCACCTTTTCATCCGCGGCGAGGTCGTCCGCACCGTGAAGGAGGACGAGATCGTGGACGCCGTGCTCGACATCATCGAGCATTGGGAAGAAGAAGAAACGGCCGACGCCTGATCACCTCTCGTCTGGCCCCCGGCCCTCCTGCGGAGGTCCGCTCTGCCGGTAACCCAGGCGCCCAGCCTGGTGCTGGACACGGCAGGCCGTGCTCCCCCTGAGCGCCCTCTGCCCCGCGCGGGCCAAGCGGCCTCACCGTTCAGGCTGGGCCCGCGCTGATCCCCTCATCCCTCGCTTGGATCAATCGGGAGGCCCCCAGCCCTCCGTCGAAGCCATGGCCGGTTCAGGTGGAGGCCATGGAAACCGTCCGTGCTCTCAGCGCCCTTGTACGCTCGCATGCCCCATTCATGTAAGCGCTTAAGGTCGGTTTCTCCATGAATGAGGCGTCTTTTTACCCCGCGCAAATGATGGAGATTTGGCGCAAGTGGTCTTGGGTAGTGGTTTAGCAGCTATGCGTGACTTGACAGTGTCGTAACCGCATCGTAAATACACGACCCAAGCTCTGTAAGCGCTTACGCACCTCGTTTCACGCCCCTGCTTCTCTGTTGGCCGTCACCATCTACGATATCGCCGAGCGCGCAGGCGTCTCGATCGCCACCGTCTCTCGTGTGCTGAACAACCACCGGCGCGTGGCCGACCGCACGCGTCGCCGGGTGCTCTCCATTGCCGACGACCTGGGCTACCAGCCCCACGCCTCGGCCCAGAGCTTGGCGCGGCGCCAGACACGCCTCGTCTCGGTTGTGCTGCCCATGATGACCAACTACTTCTTTGTCGAGGTCATGCGCAGCCTCCAGGAGTATCTGGCGGAGCACGAGTTCGACTTGCTGGTCCACGCCTCGGCTACCCTCGATGGTGTAGACGCACAGCTGGACCGGGCCGTACAGAAAGGGCTTTCAGACGGGATCTTGCTCTTCTCTACGCCCACCACGGAGGCTCGCACGCAGCGGTTGCGGCGATGCGGCCGGCCGGTCGTCCTGGTGGACTGTGCCCATCCGGGCTTTGACAGCGTAACGACGGACAATCAGGCGGGGGGCTACCTCGCCACCCGCTGTCTGCTTGACCTGGGACGCCGCCGGATCGCCTTGCTGATGGCCAACCCGGCCTCCGTGCCTAGCAAAGATCGCGCGGCGGGATACCGCCGGGCACTCTGCGACGCAGGCCTCGTGGCCGACGAACGCCTGATCGCCGTTAGCACGGACGATGCCGAGCATGGCTACACCGAGTACGGCGGGTACGTCTCGATGCAGCGCCTCCTCGCCCACAGCGACGACCGGCCCGATGCCGTCTTCGCCACCTCCGATGTCCAGGCCCTGGGCGCTTTGCGCGCCATCCAGGAGCATGGCCTTCAGGTGCCGCATGACATCGCGCTCATCGGCTTTGACGACATCCAGATCAGCCGGTACGTGGGCCTCACCACGCTCCGTCAGCCGATGGCCGAGATTGGCCGCCAGGCCGCCAAGCTGGTGCTGCAGCGCATTGAAGCGCCAGAGCGTCCGTCCTCACAGACCGTGTTCGCCCCGCGCCTCATCCACCGCTCTACCACGCAGACGGGCACAACCAACGGGGTGGGGCCATGACGAAGCGCTTCCGCACCGGCCTGACCGTGGTGAGCCTCGTGCTCGCGGGTACGTTCCTAGGGCTTGGCTGCCAACAGGCACAGTCCCAAGAGCGTGCGCTGGCTCGTGTCCAGGACCGCGTCATTCTGGAGCCCGACTTCCGGAAGCGCTACGTGGACTACCTGCTCAGCACGGGCGTGGCCGACAACGCCCGCCTCCGCCGCCTCTTCATCGATGACCTGGTGAACGAGGAACTGCTGATCGCGGAGGCCCACGCGGCTGGGATCGCTCAAGAGCCTGGCTACGTCTTCCAGCAGATGGTGGCTGAGCGCAAGCTGCTCCTGGATCTCTATGCCCGGACCGTGCTCTTTGACACGCTGCAAGTGACCGAGCGCGAGGTGGCCGAGGCCTTCGTGTGGGCCAACACGCAACTCCGCGTCCGTCATCTCTTTGCGCGTACCCTCGCCGAGGCGGAGGTCTTGCAGACCCGCCTCCAGCAAGGCGCCACCTTTGAGGCCCTCGCCCGTGAGGTCTTTGCCGACACCGCGCTGGCGAACAACGGGGGCGACCTGGGCCTGGTCTCGTTCGACGAGTTGGACCCGGCCTTCGAAGAGGTGGCCTACCGCCTGGAGCCCGGCGTGGTGTCTGAGCCCGTGCAGACGAGCTATGGCTACTCCCTCATCCGCGTCGACGAACGCTTCACCAAGCCGCTGCTCACGGAGTCCGACTACGCCCAGCGGCGAGATCGCCTCGAAGCCTTCGTGCGCCGCCGCAAGCAACTCCGTGTGCGCGACGAGCACGTGCGGACCCTCACCGACCGTCTGGCGCCTGCGTTTCACGAGCCCTCGTTCACCCGCCTGCACGAGCAGGTCACTGGGCAAGTGACGGTGGCTCCCGACGAGGGCACCAGTGATCCCGACGCCTGGATGACCGCGCCGCTCGTCACCTTCGGCCCCGATGGGGAGCGCCGCACGTGGACGGCAGAGGACCTTCGAGACCGCGCCCAGTACACCGATCCGCGTCAGCGCGCCCAAGTGCGCACCCGCGCCGACCTGGCCAGCTTCATCCAAGGCTTGTTCGTGCGTGACCACCTCCTGGAGCAAGCCGAGGCCCGTGCGCTGCGCGCTGACCCTCGCTTCCCCGAGGCCCGGCAGCGCGCCCTGGAGGACTGGGTGCTCCAGCATGAGCGCCAGCGCCTCCGGGCTGATGCCACAGTCTCTGCCGACTCGGTGCGGGCTCATTACGAGCGCTACGGGGCCGACTACCGCGACGACGAGGGCACGGCGTTGCCCTTCGAGGCCGTCCAGTCCGGCATCCGGCAGATGCTCCAGCACACGTACAGCCGCACGCACCTGAACCGGCATCTGGACAGCCTCCGCGCGGCCCATCAAGCCTCCATTCAGGTGGACTACGCTCGTGTAGCCGCCCTCCCGCTGACTACCGTCCCTTCCGACCACGCGTCGATGACGCCCTCCTCAGACTGACGCCCATGCGTGCTTCGTTTCGCTTCCTTGCTCTCTTCGGCTCGGCCTTGCTTCTGCTAGCGCCAAGCGCCCTGGCCCAGACAACCGGTAAGATCGCTGGTACGGTGCTCGAGGCCGGCACTGGCGAGCCTCTGCCTGGGGTGAACGTCTTCATCGAAGGCACCACCCAGGGGACCTCCACCAACATCAACGGTGAGTTTGTCATCATCGGGGTGCGGCCCGGCACGTACACCATCGTGGCCTCCTTCGTCGGCTTCGCCAATGAGCGGCGCGAAGGGGTGCAGGTGAGCGTAGACCTGACCAGTACCATCGACTTCCGTCTGCGCGAGGAGGTGTTCGAGGGAGAAGAGGTGATCGTCACGGCCGAGGCCAGCGCCGTCAAGCGAGACGTGACCAGCAGTGAGGCCCGTATCACCTCCGAATCCATCGACCGGTTGCCCGTGCAGGAGGTCAACCAGGTGCTGAATGTGCAGGCCGGCATCACCGAGCAGAACGGCGGCTACCACATCCGCGGCGGCCGCACCAGCGAGGTGACCGTCATGGTGGACGGGGTCCCCGTGACCGACAGCTACGACGGCTCCACGGCCATCGAGCTCGAAAACGACGGCATCCAGGAGCTGCAGGTGATCTCCGGGACCTTCAACGCGGAGTACGGCAACGCCATGTCCGGCATCATCAACGTGGTCACCAAGGAAGGCCGCAGCGATCGCTTTGGTGGGTCGGTGGAAGTCTTCAGCGGCTCCTACGCCGTCCTCGGCGATGGCGGCGAAGCCTTCCTGCGCGGTGTGGAGGTGGACGAGTTCACCAGCCAGGACATCCAGTACCGCGACGTAGACGTGTACTCGTACCTGGATTTCAACCCGGCCCACTACTACAACCTGAGCGGCACCCTGGAGGGCCCGGTCCTGTCTGACCGTGTCACCTTCTTCGGCCTGGGGCGCTACTTCAAGAACGACGGCTGGCTCTACGGCACTCGGCTCTACAGCCAGGACGGGAGCTTTGGGGATTCGTCCCTGGTGTCCATGAACACCAACGAGAAGCTGAGCTGGCAGGGCAACCTGCGGGTCCAGCTGTCCAACAACATGATCCTGAACGTGATTGGCCTCGGTTCGTGGAGCCAGGCCGACGACCTCGGGATCGGCAACGGCCGCTACCTGCCCTACCGCTGGAATCCAGATGGCATTCCCACCTTCACGGACATCGGCTACGACCTCAAGCTGAAGTTCACGCACCTGGTCAACAACACCACGTTCTACACGCTGAACCTGGCCCGCTTCTCGCGTGAGCAGGAGAGCGCCCGCTTCGATAACCCGCTCGACCCTCGCTACAACGGCTTCTTGCTCAACCCGCCGGACTCGGTGGAGGTGTTGCCTGGCGTCTTTGAGGAGGTAGAGCAAGGCGGCAACCGCTTCTTGCGCGGCGGCATGGACCTGGGCCGGTTCAACCGTAACTCCACCGCCTACTTCGCCAAGGGTGACCTCACCAGTCAGGTGAGCAAGCACCACCTCGTCAAGATCGGAGCCGAGGTGCGGATCGACAACCTGGACTTCGAGTCGTTTGGCCTCGTGCCAGCGATCGACGAGAACGGGCAGACCATTGAGCCCTTCCAGCCCGCGCGGCCGCCCGAGAACTCATTCCAGGTGCAGGCCTTCGAGGACTTCAGCCCGATCACCATCAGCGCCTATGTGCAGGACAAGATCGAGTTCGAGAACTTCATCGTGAACGCCGGGCTGCGCTTCGACTACTTCGACTCCCGGGCAGAGGTACCCGCCGATCCCGAGGATCCGAACATCTTCAACCCCTTCAAGAAGACCAACCTCTTCCGCGACACCAACGGTGACGGCCTCATCAGCCCAGACGAAGAGACCGATGCCAACCGCCTGACCGTCGAAGACCGCCAGTCCTACTGGTGGCGGGACACCGAGGCCAAGTTCCAGCTCTCGCCGCGCCTGGGTGTGGCCTACCCGATCACCGAGGAGGGCGTCATCCACTTCTCCTACGGCCACTTCCTGCAGATCCCCACTGTAGAGCGGATGTCCGCCAACTTCGGATACAAGATCCCGAACCGTTCCGGCCTCTACGGGCCCTTCGGCAACCCGGACCTGGACGCTCAGCGCACCATCATGTACGAGATCGGCCTGAAGCAGGGCATCGGCGACTTTGTGGCGGAACTGACGGGCTACTACCGGGACGTCCGGGACTGGGTCTCCACCTCTCCGCTGATCGAGACCGAGCTGCCCGGCGTGAGCTACGTGGTCTTTGCCAACCGGGACTACGCCAACACCAAGGGCGTGACCATGACGTTGAGCAAGGCCTACACGAACAACTGGGGCTTCGACGTCAACTACACCTTCCAGGTGGTAGAGGGCTCGAACTCGGACCCGAGTGAGGAATTCTTCGCCCTCCAGGGGAACGGGCAGCCCAAGCTGGCGCTGCTGCCGCTCAACTGGGACCAGCGCCACAAGGTGGCGGGGTCCTTCTACTTCGGCGGCGACGATTGGGGCGCCTCGCTGCTGGCCGTCTACGGCACGGGCTTCCCTTACACGCCCTTCTTCCCCGAGGCCGTGCTGGTGGGCTCAGACGTGCCGCCGGAGTTCCCGAGCAACTCGCGCCGCCAGCCGAGCTCGTTCCAGGTGGACCTCAACGCCTCGCGCACGTTCCCTGTGGGCCGCTTGCAGCCTCGGCTGTATGTGCAGGTCTTCAACCTGTTCGATGCCCGCAATGCCCAGGCCGTCTTCGCTGATACCGGCGAGCCAGACGTGACCCTGTTCCAGCAGCAGACGGCCTCCTTTGACCCGGGCTACTTCGTCCGGCCCAACTTCTTCTCAGAGCCCCGCCGTGTTCAGGTGGGTATGGAGATCAAGTTTTAAATGCTCACTGGTCAACGTTCAATCGTCAAGTGTCCGTCTCCCCACCGAGTCTTGACCATTGACTCTATCCATTCTCCTCTGCGTATGAACCGACTTCGATCTGTCCTTCTGCTCCTCGGGCTGCTTCTGGCGGCACCGACGGTGAGCTGGGCGCAGGGCGTCATCGACCGCAACCACGTGCCCAGCACGGAGCGCGTGGACCCGCTGGAGCGACGCCGCGATGACATCGACGGCAACAACATCCGGGCGACCATCACCAACTGGACCCAGACGGCCCAGTCTGGTAACCCCGCCGACTTCTGGTTCGAGTGGCCCAAAAACACCAACCAGACCTACGTGGCGCTCACGCAGCTGTGGGTAGGCGCTGAGGTGCAGAGCAACATCGGGGCCAACCCCGGTGAGACGCTCTACATCACCAACGTGTCTGACTTCCGCCAGAACTCGGAGGGGCGCGACGCCTCGTGGACCTTCGAGCCCATCGGCGGCTACGTCAACCCGGCGGGCAGCGAGTTCGGCATCGCCCAGAGCGACGACCCGCTGAGCTGGCCCGCCACCTGGCCGGACAAGCTCGACGACGAGACCGATCCGGGATGGCCGGGGTCATGGAACGGCTTCTTCGGCAAGGGCATCGAGAACGCCGACCAGGAGTTCTTCTACAAGGCCGGCGATGACCAGTATGATCGCAACCGGGCCCTCTATCGCCCAGACTCCACCGACGCCACGCGGCATGGCCTGGGGCTCATCGTGGACACGCGCATCCTCTCGTGGAGCCAGATCCTGATCGACGACGTCGTCTTCCTGATCCAAGGGGTCAAGAACGACGGCACCGAGGACCTGGACAACGTAGGCCTCTCTGTGTGGCTGGCCGACTGCGCTGGCGGCGACTGCGCCGACGATGTCATCTTCTTCGATCTCCTCGAAGACGTGGCCTTCATGACGGATCTGGACGGCATTGGCGACCAGAACTTCGGCTCTGATCCCGTGGGTGCCGCCTCCGTAGCCTTCCTGGAGACGCCTGGCAACGCCCTCGACCGCATCGACAACGACGGCGACGGGTCCACGGCCGACGAGTGCCCGCTCAACAACGGCGAGTGCAACAGCCCCGTGGTGCCGCCCCGCTTCCTCGATGGCGAGGACCCGGAGAATGGCATCGATGATAACTTCAACGGGCTGATCGACGAGAACCAGACCTACACGCCGTTCTCCGACGGCCAGATTGACAACGTGGGGGTGGGTTACGCCGACTTCATCGACAACGACGGCGACGGGGAGATGGGGAGCCCCACCGTGACCCCTGAAATGGTGGCCGCTGCGAGCAGTGACATCTTCAACCGCTGGCCCATGCGTCCCCAAGACGATGACTTCCAGCGCACCCGCAGCGGCGTGCCCATTGTCCACCTCGTGGGGGTGGATGAGGAAGATGTGGGCCTCGGCTTCAAAGACGGTATCGACAACGACGGGGATGGTCTCTTGGCAGAGACGGACTGCCAACTCGACGCGGCTCCGCCTGAGGACTACCTCACCGAGGTCTGCTCGCCGGTGGTCACGCAGGAGATGATTGATGCGGCCGCCTCCGATCCCTTCGGCCGGTACCGCGTGCCCGGCACGGACATCATCCTCTATGCGGTGGGCCCCGAAGACCTGGGCCTGCCCTACGCCGACGGTATCGACAACGACAGCGACGGCGCCACGGACGAAGGCATCGACGAAGGCATCGACGAGATGATCGACGAGAGCCGTGACGATGGCATCGACAACGATGGTGACTGGGAGCCGCTGCGCGACGATGCCGGTCTGGACGGCGTGCCCTTCAGCGGTGATCGCGGCGACGGCGACGGTCAGCCCACCACGGGCGCCGGCACCACCTTCCCTGGGGAGAAAAACATCGACGTGACCGACGTGTCCGAGTCGGACCAGATCGGGATCACGAACGTGCAGCTCTTCGGCTCCGGGACGCTCAACCTGAGCACCATCTCGGATCGGTTCCTATTCAAAACCTACATGGTTCCGGGCGACTTCGACACCGAGAAGCCTGAAGCAGGCGACAACGACCTCGTGGTGTCCAGCGGGCTCTTCCCGCTTAAGGCTGGCCAGACTGAGCGCATCTCGCTCTCGGTCCAGCTCGGCCTCACGCAGGAGGAATCGCTAGAGGCCCGGGACAATGCGCTCGACGCATACGCCGAGGACTACCAGTTTGCGCAGGCCCCCAACACGCCCACGGTCCGCGCCGTCCCCGGCGACGGCCGGGTGACGCTCTACTGGGACGAAGACGCCGAAGACTCGGTGGATCCCTTCCTGCAGAGCCTGGGCCTGCCCTCGCGGGACTTCGAGGGGTACCGCATCTACCGGTCGACGGACCCTGCCTTCCTGGATCCGCTCACGATCACCGATGGCCGGGGCAACCTCACGTTCCGTCGCCCCATTGCACAGTTCGACCTGATCAATGGCAACGGCGGCTTCCATCCGGTGGATGTCAACGGCGTCAAGTTTGACCTGGGCAACGACCGCCGTGACCCCGGGGAGGCCTCCAACGGGCTGGCCCACACGTTCGTGGACTCGACGGTGACGAACGGTATCACCTACTATTACGCGGTGACGGCCTACGACTTCGGGGCGCCGTCGGCCAACATCTCGCCCACCGAGACGCCGATCCGCATCCGGCGGGCGCCAGATGGCACCATCGAGACGGGCCCGAACGTAGTCGAGATCACCCCGGAGGCCGCCGTGGCCGGGTTCATGCCGGGCGACCTGGAGTCCACCGACGGGTTCCTAAACCGCACGAAGGGCTTCACCAGCAGCCGGATCGGCTACCGCGTGATCGACCCGCGCCAGTACACGGACGGAGATCGCTACCGGGTCACGTTCCAGGATACCTTGATTGAGGG
>JBCDJV010000038.1:0-41137 GCA_038747425.1 Bacteroidota bacterium
GGCACGCCCTGATCGATGGCGGCCTGGATGCTCTCCTCCACGAGCGAGCGATCCTCTGGGTGGATGTAGGCATCGATGATGGTCCGGACGGAGCCGTCATAGGTGGTGGGGTCCAGGCCATAGATGACGCCGAACTGCTCCGAGTAGTCGAAGACATCGCGCCGAAAATCCCACTCAAAGCTACCGATCCCGGCCACCTGCTGCGCCTCGCGGAGCTGGGACTCCTGCCGTCGGAGCTGGCGGCGATTCCGCTCACGCTCGGTCACGTCGGTGCACGATGAGAGGACGGCGGTGATGGCCCCCGCATCATCCAAGAGCGGCGTGTTGAACCACTCACAGGTGATCACACGGCCGTCTTTGGTGACATGCTCATTGATGGAACGCAATGTGTCCGCTCCGCCAACCAGCTGTTCAGTGAGGTCTGCAATGGGCGCACGGGCAGACTCCGCCACAAGGATATCCACTGGTGCCCCGAGCGCCTCTGCTGGCGTGTGGCCAAACAAGCGCTCAGCCGCTGGATTCCAGCCGATGATGCGGCCCTGGGTATCCCACGTGATGAGGGGCGTGTGTGTTTGCTCCCGGTATAGACGCAGCTGATCCTCCGTAGCCTGGAGGGCGGTCTCGGCCTCTTTGAACGCGGTCACATCCTGCACCGTGCCCACCAGTTGGCTCACCTCACCGTCGGCATTCAGCCAGGCGGCGCCGCACGCTTCCAGCCAGGCCGTCGTGCCGTCGACGCGTTTGGCGGGTAAGACGACTTGATAGGGCCGCTGATGAGCGATGGCATCCTGAACACACTGGGCCAGCTCTTCAGCATGCTCCGGAGCATAGAACCGGGCGAGGAGATCTGAGAAGGAGGGCGCCGTTGGAGCAGGCTCCAGGCCGTAGACGCGGAAGGTTTCGTCGGACCACTCATTGTTTCCCGTGGCCACGTCATACGACCAATAGCCCAGCTGAACCATGCGGTGGGTGGCGTCCACGAAGACCTGGGTGGTCAGGAGGGACTCCTGTTCACGTTGGAGCGCGAGGACGTCGGCCGCCAGGGTGGCGTACTCCTCCAATAGCGCAGGCTCCGTAGCGGCCTCCGTGGTCTCGATAGCCAGGACACCGCCGGGGAAGGACACCAGCATACAGGGCACGTCCTCCACCAGATCGTGCACAACCGGCTCCGTGGCGGCCAGGGCCCGCTGGGCCGTGGGCTGGGCAGCCGCGGCCCACGCGTGCTGGTCAGGCGTGGCCGCGTACGTGGCCCAGCCCTCAGGCTGCTGCACCAGGATAGCGCCTCGTTTCACGCCCACCTCCCGAGCGGCCAGACGAGCGAGGCGAGACAGCGACCCCGCCACCGCGTCTCTGGTGGGCGAAGGCGTGTGCGAAGCGATTTGTGCAGATACCTGATTCATCGTCGTTCCCTACAGTCAATACACGGTTAGGATATCGTCATCTCAAAAAAGAACTAAAGGGTATTAGGCAGCAAAAAGGAGAGCGCTCGACCCTGCTCCCACGAGGGCGACGAGAAGCGGGCTGGCGCGTCTCGAGTCCCCTCATGCCGGGCGACGGGGTGGCAGAGGGAGTCTCGGACGACGGCCCTTCTGCTCTGAGGACGGCGCGGGTGTGAGCCGTGCTCCACCTCTGAACATCTCCAGCTACTCTGAGGTATCGGGAGGGGGCACTCCTGCTGAAGACGCAGCGACTGTGAAAATCCTGTCGGCGCCCGTGGTGGCTCAGGGTGTCGATCCGGGGGCACGCTCACCGGGCACGGCCGCGGCGGCGGCTGGGGACGCCTCACTGACCGGTTCGCGGAGGCCAAAGACCACAAGCAGGGCCATCACGACAATGGAGGCCGTGCCCACATAGGTGTTGCTCACGTACCCGTACTCCGCGTAGAGCGTCCCGGCCACGGCACTCCCGATCCCGATCCCCACCTGACCGATGGAGATGGCCAGGCTCATGAGGACCCCTCGGCGGCTGCCCGGCACAAGCGACGATACGAGGGCCTGGAGAGGGCTCATTCGCATGCCCACCGTGATCATGGCCAGCGCGAAGAGCAGGTAGGCCACCCACATTTCGGTCACCACATGGGTGGTCGCTACCATGATCAGGCCGAACCCCATGCACGAAGCCAAAATGAGGGGCCGGCGCCCGACGCGGTCCGATAGCTGCCCGGCCATCGGCCCTGCCACCACGTTGGCCAAGCCGCCCACCAGAAACAGCGACGCGATGGCCCCGCTGGAGACCATCAGCGTGCGCTCGAGCCACGTAGGCAGGTACACCAAGTAGAGGCCCACACTCAAGAACATCAGGAAGTACACCGTGGCGGCCAGTACCACCTGCGGGTTCTTGAGGAGCCCCAGGTAGCCCCCGATGGCTCGGCGCACGGTCAGCCGTCCCTCGTCCAGCTCCACGTCCGGCTGTGGCACCGCGTACCAGATGAGCAGGACGGCGGCCCCCATGGTGAGGGCGAACATCATAAACGGAGCCCGGAAGCCCATCCAGTCCGCCAGGAGGGTACCAAGTGGGATGCCCACGATCTGCCCAAAAGCGATGCCGCTCATCACCCAGCCGTTGGCCCAGCCACGCCGCTCATACGGAAAGGCATCCGCGATGTAGGCCACGGCGGCCCCGCTGAGCATGCCCCCGGCGCCACCGGCCAGGCCGCGCATGATCAGCAGCGACCAGTAGCTGTTGGCCACCCCGTGCAGCAGCAGCGCCACCGCCATGCTGACGGTGCCCATGAGCAGAACCCGGCGGCGCCCGAACTTATCCGAGATAGGCCCGATGATGAGCGCGAAGACGCTCAGCATCACCGCATACGAGGTGACGAGCGTCCCGAGCAGCGTCTCCGGCACCGCCAGCGCTTCCCCGATGCGCGGCAGGATCGGCGAGATGATAATCACCTGGCTGCTGGCCGAGAAGACCATCAACCAGAGCGCAAAGAGCGTCAGGTAGGTATGCGGGCGATGGGCGGACAGCAAACCGGAGGGGGCGCAGGGGATAGCGGTTGTTCAAACAGACAGCCGCCCCCAGGTTCAGTTCCCCAGTTGGAGGAATGGGCGCATCAGGGCGTGGGCGCACGGGCTCCGTGGTTTCAACGACTCACGCGGCCTCGCCACGCAGCCCGAATGTAACATCCCTCGCCATGAAGGCAGAATGGCGGACAAATCATAGCATCTCTACACCCAGGGGTCATCTGATAATACAGGCTTAACATCTACGCGCTACACTGGGGTTGACTGAAAAAACGTGTGCCGCCCATCATTGTATCCGTTCGGACGGCCTCGCACGCGTTTCCGCTCCCCACCATCTCCCGCTTTCTTCTGTATCTCGCGTGAATCGGCTGTTTTTGTGGTCCCTCCTGTGTCTAGGGACGCTTAGCATTCCCTCTGCCTCGTTCGCTCAGACCGGCACCATCGCAGGCACCATTGTGGACGCCGAGAACGGCGAAACGATCATTGGTGCCAATGTGCTCGTGGCGGGCACCACCTTCGGAGCCGCCACGGACATCGATGGAAACTTCTCCATTCCCAGCCTGCAACCAGGCACTTACACGATCAACGCCACCTACATCGGCTACAACCCCATCACCATCCAGAATGTGGACGTGGTGGCGGGCGAGACCACGCGCCTGGAGTTCGCGATGACCTCGGATGCCGTGGCGATGGAGGAACTGGTGGTGGAAGCCCGCGCCCTGCAAAACACGGAGGCCTCGCTCCTGCGGGACCGCCAAAAGTCGGCCGCTGTCTCGGATGCCATCAGCGCCGAGGCCATCTCACGCTCGGGCGCGGGGGATGCCGCTGCGGCCATGACGAAGGTCACCGGCGCCTCCGTGGTGGGCGGCAAGTACGTCTACATCCGCGGCCTGGGCGACCGCTACGCCACGACCACCCTCAACGGCTCCACGCTCCCCAGCGCTGACCCCGACCGCAAGGCCTTCCAACTCGACCTCTTCCCGTCGGCCCTGCTGGACAACATCGTGACGCTCAAGACCTTCACGCCGGACAAGCCGGGCGACTTCAGCGGCGGCCTCGTGGATGTGTCCACGAAGACGTTCCCCGACGCGTTCACGCTCCAATTCTCTACGTCCATTACGTACGACGAACTGGCTAGTGGCGCCAGCAACTTCCTCACCTACGCTGGCGGTAACCAGGACTGGCTGGGCTTCGACGACGGCACCCGGGCCCTGCCAGACCTGCTGGACGGGCACGACCCCACCCAGCAACTGCCCACCCAGCAAGACCTGCGCGATGTGCAGCGCGACGTCACCAACGAAGACCGGGCCTCGCGGGCCCAGACCCTCAACGACTTCGCCAATGCGTTCAACGGCGTCATGACGCCCACGCAGGACACGGCTCCGGTCAACTACAGCTTCTCGGGCGCCATCGGCGGACAGTCGGCGTTTCTCGGGATGCCGCTGGGCTACACCGGGAGCCTTTCCTACGGACGCAGCTTCAGCTTCTATGACGATGGCGTCTTCAGCCGCTGGCAGCTGGTGGGCGGCAGCGTAGACGACGTGGACGACCTCACCTCAGAGGCCTACTTCGGCCCCAACCCAGACCTGGACGTCATCAGTCGAGCCGATCCTTTGGAGCAAAGTCAGTTTTCCAACGCCCGCGGCACTGAAGAGACCAACTGGGGCGCCTCCGGCACACTGGCTCTACGCCCAAGTCCCAACAACGAGCTGAGCCTCACCGTCCTCCGCACCCAGAGCGGCATCAGCCAGGCGGCCCAGCTGTCTGGCTTCCGCGATCAGAACGATGCAGCCACATTCGTGACCCGGGCCCTGGGCTACCAGGAACGGTCACTTCAGACCTATCAACTAGGCGGTGAGCACTACCTCAACCCCATCACCGTGGAGTGGAAGGCCTCGTACGGCCGCAATACCCAAGAGGAGCCGGACCTACGGTATTTCTCCTCGACCTCGAACATCCAGCAGACGGTGGCTGGCCTTGACACCACCTACGGACTTGGAGGCGGTAACGCACCGCCCCCGCAGCGCTTCTTCCGCGACCTGGAGGAAGACAACATAGGCCTCAAGCTGGATGTCTCCGTACCGTTCCGTCAGTGGAACAACCTCAGCGCCAAGCTCAAGGTGGGGGGCGCGTTTGACGATGCCGGGCGCATCTTCCGCCAGCGTCGGTTTGTGTACGAGGAAGGGCGCTCCGTGGACTTCCGGGACTTCGAGGGGGACACGGACGCTTATTTCTCGCCGGACAACTTTGGGGTCCAAGATACCCTGAACGTGGGGGACATCACGGCCTTCGATGCCGGGCTGTACATCATCGAGAACTCGCCGCCGCGCGCCAACTACGACGCAGACCGGACCGTGGCCGCGGGCTACGTCATGCTGGAGCTCCCCGTCACCAGCAAGCTCAAGCTAATTGGCGGAGCCCGCCTGGAGACCACGCAGATCACGAACGAGAGCTTCGATGACACGCTGGCGGACAGCCTACGCATCGGCGAACTGGACCAGACCGACCTCCTGCCCTCGCTCAACGCCGTCTATGCCCTCAACGAACAGATGAACCTCCGGGCCGCCGCCACGCGGACCCTGGCCCGGCCCACCTTCCGCGAGCTGGCCCCTTTCCAGAGCTTCGACTTTGTGGGCGGTGACATCCTGGAGGGCAACCCCCTGCTGGATCGCACGCTCATCACCAACCTGGACCTCCGCTGGGAGTGGTTCATCCGGCCCGGCGAGCTCCTGGCGTTCAGCGCCTTCTACAAGGACTTCGATCAACCCATCGAGCGCGTCCTCCGCACCGTAGGGGAGGGGCGCTTCGTGTCGTTCCAGAACGTAGACCAAGCCCGCGTCTACGGGGTGGAGCTGGAGGCCCGCAAACGGCTCGATGCGTTCACGTCGAACCCCGTCTTGAGCCGCATCTCGCTGGGCGGCAACTTCTCGCTCGTGGAGTCCGTGGTGGACATCCCGGCAGAGGAGATGATCATCATCCGCGCCTCGGACCCCGATGCGTCGGACACCCGCTCGCTGGAAGGCCAGTCGCCGTACCTGCTCAACTTGAGCGCCGACTACCAGAACGTCGAGTCCGGCACCTCCATCGGCATCTTCTACAACATCTTTGGCGATCGCCTGCTGGCCGTCACGGAGGGCGCCACGCCCGATGTCTTTGAGAAGGCCCGCGGCGACCTGGACCTGACCATCTCGCAAGATCTGCCGGCGAACCTGCGGGTCAAGCTAACTGCCAAGAACCTACTGGGCGCCGACATGCGCGAGATCCAGACGTTCAAGGATGTCGAGTATGACTTCCGGGCCTTCTCCCGCGCTCGCACCATCTCCATCGGCGTTACTTACGCCATCGACTAGGCTGCTCCTGTCCGAGGTCATGGTCGACCTCCTTCCATCAACCGTCTAGACCTCGTTTAGCCACTACATCGGCCCAGCTGGGGCCACCTAGATTCTACCCACTGAGAGGGCAGCCCTAGGCTGCCTTCTCGCGTTTTAGGCCGTCGTTAGCAAATCGTTATCGGAGCTTTAGCAAACGATTAACTCGGGTGCTGACCCCGCACACGCGCTGCACCGGGGCCTATCCTCCTTCCCCACACGTCTCATCAATCGACTCATCTCGATGCCACACACTCGTACCATCCTCTCTCTTTTCCTGGCGCTGCTGTTGGTGGCTCCCACCACCGCCTGGGCACAGGATGACGTGGAAGCGCGACCAACGGTGACCGTCACCGACGCCGACATCAACGCCGGGGACCGTGTCACCTGGACTAAGGATAATGTCTACATCTTGGACGGCATCGTCTTCGTCGAAGCAGGCGCCGAACTGCGCATTGAAGCGGGCACCGTGGTGAAGGCACAGGACGGCCAGTCCACCAACGCCTCTGCCCTCGTCGTGGCCCGCGGCGGCCAGATCTTCGCCGAGGGCACCCCCACCGAGCCCATCATCTTCACCTCCGTACAGGACAACCTCTCCAGCCCCGATCTCCTCGACTACACCTCCCGCGGGCTCTGGGGCGGCATCGTGATGCTGGGCAACGCTGGCACCAACAACCCCGGCGACGCCGAGGGCGACTTCCGCGAGGTCGAGGGCGTCAACGAACTCGTGGCCGAGGGCGACACCCGCGCCGAGTACGGCGGCTCCAACGACGACGACTCCTCCGGCATCCTCCGCTACGTCTCCATCCGCCACACCGGCATCAACATCGGCGAGTCGGACGGCAACGAGATCCAGGGCCTCACCCTCGGCGGCGTCGGACGCGGCACCACGCTCGAGTACATCGAGTCCTACGCCTCGAGCGACGACGGCATCGAGTTCTTCGGCGGCACGGTCGACCTCAAGTACTTCGTCTCCGCCTTCAACGCCGACGACGCCGTGGACTGGGATCAGGGCTGGCGCGGACGCGGCCAGTTCTGGTTTGTGATCCAGGGCACGGATGCCGCAGGCGCAGCGGCTGAGCAGGACGGCGCCGGCGGCGACGAGTTCTTCATGCCCTTTGCCACGCCGGAGATCTTCAACGTGACCTACGTGGGTCCGGGCGTGGGCAACCAGCCGGAGTCGGATCGGGCCGAGATGCTGATGTTCCGTGACAACACGGGCGGCTTCTACCGCAACTCGATCTTCACCGACTTCCAGACGAACCAGGGCGGCTTGGCGCTGACGATCGAGGACATCGACAACACGGGTGCTCGCACGGAGGACAGCCGCCGGCGGTTTGAGGCGGGCGAGTTGGGTCTGACGAACAACCTGTGGTGGGACTTCGGGGCGGGGAACACGCCGCAGGAGTTTGTGAACCCGAGCTTGGAGAACCAGGGGGCGATCATCGACTACCTCGTCGCCAACGGTAACCAGATCGTGGATCCTGCCTTGGCCGGTATTGAGCGGGACACAGATCCGAGCGGTGAGCTCGACCCCCGTCCCACGGGCAACAGCCCAGCGTTCACCGCCGAGCGCGCGGCCTACACGGACTCGTACTTCACGCCCGCCAACTTCATCGGCGCCTTCGGCCGTGAGAACTGGATGCTGGGCTGGACGGCCTTGGACAACGTCGGCTACCTGGGCGACCTCGCCGACGGTCAGACCGTGAGCGTCGAGCCCATCGACGACACGCTGCCCGAGGCCTTTGTCCTCGAGCAGAACTACCCGAACCCGTTCAACCCGGTGACGGCTATCACGTACCAGGTGACAGAGACCGCGCCCGTGCGCATAGCCGTCTACGACATGATGGGCCGCCAGGTGGCCGTGCTAGTCGACGGCCAGCAAGCCGCTGGCACGTACCGCGTCACGTTCGATGGCCAGAACCTGGCCTCGGGCCTGTACCTGTACCGCCTCCAGGCCGGCGCCGTGACGCTGTCCCGGACCATGACGCTGCTCAAGTAAGCCCCGGGCTTACCTGACGTACGATCGCGTACATCTCCCGCGCCGGGCTTCTTCGGAGGCCCGGCGCGGTCCTTTCTAGGGCCGCCCTGGCACCACCAGCGTGTCGCTAGGCACATACCCGATCCGGTGGGCCACTGCCGCCAACCGGTGCCCCGCCGGGAGCATCACCGGCCTTGTGTAGACGGCCCAGCGGGGGCCCAGGGCCTGGCGGTCCGCCACCACCTGATAGCCAATGGACGCCCCCTCGGTGGAGCTGCGGAGCATCACTGACGTCGTCCCGGTGGCCGTGGGCGGAGCGGTGACCGGCTGTGTGGCGCCGCCCCAGAGGGCCTCGATGAGCTGCGCCTCAGTCAGCCCGCCCCGGTCCTCGGTGGTGGCCATCCACTGGTCCAGCGCCGTGCGCATCCGCGCGAGCGTGTCGGCGTAGGCCGGGTCCGGGGCCAGGTTGCGTAGCTCGTGGGGATCGGCGTGCGTGTCGAACAGCTCCTCGGCGGGCTTCTCCGTGCGAAACCACTGGGCCTGCGCGCGGTCCAGCTGGCCAGCCGCTCCGAGGCGCAGCAGCTCCTGCATGGTGGCCATCTGCTCCCGGTACACGACCGGCTTGTAGTAGGGCCGCTCTGGAAAGAAGTGACGCAGATACTTGAACCGCCCCGACCGGACGGCCCGCACGCGGTCGTAGTGGCCGTCGAACCGATCCCCGGCGGCATACACGTACGTGCGCTCGGCGGCCCGGGCCGGTCCCAGCACCGCCTGGCCCTGCATCCACGCGGGGGGCGTCAGCCCGGCCAGGGACAGCAGGGTGGGCGGCAGGTCTACGAAGCTAATCAGCTGATCGTCACGCGTGCCCGCTCGCTGGGCCCCGGGAAAGCGAACGATCATCGGGACGTGCAAGCCGGAGTCGTAAGCGGCGCGCTTTTGGCGGGGGAGGGGCCCGCCGTGATCGCTCATGAACACCACAATGGTGCTGTCCAGCAAACCAGCGGCCTCTAGCTCGGCCAGCAGCACGCCGGCTTGCGCGTCCATCTCACGGATGTTCGAGTACATCCGCCGCACATCCTGCTGGACCACCTCCGTGCCAGGCCGGTAGGGCGGGACCTGCACGGGTTGGTCGGGGTCCACCCAGAGCGAGTCCTCGGCCTTCCGCCAGATCTGCGACTCGTGGGTGACGAACAGGTTGAACATCGCGAAGAAGGGCTGCCCGGGACCCCGGTCCCGCCAGTGCGCCGTGCGGCTGGAGGCGTCCCATGCGGTAGCGGGGGGTGCAAACTGGTAGTCGGTCTTGCTGTTGTTGGCCGTGTAATAGCCCGCTTGCCGCAGCAGCGCAGGCAGCATGTGCACGGCCGGTGGCGGTATGGCCTCATAGGCGGGCAGGCCGCCCACACCGCTGGTGGTGCGCATGTGGTGGGCGCCGTCGCTGGTTGGGTAGCGGCCTGTAGCCAGCGCATACCGGCTCGGAGCGCACACCCCAGACACCGAGAAGACGTTTGTGAACACGACCCCTTCGCGTGCGAGGCGGCTGAGGGTGGGCGTGGCCACGGTGGAGTCCCCGTACATCGGCAGGACGGGGCTCAGGTCCTCCGCCACGAGCCACACCACGTGCGGACGCTCCGGGAGCACCAGCGGCGGCGGCTCGGTGGGCGGTGGGGTGCACGAGAACACGCTCAGAGCGCTGCCCAGGAGCCACCAGCGAAAACGAATCCGTACACGCATACAAACGGTCGAGGTCGATGCTATGATTTCGTAAAACGCCGCTAACCGCGCGATAACACGGCTTCTGTATGTTCCGTTATCAACCTGTGGCCTTCCGCACGCTCTGACGGACGACATGCGTGACCCCAACCGGTATCGGACCATCTGGATCTCCGACCTTCACCTGGGGACTCGCGATGCCAAGACGGCCTTCCTCTTGGACTTCCTACGGCAGAATGAGTCCGAGTACCTCTACCTCGTTGGCGACGTGGTGGACGGCTGGGCGCTCCGGCGCTCCTGGTACTGGGACCAGACCCACAACACCGTCATCCAGAAGCTCCTGCGCAAAGTACGCAAGGGCACCAAGGTCGTCTACATCCCCGGCAACCACGATGAGTTTGCACGCGGCTACTACGGCCTCCACCTCGGCGGCATCGTGATCCGCCCCCAGGCCGTCCACACCACGGCCGACCGCCGACAGCTCCTCGTCCTCCACGGCGACGAGTTCGACGGTGTCATCCGGTACGCCCGGTGGCTCTCCGTGCTGGGCTCGCAGGCCTACCAGCTGGCGCTGTGGCTCAACCGCCGCGTGAACCGCCTGCGCGGTCGTTTGGGGAAGCCCTACTGGTCGCTCTCGGCGTACCTCAAGCTCAAGGCCAAGCGGGCCGTCCAATTCATCGCCGACTTTGAGGAGGCCGTGGTCCAGGAGGCCAAGACCTGGGAGGTGGACGGCGTGGTCTGCGGCCACATTCACCATGCGGAGAAGCGTGAGATTGACGGAGTCCTCTATGCCAACTGTGGGGACTGGGTGGAGAGCTGCACGGCCCTGGTGGAGCACATCGACGGGCGCCTGGAGATCATCCGCTGGACCGACCACGCCCGGATCCTCGACCCTAGCACCGTCATCCAAGAGACCATCCACGGCGATGGCCTGGACACGAGCGCCCCCGCCCTCAAGCCGTCGGCACCGCGTCGTGCGCCGTGAGCACGGTCGCCTCGCCATCCCCCATTCCTCCTGCGCCCATGACCCCTCGCTTCGCCTCCAGCCTTCGGTGCCTGTTCGTCGTTCAAGGCGAAGGACGAGGTCACATGACCCAGGCCTTGGCACTCCGCACGCTCCTGGACCGGGCAGGACACCGCGTAGTGGGGGTGCTGGTGGGGCGCAGCATGCAGCGGGACGTACCCGCTTTCTTCCTGAATAAGATCGGGGCGGACGTCCACTACTTCAGGAGCCCCAACTTCGTCACGGACGGCCAGAGCCGGTCGATCCGTTTGGGCCCGACCCTCACCCAGGCGGCCCGCGGGGTGGGGCGGTACCGCGCCAGCCTACGGATCATCGACGAGCACGTCCAGGCGATCCAGCCAGACGTCATCGTCAACTTCTACGAGCCGCTGCTGGGCCTCTACAACCTGACCTACCGGCCCGCGGCGCCCACCGTGTGCATCGGTCATCAGTACCTGTTTCATCACCCGATCTACCCGTTCCCCTCGGGGCAACGCCTGGAGCGGTGGGCCGCCCAGCGTTTTACTGAGGTGAGCGGCTTCGGAGCCGTCCGCAAGCTGGCGCTGTCGTTCTACCCTGCCCCAGACCAACCCGCCGACCGTCTCACCGTGGTGCCTCCCCTGCTGCGTGACGCGGTCTTTGCCCAACCCTTGGACCAGGAGGAGCCTTTCTTCCTCGCGTATCTCCTCAACAAAGGCTACGGGCAGGAGATCGAGCGCTGGCACGTCCAGCATCCCGACGTACAGCTGCACTGCTTCTGGGCCAACCCGGACGTCGGGGAGACCCACCGCCCACGACCTGGACTGACCTTTCATCAGCTCCACGACGAAAAATTCCTGACGATGATGGCGCGAAGCCAGGGCGTCATCTGCACCGCTGGCTTCGAGTCCGTGTGCGAAGCCATGGTGCTCGGGAAGCCGGTCCTGATGGTGCCTGTAGAGGGTCATTTCGAGCAGTACTGCAACGCGATGGACGCCCAGCAGGTAGGCGCTGGGCTCTACAGCCCGGTCTTCGACATCCAGCGGCTGGTCGACTACCGACCCCGCTATCAGAGCCCCGCCCCCCGCGTCCGCGCCTGGATCGAGCGCGGCGAGGCCCGGTTCGTCGAGGCCATCGAGACCGCCGCCACGCACCAAGCCCTAGCGGCCTGAGGGCGGTGTCACGTTCGTCGTGATCGGTCGATGGGGGCTGCTGGACGTGCCCATCGGCGTACCGCGACCATCCGTACGGGCTTAGCACAGCACGGAGGGCCCATTGACGCAGTGACCGTTCCCGTCGCATATTCCAGTCGCATGGCGCGTCGGGACGTTGCGGGTGACAGGGGGGTGTCATCTCCAGGATGGTATCGATGCGGATGCTCCGCTGCCCTCCTGACTGGCCCGCCCTATGACCTACCGTTGGACTCTCCGCCCCGTGGAACGGCCCGAGGCCGTTGACCAGCTGCGGCACGCCCTCAATGACCTCCCCGCAGCACTGGCCCGTGCGCTGGTGCTCCGGGGCATCCACACGCTGGACGAGGCCCGCCTCTTCTTCCGAGGCACCCGAGCCGACCTCCACGACCCCTTCCTGATGCAGGACATGGACGTGGCCGCCAAGCGGGTGGCCCACGCGGTCACCCAGGGCCAGCGCGTGTTCGTCTACGGCGACTACGACACGGACGGCACCACGTCCACCGCCCTCATGACGTCCTTCTTGGAGCGCCTGGGTGCCGAGGTGACCTACTACATCCCAGATCGCATCGAAGAGGGCTACGGCCTCGGACGCCCTGGCCTCGATGCGGCCCACGCCTGGGGCGCCGACCTCGTCATCGCGCTCGACTGCGGCATCACGGCCCACGACGAGGCCACCTATGCGCGCTCGTTGGGCCTGGACCTCATCATCTGCGACCACCACACGGCCTTGGAGACGGTGCCGGACGCCCTGGCCGTGCTGGACCCCAAGCGCCCAGACTGCCCCTACCCCTTCGACGAGCTGTGCGGCTGCGGCGTAGGCTACAAGCTAGCCTGTGCCACACTGCAGGCCCTCGGGCGTGACCTCGCCGAGGCCGACCCGCTCCTCGACCTCGTGGCCATGGCTACGGCCGGAGACATCGTGCCGCTTCGAGGGGAAAACCGGATCCTGCTGCGCGCAGGCCTGGACCGGATCCGGACGGCGCCCCGGATGGGGCTGCGGCGCCTCGCGGAGCAGGCCCGCGTGGACCTGGGACGCCTCACCACGTCGCGGATCGTGTTCGGCCTCAGCCCGCGCATCAACGCCGCCGGCCGCATGGGCGATGCCAAGCGAGCCGTAGCGCTGCTCCTGGCCGACGACCCCACGCAGGCCCAGCACCTGGCCACCACCCTGGAGACGGCCAACCCGGAGCGGCGGTCCGTCAACACCCAGATACGCCGCGAGGCGCTGCGCGAGGCCGAGCGCTACCTGAGCACCGGGCGGCTCTCCGTAGTGCTCCACAATCCGGCGTGGCACCCGGGGATCGTGGGGATTGTGGCCAGCCGCGTGGTGGAAACCTTCTACCGCCCCACCATTCTCCTGTGCACCGTCAACGGCGTCGTCAAAGGGTCGGCCCGCTCCGTGCACGGCCTCAACGTCTACGACGCCCTCACAGAATGCGCCGACCTGATCGACGAGTTCGGCGGCCATGACTATGCCGCAGGCCTGTCCCTCCAGGAAGAGCGCCTGCCCGAGTTCAAGCGCCAGTTTGACGAGGCCGTCCGCCGCCGCTTCACCGCCGACCTGTTTCACCCGACGCTAGACATCGACGCGGAGCTGGACCTCCGGGAGGTAGACGGGCCCAGGGGCCGGTTCTGGGCGATCCTTCGGCAGTTTGAGCCCACGGGCCCCGAGAACCCCGCCCCCCTCTTCCAGGCCTCAGACCTGATGGTAATGGCCCCGCCGCGTCTCCTCAAAGACGAGCACCTCAAGTTCTCCGTCCGTCCGCGCCTCGGCGATACCCCCTTCGATGTGATCGCGTTCGGGCTGGGGGATAAGCTCCCTATCGTCCAGCAAAGTCACCGCACGGGCCTCCCGCTAGAGCTGGCGTTCCACGTCGACGAAAACACCTACCGCGGCGTGACCTCGCTCCAGCTACAAGCCAAAGACATCCGCCTCCAACCCACCGGCGACGGCGCCGCGTGACGAGCTCCTTCGCAGGCCAGGGTCTTCTTCTTCCGGGGCACGATACCTCGCGCCCCTCCGGGTGCGTGGAGAGTGGGCATGGGAGGACGCCTCCCATTTGATCCTGGGCCATTGACAAGCGCCCTTCCTCCGTTATCTTCCCCTCTTCCTCCTCTCAACCGCCCCGCTACCCATGTCTCCGCTTCGCCTCCTGTGGATCGCTGCCTTCACCCTGTTGCTGCCCCTTGAGGCAGCGGCCCAGGACCGCCTCCTCTCGCCCGCTGAGTTCCTGGGGTATGAGTTGGGCACCCGTTTCACCCGGCATCATCAGGTGGTCGACTACGTGGAGCACGTGGGCGCCGCCTCCCCGAATGTGCAGGTAGCGCCCTACGGAACAACACCCGAGGGACGGACGCTGCTGCTGGCCTTTGTGACCCGGCCGGACCGGCTGGACCGCCTCGACGCCGTCCGCGAGGACAACCTACGCTTGGCGCGTCTGGCAGAGGGCGATCCGGCCCCGGACGCACCCGCCGTGGTCTGGCTCAGCTACAACGTGCATGGCAACGAGGCGGTCAACACCGAATCGGCGATGCAAACTCTGTACGAGCTGGCCGATCCCACCAACGCTCGCACCCAGGCCTGGCTAGAGGATACGGTGGTGATCATCGATCCATGCCTCAACCCCGACGGGCGGGATCGCTACGTCAACTGGTACAACCAGACGGTGGGCCGCTTTCCCAACGTGCTGCCCGAGGCGCGGGAGCACGCGGAGCCCTGGCCCGGTGGCCGGTCCAACCACTACTACTTTGACCTCAACCGGGACTGGGCCTGGATGACGCAGGTAGAGACGCAGCAGCGCCTCGCCGTCTTCAACGCGTGGCTGCCGCACGTCCACGCCGACTTCCACGAGCAGGGAGTCAACGCGCCCTATTACTTCGCGCCGGCTGCTCGGCCTTTCCACGAGTCCATTACCGCCTGGCAGCGCGAGTTTCAGACCACCATCGGGCTCAACCACACCCGCTACTTCGACGCCAACGGATGGCTCTACTTCACCCGCCAGGTCTTCGACCTCTTCTACCCCGGCTACGGCGATACCTGGCCCACCTACAACGGGGCCATCGGGATGACGTACGAGCAGGGGGGAAGCGGACGCGCAGGCCTGGGCATCATCACCGCCGAAGGCGACACGCTGACGCTGGCCGAGCGCATCCTGCACCACCACGTCACCGGCCTGTCTACGGTGGAGGTCACCGCCCAGAACGCCCGGCGGGTGGTGGATGAGTTTCAGCAGTTCTACGCCCGGGACCCGCAAGGCCCGTATGCCTCCTACGTGGTCAAACAATCCAACGGCGCTGACCCGTTGCGCACCCTGGCGGCGCACCTGGACGGCCAGGGCATTGCGTACGGGTACGCCACCCAGGCCCGCACCGGCCGCGGGTTCAGCTACCGGCAGGGCGGCGAGGCCAGCATGCAGGTAGAGGTTGGCGACCTCGTGATACCGGCCGATCAGCCCAAGTCCAACCTCGTCCATGTCCTCTTCGAGCCGACCTCGGCGCTGGAAGACTCGCTCTCGTACGACATCACCGCCTGGGCCCTGCCCTACGTCTACAACGTAGAGGCCTACGCCACGGACCAAGTCCTGGACACGAGCGCAGAGGCCCCCGCGGTCTCGGCAGGCGTGATGGGCGAAGCGGATCGCCCGTACGCCTACCTGGCTGAGTGGCAGAGCTTCGAAGACGCCCAGTTGCTGGCCGACGCCCTGCAGCGGGGTCTCAAGCCTCGTTTCGCCACACGTCCGTTCGAAATCGACGGCCGTGCCTACGCCCCAGGGACCCTCATTCTGACCCGTGCCGGGCATGAAGGAATGGCCAGCGCCTTCGACGCCACCGTGCGCGAGCTGGCCGAGGCCCATGGTCAGCCCCTCCAGGCGGTCAGCACCGGCTTCGTAGACACCGGCTCCGACTTTGGCTCGAACGATGTCATCTTCCTGGAGCGCCCGCACGTGGCGGTGCTGGCCGGAGAATCGGTGTCCTCCGGCGCCGCGGGCGAGGTGTGGCACTACTTCGATCAGCAGCTCGGCTACCCCGTCACGCTCCTCCAAACCGACGGCTTTCGGGTGTCCGACCTGGACGACTACGACGTGCTGGTTCTCCCCAGCGGCTTCTACGGGTCCATACTGACCAGCGAGGTGCTGAGCGATCTGCGCGGCTGGATCCGGGCAGGCGGGCGCGTGGTAGCGATGGAGCGTGCCGCCCACTTCCTGGGCAGCCGCGACGGCTTCGACCTCACCCGCAAGACCAGCGACACCTTGCCGGACACCACCGAGACACCGGGCCTCTATGCCGACCGGCAGCGAGACTCCATCTCAGACGACGTCACCGGGGCCATCGTCCGCGTCCAGCTCGATGCCACCCATCCGCTGGCCTATGGCTACGGCGACACCTACTACTCCCTCAAACGCGGCGACGACGCCTTCGCCCTGCTGGACGATGAGTGGAACGTGGGGCGCCTGGGCGAAGACCCCCTGGTCAGTGGCTTCGCGGGCTACCGAGCCCAAGCTAAGTTGGACGACACCCTGGCGTTTGGCGTGCAAGACCTGGGCCGAGGGGCTGTGGTCTACCTCTTGGACGGCCCGCTCTTTCGTGGCTTCTGGTACGGCGGACGGCTGCTGTTTGCCAACGCCGTGTTCATGGTGGGGCAGGATTAGGGACGAGAGGGAGAAAGGGCGAAGCGGACGGCCATTCCCCCATCTCAGCGTAGCAGGACCAGCCGTTGCGTGGTGGATCCCATCGCGGTCTCCAGCCGGGCCAGATACACGCCGTCGGCCAGTGTGCGGGCGTCGACGTGGACCGTGTGCGGGCCTGATGGAACGTCTCCGTGGTACAGCACCCGGGCACGTCGGCCGAGGAGGTCGTAGAGGCTCAGGTTCACGGGCATGGCCTGTGGGACGGTGAAGGTCAGGGTCGTCTGGCCGCTGAAGGGGTTCGGGTAGGGAGGCGCCAGGTGTAGGCCTCCGGCCCCGTCCACGGCCACCTCTACCTCTGGGCTGTAGGCGTGGGTGCCATCGAAGTCGGTCTGCTTGAGCCGAAAGCGATAGCGGCCCGGCGCCAAGGACGGCACGACCTGCGTGTAGCGTTGCGCCTTCAGCGTGGTGCCGTGCCCCTCGACGAACGTGATCGTGTGCCATGCACCGGCCGCGATCTCGGTCAGGACGTACTGCACCTCAAAGCCGGCGTTGTTGGTCTCGGCGGCCGTCTCCCAGCGAAGCCACACGTGAGGGCCATCGGCGAAGGCCTCGAAGACCACCAGCTCAACGGGCAGCAGGCCGCAGCCGGGCGCGTCGTAGGGGGTGGTGTTGTGGGCGCTCCAGTTGGCCTCGTCGGCTATAGCTGCGCGCAGGGTGGCGGCCTCCGCGTTGGTGAGGGTGCATCCGTACTGCCAGTTGTCCGCGTGGGCCGTCACGCCCAGCGCGGTGTCCCCATCCGTCAGGACGGCGGGCAGACCGGAGGCGGTGGAGCTGACCGCTGGTGCAACCGGCCACCCGCCCCCCTGGATGTTCATGCCATAGATGAACGAGGGCGCCTCGGACAGGCCGGTGTAGGCCAGCAGCACATCACCCGCGCTGGACACGTTGAACGACCCGGCCTTCGAGAGGCTACCCTGGGAGGCGGTGCCCGCTTGGGCATCCACATGAACCTCGGTGCCGAAGGGCAGCCGGCCGGTGTACGTCCAGGTCAGGACCCCCTCCGAGGTGTTGAGCCACGCGTCGTTCGCGGGGTCCCACCCGTTATCGGTGAAGTGCAGGGTGGTGGTGCCAGAGAGGTCCGTAAGCAGGACGAAAGCGAAGCTGTCTGGCGAGTCAGCGTTCAGCATCGTCAGCGCCAGGTCACCCACCTGAAGATCCGTGCTGTGGGCGGCGCTAAAGGCCGGTAGGAGGAGCAGACAAAGCAACGTGGCGGAGCGCATGGCGAGGCAAGACGGTCAGCGAGGGCAGGCCAGGACGGCCTAGACGCGAACTGGGCCGGCCCGTAACGCCCCGCGTGTGCCCGCGAGGAGGTCACTCGGCTGCGCGCGTCGTCACGTCGATCAGGTGCGGCACGAGGCGCACACCGTCTGGTGAGCGGAAGCCGGAGGCGATGAGCATCTGGTGGCGCTGGTCCGGCGCCAGGTTGACCTCGATGGTCAGCCGCCGCGCATCATCGGAGAGCCCGATGACCTGTTGGATGGGGAGGACATGGTCCGCTCCGAGGGGGCCGTACTCGAAGTTGCGGAAGCGAGGGTCCATCGGCTGTGAGAACTCAATCACCAGCGTACGTAGGCCGGGGGCCAGGCGGCCGCCGTTCTCCAGGCCCTGCACCCCCAGTACGCGCGGCGCCTCGGCGCGCATTGCTCCCGCCGGACGGTCGAAGTAACCGGTGGCGTCCACGAGCGCATCCACGGCATCGGGGTCTTGGTAGTCCAGCTCGATGAGGGCCGCTAGCGCCTGGGTGGTGTCAGCCGCCTGCTCGTAGTACCGCTTGGCCATGGCATAGCCCACGTAGTAGCCCAGGTCTCGGACACCAAACTCGTTGGGGGCGCTGCTCCACATCCAGGCGTTGGTGATCGTGCCAAACATGTCTCGCGCGAAGGCGTCGCGGACCCGGTCCTCGTTCGCCTCTCCAAAGGCGATGGCTGGCGAGGGGGAGGGCGTGCCGGTGGCGAGGACGGCGACGAACTCGGCTACGCCTTCCTGCAGCGCCATCGTCAGAAGATCCTCCCCAAACGGTCCTTGCTGGGTGTGAACGGCCTCGTGAACCGCCAGGAAGTCCACCGTGGCGCCAGGGTTCGTCGCAAAAAAGCCCGGGAGATGGGTGAAGGTGTCTTCGAGCTCAGCGGTGACCACGGACGAATCCGCCAGGGCCAGCTCGGAGCCGAAGAAGACCACGTCGTCCAGGGTCATGCCGTTCGTGCGCAGGGCACCGACGGTGAAGTAGATCCGAGGAGTACGCAGGGCGGGGTAGTGGGCGCGCATCTGGTCCAAGGCCTCGGCAATCTCAGGGGCATAGCCATCCGCCCGCTGCATCTTCGGGCGGATGGACGCCCAGAACTGAGGGTAGGCGCGAATGACCGCCACGTAATCCGCTGCGGTCAGATTGCGGCGCCGGAGCATGGCTTCAAGGCCCGGCGTGCCGCGCCGGATGAACAGGCGGTCGATGATCTGAATCTGCTCGGTGCTATCGGCCGTGGCGAGGGCCTGATCGTAGGCCTCCCAGAAGTGGGCGATGTCGTCCGTGACCACCGTCGGACCATCGGGCGATGGGGCGCAGGCCAGAGGGAAAACCAAGAGCACGAACGAGGCGGCCAGGCCGCGCTTCCAGACGCGTAGGATGGACACAAAAATCGGGGCGATGTACGGAGAACAAGGGAGACAACGCACCTACGCAAGGGCCCCATGATGGGTTACGCCGCCGAGTCAGAGAGCGAAGCGGACGGCGCCACGGGGATATCGAAGTGCGCCGCGTCCTCCCGGACGCCCAGTCGGGCATAGGTGGCTATCGCGGGCGCGTTGTCCGCATCGGCCTGGATGAAGACGACGTAGGCGCCGCGGTTGGCCGCGATGGTCCGCATGGCTTCGATCAGCGTCGTGGCAATGCCTTGGCGACGGTGCGAGGCCGCCACGGCGAGGTCATAGATGTAGAACTCGCTCCGCTCCTGCTCGAACTTGACGAACTCGTAGGCCACAAGCCCTCCCACCACAGCGTCACCGTCCAGGGCCGCGAGGGCCACGAACGAGTCGGTACCAAGGAGTCGTTCCAGGTAGGCCCGAGAGGGCCGGTTGCTGGTGTACGTCTCAGGGTCCTGGAAGGCCTCGTCGAACAGGGTCAACAGGCCGTGCATCAGCGGCACCTCGTGGGCCGTGAGTTCATGGACACGGACACGGGCGGGGTCAGCCATGGCTAGAAATCGAGGACAATAGAGTGGGGACTTTTGATACGGATGCAAAAAGCAGCGGCTCCCGCACGGCTCCCGCACGGCTCCCGCACGGCTCCCGCACGGCTCCCGCACGGCTCCCGCACGGCTTGTGCCAGGCTTGATCAGCTCCCAGGCAGCCGCTCGTTCCGCGCGGCCAGCGTGGCGATGCGCTGGATGCGCGTGGCCCGCGTGGCTGCGGTCTTGGCTAGCTTGATCCACCGCAGCACAAAGCGTTGACTGGACGGGGGGAAGGCGTCAAAGTGAGCCGTGGCCGGCGGATGGGCCGCTAGGGCGTCCACGAGGTCATCCGGCTTGATCAGCGCGTCGACGTCGTCCATGAAGGACCACAGACCACTCTTCTTCGAGGCTTCGATGGAGGCCAAGCCCGGCGCCTGCATGCGGCCCTCGGCGATGAGCCGCTCTGCACGGTCCTTGTAGCTCTGGGCCCAGTGCTTGGCCTGGCGCGGCGTGATGAGGTGCATGGTACGGTCGGCATCGAGCTTGCGCCGGATGCCGTCCACCCATCCAAAGCACAAGATCTCATCCAGCACCTCCTCGCGAGACACGTACCGATCTCCCGTGTGTTTTTTGAAGGTGACCACCCAGACGCCGTCGTCCTGGTGGTGGTTGGCGGCCAGCCAGGCTCGCAGTTGCTCGGCCGAGGTGATCTCCACCTGCTCGAATCGCTCAGTCTTCAGCATAAGGCCGTCAAGAGCCTGGACTCGTGGTTGGGGCGTTGCAAGGTACGGTATACGGTATAGGTCTATCCCCATCTCCCAGATCCCCGACCGACTGGGCGATCGTCGTACCGCCGCTACCTATTTCTGCGCTCTGCTCCGCTGAACGTCGCCTTCGCGGCGAGCCACACCCTTGTTCAGCAGCGCCACCCAGGAAGCTCCGGCTTTGTGTCTTTCGGCGACGGGGCCGTTTGTGCGCAGGTGGCACGTTGTCAGGACACGGACGCTTCAGGGGCAAACTGGTGCGTGGCCAGTTCTCGATATAGGCCTGGGATGTTGGCCAGCTCGGCGTGGGTGCCCTGTTGGACGACCCGGCCATGGTGCAGGACCACGATGCGATCGGCATGCTGGACGGTGGAGAGGCGATGGGCGATGATGAACGTGGTGCGGTTCTCCATCAGCCGCTCCAAGGCCTCCTGGACGAGCGCTTCGGAGGCCGAGTCCAGGGAGGACGTGGCTTCATCGAGCAGCAGCAGGGGCGCATCGCGCAAGAGGGCCCGGGCAATAGCGATGCGTTGCCGCTGGCCACCGCTCAGTTTCACGCCGCGCTCGCCTACCTGGCTTTCGTAGCCATCGGGGAGCGCGGTAACGAAGGCACTGGCATTGGCGGCCTCGGCGGCGGCCTCCACCTCGGCATCCGTGGCCTCCAGGCGCCCGTAGCGGATGTTCTCCCGGATGGTGGTCCCGAACAGGTACGTCTCCTGGGGTACCAGGGCGATCTGCTGGCGCAGCGTGGCCCCTTGCACGGTGGCCACGTCGAAGCCATCCACCCGGATACGGCCGGCCTTAGGATCATAGAAGCGGGGGATCAGATTGAGCAGCGTGGTCTTGCCCGAGCCGCTGGGTCCCACCAGCGCGACCGTCTCGCCGGGCTGCACATTGAGGGTCACGTCCTGGAGGACCGGCTGCCGCTCGTCGTAACTGAAGTGGACCCCTTCGAAGCGGACCGCGCCCTGAGCAGGAGGCAGCGGCACAGCGTCCGGAGCGTCCTGGACGGTTGGGCGGGTATCCAGAAGCTCGAAGAGGCGTTCCGAGGCCCCAGCCGCGCTGTTGAACACGGTGTAGAGCTGCGACATCGCTCCCACACTGCGGGCGATGTTGAAGGCGTAGAAGATGAATGCCACCATATCCCCGGCGGTGAGGCGGCCGTCCAGCACCTCGGTACCGCCGTACCAGAAGATGGCCACCAGCGCAATCAAGAAAGCCATGCCCACGCTTGACCAAAACAGCTGGCGGTAGAGGAGGGCGTGAATCGCGGTCTTGAAGACGGCCTCGGTGGCCGTTTTGTAGCGCGCCGTCTCGTAGTCCTCCCGGGCAAAGGCCTTGACGACACGCGTGGCCGAGAGGGCCTCCTCCGCCACCGCCGTAGCGTCGGCATAGCGGTCGTGCACGTCGCGCATCAGGTCCCGGATCTTGCGGCCGAAGTAGCGGGCCATGAGCGCGGCGGGCGGGACCACGACGGCGATGAACAGGCTCATCTTCTGGTTCAGCCCCACCATCAGAGCCACGGACCCAATCAGCATGATGGACTGCGTGAGGGCCTGGACCAGGGCTGTCGTGAGGGCGTTGCGGACCGCCAGCACGTCGCTTGAGAGGCGTGAGGTGAGATCACCGATGCGCTGGTTGGCAAAGAACCCCACGTCCAAGACGTGGAGGTGCTGGTACAGCCGCTGCCGCAGGTCGTTGAGAACGCGCTCGCCGGTCCATTCCAGGCCGTAGTAGCCCGCAAAAGAGAGGGCGGCCTGCGCCACGAAGAGCCCCAGCAGGCCCAGGGCAATGAGGTTGAGCAGGCCGCGGTCCCCATCCACGAACACGGCGTCCAGCAGGGTACGCAGACCCAGGGGCACCGCCAGGAAGATGAGCGCTGCCAGGGCCGTCAGCAGCAGCGACGCCATCAAGCGCCGACGGTAGGGCACCGCCAACGCATAGATGCGACGGAGGGCTACCGACAGGCGCTCGCGGGGAGCCCCGCTGGGGGTCGTCGAGGGGTCAGACATGACCTGTGGTGCGCGCAACCGCCTCGTTTTGTTTCAACGACGGTGCCTTTTCACGCCCAGCGAGGGGGCTGTCTGTGGCCTGCGTTTGGATGAAGGCGCCTGAGTCCTGCTCTGTGTACGCCGTGTACAAAACAAGAAATCACCCCGACCTGGGGGCCGGGGTGACAAGACCGATGAGGGCGTACGCGAGAGGGTCGACCACGCGGAGGCCGTGCAGGGTCGCCTCCCAAAGAGGCAAGGATGGCCCGATGAGGGAAAGATTTTCCAGCGGCCCGGCAGAGTTGAGATCAGCCTCCAGCCTCCAAGAGAGGCGGCCGCTTCATCTTATTGCTCAGCCAGGCTCAGTTGGAGGTCGTGTATTGCTCGAAGGCCCACCAGTACATCATGCCTGTCTGATGCGCACCGAAGGGGCAACCGGCGATCTCGTAGGAGCCCCAGAGGATGGCGGATATATCCATACTCTGGCTGGTATCTGTCTCAAGGAGGGGCTTGAGATCCATCATAATGCGAGCGCCGTGGCGGTCGCGAGCGTAGTGGGTCATGGGGACGCCTCGTTGGGTAGGTGGGGAAACGAGTAGTTCGCTTCTCCACGGGCAAAGCCCATGCCACCCCGTATCCGCGCAGTGTGGGCGGGTCCAGGCAGACCGACACAGAGGGTGCTATGGAGCGGGCCCCCTTCGACGGAACGTGCTGACCCTGCTCTGAGTGCTTGTTCATGAAGGGATGAACAGCCTCTCAGAGGTGGCTGTCCACCCACTGACGCACGGCGTCCTCGGAGGCGCGAAGGTGGGTGCGCAGGGTCTCGTACCCCAGGTGGGCGGCCGCTTCGTGCCACGGCATCCACGCCACCGCTTCGATGCCCTCGTCCGCTTGGGGGATGAAGGTGGTGGAGGGGGTCTGCATCAGGTACCAGTGCGTGGTCTTAACACACAAGCGCCCTTTGTGCAGGTAGGTGTGCTGGGTGGAGCCGAGGGACGCCACCACGGTGAGTGTGTCGATGCCCACCTCCTCTTGAACCTCGCGGGCGGCACAGGCCTCTACCGTCTCTCCGGCGTCGCGCTTTCCCTTCGGTAGATCCCACACCCCATGTCGATGGATGAGCAGCACCTCCAGACCCGCAGCGCCCCGGCGAATCACGTAGCCCCCGCCAGCCTCTACCGCCCGGGGGGGGTGGTAGGGAGACAGGTTGCAGCACGCCTGCTCGCTGATGGATGGCACCCAGGCTCGGCCGCGCCCGTCGAACATCACCGACTCCGTCAGCCGCTCCGTATCGATTACCAGCACCGGCCCATCGCCCACCAAGCGGGCGGCCTGCAGCGTGGTCCACAGGCAGAGACCACGATGCGACGGCGCCGCGCCTTGCACGAGGAGCGGCTGGCCGGAGTGGTCCGAAACCGGCAGGTAGAGATACACGAGGGGCGTGGGATCACGGGTGAGAGCCTACCTAACCCTAGGACCAAACGGTTAGATCCCTTATCTTCATGCTGTCTTCAACTTTGCACCTGCGCTTGGTGCTACTCTACGGGCTGAAGATGTCCTGTACCCGTCTTTCTGATTATGCCTCATCTCATCGAACAGGCCTCGGTGGTCAACGCCGTCGGCACCAAGCCCAAGCGCATCGAGGAGTACGTGGGGCGCGTCAACACAGGGGCGGAGCACGTGAGCGTGGCTCGCATGCAATCCCCGCAGGGATGGGTAGAGCCCGGGCAGCGGCCCACGTTTGAGGAGATCACCGTTGTGCTGCGCGGTATGCTGCGCGTGGAACACGACGACGGCACGCTAGACGTGGCCGCCGGGCAGGCCGTCATCACCGCCCCCGGCGAATGGATCCGCTACAGCACGCCTCACGAGGGCGGGGCCGAGTATGTGGCCGTGTGCCTACCCGCCTTCTCGCCCCAGACGGTCCATCGCGACGACGTCTGAGCGGGTCCACTCCCCTTCACCTCCACTGATTCCCCATCGCCATGATTCGCACGTTCCTTCTGACCCTGTGCTTGGGTCTGTTTGCCCTGCCTCTGCTGCCTGCCCATGCTCAAGAGGCCGAATCGGCGTACCAGCTGCTGGTCGAGCCCGAGGCGCTGACCCTGAACGTAGGGGACCAGGTCCAACTCACCGGCCGCCTCGTGGACGCCAACGGGATGGAACAGGACGTACCGGTCCTCTTCTTCTCGCGCGGGCGGCGCATGGTAGCCGTCTCGCGCGAGGGCCTAGCTGAGGCCCGGGCCGCCGGCAAGCTGGAGGTGATCGCCCAAGCCGTGGTGGGTACCGAACGCATCCGCGTGGCCATCCCCACCGTGGTGACGCCTGCTCCCGCAGAGCGCATCGTCTTCGTCGACCCACCCACTCGGCTGCTCACCGGCACCGAGGTGACGATCCAGCTCCAGGCGCTCGATGCCCGCGGCGCAGTGCGCACTGACCTCGCCCCCACCTTGCAGTCGGAGAACCCGGCCGTGGCCACCGTCGATGCCTTCCAGACGGCCCGCGGCCTCCAGGCCGGCACGGTAACCCTCACCGCCGCGGCCGAGGGCATCACCTCGACCCTGGAGCTACCGGTCGTGGCCAACCCGATCACCCGCATTGAGGTGGACGCGGGGCAGGCCGACGCCCGCACGGGCGATGTCCTCCAGTTCAACGCGACGGCGTTCGACGCGCAAGGACAGGCGGTGAGCGACGCGCCCATCACCTATGCCTTCACCGCCCAGCCCGCCGACGACCTCGGCAACGGGGCCACCGGGCAGATCGAGCAAGACGGCCGCTTCGTGGCCGAGACTGCGGGGCGCTACACCATTCTGGCCACCACGGGGTCCCACACGGCCACCGCCACGGTGAACATCGCCCCGCGTGATGTGCAGGGACGCATCGAGCTGATCGGGCACGGGCTGGTGTCCGACGTCCACACCTCCGACCTCTGGGTGTGGGAAGGCGCCGATGGGCGCGACTATGCCATCACCGGCACCTGGGGCGGCAATGGCGAGGCGTACTTCTGGGACGTCACCAACCCCGCCAGCCCCGCGATCGTGGACACCTTCACGGTCGATGCCCGCACGGTCAACGACGTCAAGGTCTCGGCCGACGGCCGCGTGTGTGCCATCAGCCGGGAGGGTGCTTCCAACCGGCGCAACGGGCTTGTCCTTCTGGACTGCACCAACCCCAACGACGTACAACTCCTCAGCACGTTTGACGATGAGCTGACCGGCGGCGTCCACAACCTGTTCATCTACGAAGACCATATCTATGCCCTGAGCGCCGGGCAGCGCTACGACATCATCAACATCGAAGACCCCACGCAGCCCCGGCGTGTGGGCCGCTTCGAACTGGAGGGCCCGGGCCAAGCCATCCACGACGTCTGGGTGATGGACGGCATCGCCTACTCCTCCAACTGGCACGACGGCGTGGTGCTGGTGGACGTGGGCAATGGCGTGGCGGGCGGCTCCCCGTCGAATCCGGTCCAGTTCGCCCAGTATGCCTATCCGAGCGGCTGGAACCATGCGGCCTTCCCGTTCTACAGCCCCTCGACCGGCAAATTCTACGTGATCGCGGGCGACGAAGCCTTCCCGTACGGCCTCAACCGGACCGGCACGCCGACGATCGCGGCCGGGTGGCTACACTTCATCGATTTCACGGACCCGGACAACCCGCAGGAGGTCGCGCGGTACCAAGTGCCAGAGGCCGGGACCCACAACTTCTGGGTCGATGGCGAGACGCTTTACGTGGCCTACTACAACGGCGGTCTCCGCGTGGTCGATATCTCGGGCGACCTCATGGGCGACCTCTACAAGCAGGGCCGAGAGATGGCGTGGTACCTGCCGCACACCCCGGACGGGCACATCCCCAACGCCCCCATGGTGTGGGGCCCGCAGCCCCACAAGGGCAACGTGTTCTTCTCTGACTGGAACAGCGGCCTCTGGTCCGTCAAGTTCGTAGGGCGGCAGGAGATCGTAGAGCCTGAGTCAGACTGACGATGGCCGCGCACCATTCAGCGGGAGCGCGGGGGGCGCTCTTTCACCACGGCCACCGTGCAGCGCGAAATGCACACCAGGTGGCCGGCCTCATCGTGGATCTTGACGTCCCACACCTGGGAGGTGCGCCCCAGATGGAGCGGCACCCCCTCGGCCACGAGCTGTCCGGATCGCTTGGCCCGCACGTGGTTGGCGTTGATCTCCATACCAAAGGCGATGTGCCCCTCAGGAGCCGCCAGAAAGGCGCCCACCGAAGCTACGGTCTCGGCCAGCACCAGGCTGGCGCCGCCGTGGAGGTACCCCAACGGTTGGTGGTGGTCTGGCGTGACGGGCATGGTGCCCACCACGCGTTCGGCCGTCCGCACCGGCAACTCGATGCCGAGCAGGTTAACCAAGCCTCCGCTCGCCCGCTCTGGGTTGACAGCGTCAGAGTGCGAAGAAGAATCAGCCATACGTACTTAAGCAGTTATTGAATGCCGGGCCTGATGCCCTCTGGGCGTGGCCCACTAACCATCAAGTCGAGATCAGGGTTCAACGAGAGCCGCCTGCTGGCGCCATCCGTTGTCACCGCATCCCCCGTCCACCAATGTTGCGTCTATCATGTCCATCCCGTCCACGTTTCGCCTGGCAGCGCTCAGCGTATTACTGTTGGCCTTGCCGGTGCAGGCCCAGGAGGCCTCTCCAACCCTCTACTACGCGTACGCGGCGGCTGAATCTGACGATGCCGTCTTCCTGGTCCAGTTCGATGGCCAAGACGCCGAGGTGGTGAAACGCATCCCGGTCGGCTTCTACCCCACGGAGAACGAGGGGGCACACGGCCTGACGATGTCCCCAGACGGTGCGCACTGGTACCTGTCGCTGGCACACGGACAACCCTTCGGCTACCTTCTCAAGTATGAGACCGGCAGTGACGAACTGGTAGGGCGGACAGAGCTGGGCCTCTTCCCCGCCACCATGTCCATCTCGCCTGCCACAGGCCTGCTCTATGCGGTCAACTTCAATCTGCATGGGCGGATGGAGCCCAGCACCGTGTCTGTGGTCGACGTGGAAACCATGACGGAGATCACACAAATTGAGACCGGTGTGATGCCGCATGGGTCTCGGCTCTCACCGGATGGACGTCGCCACTACTCCGCCGCGATGATGTCGGGCGAGCTCTACGAGATCGACGCCGTGACCTTGGACGTGTCTCGTATCCTAGACCTCGCCACGGGCGAATCCGTGCCGATCACCACCATGGACCACAGCGGCATGGATCACAGCGGCATGGACCACAGCGGCATGGACCACGGCAGCATGGACCATGGCAGCATGGACCATGGCAGCATGGGCGATTCAGCGCCTAGTCCCACGTGGGTGTCGCCTCATCCGTCGGCGGCCCGCGTCTACGTGGCCAACAACGGCTCAGACGAAATCCTGGAGGTCGACACCGATACCTGGACGGTCCTCCGCCGCTTCGAGGCTCCAGGCCGACCCTACAACGTGGCCGTCACGCCGGACGGAGCGCAGCTCGTAGCCACCTACAAAGGGGCTGGGGCCATCGGTGTCTGGGACCTGGAAGGAGGTACAGAGCGGGTGCGCCTGCCATCCTCACGGACCGTCACGCACGGAGTTGTGATCTCGCCGGATAGTCGCTACGCCTTCGTCACGGCGGAAGGCTTGGGCGATGAAGCCGGGGTGGTGGACGTGATCGACCTGGCCGACGGCTCCCTCGCCGCCACGGTCGAGATCGGCAAACAGGCGGGCGGCATCGCGTTCTGGAAGATGGAAGACGCACAGCCTTGACAGAGCACTGAGCCGGATGCAGCCCGTCCTAGCTCACTTGCTCCTCCCACCCAATCTGTATCTGCTCATGGCTTATCAAAACATCTTTGTCTCCCTCGCGTGCACACCGGACGAGGACCCGGTGGTGCACGAAGCCGCCCGGCTGACTGAAGCCCTGGGCGCTAAGCTCCACGTGCTGCACGTGGACTACACGGCCGACGGCAAAATGAGCATGATGATGCCGTCCACGGGGCGGCGCGAGACCGTAGACGACCTTCGGAACCAGTTTCGGCGACTCGGTTACGGTCCTCTCGCTGATAAGCTGGAGGTCTTTATGCTGGTGGATGACAGCCCAGAGCGAGCCGTGGCGGAGGCCACCGCCGAGGCCGACCTCTTGATTGTGGGCCACCGCAATGTGTCTGCCTTCACCGCCATGATGCGGGATTCGGTGGATGAGCTGATCAGCAACAAGGTCCTGTGCCCGGTGCTGGTGGTTACCAAGACTCCAGACCCCGCCTGACCGCTGAGCCGGCAGGGGCTCCTGGCGCCGTACGTCACAGTAGGAAGATCAGGCTCAGTTCATCAGGACCCGCCCTGTTTCAGGCGATCGCCACGCCCCAGGTCTTCTGCAGATAGGGCCTTCTGTACAGCCTGTAGGCCCAGTTCTAACCCTGAACTGGGCGGAGCACGGCGGGTGAGGAAGTAGCTCCGCATGACCTTTCGCCATGGAACCCGAGCGGGGTCTATACTTGCAACAAGGCAGGCCGTACGCGCCCTCTTTTTGCCATCCCCCTCTTCAGCTCTACACTCCATGCTTCGCCTCGACGCTCGCAACACACACGCCTTCCTCGCTGACGATGCGCTCGCCAAGCTTCAGCCCACCACCCTGGATGCACACCGTGCGGTACTCGATGCATCCGGTGCAGGCGCTGAATACCTGGGATGGCGAGATCTTCTGCTCGATCCGAACGACGCTCTGCTCGAAGACCTGACGAGCACCGCCACTCGCATCCGTAACCAGGCCGATGTGCTCGTCTGCCTGGGCATCGGGGGGTCCTACCTGGGAGCCCGCGCTGTCATCGACGCCCTCACGCCCTACTTTCCGCCCGGTGAGCCAGAGGGCGGCCGTGGCCCTGAGATCGTCTTTGGGGGCCATCACATGAGCGGCGCCTATGTGCGGCAGCTTCTAGCCCACCTCGAAGGAAAGTCCGTGTACGTGAACGTCATCTCCAAAAGCGGAACCACGTTGGAGACGGCACTGGCCTTTCGCCTCGTCCGAGACTGGATGGAGGCTCACTTCGACGATGCAGAGGATCGCATCATCGTCACCACCGACCCTGAACGTGGAGCTCTGAATGCGCTTCGTCAGGAGAAACCCTATAAAAAGTATGTGATTCCGCCCAGCGTAGGGGGACGGTTCTCGGTGTTGACCCCCGTGGGCTTGTTGCCCATCGCCGTGGCTGGCATTGACATCCGGTCTCTGTTCTACGGAGCGGTGCAGGCCTGCCAGGATCTCCACACGCCAGCGCCGGTGGACCACCCCGCACTGACCTATGCCGCGCTGCGCACAGGACTCCTCCAAGCGGGCTATCAAATTGAGGTGCTGGCCACGTTTGAGCCTCGGCTGAACGGGTTTGGTGGGTGGTGGCAACAGCTCTACGGGGAGAGCGAGGGCAAGGAGCACAAGGGCCTCTTCCCTGCGGTGGTTCAGTACTCCACCGACCTGCACTCCCTGGGTCAGTACATGCAGGAGGGCCAACGCATCCTGATGGAAACCTTCCTGATGGTGGAAGAGGACGGCGGTGACCTGCTGGTGCCCAGCACCGCCGCCAATCTGGATGGACTCAACTACCTGGCCGGGCAAACCTACACCCACGTGAACCGACAGGCCTACGAAGGCACCGCCAAGGCCCACACAGAGGGAGGGGTCCCCAACCTGACGCTTTGGCTGGGTGCCGTGAACCCGAGCACCGTCGGCGAGGTGATTTATTTCTTCGAGCATGCCGTGGCGGTAAGTGGTTACCTCCTGGAGGTCAACCCCTTCAACCAGCCAGGAGTGGAGGCCTACAAACAGGAAATGTTCAGACTGCTGAGACGTCCGGCCTAGACACTCCACCCCTCCAGAAGCCTACCTCTGGGGTACGCAAAACCCAGAAAGCCCCTTTTTTGGCACGAAGAAGGGGCTTTTTAGGTCACTGTTCGCCCCTTCTGCTCAGATCTGTGGATAACGCGTTAATAAGGGGCCTGAGGGGCTGGGATATTCTGCCCGCTTTTTCCACGATGTGGATGGGCGTGGATTTCGCCCCCGTTACGCACGGGTTACACCACCCCACTCAACGACCGGGGCGATGTGGACAAAAACGGCTCTCATAGAACCGACAGGTTGTGAACACTTGTGAACAAGTGGACAAGTAGCACCAACACGGACGCAAACCGTATCTCGCGACTTTTTGGGCACCTCGAAGTGTGAATAACCACGTGGATAGACTCGCCTGGTTACACACACGAGACATTTCTCTCGTTTATAAGTCCGTTATGCACATTTCCACAGGCCCTACTATACCCAACTACTACTATTTATTAATTAGATAATGTTTTGTGATATGCGCAGACTGATACAGGGGTGTGTATCAGGACGAGCGGACGCATCCGTATATACCAGATGTATCACTTGAATCCGTGCCATCTGACCGACGACCGCTCCATGCGTACCTCCACGGCCCCCGCCTGGCTTGTTTGTAGCACAGAAGCCCCACTGGACTGCCATCTTGTCAGCACATCTTGGTTCGGTAATCCGTAGTGGTTTGAGGCCGCTACGCTGACCACGGCCAGGAATGGGGTTGCGAACGAGGACCGAGCAGCCCGCACCAAAGGCCACGTGCTACTCGTAGCCGAGCCGTAATGGCCCACCTTCACGACCTCACTCTCCAGAAGCGCCGGGTAGTGGTCAAGCAGCAGCCCTTCAGCCTCAGCTTCCGCATCGCCCAGCAGTAGCGCTCGCATCTGCCCATGCCGAAGGCGGAGTACTACGGAGGCCTCATTGGCCGACCCGGTCTCTGTGAGAGCCTTGGACGGTCCAAGAATTTGAGTAAGCACTGTGGGGTCCACCCGCAGGTGATCTCCCGCCTTTAATCGAATCCAAGGTACCCCCAGGCTATCTGCCACGTGACGGGCCTCTCCATACAATGCGCTGTCATGAACCTGGGCATTGTGCCACACGGCTCCGACCTCCACGTGGCGTAGGACTGAGGGAAGCCCTCCCATGTGGTCGCGGTGTGCGTGCGTAATCATGACCCCCTCCAGCTTACGGATGCCCGCCCGTTTCAGATGGGGTACGATGGTCTGGCGCCCATGATCGCTCCAGGGGGAACGAGCGCCGGTATCTACGAGCAGATGCCGACCATTGGGAAATTGCACCAAAGCGGCATCGCCCTGGCCGACATCGAAGAAGAGCAGGGTGAGCGCAGGCTGTTCGGTCCCGGACCAGACCGTCCTCCAGAGCTGGACATTGGTGAGCACCAGCATTAGGAGCAGGCATCGTCCCCGCGTGTGTGGGTGGAGGTGCTCTCTCAGGATCACCAGGCCTAGCACAGCCACCACCAGAACCAACACGGGCACGGGTCCGCCGGTCACGTAAACGCGCTCAAACCACGGGGCCACCGTATCAAGCAGATGGATGAGTGTGTCCAGTCCTACCGCGGCTGCTCGGCCGGCTACCTCCGATAGCCAGGTCCACGGGCTCGTCGCGACCGCCACAAAGCCCGCCATGAGGGCGGCACTCACCAGCGGTAAGGCCACCAGATTGAGGACAATCCCCCCCAATGGCACCCCGCCCAGGTGATGCAAGAGAACCGGCGTGGTTGCCATCGTGGCTACGGCGGACGCCACCAGGGACCCTTCTAGGTATCGCCGTCCTCGCCACGAAGGCCCCCATGCCTGGAGTCTGCGCTGCACGGGCCCCACCAGTACAATCAAGCCGCCCACCGCACTGAACGAAAGCTGTGCACCCACGTCGAACAGCACCGCAGGGTCGGCTACGAGTAGCACGGTTGCCGCGGCTCCCAAGAGATTGAGCGGTTGGGTTGGGCGCTGCAGGAGGCTCCCTCCGATCCAGAGCGTCATCATCAGCAGGGCGCGTACCGCCGAGGCCGGGGCCCCCGCCAGGGCCACGTATCCGCTCAGCAAGCTGATGGCGGTGGCGGCGGCCACATGCTCGGCCCGTCGCCAGGAGAGGCCGAGGCGTTGTAGCAGAGGCCGTCCCAGTCGGTACACCGTCAGTCCCACCAGCATGATGTGCAACCCGGAGATCGCCAGCAAGTGAGCCAAGCCGGTCATTCGAAAGGCACTCCGCACTGCGGGGTCAAGTCCTGACCGGTCTCCCAACATCAGGGCGTGCAGCAACGATCGGGCTCCAGGCGTGGGAACGGCGCGCTGTATAGCATATCGAGTCCAGCTCCGCATCGTGTGCAGCGCCGATGGCCGGCACCGGCCTCCGACCACGTGTACGGATCCCCTCTGCCGAATCCACATTTGGGCGTCAATTCCCTGGCGGCTGAGCCACGCCCCCAGAGGCGGATCAGCGGGGTTGCGCCGGGTAGGCAAGGGCTGGAGCTGACCCTGAAGATGCACCCGATGCCCCACACACAGGGTTAGGCCCCTGGAAGCCGAGGTATCCAGCGTCACCTGGATCCGGCCGGTCCGTGCGTGCCATCCATGGGACCCTTCTGCACGCAGGAGATCGACCGAGAGGCGGGTCCATCTTGCGCTGGGCTCCACAGTGCGAACGGTGCCCCGCAGTCCCTGTGGACGGTCGGGTCCTGTGAGGTGATGGGAGACGTGATGAGCAGGTTGCGGAGGTACCGTGGCGCGCGCCCCACCCAGGGCCGCCACGCCCAATCCGAGTAGCAGGGTGCTCGCCAACGCATGCAGCGAGACGAGGCGTCGGGCCTCCAGCACATGGAGCATCCCCGCCCCGCTCAGCAGGCTGCCGGCCATAAACAGCCACAGACTTACGGAGACCGCTCCCACGGAGGCTATCGCCGCACCGGTGGCTAGGCAGAGCGCCACCGCGGCCAACGGTGGCACCGCCCACCGACGCGCAGAGGCCGTAGAAGGAGCGGAGGGCATGCGGTGTGGGCGTGGGGAGCAAGGAGCGGGCTGTTCAGGGAGCGCGATGGGGCGTGATCGATGAAAAGGGCCTTCAGCCCCCCATCTGATCGTGCTAGCTCGGACTTGACATCGCACTAGATGCTCATGACACGGCGCGCGTAACGCACACCGGGCGAAACGAACAAGCCATGAATCGGCTGGGGGGGTAGAACCGAACGGGGGGAGCTACCGTTGGTGTGGGCCTGAGTCCAATTAGGTCCATCCCCGATCTCGCTCCCCGCTACGTCCATGAGCAGCCGCCGAGAAGCGCGCGAACGCGCCATGCAGGCCCTCTACGCCTTCGAGCTGTCCGGCAGTGACGTGCAGCACGTCCTCCGTACGGTGGTCCGAGATCAGCTGGATGATCCCGACCTTCGCACGTTCGCCGAGCAGCTGTTTATTCGGTCGATCGATGCCACAGATGAGGCTGAGCAGCTGGTTGTTGACCACGTACGCAACTGGGATGTCTCCCGCATCGCGCTCATTGATCGGTTGTTGCTCCGGATGGCCATCTGCGAGTTTCTAGCCTTTGAGGATATCCCACCCAAAGTGACGATCAACGAGATCATTGAGGTGGCCAAGAAGTACAGCACGCCTCGAAGCGGTCAGTTTATCAACGGCATCCTCGATGCGGTGCTGATCGATCTGAAGCGTGAGGGCCGCCTGAATAAGTCAGGCCGCGGCCTCATCGGCATGAATGCCCTTCGCGACTGAGTCACGCCTGACGCCCCGACGTATCCCATGAGCCTGATCGCTGTCGGTGACATCCATGGCTGTGCGGCCACCCTACGGCTGCTCATCAAGAAGCTGGATCTCGGTCCCGATGACCATCTGCTTTTCATCGGGGATTACATCGACCGGGGCCCTGACTCCAAAGGCGTGATCGACTACCTGCTCGATTTGCGCGAGTGGCAACCGTGTACCTTTTTGCGGGGCAACCATGAGGCCTTCATGCTCGACTACATCGACAAGGGGTCTCGGCGCATGTGGGAGCCCAACGGTGGTCTTGCTACCCTCAACAGCTACGCCCGCGATACGCCTGAGCCGTTCATCCCCCCGTCCCACGAGGCCTTCCTGAGAGAGACCAAGCTCTTCGTTGAGACGCCGGACTTCTTTTTCGTCCACGCGGGGGCCAAGCCGGACTTCACCATCGCCCAGAACACCGCCTACTGTGGAGAGGAGACGTTTCTTTGGGAGCGCAACCACCTGGATGTGACCACCTACGCCTGGGAAAAGTGTGTCGTCTGTGGTCACACGCCCGTTTCTGAGCCCATCAACGAAGAGCAGCTCATCAACATTGACACCGGTTGCGTCTACTTCAACCGCCCCGATCTAGGCCTGCTGACGGCAGTCCGCCTGCCGGAGCGCACCTTCGTCTCCGTCCGCTACGCCGAGGTCCTCTAGCAGCGGGGTCTCCGGGTCCGCTCCAGCCTTCCCATGCGCGGAGCTACAGACCCACCCACAAGCCGATGCGGAGTGAAGGCTGCTGAATGCCTAGCTCTGTGTAGAGCACCTGGTTGTTGCGGAGCCGGGTGGTCAGGCGGAGGAAGGGTTCGATGAACAAGTTGAACCGCTGATTCTTGTCCGCGCGCGTTTCCTCTGTGGCGAACGCCAGGCTAGGCCCCACGCGTACGCCCAGATCCAGGTCGTTGTTGGTGTTTGTGATGTTGGCCACCAGACGAGCCACGTTGAGCGCTCGGATGGCACCGCCTACACCCAGGGTCGCCTGCAGGCGGCGCCGGTCACTCAGCACACCGGGTGTGATGTGGGTGTACAGCACCGCCTCTCGGATGAACACGTTGCCTGGTTGCACATAGCCCAACTGCCACCCCACGCGGGGGAAGAGGCCCAGACCCAGCTGCACCCGCGTGTCTTCGGGCTCTACGGTCTGGGCCTGCGTGGGCAGGGTCAGCAGCACCACCGCGCTGATGGCCGCCAAGATACCGGCGGCTCTGCATGCGGTCATAGGCGTGGAACAAAAGGGAGGCGGCATGATACCCCGTGCCCGATGTCGGAGGCAGACGGTCTGCGGCGGCGGTGGCCTGCCTAAGATACAATGCGCGGCCGCCGTATGAGTGCGCGCCACCTTCTGGGGTGCGCGGGGCGTTTTCTTATCAGCAACATTCCTGTACGATCATGGCGCTACGCTGTGGAATCGTCGGTCTTCCCAACGTGGGGAAGTCGACCCTGTTCAATGCGCTGAGCGATGCTGGCGCTGAATCGGCTAACTACCCGTTCTGCACCATCGAGCCTAACGTGGGCGTGGTGCCCGTGCCGGACCCCCGCCTCGACCGGCTGTCCACGCTCTCCACCTCGGCCAAGACCGTCCCGGCCACGATCGAGTTTGTGGATATCGCGGGGCTTGTGGAAGGCGCCTCAAAAGGGGAGGGCCTCGGCAACCAGTTTTTGGCCCACATTCGTGAGGTAGACGCCATCGTACACGTGGTGCGGTGCTTCGATGACGAGAACGTGGTGCACGTGTCGGGCTCCGTGGACCCCGTGCGGGACATCGAGATCATCCACACCGAGTTGCTACTGCGCGACCTGGAGACGGTGGAGAAGCGCATCGAGCGTACGGCGAAGCTCGCCCGGAACGACAAGTCCGTCCGGTCTGAGCTGGCGTTCTACGAGCGCCTACAGGACCACCTCAGCGAAGGCGGGGCCGCGCGCGCCTTGCCGACCGCCTCTGACGAGCAGCCGTGGCTAGATGGCCTCTTTCTGCTGACCGCCAAGCCACTGATGTATGCGGCCAACGTAGGGGAGGCCGATGTGCCGGATGGCAATGCCTACGTGGAGGCCGTGCGCACCCTGGCCAGCACCGAAGGGGCCGAGGTCGTCGTGGTTTGCGCGGACCTGGAGGCGCAGATTGCGGAGCTGGACGAAGAGGAGCGGGCGGCCTTCCTAGAAGAGATGGGGCTGGAGTCGTCCAGCCTGGAGCGGTTGATCCGGGCCGCCTACCGGCTGCTGGGTCTCATCACCTACTTCACCTCCGGGCCCAAGGAGTCCCGCGCCTGGACCATCCCGGAGCACACCAAGGCGCCTCAGGCGGCCGGTGTCATCCACACGGACTTCGAGCGCGGGTTCATTCGCGCCGAGACCATCAAGTACACGGACTACGACCGCCTCGGCTCCGAGTCTGCGGCGCGCGATGCCGGCCTGATGCGCTCCGAGGGCAAGGAGTACGTGGTTCAAGACGGAGATGTGATTCTGTTTCGCTTCAACGTGTGAGCGGTTAAAGCGGCGAACCCTCCACACTCACTCGTACCGTAGGCTTTGCAGGGGGTCCTGGCGAGCTGCTCGGAACGCCTGCACCCCCACGGCTGCCAGGGCGGTGAACAGCACCACCAGACCGGCTCCGATGAACAGGGTGGGGCCCAGCGGCAACGCATACGCGAACTGGTTCAGCCAGACCTGGAGCACGGGCCACGTCACTGGGACAGCCACCACAAAGGCGAGACCTACCAACACGGCGATGTCTCGGGTGAGGGTGTAGAGGATGCGAGGCACCGAGGCGCCCATCACCTTGCGGACCCCGATCTCCTTGGCGCGCTGCTCGGTGGTGAAGAGGGCCAGCCCCACCAGTCCCAAGCAGGCGATGAACAGCGCCAGTACAGCAAACGCGGAGAACACGGTGCCAAACTGCTGCTCACCGGTGTACTGTTGCGCGTAGACCTCATCGAGGAAGGCGTAATCAAAGGGGCGCTGCGGGATGGTAGCTTGCCAGAGGGCCTCCAGGTCACCCAGCGTCTTGGTCATGTCGCGTGTGGACAGCTCTAGCGTGAAGACCGAACTGAACCCGGTGTTGTAGAACATGGCGATGGGGAAGAGGGCGTCTTTGAGTGAGAGCTGGTGGAAGTCACGAACCACGCCCACCACTTCGCCCTCGTAGCCCCAGAACTGGCCCTGCTTGCCTAGTGCGTCTTCGGCTGTCGGGTAGCCAAAGTGATTCAGCGCGGCTTCGTTGATGACCACCCCCACCCGGTCCGAGGCCTGGTACTCGTCGGACAGGCCGCGTCCAGCCACCACCTCCAGGTCATACAGGTCGATGAAGTCATAGTCTACGAGGTACATGCTGATGGCGGCATCGCGGGGTTGACCGTTCAGGTCTTCCATGACTCCACTGGCCGTGCCCAGCGTCCGGCCTGGGACCGCCTGCGACGCTGAGATCTTCCTCACATCGGGGTGCTGCAGAAAGCGTTGCTTGATGGCATCGAGCCCCTCCTGCACGGCGGCATCGCCTCCGAAGTTGAGCAGCAGGCGCTGCTCGGTCTCGAAGCCCAGGTCCTGGGTCTCCATGTACCGCACCTGGCTGAAGACCACGGCCGTGCTGGCGATCAGCGCAATCGACACCGCAAACTGGAAGGTGACCAGACCCTGGCGAAGCCGTCGGCCCCGGGCGGAGCCTCGAAAGGCTCCCTTGAGCACACGGGCGGGTCGCACGCGCGCCAGGACAAGTGCGGGGTAACTGCCCGCCAAAAAGGCCACCACCAGCAATATCCCCAAGGCTCCGAGCAACCAGCCGGCATCGGCTACCCAGCTTCCGTGCAGCGGGTATCCCGTGAGGTGTTCGAAGCCAGGCCGGGCCAGCTGGACCAGCGCCAACGCGAGCATCGCGGCCAGGCTACACAGGATCAGCGACTCGCCGAAGAACTGGCTGGCCACCTGACCTCGCTGGGCGCCCACCGTCTTGCGGATGGCCACCTCCTTGGCTCGGTCCATGGAGCGGGCCGTGGCCAGGTTCATGTAGTTGACGCAGGCCAGCAGCAGGATAAATCCGGCACAGATGGCAAAGAGGTAGGCGTTGCGTGCGTTGCCGCTGGGGCCCATCGGATTGCTGTAGGGCGACTGCAGATAGACGTCCAACAGCGGCTCTGCGTAGAGCGTCAGCGCTTGGTTGTTGGCTTGCAGCTGGGCCTGGGCATGCTGGTCCACCAGCGTCACCAGCTTAGCCTCAAAGGCGGAGGTCGAGACGCCCTCGCGGAGTCGGGCGTAGGTGAAGACATTGTTCGATCCCCACCCCTCAAACAGCCAGCGGGGCCCAGACTGCTCCAGCGTGATCTGAGATCGCAGCGCCTGGAAACGAAGCGAGGAGGTGAGCGGCGGATCGGCGACGATGCCGGTGACGGTGTACGTCTGTTCCTGGTCTAGCAGAAGCGTCTGGCCGATGGCGTCTGTGGTGCCGAAGTACGCGTCAGCCATGGAGGCCGTGAGCACGAGACTGTGAGGCTCCACCAAGGCTTGAGCCGGGTCTCCCGCCAGCATCTCGAAGGGGAAGACCCCGAAGAAGTCTTCATCGGCCCAGAAGAGGTCGCGTTCCTGCACGAGGGTCTCGCCCTGGCGGAGGATCGCCGAGCTATTGAGCAGCCGCGTGACGGCCTCCACATCTGGGAGGTCCTGCCGGATCGTCGGCGCGAGCGGTCCGGGGGTCTGCGGCCCCGCCCGGGTCTCTCCGCGAAGGCCTTTGTCGGCGATGATCCGCACCACGCGCTCAGCGCCAGGGAGCGTGCGGTCATAGCTCCGTTCATAGCGGACGTAGAGCGCGAGCAACAGGCAGCACGCCAGCCCCACGGCTAGCCCCGTCAGGTTGATGGCTGCGATCCCCTTGCGCCGTAGCAGGCTGCGGATAGCGAGGGTGAAGTAGCTCTTGAGCATAGGACCAGGGAGACAACTGAGGGGAGAAGACAACCTGTATGTCAAAGGCCATGCCACCTGAGCAACACGGTCGTCGCAGGGTTAGAATAGCCCCTACGTGGACGAATAGCTGCGGAGCGTGTCCACAGGCGGACAGCCCTGTGCGGACGTGGACGCGTCTACGGCTGATGGAAGCTCGTCCCAATGAAGCGAAGCCCCTCCAGGAGCCCGGAGCGCCAGTAGGACCAACGGTGGCCACCGTCTCGCACCCGAAACTCGTGCGCTACCTCGTGATCGCGCAGGGCGACGTGGAACGTAGCTACGCCTTTGTAGAGAAAATCGTCATCGCCGCTGTCCATGTACAGGCGCACGCGGCGGAAGGCGTCGCGCTGTTCGTCCGTGGCCGTGGTGATCATCTCGATGGGGTTGTAGGAGCGCCAGTGGTCTGTCAGACGGTCCGTTCCGAGGGCGGGGCCATACACGACGCGCTCCACGTTGTCCCAGCGTTCTGGTGGATGGGTGGCCACCGTCTCGGCGGTGTACACGGCAGGGCTGAACGCGGCCACGGCGGCGAACCGATCGGGGTGGCGCAGACCATAGACGAGGGCGCCGAAGCCGCCCATCGACAGTCCCGCCACACCTCGGTACCGTCGCTCGGCCCGGATCCGAAACTGGGCCTCCACGTGTGGCATGAACTCCTCAATGAAGAAGTCCTCGAAACGCACCGTTCCGTCGTGGTTGTTGATGTACCACGAGGTGGCCGCGTCGGGCGTGACCAGGATCATGGGCGGGATCTCGCGCTGAGCGATGCCTTCGTCGGCGATCAGGTGGGCCTCGCCAAACTGGACCCATCCGGTGTCATCATCGCCGTAGCCGTGCAGCAGATAGACCACGGGGTAGGCGCGGGCCGAGGTCTCGTAGTCGTAAGGTAGGTAGACCGTGTAGCGGACCTCACGGCCCAGGATCTGGCTGTCGATCGTGAGTCCTTCTTGCACCGTGCCCCGAGCCACCTGACTCTGGACGGGCGGGGCGAGCAGGGCGAGCAAGCCGATGAGCAGGAGGAGGGGAAGGCGCATGGGAGCGAGGGGAAACGTCAGGAGGGCGGAAAGAGGCGGCCGAACGTCAGGCTCAGCGTAGGCGTGGCGAACACGCGCTGTGGGCCCCGCAGGGCCGGCTCCAGGACCTGGATGCCTTCGGGAAAGTACGTCACCGCGTAGCCGATCCGCAGCCCCTGCGTGACGCGGCGGCTCAGGCCGAAGTGGGCGCCCAGGTACAGCGCCCCGCTCACCCCGATCTCCAGGGCCCCACGAGGCAGACTGCGGAAGATATCCAAGATGGGCTCCTCGCCCGTCCGCTGCCCGTCGCCATCCACGTCGTCGAAGTACGGATAGCGATACCCCAGCACAGGCCCCCCTGAGACCTGCACGTACGGCCGGAAGTTATCCTCGATGTCTTCCTGGAACAGACGCCGTTGCCATCCCACCTGCAAAGGCAGGGTTAATAAGTAATTGAATTTGTTGGGGATGGATCGCCGTCCAAAAAGGTCGAAGAAGGTGACCTCCCGCTCATCTTTGCCGGGGGTTATGCTGAGTTCCAGGACGAGGGAGGTGGTGGGCCCCACGGCGCGCTGGTAGTAGCCACCCAGGCCGAACCCGCTGTTGGTCAGGGCGATGGTGCCGCCCAGGCCCGTTCCGTAGACGTTCGGAGACGAGTCGCCCAGCGTTTGTCCCTGCGCCGGGCCGGCCGGGTGCAGGACGAAGCCGAAGATCAACAGCAACCAGGCGCGAGGCACGGAGGGCAGGGCAGA
>JBCDJV010000039.1:0-40962 GCA_038747425.1 Bacteroidota bacterium
CGGCCGAGGCGGCGTAGAGCACGGCGCCGAGGCCGCGGGGGTCGTGGACGCGTGGCCCTCGGTTCTGGTACTGGTCGTCGTTAAAATAGATGGGCGTGCCGGGCACGATGCCGTCCACGGTGCCGTCTGGCCGCACCTGGTGGGCGATGGCGGCCCAGCCTAGCTCCACGGCCTCGCGGTAGCCGTCGGCGGGCAGCCACCCCTGGGCGATGCCGGTGGCGAAGGCGTAGGTGAACGCCGCCGTGGCGGTCGTCTCCAGGAAGGTGTCCGGGTTGTCCAGTACCTGGTGCCAGCGGCCGTCGGCGGCTTGGAGGGCGAGGAGGCCGGCGGCGTGGCGTTGGAAGACGGCCAGCACCTCGTCGTAGCGCGGGTTGGTGGGTGGGATGATCTGCAGAAACTGCGTCTTCGCCAGCATGGTCCAGCCGTTGGCCCGGCCCCAGCGGCTGGAGGACGGCTCGCCCGTGGAGGCGAAGTAGCCATGGTGGTACACGTTGGAGGCCGGATCGCGCAGGTAGCGGTCCATGGCTAGCGTCTGGTCGATCACTTCCTCGAGGTAGGCTGAGGTGCCGGCAGCCATGGCGCTGGGGCCATCGAGGTGCAGGGCGGCCCGGCTGAGGAGGATGCCGGCCATGAAGAGGTCATCCGCCCAGATCGTGAGCGTGTCCGGGTTGACGCGGGCGTACGTGCCGTCCGGCAGACGCAGGCTCTCGTTCAGGAAGTAGTCCAGCGCGCGGGTCACCAAGGCGCCGTCCGGCGAGTCCAGGGCGCCCTCGGGCACCGTGGGACTGATGTGCTGACGGCGCAGACGCTCCAGGTAGGGCACCGTCTGCATGCCGATGTCATCCAGCAGCGCATAGCGGAAGTAGTGCCCAAACGGGCCGGTGAGGAGCCCGTGCGCCTCCCGCTCGGCCGCTACGAGGTCCACGTGGTCGTGGAAGAAGTCCAGGTGGCGTTCGATGTGGAGGCGGTAGTCGAGGTCGTCGAACGTGTTCGAGACCACGTCCATGGCGTCGAGCACGGTGCCGGCGAAGTAGCGCCAGTCTGAGTAGGCGAGTCCGTCGGCGATCTGGCTGGCCACCACGCGCCGGTCCACGCCCCAGCGGATGGATTCACCGTGGGCGCCATCGAACACCGACGGCAGCGCCACCTCGCTGGGCACCGCGGCGTCGGTCGGCAGTGGGCCCAGCACGGCGAAGGTGGCGTCCTCTACGTGCGGCGCCCGTAGGCGTAAGCCGCCGATAGCGAGGCCGGTGGGGGCGTCGAAGAAGCCGAAGTAGAGCCGCCCGGCGTCTGGGGCGGTGCCCGTGGGCGTGAAGCGCACCTCCACGCGGTGGGTGCCCGGCGTGAGCGGCACGGCCACCTGGTGCTCGTAGCCGAAGACGCCGTAATCCGGACGGATCAGCTCCGGCGCGTCATCGTCGGCCGAGGCCAAGATGCGGGTACCGTTGAGGTAGACCTCCACGCGGCCGGGGGCATGGCTTACGCCGAGCGCCGCAGCGGGCAGGCCGCCATCGCGCGGGGCCCCGGCGTTGGCGTTGGCGCCCTCGTCCACGGTGAGGACGCTGTGGGCCACGTAGAGGCCACCCGCGTGGGCCGTGAAGCCGTCGAACACGTCGAGGCGGTGCGCGCCGGAATAGGCCACGGGCGCGAGGCCGGCCACCAGCTCCAGGCGGGTCCGCTCGATGGTCTGGTCCGCCACGGCCTGGGCTAGGTCACGGGGCGAGGGCACCTGCGCCAGCGCGGGCGCGGCCAGCAGAAGGATCAGGGTGAGCGTGAGAAGCGATCGGATCATGGTTGTGTAGATAGAGAGGTGTCGATCAGCCGGGTTCGACGGCGCGGACTTCGAGGTTGGCGTATTCGGCCATCAACGGGGCCATCAACGGGGCCATCTGGCGAAACCCCAGCTTGCCGCCGCCCAGGTGAGGAGGCCCGGTGGGGTGGCCTTCGAGGTCGGTGCCGTCGTCCGTCCAGCGGTAGAGTTCGAGGTCGTTGATGGAGAAGGCGAGAGTGGGGCCGGCCTTGATGAGTTGGATGCGGTAGGGCTCCTCGCTCACCACGTCGGCCACGCTGGGGATGGGGTCGGCGCCTTGGGCCACGAGGTGGAAGCCGTGGCTTTTTCGCAGGTTGACCGTCTGCAGCCTCCGCTCGGTGTCCCGGCGTCGCCGGAAGTAGCTGGCGTGGAGCGCGTCCAGGTCGGAGCTGTGGTACTGCGGGTAGACGCCGTCACGCGCGGCCAGGCTGGGGTCGAACAGGTCCTCGCCGCCGCGCCCCCGGGCGCCCACAAACACCATGGCCAGGCCGGGCTCACGAATCGGCAGGAAGTCCCACGAGACAGCGATGTAGTCCGGGACGTCCTCCGGGCACCAGAAGAGGAAGTGCGCGTCGCGACCATCTGAGACGGAGTCGCTGTTTTCGAGGCGCATCCGGCCGGTGGGGAAGGTGACGTGGACGCCGCCCTCGGCCACCCAGTCGGCCACGTCGGACGGTTGGGCGAGGGGGTTCTGGTAGAGTACCTCGCCTAGCTGCCACGCTGAGGCAGGCTGTGCACGGGCCTTGCGCACCAGGGCCGCACCGCTAGTCAGTGCTAGCGTGCTGGCGGCGGTGTAGCGCAGAAACGAGCGTCGGTCGTGTGCCATCGTCAGGGGGAGGAGATGGAGGAGGCGATGGCGTCGGCGCCGGCCAGCCAGTCGGGGTCGATGGCCACGCCGAGGCCGGGGCCCGTGGGCACCTCGATGACGCCGTCCACCGGCTCCAGGCGCCCGCCCACGGCCTGGGCTGGGAGGTCGTCCGCCAGGCCTTTGTATTCGTGGTAGGGCCCGGCATTGTCCACGCACGCCGCAAACAGCGCCGCGTAGAGGAAGCCGAGGCCATAGCCGGAGATGTGGGGCGTGCAGTCCAGGCCGGCCACACGGGAGGCGCGGGCCACGCGGATGGAGCGGATCAGGCCGCCGAAGTAGAACAGGTCGGGCTGCGTGATCTGGACGGCGCCGTGGTCAATGAGCCACAGGAACTGGCGCAGGCTGGACTCCTGCTCGCCCCCCGCGATGGGCACCGGCGACGCCGCAGCCACGGCCACGGTCTCGTCGTAGTGATCAAACCGCACGGGCTCCTCGAAGAAGGCATAGCCGTGATCGACCAACCGCTCCGCTGCGGTGAGGCTCTGGGCCACGTCAAAGGAGCCGTTGGCGTCGGCGTAGAGGGTGAGGTCTGGGAAGGCGGCGCGGACGGCGGGAACGAGGGCTCGGTCGCGGGCCTCGGACGCGTCGGTGACGACCATCCGGGCGCCGAGCTTGTGCTTGAGGGCGCGGGCGCCGGTACGTTCCACGAGCTCCTGCAGCCGCGCCACCTCTTCCTCGGCGGTATTATCCCGGTTGGACGAGGCGCGGTAGACGGCCACCTGGTCCCGGACGCGGCCATCGCCCAAGAGTTCGGTCACGTTGAGGCCGGCGGCGTGGCCCAGGAGGTCCAGCACGGCCATCTCCAGGCTGGACACGGCCACCCAGAACGGCAGGCCCTGCCACTTGTAGTTGGACGCCGCGCCGCCGCGCCCTAGATAGATGGCCTCCAGCGTGGCTTCCCAGGCCCGCGCATCGGTGCCGATGGCGGCGGGGCCCACGCGCTCGGTGAAGAGGAGATAGGCCTGCTCCAGGATGCCGCCATGCACCACAGCCAGCCCCTCGGCGCCATCGGCCCGGACGCGCACCAGCCACTGCCGCCCGCGCCGCAGCAGCTCCACCGTCTCGATCAGGAGCGGCACGCTGGGCAATCGGTCGGCGATGACCACCGGGGCCGCCGCGGCCGCCAGCAACGCAGCCGTGTCTGGCGTGTCACGAGGGCCTCGGGCGAGGCTGGCGCGGCCGGCCAGCACCCCGCCGGCGGCCAGGGCGCTCTGCTGGAGGAAATGTCGGCGGCTGGGCATCAGGCGAACCGGGCTAGGAGGTCGGCGGTGGAGAGGGTCCCGGCAAAGTGCTGGCCGGCGCCCCGCATCGCAAAAAAGGCAGCGCCCACAGCCTGCGCATAGGTGCTAGCTCCGGGCGCCTCGATCAAGCGGTCCAGCGTCGCCGGGGCCACAGGGCGACTTTCCTGTACGGCGCGGGCCAGGCGGAAGGCGGGGTCGTCCGGGTCGAGGAAGGCCGTGTCGGCGGGAGCGTTCAGGACGGCCTGGGCCAGCGCGGTAGCATCGTCGTAGCGCTGCTGCTCCCAGGCCACAAACCGCGGCACCCAGTCCACCACGTCCTCGCGGTCCGGCGTGTAGGTGTGCAGCCGCACGGCCACCCGCTGGTCGATGAGCCGGAAGAGGTCGGCCAGCGCGTCCACGTCGGGCCGTGCGCCTCCGGCCGTGTGGAAGGCGCGCAGGAGCACGGCGTCCTGCCGGCGGGCCGTCTCGGCGGGGGGCTGGCCCAGGACGGAGCTAGCGGCGTGGTGCCCCAGGCGGCCCACGGCCCAGGCCAGGCGCTGCTCGGCCATGTCGCCCCGGTAGCCGCTGCGCTCGTGCGGCCGGTCGTCGCGCTCCGGCCACAGGGCGCGCAGTTCGCCCAGCAGCGTCACCACCTCGGCGGGCGTGGCGGGCACGGCATCGGCGGCCACGGCCTGCTGCTGGAAGGCGATGAGGGCACCGCGGGCCTCGGTGGGTGTGGTCTGGTCGATGCTGGCCAGGCGCAGCGCATCGACCAGGGCCAGGCGGGAGGCGAGGCTGATGGGGCCCGCCTGGGGACCAGCAGCGGCCACCGTGGCCGCCGGCAGCGGGAGCCGCCCAGTGCCGAGTGTGAGGCCGGCGGAAGCGAGGGCGGCGTGCAGGAGAAAGTCGCGGCGGTGCATGGGAGCGAGGGGTTACAAGGAGGCGTCCAGGACCACGTTCGGCACGCCCTGGGCGCCCGGCTGGGTGTTCAGGATGGGGTTGAGGGCCATGAGGCTGACGCGGCCGTCCAGCACGTCGCCGCCCAGGCGGAGGAGGCGCACCATGAGGGCGAGCACGCGGGCGTAGATGCTGCCCGACTGCTCGGCGTGGGCCACGGCGGCGTCCACATCGCCCGCTTCCCCACTCGCCAGATGGATGATGGGGTCGTCGGGGTCGTAGAACCGGATGTCGTGCACGAAGCGCCGTAGGTGCTCGGGGTGGGCCTCGGCGGCGGCGGCGGCGTAGCGGTCGGTGGAGATGTAGCTAGGGTCGAGCAGGCGGAAGTAGGCTTGGAGGCGATCGTCCAGCGGCTCGTCCAGGGCGCGGGAGGCTGGGGCGAAGAGGTCCATCAGCTCCCGCTGCACCTGCAGCCCCACGGCAGCCTCGGCGGCGTGGATGGGCAATCCGGCCGCGGCGGGGTGTGTTTCGAGCTGGTAGTCGAAGAGCGACGGGTCGAAAGGCGCCATCTGCCCGCCCTCGGCGCGCTCGCGCATCATGAGAACGTCGTGTGTGATGCGGGCGTCGGACGGGGGCGTCTTGAGGTGGTCCGGGTTGGCGTGGTACTCGGGGATGATGCCCCGGTAGACCTGCTTGAGGTAGCCATCAGACGCCTGGTGGGTGACCCACCCGAAGGCGAAGGCGGCCCGCACGAGGTCGTGGCCGTCGAGGGGCATGCGGCCGCGCAGGGTCCCCATGAGCGGGCCCAGGCCATGGCGACCGCCTCCGCAGGCGCTGCCCAGCCACACGGCGCGCGGCACGGCCTCGGCGGCGGCCAGGAAGGCGCGCGAGACCTGCGGGTCCTGCCGAGCCAGGCGGACGCCCTCTTGGGCGAAGATGACGTGGCCGATGTATTCAGACACGGCGGAGCGGAGGATTGGGTGCGAGTCACTCGGTGGCGGCGACGCGGGCCAGCGACGAGCCCCGCACCTGGAGCGAGGCCCGGTAGGTGCGGCGGACGGTGACATAGCCGGGTCCGTCCGTCAGGTGGTCCTGAAGCACCTCGTGCGCGGCGCGCCCCAGGTGGCGCGTTGGCATAGCCATGGTGCTCATGGCCGGCGCCACGAGGGCCGACACCGGGATGTCGTCAAAGCCCACGAGCGCCACGTCATCGGGAATCCGGAGGCCGGCCTGCCGCAGGGCATGCATCGCGCCGAGGGCCATCATGTCGTTGGCCACGAAGACGGCGTCTGGGCGGGGGGGGCGGCGCAGGAGCTCGTCCATGGCCTCCACGCCGCTCTCGTAGCGGAAGGTGCCCCGGGCGATGAGGTCGTCGCCGTGGGGCCGTCCAGCCTCGGCCAGGGCGCGGCGCCAGCCCTCGGTACGGGTAGCGCGGCCGTGGGTCTGGCTCCCCGCGCCCTCGGTGGGTCCGGCGATGAGCCCGATGCGGCCGTAGCCTTGCTCGATGAGGTGAGCAGTAGCATCGTGTGCGCCTTGCTCAGAGTCCACGAGGAGGGTGCTGACCCCGTCGAGCCCGTAGTCGCGCTCGATGGCCACCACCGGCACGCTCGGGTACTGCTCCAGGTGGCGGGCCAGCGAGGCTTCCTGTACAGAGTCTCCAATAAGGACAAGGCCGTCCACCTGCTGGTCCAAGAGGCGGTGCAGGTGGGCGTCGGCCAGATCGAAGCGGTGATCGGCGTCGCAGAGGACGAGGTGGCGGTCGGTCTCCTGGAGGGCGTGGGAGAGGCCGCGGATGATCTCGGTGAAGAACGGGCTGGTGACGTCGGAGACGATGGCGCCCACCGCGTAGGCCTGCTTCGTCTTGAGGCTCCGCGCCACCCGGTTGGGTCGGTAGTGCAGCGCCGTCACGGCCTGCTGCACGCGCCCCCGCGTGGCATCCGTGACCCAGCTGGCCCCGTTGACCACTGCGCTGACCGTGGCCACGGACACGCCCGCTCGGGCCGCCACATCTTTGAGCGTCGCGTTGGCCATATCCCCTAGCCTCGGATTCGATGAAAGCGTTTCCGAAAGCTAGGTTAATCGTTTAAATGAGTCAAGGAAAACCGGAGGGAGGGGCACCACTTGTTTGCTGGTCGCGCTTCAGCGTGATGGTCTAATGTGAATACCGGATACATGCTTTCACTTTTTCCTGGCCTTTACCCAGACCCATCGGTCGGGGTGACAAGGAGAGAGGATGACGCGGGAGGCAGGGTCGCAGCAAGGACCGACGGTACGTGGGTGGGGACGAAGCGTACAGGACCCTCACGCCCCACACCCTACCGCGGCCGGTAGATGACCGGCTGGAGCGCCGTGCGGCCGTCGCTCGTGCGCAGCAAGTAGACGCCGGAAGGCAGCCCTGGGGGCACCCAGTCGACGCGGCCTGAGGGCGGCACGGCCAGCGCGGCCACCTCGCGGCCTAGCACGTCGTAGATGTACACGGTGGCGCGGTCTGGACTGTGGGGCTGCTCTAGCTCAATCGTCAGCGACGAAGAGAAGGGGGTGGGATAGGCTTGTAGATTGGCCGTGGGGCGCTCTGGGGCTTGGGTGCGGCTGGTGTTGATGGGGGCGGTGCGCTCGAAGCGGGCGTAGACGGGCAGGTGATCGGTGATCGATCGGCTGTAGCCCGGAAACACGCTCACGAGCTCAAACCACCGATCCATCGAGCCGTCTTGGTAGAAAGGGCGCCACTCATCGCTGATCATGATGTGGTCGATGGTGGAGCCGTTACAGAAGTCGGTGCTGCAGAACGTACCCAGGTTCGCCTCATCCAGGGGCCGGGACAGCATGGTGTAGGCGGTGGTGTCCTCGTTGAACGGGGCGTAGGGGGACGTGGTGTTGGCCCAGATGGAGCGTCGGAGTTCGTCGTTGAAGTCGCCGAGCACGATCAGGGGGACGTCGGCGTAGAAGAAGTCGAGATGGGTCTTGAGGCGGCGCACGGCATCACGTCGGCGCTCGTAGTCGCCGCGTTGGGAGCCGGCTTTCATGTGGAGCACCACGAAGACGGCCTGGAGCGTGGTGTCGCTCAGGGTGACGTCCGCCTCCATGAGGAGCGGGGGGCGGCCCGCAAACTCGAAGTTGAACTCGGTCAGAATGTGACGCTGGTTGCGTAGCCGGATCACGCGGCTATCGTACAGGTAGCCAATCCGCAGCTGCCCGCTTTGCGTGGCCAGGAACCCTTCGTAGGGGGTCCCCAGCGAATCGAGCAGGCGGCTGAACGTGGCCTCATCGGCCATCTCTTGCAGGCCCCACAGGTCGATGCCGCTTCCCGCAATAATCTGCCGGGCTCGCTCAAACTGGAGGTCCTCGTCAGACGGCCCGTTGCTGTCGTTGCCAAACCACTCGACGTTCCACGTGGCCACGTCGAACGTGGCCTCCGTGCCGACTGGAGGGACCTGCGCCCAGACGGGCATCGTGAGGCTGAGGCCGAGCAAGAAGGGGGCAAGGAAACGGAGGGGCGTAGCAGGCATGGTACGCAGGGGGAGATGGTCAGAGAGAGGAAGTGCACGAGAGGACGGGGCGCCAGACGGCCGCGAACAGGTCTCACCGCGCGCCACGTTCACCGTGGGCGAACGTGGGCAGACCTATGGACCGGCCAACCGCCGCTCGGATCCGCCACCTACGCAGGCGTTGAAGCACCGTAACGGTCCACGCAAGCGGACCTAGAGGCGCCAGGCCGACTCACTCAAAGTCGGTGTTCAGTCGGTAACGGGAAATGCGGTTGTTACCGGTGTCGGCCACGTAGACAATACGGTCATAGTAGGCCACGCCCTGTGGGTTGCTGAACTGGAGAGGGCCATCGCCGGCACCGCCAAAGGAGACGATGACCGGTCGTGTTGAGCTGGCGCCCGGTGGGGGCGCCACCCCTTCGATGCCGGTGGAGGTGAAGACAAAGAGGCTGTCCTTGGCGCTGTCCAAGACGTAGAGGTACCCCGTTTCGTCGCCGGCGAGGGCCAAGTCAGACGGGTTTTCGAACTTGAACGAGTCGTACAGGAAGCCGTTGCCTTTGGTGGTGTCGTTTTCGATGGCCGGGACCAGCCGCTGGGTATCCGGGCGGTACGAGATGCCGTTGGTGGTCTCGAAAGAGACGATCGAGAGGACGGCGTACTGCAGCGGGTCACCGGGCGGTGGAGACTGGGCGATGATGAAGTTGAGATCCTGGGTCAGCCCGCGCCGTTGTGGCGGTTGGAAGAACGACACGATGTCGCTGGGGTTGATGGAGCTGCGCAGGCTGGGGCGGGTCGGGCTCAGGATCGTGAACGTCTGAGTGTTAACCCCCTCAGGGCTGAACTCCATGATGGCATTGTGCTGCAGGATGGCCGAGTTCTGGATGTTGACCGGCCCGCGCCGTGAGACCCGGATGCGGTTGTCCCCCAGGACCGCCACGCCGGTGAACGCCACCTCTTCGTCCGTGGCCACGGGGTCCGGGCGGTTCAGCTTGCGCGAGTCATCGTCGAACGGGTGCCAGATGATATTCTCCAGCGTAGGCTGCCCGGTGCTGACGTTGCTGTAGCGGTAGATGACGGGCAGATTCCACGTCTGGTTGTTCACCACCGTGTCTCGGCGGGCAGCCACGTAGACCTGGAGCCGCCGATCCTGGATGACCGCCACGGCCTCATCGAGGGGGATGAGCGTTTGCGGACGGCCGGCGAGGTCGAGCACGTGCAGCCCGGCGTCGTCGGTGACGTAGATGAACTCGTCATAGCCCACGTACACGTCCGTAGGGGCCTGGAGGCCGCCCTGGAAGCCGTTCTCAAAGAAGGGGATCAGCGGGACGTAGCCCACCTCGTCCACCAGCGAGGGGTCGATACGGCCCTCGTCGAAGATCTCCTCGGTGGTCGGATCGTCTTTAGAGCCTAGGAGGTCATCACACCCGGCCACAACGAGCGCAAGGCAGAGAACCCCACAGAGCAGGAGAAACAGACGGTTCATGCAGAAAGTCGGTAGATGATCGCGAGGGGGGGCGGGGCCCTACAGTTGGACGTTGAGGCCGATGCGGTGCACGTTGCCGAGGCGGTTCAGGCGGTTGAAGCCGTAGTCCACCCGCAGCTCAGGCCCGAAGTCCGGGACCTGCAGGCCGACCCCAAAGCTGGGCGCATCCAGCTCCACGACGCCGAAGCGGTAGCCCGTGCGCAGGATGAGCAGCTCATTCCAGGTGTACTCGGCGCCCAGGTTGTAGCTCTCGGCGTTGTCATTGGGGTTGTTGAGCTGTCCGGACACGAGTAGGTCCTGGCGGGCATCATCGCGCAGGAGGCGGTAGGAGAGGCCCAGCAGGAAGGTGGTGGGTGGCGTGATGGTTTCGAAGTCATCCTCCACGGCCAGGCCGGCGTCGTTGACTGCGGTTCGCTCCAGGGTGCCCGTGGGCGCGGTGTCTGGCCCGAAGTTGCGGATGGCCACTGCCATCTGGGCGCCGGTGGCTCCAATCTGGTAGAAGACCCCGAGGTCCACCATCACGTTGCGGACCGTGACCTCGGCGATGTTCTCTTCCACATACTTGAGCGTGACCCCATAGCTGAAGAGGTCGCTCAGGGACTGCGAGAGGGACAGGCCCAGGGCCAGGTCGGTGGCGCTGAAGGTACGGCCGGTGCCCAGGGGCTCAAATTCGGTGGTCTCCTGGATGTCGCCCGAGTTGAGGACCTGGAGGCTGGCCCCCAGCACGAAGGGCCCCACGGGTGCGGCAACAGCCGCGTAGCTGAGCGACACGTCGGCAAAGTAGGCCGTCTGGCTCAGGCCGATCTGGATGCCGTCGGCCCGGGCGGCCAGGGCGGGATTCCAGAAGAGGGCGCTGGCGTCAAAGGCGTGCGAGGAGGCCGTTTGGCCCATCGCCGCCGAGCGGGCATCTACGGGAATCTTCAGGAACTGGAAGCCCGAGGTGCCAGCGCGGTCTCGCCCGAAGGTGGGTAACAGCTGGGCCTGCACGGTCGGTGCCAGCATCAGCAGCAGCGCCAACGCGCCTAGCAGCTTCCTCAGCAGGGTAGGTAGCGACTCTCGCATCGTGGTCATGGGTTCGGTGTGCACAAGCGCCATCGGCTAGAATCGGTAGGAGAGGCCCAGCACCACGTGCCGGGGGGCCAGGAAGCGTGCCGGGTTGAACGGGGGCAGGCCAGTCGAGAAGGGGTCCTCGTAGCGGGGGTCGCGGGTGCCGGTGGGCACGTCGTACTCCCCGTTGCCACGGAGCGCGATGAAGTCCGTGTTGTTGGGGTCTACGTTCGGGTAGGCCTTGCCCGTCACCGGGTTGACGATGACGCTGTTGAGCTGGTTGAACAGGTTCTGGACCTCCAGCGTGAGGCGCAGGTCGTTCTGAAGCACCCGGATATTGCGCTGCACAGACAGGTCGAACCACCACCACGGCTCCCCGATCTTGGAGAAGCGCTCGGCTGGGTCTTCGACCCGCTCGTAGATGGGCCGCCAGTCTTGCTCGCCGGTGACGGGGTTGGTCTCATTGCCTCGGAAGACCACCGGCGTGTAGCGCTGCCCGCTCCGGAAGGTGGTGGCCAGGTACACCTTGAACCGATTGAGGCCCGGCACGCCGAGCAGCGGCTCGGGGCGGTCATAGCTGAACTGCACATTGGCCTTGAGGTCCAGCGGACGATCCCAGGCCAGCGGAGTCTCGAACGTGTTGTCGATGTCACCGCGGGCCAGGAAGTCCACCAAGGCGTCGTTGTTGGTGGAGCTGAGGCCGGTGGCCCGCGAGTACGAGCCCGACAGCTGCCCCTGGAACCAGGTCCCAATACGCTTGAGGTAGCTCAGCTCCACACCGCGGATCCGGGCGAAGTCCGAGTTGACGCGGAACGCACGCACCGTCTCGCGGCCGGTACCATCCCGGATGATCACGTCCTCGACGGTGATGAAGTCGAACTTATCCCGCCAGAACGCGGTGATGTTGAGGACGTCGTTGCTCGTAATCTGGTTACGGAAGCCCAGCTCGTACGAGATGTCCACCTCAGGGTCCAGGTTGGGGTTGCCCAGGTCGGCGAAGAACGAGCGGTCCTGGAAGAACGGGTCGAGGCCGGTGTAGATAAAGGTGGGATGCGGCAGCCGGGTGGAGTGGCCGTAGTTGAAGAACAGCACCTGATTTTCTCGCACCGGGAAGCTGACGCGCAGCTTGGGCAGCAGCCGGAACTTGAACCGGTAGCCAAAGAGCGGGACCGTGTCCTCTTTGTAGGCGTCCCGAACGGTGTCCAGGATGGGGGCATCCGGGTTGTCCACGAGGTCATCCACGTACTTGCCAGGCGCCCAGTATTCGAGGCGCACGCCCAGGTTGGCAATCAGGCCGCGGTAGCGAATCTGGTTGGTAGCAAAGAGCCCCCCGCGCAGCGGCTTGACGCGCCAGATGTCGGCGCTCTGGCCCAGGCGGTTGGTGGCGGTCGTGTCCCCGCCGGCGGTCACGATGGGCGCGCCCACCCAGGGCCGCACAATGTCGATCCACTGGTAGTCGTTGAACTTGGCGTCGAACCCGGCATTGAGCCGATAGTCCTGGCTGGAGGAGAAGAGGGTGTAGGTGCCACGCACCGTCACCTCCTCGGCAAAGTGATCGTGCCAGTCCGTGGTGAGGCCACCGTTGTTGATGAAACCGGGGCCGGGCAGCACAAACAGCACGTCTTCGTCGGGCGGGCGGCCATCGGGGCCTACGAAAACTTGGCCGGGAAACTCGACAATGCTCTCGGGGTCGAGCTCGCTGTCTACGTTGGTGGGGCGCCAGGGGCGGCCGTTGGCGTCGGCGCGGAGGCGGGTGAAGAGGCGGCTCACCTGGACATCGTAGAACGACCGGTCGCTGAGCACGTGCGACCATTTCAGGTAGACGATGTTGTTATCGTGCGCGTAGGTGTTGGCCAGATCCGGCTGCAAGGCGAAGCCGTACTGGAAGCCCGGCTGGATGATGGCGTCGTTGCCGGTCACCTGCAGCATGCGGGTGTTCTGGTTGACCGTCAGCGACCGGGTGTAGGAGGCCTGCACCCGGATGTCGCGGTTGAGTTGGTAGGTCAGCTTGCCGAGTCCGTTCCAGCGGTTGCCCATGCGTGGGAGGAGGTCGGTGCCGTTCACCAGCGAAGACTGCACCTGATCCGGGACCGAGGTGGTGCGGGTGAAGCCATCGGACAGCTGGACCTGGCCGGAGAGAAAGAACGTGAGCTTGGAGCGGATGATGGGGCCACCCAGGTTGAACTCGTAGGTGTCCTCCCGGAAGTTCGACTCCCAGCTGTCGGTGCCACCGCCAAAGTTGTCCCGCTTGTGGGAGAAGTACCCGGAGAACTGATCGCCGCCGTCCTGGGTGGTGACGGAGACCACGCCCGAGGTGACATCGCCAAACTCGGCCCCGATGCCGCCGGTGGTCACTTCTACCTCTTCGAAGGCGTTGGAGCCAATGTCGAGCCCGAAGCCGGTACCGGCCAGGGGGTCTTTGGCCGAGACGCCATCCACCACATAGCCGGTCTCATCGGCGCGGCCACCGCGGATGTAGAGGCCCGTGGGATCGGCCACGATGCCCGCCTGCGAGGCGATCACCTCCTGGATGTCGCTCACCGGGGCCACTTCGATGGACTCCCGCCCGATGTTGACAGCGCTCGAGGACTGCTCGACATCGATCAGCGGCCGATCTCCCACCACCACCACCTCGTTGTCGGTGCTCAGCACGGCCTCGTCCATCTCGATGTCGAGCTCGGTGGTCTGCCCATCGCGCACCTGGATACCGGTGAACAACAGCGTCTCAAAGCCGATGTACGAGACGCGGATGTTGTATTCCCCGGCCCGCAGATCGTCGATGGCGTAGTTGCCGTCGAAGTCGGTGGCGGCGCCAAACGAGCTGCCCACGATGGTCACGTTGACCCCGATGAGGGACTCGCCGGTGAGGGCGTCAGTCACTTGGCCGGCAATGCGGCCCTGGGCCAAGGCCACCGCAGGCAAGAGCAGCAACAGCGTCAGGAAGGAGAGGAAGCGAGAGCGCATGGGGTCAGCGGCGTTCGGAGGAGTCAGGGTCAGGGGGCGGTGGTGAGCGGGTGCTATTCGGGGAAGCCCAGGCTGCGCAAGATCATGCGGACGGCCTCCCGAGACGCATCAGGGTCGCCGTCGACGCCCGTGTAGAGCAAGTCGCCGGTGGTCTCGCTGACGAGCGGGAAGCCCCAGAGGGCCACGCGACGGTCGTTCGAGATCGAGGCGATGGTGGAGATGCCGTCCCACGGCACCTGGCGGTTGCCCTCACGCAGGATGGCGTTGAACTGGGTCTGGTAGAGCGGGACGTTGGACTCGCCCTCGGTGAAGAAGGGGAGCACGTCCGAGATCAGGCGGGTGGGTTGCAGGCTCGGGAGGGCCTCGCCCACGCCGGGCAGCGGATCCTGTGGCTCTAGGGTGCGGCTACGGGGGAGCCGGAAGAAGTTGAAGACGGTATCTGGGAAGATGACCAGGTCGCTGATGGGGAGCAGCAGGATGGCCGGGTTGCCCAGGTTCTCGTCTTCGTTCGAGGGGCGGCGTGCCACGGAATGCACCATCATCTTGCCACCGTTCTCGAAGAAGAGGTCCAGCACCGGGGCCACAAAGGGCAGGTTGTTGTCTGCGATGCTGTTCGTGGTGTTGGACGAGATCCAGTAGATGTACCGGTAGCGCGCGAAGGTCTGGCGCATGACCGGGTCTACGGCCCGGGGCAGCGCATCCGAGCGGACGAGGTCCCCGGTATTGCCGGTCGAGAACGGCTGGGTGACGTCGAGGAGGTCGATCGGGGTGCCGGCCGGCAGGTAGTCGCGGAGCAGGCCGAGGTGGAAGCTCTGGATGGTGGGCGCCGTGATCTTGCGGAAGTCGTTGACGAACAGGACGTCGCTGGTCTGCCGTTTCACGAACCAGCTGTACTGCTCGAAGGTGCTGGTGGTGTCGGTCTGGTCCACGGCCCGCACGTACAGCGTGTTTTCTGCATCGAGCCGGAGGCCGGGCACCTGGACGCCGGTGTTCAGGAAGCCGCGCCCGGAGAAGACGGTGACGTCGGTCTCAGCGCTCTCGTCATCGTTCGAGACGAAGGTCGCGAAGTCGATGTCGGGCGGCAGGCGTACAAACGAGGTGCTGTCGTTGAGGCTGACCTCGATCGCGGCCAGGTTCTCGTCGCCCTCGGGGTCCTCGGCGTTCCACTCGAAGCTGAAGATGGAGAAGGTGGTATCGGGCGGCAGCTCAAACTGGTTGAGGCGAAGCGTGGGCGGGGTGTTCTGGATGGGGAAGACGGTGCGGGCCGGCGTGGGGTCACGGAGGCCTTCGTTGTCAACGGCCCGGACTTCCACCACCACATTGGCCACCCGCTCGCCGCGGGGGATGGGGAGGAGGATGAGCGTGTCGTTGCGGGTGGTGGAGGTCCACACGTCATCAATGGGGGCGGCGCTGTCGTCGTAGAAGCGCAGCTCGAAGGCTTGGATAAAGCCGTCGGGGTCGTCGCCGGTCCAGGAGACAGCCACCGTGCTGGTGAGCCGCTCCGTCTCGGGGAGGTTGTCCACCAGCGAGGTGTCCCGCACGCTCAGCTGAGTGGTAGGGGGTTGGTTCTCGGCCAGGTCTCCGGCGAAGTCGGTGTCACAGCCGGTCACTGCGAGGGCCGTGCAGACCGTCAGGGCCAGGAGAAGACGACGAATAGACATGGAGGGGGGTGTTTGTGAGTATGGGAGGGTGAGAGTATGAGCGTGTCGGTTGAACCGGCCTCCACGCTCATACCCTCACACCCTCACACACGAAGGCTTACTTCAGCACGGTCATCGTGCGGACCAGCGTCTGCGTGCCCGCCTCCAGGCGGTACACGTAGAGGCCGCTGGACAGCGTCGAGGCGTTGAACGAGGCCTCGTAGGTGCCAGCAGCGAGCTGGCCGTTGACCAGCACCGCCACCTCACGGCCCAGCACGTCGTACACGCTCAGGCGCACGTCCGTCAGCTGGGGCACCGTGTAGGCAATGCGGGTGACCGGGTTGAACGGGTTCGGGTAGTTCTGGTCCAGCGCGATCTGGTTGGGCAGCTCGCTGTCCTCGTCGATCGACACGTTGATGACAGCTCCAGCGTCGGCGGGGGACTCGGGCACCAGCTTGAAGTTGCCAAACGAGAACCACCAGATGCCCTGGAGGAACTCCAGGCGCTGGAATTGGGCCAGGACCGTCTCGTTGAAGTCGCCCGGGAGGCCGTCCGACTGGTCGTCGGCCAGCACCGCGTTCTCCTCGGTGCCGTCCGTGGAGAAGCCCCACTCGCCGAAGCGCTCAATGCTGGTGATGACGGGGCTCTCGAAGCGGAGCAGCATGCCCTCGTGGGCTTCCGCGATGGCGCCATCCTGCAGAATGTCCGTGGTCACCGTCTTGTAGCCCAGCGTCTCACCGCCCGTCGAGACCGTCTCGAACGTGATATTGGTGAGCTGCGTGACGTCGAAGCGCTCCTCGACTTCCGCGTTGGTGATGCGGATCACGTCGCCCTGTGCCAGGTCGCCCAGCCCGTCACCGGCCAGGAAGATGCCAGACCAGGCGTCGAGCCCTTCTTTGTCCTGCGCCGAGACGAGCCCCGAGGTGGCCGGGTCGCTCTGAATGGTGACCGTCACGTCCATGTCCGTGGTGATCCCCGTGAAGGGGCCAAAGCCCGGCTGACCGTCTACGGTCTCCTGGATGTCGATCAGCTCGTTGATGCCGTCGGCCAGGACGCGGTAGACTACATCCTCCGTCTCCGAGGTGGCGCCCGTGTTGTCCGTAGCCAAGGCGAAGTACGTCACAAAGTCGCCGTCGGCCGCGCCGGGGATGCTGAACGTGTACGTCAGGCCATCGTCACTCACGGCCGTCGCCGCCGTGGTGTCGGCGTTGGAGGAGGTGTAGAAGAACAGCTCCACGGTGTCCAGCGAGCGGCCCGAGTTGACGTCGGCCGAGGCGTCGAAGGTCACGTCCACTGCGTCGGCACCCGGCACGAAGTCCGGGCTGGACGGCAGCGATACGATCGGCGGCGACTCGGTGATCACCACATCGCTGTCCTCAAACGGGGCGAGGGAGAACGCGATGTTCTCGATGGGAGCCACACCAAAGGGATCGTCTCCTTGGAAGACAATGTGGCCCTGGATGTTGATCACGGCCCCGGGCGGCGGGGGCACGTACTCGTCGTCCCGGGCGCGGACGTTGAAGTCGTCGGCGGCCCCGTCGGTCTCGCTGCCGTAGTACTCGCCGTTGCGATCGTTGCGGTAGCGGAGGGACATGTCCAGCATGTTGACCCGCGTGGTGCCACCGTCCGACGTGAAGTCAAAGTCCGGACGCTGATCGTCGATGCCCAGGTCACGCTGGACCACGCGAGCGCCTTCGATGCGCACAAACTGACCCAGGAGGCGCTCGTAGTTGTCCCAGTTGATGGTGACGCCGTCACCTAGGACGGCATTGATCTCATCCGTGGTGACCGTCACCGGGTCCAGGATGCTCTCATCGGCCCCAAAGTCCGCAAAGGTTTCGCCGGTGACCGTCACGCTGATCGGCGAGACCTGCATGGAGACGCCGCCATCGCCGGTGAACGGCGTCACGACGCCATCCACCTCAATCACGTCGCCGGGGAAGGTGTTCAGGATGCCGGTGGACTCGAAGTCCCCGTCTACGAGCTGCAGGTCCATGCCATCCACACCCGAGGAGATGGCCGAGGTGTCGCGCACGAACAGGTGCACGCGGCCGATGGGCGGGCTGCTGGCCGGGCGGTACGTGGCCAGGCCCGAGTTGCGGACGTTGGTCATCACGAAGGCGGTGAAGCGGACTCGCTGTCCGTCCAAGGCCGGCGTGGCCAGTTCCTGGATGGTGGCGGGGTCGAGCATATCGCCCATGGTGCGGAGCGAGTCCAGCGCGCTGGGCCGTATGGAGTTGATCTGGCGGATCGTCACATCCTGCGCCTCGTCCTGCGCCTGCACGGTAGCCGTGCCGACGAGCATGAAGGCGATGACCAGCATCGTCAAACGTCGTAACATAGTCGTATAGGACCTTGTTGGTTGGTTAGGGTACGCGGGGGTGCCACCAGCGGGAGCCGGGGCGGGGTGGTGTCAGCGAATGATCGCAAACTTGCCTTGCTGGACCTCATCGTTGCTCAGGTCTTTGACCGTGTAGAGGTACAGACCGGTGGACAGGTTGAGGCCATTGTCGGAAAGGAGATCCCAGGCGTGTTCGCCGCCGGGGAGGAGGCGGTTGTCCGAGCTGAAGTCGTTGTACCAGCGGGTGTCTCCGGCGTAGGTGGCGGCTTCGTGGGTCAGCTCCTTGACGATCTCGCCGGCCAGGGTGTAGACCCTGATCTCGGCGCGCTCGGGGAGGTTGTAGAAGTAGAGCTTACGCGTCCGGTTGGTGCCGCCGTCCCAGGCGGCGTTGACGCGGTACGGGTTCGGGTAGACGCCCACCTCGCGGTTGCCCGTCTCGTCAGAGGGCGGCGTGCCGGGGAAGACGCGCACCGCGTTGGCCGTACGCGACGACTCAAAGGAGCCGAGCCCGGCGTCCGGGTCGCCCCGGTCAAAGGACGTGACCGAGAATAGGTACTGCCAGCCGCTGAGTAGGTTGGCGGACTCGAAGCGGTAGCGGTAGGTGGTGGTGTCATCCGGGAACGTGATGGGTTCGGCGAGGCGGATCTCGTCCAGGCCGTTGTTGAAGCCGGTCCGGTTGCCGGGCGTGTCATACTGCGCCACCAGCGTCGCCTCGTTGGCGATGTTGCCGCCCAGGTCATCGCCGGGGTTGCTGCGGTAGATGCGGTAGCCTTCGAAGTCCTGCTCGCCCGTCACCGGGTCGATGGACTGCTCGGCATCGTCAGCCCAGTAGAGGACGGCCTTGCCTTGCTCCAGCTCCACCCGGAGCGTGGGGGAGGTGGGCGGCTCAGGGATGAGGAAGCGGTCCAGGATGCCGTTCTGGTTGACGTCCTCTTCCGGCTCCAGGATGCCGTTGTAGTTGTTGTCCTCGCCTGCAAACGTGCGCTGGGCCCACCCAATGTTGTTCTCGAAGATGCGGCGGGCCTCAGGGGTGTCGATGGACTTGCCGGCCTGGCCTTGGAACTCGTCGGGCTTGAGCGCCGACACGAAGGCGAAGGTCACGCTGAGCACGTCGCCCGCAGCCACCTGGCGGAAGGGGCCGGCCGAGATGAGCGTGAGCCAGTTGCCCTCCGAACGCTGGCCGCCGGTCCGAAGCTGTTCCGTCCAGATGGCCTGCGCTTCGGCCAGGCCGGCCTCATCCACGAGGCCGTCTGGACCCCGGAAGTTGTCCACGAGGGGGTAGGCTGTGGCCATCCGGTCAAACTTAAGCTGGTCGGTGCCGGGGCGCGCCAGCTCGGGGTCGGGGTTGCCGCCGAAGTTCCACCAGCGGGGCGTGACGGTAGGCGCGGTGAGGCCATCGGCCTCGTATTCGTCGGCGAGGGTCGGGTAGAAAAAGCGCTGGGCGCCGGTGGCGGGGTTGGTCCACTCGGCGCCCAGGAAGGCGATGCCGCCGTACGTGTTGAGGGTTTCTTCCTCTCCACCCGCGTTGAACGAGTAGACGGTGTTGAGACTGTCTAGGAAGCCGTGCCCGCCTTTGTTGAAGAACGCCCCGCCGCCGTCGGTGGTGGTGTTCACGTTGCGGACCACGATGTCACTCCAGATGCCCACGTACACGCTGTCCCACGTGGTCGAGGAGATGTTCTCGATGTCAAACGTGAGGATCGTAAAGTACTCCGTGAAGGGAAAATTCCACGCGTAGGCGGTCTGGTCCACGCGGATGCCGAGCCGTCCGGCGGGGTCCGGGTGGGGAATGAACGTGTTGGGCAGGATGCTGGCGGTGTCCACGTACGACGTCAGGAAGTCCTGATGGCTGATGCCTAGCGACGACAAGGCGGGCGAGTCCGTGAGCGTGGAGCGCTCGGTGACGACCTGGTTGGGCGTCAGCTCATAGCCCAAGGCGCCGGCCTGGTAGCCTCGGCTGGACGTCTGGGCGCCGGTGCGCACGGTGAAGACGCCGTCGCTCCGGCGGGCGCCGATCCACAGGCCCGCCTCAAAGAGGTGCTCCACGCCCGAGTCCAGCGGGTACTCCATGGAGGGCGTGCCGGTGGGCGTGTTGCGGATGTTGGCGCGCCCGATGAACCCGCTGTTGGTGATGGTCAGGCCCAGGTTGCCGACATCGACGACCACTTCTTCAAACGAGGCACCCTGCCCGTGGGCCGGGGGAACCGTCAGGACGAGCAGCAGCAGCAGCGTCGTCCAAGCTGCAAAACGCGAGGGCATAGAAGCAGGTGGAGGTGAGAGCGAGGTGGGTAGGTGGGGCACGGTGAAGGTACCCTCAGCGTGCGAAAAGGTATTAACGATGGTGCGAACACGCCTAAAGAAAATGTTAACCGATCGACTTTGGCACGGTTATCACTCAGTTTTCACCATCAAGGGCACAGAGATTGACCCCGACCATGGGGTCAGGCCGGGTGGCGGGCGGCGTGGCCGTGCCGGCTGAACTCTCAGTGTCCACGCCGGTATCACGTTTCTGCCAGCATCCAGGGGGATGCGCAGCAGGAGTACCCTTCGGCACGGCCACGGTTTCTCGGAACTGAGGCGTGTGAGCGGGCCTCCGCGGGCGTGGGTACCGGCTGGATGGCGTGCCCAATATACATCGCCCGATCACAGCCTGGCGCCTCGCGTGCACAGTGCCGCGCTTGCACAGTGCCGCGCTTGCGCCCACCCCGATCGCCCGCCGATCCTTTTTTCAGACCTAGCCCAGCCCACGCCCCATGGTACACCGCCCAATGGTCTCTTCGCTTCAACGCTACGTGGCCTCCCGGCCTACTTGGGTGACGCGTGCCGCCGTCCTCGGCCTGGTCCTCGTGCTCGCGGGCGTCCAAGGCTGCGGGTCGGATGCGGAGGACGTGCCTCCGAGCGATGGCCCCTACGAGTACGGCGATTCGTCGCGTGATGGAATTGGCAAGTTCTACTACGGCCGCGAGATCTCACAAGTGATGGGTCACCGAGGAGCCGGCTGGCTGGAACGTCCCTCTCGCGAAGTGGAGGAGTTTCCCAACCGCGTGGTTCAAGCCTTGGACCTGGACTCGACGGACGTCGTGGCGGACATCGGGGTGGGCACGGGCTACTTCACGTTTCGCATCAGTCCACAGGTGCCGCGGGGCCGGGTGCTGGCGGTGGACATTCAGCCCGAGATGCTGTCCATCGTGGAGGCGCGCATGGCCACGACCGGGGCCACGAACGTGGAGCCCATCCTGGGGACGGTCACGGACCCCAACCTGCCGGCTGGTGAGGTGGACGTGGTGCTGATGGTGGATGCCTACCACGAATTCTCCCACCCGCACGAGATGATGACGGCCATTGAGGAGTCGCTGCGTCCAGGGGGCCGCGTGGTGCTGGTGGAGTACCGCGGCGAAGACCCGACCGTGCCCATCAAGCCGCTGCACAAGATGACCGAGGCCCAGGTCAAACGCGAGATGGCCGCCGTGGGGTTGGAGTGGCTGGAAACGCGGGACTTCCTGCCGCAGCAGCACTTTTTTGTCTTCCGCAAGCCGGCCGCCTCCTGACCTCTGCCAGCATGGAGCCGGTTCCGTATCCCCTGGATGGCGTGCTGGATCTGCACGTCTTCGCGCCCCGCGAGGCCGCCGACGTGGTCCGTGAGTACCTCCGCGCATGCCGGGAGGCCGGCGTCTTGCAGGTCCGCATCATCCACGGCAAGGGCACGGGTGTGCTGCGCCGCCGTGTGCACAGCGTATTGGACCGGCTGCCCTACGTGTCTCGTTATCACTTGGCCTACCAAGATGTCGGCAGTTGGGGCGCCACGGTGGCCTATCTGGATCCTGAGGACACGCCCCCGACGCCTTGAGCGTGGCCCGGTGAGGCGCCCCGCATGGGGCCCCTCTGCCGTCCAGGGTAGCTGATCTCCTTGGGATATTGTATCATGCGAGCACAACCGGGATGATTGGGGTCTGTGCTCTTCGTCTGCCTGGACGATGCTGTTGTCGTAGCAGGAGAGAGGCCCCCAGCCCGCCCGGCTGTCCATCCACTTGGCCTCCTCACCCAGCCACTTGGTTATGCAGGCCCCGCTGCTGCGCGCGCTCAGCGCTGATTCTGGCGCTTCGGACGAGTCCTCGGCCTCCCCTGGCGTGAGCCTTCCGTACCAAGCTTTGTTCGAACGCGCCCACTATGGGGTCGTCATTCTGGATGGCCACCATGGTGTGGTACAGACCAACCAGGCCCTGCGCACGTTGCTCGGCTATGAGGCCCAAGCGCTCCAGGGCCGCCCGCTCTCTGACCTGGTGCATGGGCAGTGCCGCGGGCGTGTAGAGGCTCGCCTGGAGGATCAGGCTGAAGCGTTGTTGCCGGCTCAAGAGCCGTTCGAGGCCCGGCTGGTCCGGCGCGATGGGAAGATCTTGTGGGCGAGCCTGGTCATCACCGCCCTGAGGCCGGCGCCCACCCCGCAGGAGCCCGCTGCGTTTGTCACGGTAGAGCCCATCAGCCTACGCCGGCGGGCTGAGGCCTCACTCCGAGAGAGCCAGGCACGGTGGCGCATGCTCTTCGAAAGCCACCCAGAGCCCATCTTGATCTGCACCGACGCGGGCATCATGCTCATCAACGTCAGTGGAGCCCGCCTCCTCGGGGCCGATCACCCAGACGAAGTCGTGGGGCGGACCCTAGCCTCGTTCTGCCGCCCGGAGCTGCACCCCGTGCTGCGTGAGCGGCTGGACAGCGCCCAGGCCGGGGTGACCGTGCCGCTCATCCAGCATGAGCTGATTCGCCTCGACGGCGACACACGATGGGTGGAGTCGTGGGCGGTACCGTTGGTGCATCGGGGCGAGCGGGCGGCCCAAGTGGTCCTCCGTGACGTCACGGAGCAGCGCAACCTGGAGCGCAAGGTGCTGGCGGCGGTAGATCAGGAGCAGCGCCGCATCGGGTATGATCTGCACGACGGCCTGGGCCAGCAGCTGGCGGCTACGGCGATCCTCGCCAAGATCCTGCACCGGAAGCTGGAGGGCCATGCCTCGGCCGAGACGCTGCGCATGGCGCAACAGATCGAGCAGCACATGAATCGGTCCATCACGGCCACGCAGCACATCGTGCGGGGCCTGTGCCCCGTCGAACTGGAACGCTACGGCTTGGCGGGTGCGTTGGAAGGCCTGACCAGCGCCGTCCGGGCCACGCATCAGGTAGGCTGCACGTTCACGGATCATAGCACCCATGTCCGGGCGGACTCGGTGGTGGAGACGCATCTCTACCGGATCGGCCAGGAGGCGATGACCAATGCCGTGCGCCACAGTGGGGCCACCCAGATCCAGGTGATCCTGGAAAGCACACGCCGTGCCACAGAGCTGACGATCCGAGACAACGGAAGCGGCTTCGAGGTGGCGGCGGTCCAGAACGGCCTTGGCCTGGAAACCATGCGCTACCGTGCGCGCCTCCTGGGTGCGCACTTCAGCATAGAGCCTACCCCCGGATCGGGGACGACCGTGCACTGCTACCTCGCCGCCTCCTAGACGCGGCCGGCGCGCACGCCCTTTTCGCCCTCCTGCTTCGCCTACACCCTCGCTGCCCTATGCCCGCCACCACCACACGCCCAGCCCGGGTGCTGGTTGTTGATGACCATCCTATCGTCCGCCACGGCATTGCCGAGCTCATCTCCATGGAGGCCGACCTCGAGGTCTGTGGCCTCGCCGATGAAGCCTACGAGGCCCTCCAGGTGGTCGAGACCGAGCGCCCTGACGTCTCCGTCATCGACATCTCCATCAAGGGGAGCCTCAATGGCATCGAGCTGATCAAGATGGCGCGGTCGGTCCAGCCCGATTTTACGGCCCTGGTGCTCTCCATCCACCAAGAGGCCATCTACGCGGAGCGCGCCCTGCGTGCCGGCGCCAAGGGCTATCTCATGAAAGACGAGGCCACGGGCAATGTGGTGCAAGCCATCCGCGACGTGCTCAACGGCCAGGTACACGTGAGTAAGCGAGTGGCCATGAGTGTGCTCCGTAGCCTGTCCAATGACCGTGCTGTGGCCGCCGAGACCCCCGTGGCCCGGCTGAGCGATCGTGAGTTCGAGGTGTTCCAACTCATTGGGGCCGGGTATGCCCCGCGCCACATCGCCGAGGAGCTGCATGTGAGCGTGCGCACCGTCGAGACGCACCGGGAGCGGATCAAGATCAAACTCCACCTGGAAGACGCGGCTGCGCTCACGCGCTACGCCGTCAACTGGAAGCAAGGGCTGGCGGAGGAATCGTGATCCGCGGCACGACGGCCCACGGCTTGAGGCCGACCCGGTCCCTGGGGGGATTCCGTGTCTGACCGCGCCGCTGCCCATATCTGGATCTGCGGCGCAGATGCCCGCACCGAGCAGCGCTACCGCGCCTGGGCGGCCTCGCTACCGCTAGCCGTATCCTGTATGCCGTGGCCCGAGGCGCAGCGGCGCCTACAGGCGTCGTCACGCACAGGCTGGCCGGACGGACTGGTGGCGCACCGCGTGGCGCCCTCGGAGGTGGTGCTCCCCCGTCATCTGCCGGTCTTGTTGGTGGTGCCCACGTGGCCAGCGGGCGCCTGGCGTCATCTGCCGCTGCACGTCACGGTGGTGCTGGACGATGCAGATGCGGCGCAAGAGCGAGCCTTTCTGCAATTCGTCCAGCGTCTCCCTCAGACTGAGCTGCACGCTGAGGTCAACGTCCGTGCCATGTTGCGCACCAGCCCGTGGCCGCTCTGCTTGACCGCGCTGACAGACGGACGCCTGGTGATGGCCAACGAGGCCTTCCGGGCCTTAGTCGGGCTGCCCGAACCCGGCGAGCCGTTCTCCACGCGTTTCGTCTACGCGTCCATCTGGCGGCCTGGCGATTTGACCTTTGTGCTCGACGAGCTTCGGCGCCGTGGGGAGGTGAGTGCGTATGAGGCCGAGGTGCGTACCCAGCAGGGGGGCCCCCGCGCCGTCCGGGTTTCGGTGCGGGTGGTGGCGTGGGCCGATCAGCTGTGCCTGATGACCACCTTCGAAGACCGCACCGAGGCCCAGACCCTGTACCAACGTCTCGTGGCAGAGCGCCTCCGAGAAGACGCGGTGCTGGACGCCCTATCGACTCCCTTGCTGCACACCGATGCCGAGGGCCGTGTGCTGCACGTCAACGCCGCGTGCAGTGCTTGGCTGGGGCAGGCGGCGGCCTCGTTGGTGGGTCAGCCCATCTCGGCCCTCCTTGAGGCCGATGGCCAGACGCACGCCCAAGCTCGCCTCACCGCGGCCACGTGGACCAGCACGTTGTACCATGCAGACGGCCGTGCCCTACTAGCCCGCGTGGACGTGCGCCGTCTGCCGCGGCTCAAGAGCGACCAGTGGCTCTACCAGCTGCATCCGGTCGTTTCGCCCGAGCCCGCCTTGGCCGTTTCATTCCCGTCCGAGCGGCTGTTCGCTGTGGGGCTGGACCGGCAGGGGCACATCCAGTTTTCGAGTCCCGCCTTGAGCGCCCTGTTGGGGCACGCCCCCGATGCCTTGCTGCACACGCCGTGGGTAGATCAGGTGCATCCCGACGACCGGGTGCACGTCCGAGCCTTACTGGCTGGGGAGGAGGGGACGTCGCCGTCGGCGTTGATCCTCGTCCGCGTGCGCCACGTGAAGGGGCACTGGGAGACGCTTGAGCTGGCTGTGAGCGCCTTGCATGAGGAGGTGTTGCCCCATGGGGTGCTGATGGTCGGCTACGCGGCTTTGGACTCGGCTCCGGGTACCCCGCTGCTGCCGGAAGCACGCGCCGCCCTGCAAGGCCCTGTGGACCTCATCCGCGATGCCGTGGCGGTGTTGACGGAGGACGCGCACCGCCATCAGCAACTGCTCTTGGGGCTCATCCAGGAGCAGGCCACTCGCTTGGAGCGTGCCGCCGATCACTTCGTGGATGTCGCACGCGTGGAGCGGGGACGAGAGGGGCAGGTGCCCGAGCGCTTGGACCTGGTGCGTCTGGTGCAGGAGCAGGTCGCGGCGATGTCGGCCCGAGAGGTGGTCCTGCACACCCGCGTGGCGCACAGCTACGTCCACCTGGATCCGTACTACACCCGGCACCTGGTCCGCGGGTTGCTCGAGGTGGCCGCCGAAGAGGCTCCAGAGGTCGCCCTGTCTCTGCGGGTAGAGGGGGCCCCTCAGCGGGTGCGCTTGGTCGTGGACGCCGCGGCCGAGCCCCAGCAGGCCTCAGGCTGGAGGCCGCCAGTAGCCTCCAGCTGGCCACGTCTCGAACGCCTGGCCCGGATGGTGGGAGGCCGCCTGCAGCGGGCATCGACCCCGGTGGGCCCCTGGACCCTCACCCTACCTCGGCAGACGCCCAGCGTCACCGTGGAGTCCGCCTCGTCCCAAGGATGGGTCCCTCGCGCCGAAGGTGCCGCCCGGCGTGTGGTGGTGATCCTGGACGCCAACCCGGCCACCTCTCTGCCGTTGCGTACGCTGCTCTCACGGGAGGTGGAAGTGGTGGTGGTGGTATCCTCGCATGCGTTGCAAACGGTGCTGCGCCGTCGGCCCGTGGAGGCTGTGCTGGTGCACGTCCGCGCTTCGGCGCTGGCGCACGCTCTGGGCGTGGCGCAGGCCGCTCGCGCCCTCGGGCTCGTGGGGCCTGTCCGTTTGCTGGCCCTCACCTCCTATTGCGGACCCGCCGAGCACCGCCTGCTGGAAGAGGCCGGCTTCGAGGCCTGCTTGGAGCGCCCCTTCATGCACGAGACACTCCGTGCGGCCCTGCAGCTGCCCAAGACCACCGGCCCTGACTGAGCCGAGCACGCAGGTCACCGGATGCAGCCCCTGCTGGAGGCCAAGAACACGGATGATTGGTGCTGGGGCCAATGGAACGACGAGTCGCAGGCTCGCCCGGTCTACGCTTCGGAGGGCGCTGCACGGCCAGCACCGGCCTCTTCATCGTCTTCAACCCACGGAGCAACGTCGAGACCGCACGTCGTTCGGCCTCTCAGGACCGGACCGTGGTGGTCAAGTACCCCCAACTTATTCGATGTGCGGCGCTGAACCCGAAGAAATCGGCCTTCCTAGACAGCCTATCGTTACGTACATTAGCCATGTGCTGTGTATCAGCCATACACTCTGTCACAACCCTTTGCCTGTGCCCATGAACCGTTGATTCGAACGCTAGCCTCCTCTCATCTTGGTTGCCTTATGTTCGTGCCCGGTTCTGCGTGTACTCGATGGGCGTTCTGTGCGCTGCTTGTCCTGATTGGCCAGCCGTTGGTCTCCTCGGCCGAGGCTCAACCCGCACTCTCACCGCGTTGGAGCCAGACCTACGCGTCAGAGGGCGTGCCCTCGGGCGACTATGCGACCGATGCAGGGTCGGACGCGGCCGGTGGGGTCTATGTCCTGGGCGGAACCTCGGAGCCGCACCTGCGCGTCTGGAAATACGATGCCGAAGGAGAGCTGCTGTGGACGCAGTCGGTGGAGGAGGAGGGGCGCATCATCCCCAGGCAGATCAGGGTCAGTGCCGACGGGGCCATCCACGTCCTGGGTGAGAAGCTGCAGCGGGGGATCGGGACCACGTATCTCTCCCGCCTACGGGGAACGGATGGCGCCTTGGTGTGGTCGCGAGCGCTCACGGGCCTCAATTGGTCCGATTTTCAGGTCGATGCCGAGGGGCGCGTGTTCCTCACCGGTTATTTCTCGCCCGAGGATCCAGCGGACCGAGCCCACTTGATCATCCAGCTCAATCCGGATGGCACCACGCGCTGGTCTCGCTCGCTGAGCGAGGAGAATCTCACCGCCACCCGACTGGCCCCCGACGGTACAGGAGGCACATTCGTGGGGGGGACGCGCGGGTTGGGGCCCAGCCGTCGCCAGCCCTTCGTGGGTCACCTCGGGGCCGATGGGCAACTCCGCTGGGCGCAGCTTTTTGAGGTCCCCACCACCTTGACCTCCGTGCTTCAGGTCCGCCTGGGTGAAAGTGGCCGGTTGTATGTGGCGGGGAGTGCGCAGGGTTACTTCGTCCACGCCGTGGACACGTCCTCCCAAGAGGCCTTGTGGACGTTTCACTACCCAGGCACGTATTACCCAACAGATCTGGCGGTGGATGCCGAGGACAACGCCTACGTGACGGGTCACGCCAGGGAGGTACGCTTCTGCAAAGACGAGTGCCCCGATGACTTCGTCACCATCAAGGTAGGGGCAGACGGGGCGCTGCTTTGGGAAGACCGGTACGACAGCTTCAACCCGTTTGAGCGACCCACCGGCCTCCTCGTGCACTTGGGTCAGGTGTTTGTAGCCGGAAGCCGGGGCTCGTTCAGGCCGGTATTGCTGTTGCGCTATGACCAAGACACGGGGGAGCGCCTCGACGCGTGGCCCATTCCGGGCGCTCACAGTGATGTGCACCTCGCCAGGGCGGCGGATGGTCTCTACGCCTCGTCAACACGCAACCAACCGGAGGAAGGGGCGAACATGTATGCGATGCGCCTAGGGCTAGGCGAAGGTTCGGCCGTGCGAGGGGCCTTCGAGCAGCGCTGGACCCGGTACTACGACGGCCCGAAGCAGAGTGGCGATACCGCTTACAGGATGGATGTCAGCCCGTCAGGCCGCGTGGTGATCACCGGTACCAGTGGACAACAAGCGGGTCAGGCCCTTCAGACCGTCGTCTTTGATGCACAAGGCCAGCTGGTGTGGGTGGATCTCGAGGCCGACTGCGCGGGCCGGGGCACGGCGTTCGATGCCGCGGGCCAAGCTGCTGTGGCCTACCAGTGTGCAGATAAGCGCGCGGTCTTTGTGCGGCTGTATGATGAAGAGGGGCATGTGCGTTGGACGAACCGCTTATCGGTCTCCGAGGCACGGCGGCCCTCCCTGGAGCTGAAGTTCGACGAGACGGGCCACCTTTTGGTCAGCCTGAACCGGTACCTCGACGGTCCTGAAGGCCTCGAAGAGCAGTATGTACTCCTCAACTATGCGCCAACGGGCGAAGAACGCTGGAGGACCGTGGAGCCCCAACACGGGACGGGTCTCCTGCTGGACGCCAACGGGGATGTGTACACGGTGCGCCCCCAGGGCACTTACAGGCAGGACAGGGCGCTGCAGACCACCAAATACGACGGGCAGACGGGGGAGCGGCTCTGGGTGCTTCCGCACGACGAAACCGCTGGGTTCGATGCGCGCCCAAAAGGGATCCGGGGAGGGCCATTGGGTACCTCCTACACCTTTGGCACCCGTGTGCGATCGATGGAGGGGGCGTGGAACGGGTCTGGGTACAGCCTCACGGCGTTTACGGCGGACGGGCGTGATCAGTGGACGGCCTTTTACGAAGGGCTCGGCGGAAGCTCGACGCAGATGGCTTCGGCCGCCGTCGGATCGGATGGAGACGTGTACGCGGCGGGACACAGCATGGATGTCTCCGGCACATGGCATCTCGTGACCGTGAAGTTCGATGCCCAAGGGCGCCAGCAGTGGGCACAGGCCGTTCCGTACGATGTGTGGGGTGCCCCCCCGCCCGCCTTCATGGGAGTGGCCCCGGAGGGAGGCCTCTATGTGGCTACATCCTTGAGCGATGACGAGGACATCGGCTGGTTTGTCCTTCAGTATGATGCCGATGGGGAGGAGGTGGGGCGTACCCACACCGGATTATCGCGCATCACCTCGATCCGTGTCAGGACTCAGGGCGATCTGTATGTGGCGGGGGTAAAAGAGGGCGCGTATGCCGCCATCCGGTATGCCGCAGGCGCCGTGGACGTGGGGCGCGAGGACGAGCCCCTGGGGCCCCAGGTGTTTTCCTTGGAGCGTAATTACCCGAATCCCTTCGAACAGACGACCACGATTCCTTACGCATTGAACGTCCCGGGACGAGTCGAGCTCGCCGTGTACGACGTCACGGGCCGGGTCCGCACCGTCTTACTAGACGAGCACCGGCCGGCCGGTGCTGGGTCAGTTGTGTTCGACGGAGAAGGGCTGCCGAGTGGCGTTTACTTCTACCGACTGACCACCCCAGAGGGCACCCAAGTCCGGCCGATGACACGCATTCGGTGATCGCCTACGGGTTCTGTACGTCGAAGAGCTCGATGTCGAAGATGAGGGTCGAGTTGGGCGGGATGGAGCCTACGCTGCGGTTGCCATAGCCCAGCTCAGGGGGGATGACGAGGCGCCGGGTGCCGCCCACCTGCATGCCGGGGATGCCTTGCTGCCAGCCTTGAATCAGGTTGGACAGCGGGAACGTGGCGGGCGTGCCGCGCTCGTACGAGCTGTCGAACACGTCGCCGTTGGTCAGGCGGCCCTCGTAGTGGATCGTGACGACCGCACAAGGGGCCACCTCCGTGCCGGTGCCTACCTCCAAGTCTTCGATCGTCAGCGCATCGCTGACGTCGAGGGGGCAGTCATCCCCATCCGCGTCCGCGCTGTCGCAGGCGGAGAGGACCAGGAGGCACAGAAGAATCGGAACGAGAGACCAGCGAGGCATAGCGTCGAAAAGGCAGTGGGAGGATGACGGCGCCGTATGCCTCAGTCCGCGTGGGGTTCTCGATGGACGGATTTTCCCCCTGGTGAGTGGGGAGTTTGAGAGTGTGGGAGTGTAAGGGTATGAGTGTATTCGTCCAACGCTCACACGCTCACACCCCCATACACCCTCACACTCAAACCGTCCCGGCTTCTTTGAGGCGGTTCAGGGCGGCCAGGTTGGCGCGGACGTGGCCGGCTGACTCGCCCATGAGGGCCTGTTCGTCGGCATCGAGCGGCACCTCGATGATCTCCTCCAGGCCGTTGGTGCCCAGGCGGACGGGCACGCCGATGAAGAGATCGGACTGGCCGTATTGGCCCGAGAGTTGGGCGGCGCAGGGGACGACGCGGCCCGAGTTCTTGACGATGGCCTCGACCATCTCCGCCGCGGCGGCGCCGGGGGCGTACCAGGCCGACGTGCCCATGAGCTTCACGATCTCGCCGCCGCCTGTCTTGGTGCGGTTGACGATGCTCGTGATGGTGTCCGCGTCCATCAGCTCCGTCAGCGGGATGCCGCCGATGGTGGTGTACCGGGGGAGGGGCACCATGGTGTCGCCGTGGCCGCCCATCAGGAGGGCCTGGATGTCCCGTACGGAGACGCCCAGCTCCATGGCGATGAAGGCGCGGTAGCGGGCCGTGTCCAGCACCCCGGCCATGCCCATGACGCGCTGGCTGGGGAAGCCACTGGCCTCCCAGGCCACGTGCGTCATCACGTCGAGCGGGTTCGAGACGTTGATGAGGATGCTGTTGGGGCTGTGGGCCACGAACTGCTCTGTGACGGAGCGCACGATCTTGGCGTTGATGGCCAAGAGGTCGTCTCGGCTCATGCCGGGCTTGCGCGGCGAGCCCGCCGTGATGACGCACAGGTCCGAACCGGCGGTGTCCGCGTAGTCGTTGGTGCCCGTCACCCGGGTGTCGAAGCCATGGATGGGCGCGGCCTCCTGGATGTCCAAGGCCTTACCTTGGGGCAGTCCCTCCTTGATGTCGATCAGGATGACCTCGTTGACCATGTCTTTCTGGGCCACGCAGTCCGCGACCGTAGCGCCTACATTGCCAGCGCCTATAACCGTAACTTTCATAGGGTTGGTGGGAGATGGGATTGACACGTATCGGTGAATACTGGAAATAAGAAGGCAGGCGGCTCTGTTGCTGAGCGATATTATGGATAATGGGTCAATAGTGGCACCTACATCGTCAACGCTCCGTGTACCTCTTCGTCCTTCGCCATGGCGAGGCCGCCCCCGCTCCGCTTGGGGGGCGCGACCGCGACCGTACCCTCACGCCCCGTGGCGAGGCCGACATCGCTGCACTGGCCCGGTGGATGGCGAGCCTGTCTGCGGGCCTCACCCACCTCGGATGCAGCCCCTACGTGCGCACGCGGCAGACGGCCGATCTCTTGGGCGCCACGCTGGGTCTGCAGCCGCAGCCGGACCGCCTCCTGCAGGCGGGGGCCTCCACGGACGATGTGCGCGAGGTGGTCCACCAGCTCGACGTGCCGGACGTGGCGTGCCTGGTCATCCATCAGCCCACCATCGGGCAGCTCGTGTACGACCTCACGGGCAGCCGCGCTGCCCTGCCGCCCGGCACCCTGGCCGTCCTGGAGGCCTCGGATCAACGCCTGAAGCGGGCTCACCTCGTGGCCTTGCTGCCTCCTGGCTTGGTGCCACCGGCCTAGCGGTCGCGCTCATCGCCCTGGCGATGCTCGTCAGCGCCCGCCCGCTCCAGGCGCAGCCCGCCCTCTTGGCGCAGGCAGACAGCCTGCTGCGGCTCGGTCAAGACAACGCCGCCCGCGCTCAGCTGGAGACGGCCCTCGCCAACCCGGCCCTGGCGGCCGGCGCTCACGTACGCCTAGGCGACCTGGAAGCGAAGGCCCGCCGGTGGCGGCCTGCCCGGCGGCACTACGACGACGCGTTGAAGCGCCGCCCCGCGCTTCCGGGGGCCCTCCTCGGCCGGGCCATCGTCCACCGCGAGCAGGGGCGCTTTCGCACGCCGGTGGCCCGCGTGCAGGAGCTGGTGGACTGGCGCGAGGCCGAGGCCCGCTTTGAGCAGGTCCTGGCCCAGGACTCGGCCTATGCCGATGCCCTCCTGCAATACAGTGTGCTGGAGCGCTACCGACGCCGCTGGGATCGCGCCCTGGCGTTGGCCCATGCCCAGCTCCGCCTGGCCCCCGAACATCCTGAGGCGGCCGCTGGCCTGGCTACCCTCTACCTCCACCTGCTGGCCAAAGGCGTCACCGACGTGGACACCACCGGCTGGCCCGCTGGTCAGGCCGCCTTCTGGCAGGCCGAAGGGCACCGCTGGCAGCGTGACTGGGCCACGGCCGACGCCGGGTATGCCGCGCTCGTGGCGAACCCTGGCACGGTGCCCCTCCCGCTGATCCACCTCCGCCGCGCCCTGGTGGCGGCTTCCAACGGCGAGGACCACACCATCGATGAGCACGTGGCCGCTGCGCTGGCGGCCGTACGCCACCGGGGTGATGCCGAGCTGGTGCTGGCCGACATGGCCTATGCCTTCCACCCCGACGAACTCGCCGCGTTCGACACCTTGCAGGCGGCCGCCGACGTCCAGGCTTTCTTCGAGCGGGCCTGGGTGCGGCGAGATCCCCGCCCCGCACGGCCCGGCAACGAGCGGCTGCGGGCCCACTACCAGCGCCTTCACGTGGCCCTGCGTGACTACAGCGTGTATAGCGAGCGGGTGGCCTTTCGGGATCCCGATCGGGCGTGGGAGCTGGGCACCAACCCGCTCCGCACCCGCAACTGGATCTTGAACGACAAAGGCCTCATCTACCTGCGCCACGGCCCCCCGGATGAAGACGTGCGTACCACCGTGACCACGGCCAACAGCCTGGGCCTGGCGGGCACGGTGGAGTCGTGGCGGTACCGAGAGCGGGGGGCCTATCCGGAGATGATCTTCCACTTCGAGACCGTGGCGGGGGGGCACTGGCGCCTCACGCCGGGCACCTTGGATCCTGCGTTCCTCGACGATCGCCTGGAGTGGGGGCCTGTCTACAATCCCATGAGCACCCGGTCAGACCGGCGGTTCGAGCTGGCCGAGGAGGCCCGCGCCGCCGTGGACACGGCCTTTGTCCTCGACCGACATGCCTGGGACCCCGCCGTGCAGCCGCTCCCTACGCTGGACATGCTGCTGGCCTTTCGGGACGAGGGGGGCACGCGCCTGGAGTGGCACTACGCGTTTCCGCTGCAGGCCGTGGACGCTGCCACGGACGCGTCGACGGTGCGCCTGGAGGCGGGGTTGGCCCTCCACAGCATGGCGTGGGAGCCTGTGGCGACGGCCACCGAGCCGCAGCGGATCCGGCTGAGCGGGCATGGCGGCCGGGCGGGGGCCGGGCGCCTCAGCGTGGTCGTTCCCCCAGATTCCTACCACGTGGCGGTGCATCTTAGCCCCGAAGAGGTGCCGTTGGTGAGCGCCAGCAAGCGGTCGCTGGCGGTCCCCGCCTTCGAACCAGGCGCCCTGGGCCTCAGCGATGTGCTGGTGGCGGCTCGGCTGGAGCCTCGCACCGCCATGCCCACCACCCGGGCCGACTACCTGATCCTGCCGAATCCCACCCGTTCCTTCGAGCGCACCCGGCCGGTCTTTCTCTTCGTAGAAGTCTATGAGCTGACGCGCGATGAACGCGGCGAGACCGCCTACGAAGTGGCCTACACACTCACGCCGGTGCGCACCCGCCGCCGCCTGTTCCGCCGGCGGAGCAGCGTGGCCCTGACTGGCCAGTATGAGCAGCGTGGCGTGCTCCTGGACCCGGTAGAGACCGCCCAGCTTGACGTGCAGGACCTGAAGGCCGGACGCTACCAGATCCAGGTGACGGTCACGGACCTGCACACCGGCGAGGCCGTGGCCCGCACGCAAGAGATTCGTCTGCAGTAGTGCGGCAGCGGTCACTCACTGCGCTATCTTTACACCCCAAGTCGTCTTCGCGCCCTACCTTGCTGCCGCGCCGGGCCGCCCTGCTTGTGGGCGCGGCCGGATCTGTTGTCACGCTCACTTGCTTGTTGCTCCATGGATCAATCGCCCGATCTCCCGCTATCCTCCAACCACGATCCGGAGGCACGCAGCTACCCGGATTGGCGGGAAAAAAGTATCAAGGCCGAGGAATTAGACCAGGTGCTGCTGCGCCGGGCGGAGGGGTCGCTGCGGACAGTGCTGGATGTGCTGCTGCACGACGAAGAGGTGCACCTGATGCAGAGCTACGCCAACACCGTGTCGGTGCGCCGCCTGGGCTACAACGATCACGGTCCGGTGCACGCCCGCATCACCACCTACAACGCCCTCAAGATTCTGCGGCTGCTCGATAAGGGCGGCGTGACCCCGTCGCTGGTGGCCGAGCAGGTGGGCACCTATGAAGACGCGCAGGTCGGCTTGGCGATCGGGTGCTTCTTGCACGATGTGGGGATGGGGGTGGCGCGGAAGGATCACGAGCACTACGGGATCCAACTCGCCGATGATATCATCAAGCGCGTCCTGGCGGCCGTCTACCCATCAGGCGATGCGCGGCGGATCTACCTGCGGGCCCTGGCGCACGAATGCATCGCCGGGCACATGGCTACGTACCGGATTCACTCGGTGGAGGCGGGCGTGGTGCTCGTAGCCGACGGCTCCGACATGGCCAAGGGCCGTTCTCGCATCTCGCAGCTCATCAGCCAGCAGGCCACCGTGGGGGACATCCACCGCTACTCGGCCAGCGCCATCGACCGCGTCGATATCAAGGCAGGCGAGGCCAAGCCTGTGTCCATCACGGCCACCATGGCCAACGTGACCGGCCTCTTCCAGGTGGAGGAGGTGCTCATGACCAAGGTGAAGGCCTCGCCCATCATGCAGTACATGGAAGTGAAAGCCCTCGTCGGCGACGATCCGCCGCGCTACTACCTTCGGTAATGAAACATGCGAAGTGAAGGGGATCAGGGCTGCCCGTCTGGCTGATCTTCGTCGTCAGCATTGGCTGACTGGGCTTGCCGCTGTGGCCTCCAGTGTGTCTCGCGTACCTCATCCGCAAGCAACTCGGCTTGCAGCTCTTTGCGTAGCTTGGCCGCTCGCAACGAAGGGTCACCAGACGGCGTGAACCGGTCCCGTATAAACCGGGCCGCCACCTGGAAGACGTAGAGTCCGTAGATCAGCCCGCAGAGGGCCCCCACCAGTCTGAAAAAGTCCCCGCTTGCTGATGTGAGGTCAAACCAGCCGTCTAGGGGAGGCCACATGATCAGCACGGTCGGGTGAGAAGGGGCGGACAGAGACGAAGCGGGTCGGTTGGGCTCCGATCAAAGTCCATTCCGTCTTCCGAGAAGACACCAGCCAAGCTCAGTAGTCTAGGTTCTCGACGACCTCAACGTCCACGGTGGCTTGGTGGGCCAGCGCAAAGTGCCCGGCTACGGCCACGGTATCACCGGCGGTGATGCCATCCGTGAGCTCGACCATGCGGTCGCTGCATTCTCCGAGCGTTGTGCACACCCACTGGGCCTCACCGCGCTGGGTGCGGAACACGAGGGGACGCCCTGATCCAGTCGTGGCCGTTGGAGCGCGATGTGGCCAGCACCCAGGTCGTGCTGGCTGCGATGCTCATCGGGCTCCGTCGGCGGGGATCAGGCGACGGCCCGGACGGCGCCGACGATCCCCCCCAGAGCCGGTCTCTCCGGGGGACGTCCGCAAACGGGCAGCCTACGTGTGAGCGTCCGAAGCGCGGTCGAGGCTGCGGCCGCCTCGTTCGCCCGTCACCATGCCCTACCGGTATTCCGGGTTGGGATGGTCGAACCGGGCGCCGGCGTCCCAGGCCGAGCGCTGGTTGCCGTGGGCCGGTAGGCCGCCTGCGTCTTTCAGCATCCGAGCCAGATGCATCAGGTTCCACGTCATGAACGTGGTGTTGCGGTTGGTGAAGTCGTTCTCAGGGCCGCCCGAGCCTTCGTCGAGGTACGACGGCCCCGGGCCGACCTCGCCGATCCACCCTGCATCCGCTTGCGGCGGGATCGTGTAGCCGATGTGCTGGAGGGCGTAGAGGATGTTCATGGAGCAGTGCTTCACGCCGTCCTCGTTGCCGGTGATGAGGCAGCCCGCCACGCGGCCGTAGTAGGCATACTGCCCGTGCTCGTTGAGGTGGCCCGACGTGGCGTAGAGCCGCTCGACAACCTGCGTGCACACGGACGATTTCTCGCCCAGCCAGATGGGGGTACCCAGCACCAGGATGTGGGCGGCCTCCACCTTTTCGTAGAGCGCTGGCCAGTCGTCGCGCTCGAACCCGTGCTCCGTCATGTCCAGGTAGACCCCCGGGGCCACGTCGTGATCGACCACGCGCACCAGGTCCACGTGCACGCCCTGTTTCTCCATGATGGCCATGGACGTTCGCATCAGCCCGTCGGTATGGGAACGCGATGGGGACGGCTTGAGGGTACAGTTCAGAAAGAGGGCGCGTAGGTCGCTGTAATCGGGGAGAGACATGGGGCGTGTGGTGATGATGGGGGGACAAAGGCCAGTGAATCTAGCCCATGGTACACACATTCCCCGATGCAATCCTCACATTTCTATTGAGCCGCGCGCAGCACATCGGCCAGGACGCCGGCGGCGGTGACAGCGGGACCGGCGCCCGGGCCCTGGATGACCAGCGGGCGATCCCGGTAGCGATCCGTGGTGAGGCGGACCAGGTTGTCCGTGCCTTGTAGCGTGCCGAAGGGCGAGGCGGCGTCGACCTCCTGGACCCCGACGGTCAGGCTCCCCTCGGCCACCTGGGCTACGTAGCAGAGGCGGCGTCCGTGGGCGGCGGCGCCTTGGACGCGGGCCGCCCAGGACGCATCGTGGTCGGGGAGCGACTCCAGGAACGCCTCTGTGCTCAGGTCGGCCAGGGCCGGGGGGACGAGGGAGGCGACCTCCACGTCGGCGCGCTCGACCTCCAGGCCGATCTTGCGGGCCAGGATGAGCGCCTTCCGAGCCACGTCCTCGCCGCTGAGGTCGTCGCGGGGGTCGGGCTCGGTGAAGCCCTGGGCCTGGGCTTCGCGGACGATGGCCGAGAAGGGGCGGTCCTGCGCCAGCTCGTTGAAGACGTAGGAGAGCGTGCCCGAGAGCACGCCTTCGATGCGGTGGACGCGGTCGCCGGTGAGGCGGAGGTCCCGCAGGGTGGTCATGATAGGGAGCCCGGCGCCCACGGTGGTCTCGAACAGGTACGCCGTGTGGCGCTTCCGGGCGAGGGCGCGGAGCTGCTGGTAGGCCACCAGAGGCCCAGTGTTACCCCGCTTGTTGGGCGTCACCACCGCGATGCCCTGCTCCAGGAGCGGGGCGTAGAGCGTGGGCACGGCGTCCGAGGCGGTGGCATCGACCACGATCAGGCGCTCCAGACGGCTGTCGATGAGGTGTTGGGCGAGGTCCGCCAGGGGCGGGACGGATTCGCCGCCGGCCAGGGCATCCAGCGCTGTGGCGGGGTCCATCCCATCCGGGGCCCAGGTCCAGCGGCGGCTGTTGGCCACGCCCACGAGGCGCAGGTTCAGCCCCTCGTCTGCCAGCAGCGTGGGCGCCTGGGCCGCCAGTTGATCCAGCAGCTCGGCCCCGATCAGGCCCGCTCCCAGGACGAACACGTGGGCGCGCGTACGGCCCACGGGCAGCGCCTCGTGGAGGGCCCGGAGCGCCTGCGGGGCATCGGCCTCCCGGATGACGGCCGAGATGTTGGTGTCGGCCGCTCCCTCGGCGATGGCCAGCACGTTGATGTGGTTGCGCCCCAGCGTGGCGAACATGCGGCCCGCCAGGCCCGGCCGCATCCGCATGCGATCCCCCACGACAGACAGGATCGCGAGGTCGCGGCCTTGATAGATGCGCTGGATGTAGCCCAGCGACAGCTCTCGCTCGAAGGCCTGGTGCAGGGCCTCGACGGCCGAGGTGCCTTCCTCGGCCCGCACCGCGATGCAGATGCTTTGCTCGCTGGAGGCCTGCGAGATGAGGAGCACGTTGATGGCACGCCCCGCCAACGCCCCGAAGGCCCGCGCCGAGATGCCGGGCACGCCCACCATGCCCGCGCCTTCGAGCTGCACGAGCGCCACCCCGCGGATGGCCGTCACCGCCTTGACGGTGCTTTCCACCTCCGTGGTTTCCGCGGAGATCAGGGTGCCGTCGGCCTCCGGGTTGAGCGTGTTCTTGATGAAGAGCGGGATGCTGCGCTCCAGCAGCGGCCGCATGGTGCGTGGGTGCAGCACCTTAGCCCCGAAGTAAGCCAGCTCGGCGGCCTCGCGGTAGCTGAGGTGGGGCAGCGTGTAGGCATCGGCTACCACACGCGGGTCTGACGACAAGACGCCGTCCACGTCGGTCCAGATGATGACCTGCTGCGCCTCCAGGGCCCCGCCCAGGAGGGTGGCGGTGTAGTCGCTGCCTGAGCGGCCGAGCGTGGTGGTCACGCCCCGAGCCGTGGTGGCGATGAAGCCCGTCACAATCGAGACCTGATCAGCAGGCTGGCCCGCGAAGAAGGCCTGCACCAGCTCGTTGGTGGTGGCGAAGTCCACGTTGGCCTCGCCGAAGGTATCGTCGGTGCGAACGAACTGCGTGGCCTCGAAGGCCTGCGCCGGGGTGCCCGCCGCCCGGAAGGCCGCCGCCACGAGCGGGGCCGACAGCCGCTCGCCCATCCCGATGATGGCATCCCGGCTGCGCAGGGTGCACTCGCGCAGGAGCGAGATGCCGTCCAGGAGCTCACCCAGCTCGCGCAGGCACCGCTGGAGGCCCTCGGCCAGGGCGCTATGCTCGGCGGGGTCGGCCACGGCCTCCAGGACGTCGCGGTGGCGCCGCTCCAGCGACTCCACGAGGCCGGGGTGGCGTCCGCTGCGGGCCAGCGCCTCGTCGATGGCGGCCAGCAGCTGGTCGGTGACGCCGCCCAGGGCGGAGACAACCACCACGTGCTGGGCTTCGGCGGGGGCGGCCTGCATGAGGCGCACCACGCGCTGGATGCGCTCGGCGGTGGCCACCGAGGACCCGCCGAACTTGGCCACATGGTACGGGCGGGGCGAAGAAGAGGACATGGCAGTCTATCGGGCAAACTCACAAAGACGTCCCAAGCTACTGCGAGGCACGCCCCCTGGACAGGGGCTCTGTATGAAATGGCGAGGAAGGCCACGCCGGAAAAGGGGTTCCAGTTGACAGCACACCTCCATGCGTCGTACATTCCATGCTCTGATCCAAGCGGGGCTATAGCTCAGTTGGTAGAGCGCTTGAATGGCATTCAAGAGGTCAGGAGTTCGAATCTCCTTAGCTCCACCCCGCCTACACAGGGGCTTGCGGCCACCGCCGTGAGCCCCTTGTTTTTTGCCCGGCCCCCCAAGGGCACCCCCGAGGCCGACGAGCAGGCACGGAGGGCTGTTGCCAGGACGCATGTGGCCACGCGCAGAGGCCGCGATAACAGATCACGGATCGGTTTACTGCACGTGCGATCCCAGATGGCCAAGGCGGTACCCTATGCTGGCAGACCACGTAGCCGGAAGCGGCCGCGAGGGAAGCCCAGACGCGAACCCGTCTGCTAATCCGACGAGGAGCAACGATGGATGACCTGACCTTCAGCACCGCGGTGGATGATGTGCTGTTCGCGGCCTCTGTGGCCTGCCTCATCGGGATGGTGATCTACCTCGTGGCGTACCTCGCACGCCCCAAGCATAAGCGCTGACCCATCGCTCCTCAGGCGGCCCCAGGCCGTGCGGAGCCCGCTCGAAGCGGTCAATGAGGCACGCGGTTCGATGAAGCGCACACCAAGGCGCTAGGGTGCGCCGAAAGGAGTGGACATAAAGGCCGGTCGCACAGTATGTTACGATCGCGTGACGAGACCTAGCTCATCGGCTCCCCAGGTCCCGCACGCCGCTCCACCCCCATCTCCACCCACCGCGTCTGTCCTGTGCGTGTGCTCTGCCCTTCGGCCCGGCGTCTAGCGGGCCTCCTGTTCGTCCTCGCGTTTGCCGTCTCGTTCGCTGTTCTTCCCACCCAGGCTCAAGTCTGCGCTTGCGACTTGGTAATCCGGACGCAGTCAGAAATCGATGCGCTGCCGGCCTACACCGAGATCACCGGCACAGTGCTCTTAGAGCATGATTATGATGCGCCGTGGGTCGACCCGATCACGCGGCTGACGCGGGCTGATGGCACGGGCGGGTTCAGCATGCTCACGCGCATAGGGGGCGATCTCCTCATCAAATGGACTGACCTGACTGACCTAGACGCTCTGGGAGCACTCACCTCGATCGGGGGCCATCTCTCTGTTGAATGGCCTATCCAAGATATTCAGGGACTGCGGAACGTGACCAGCATTTGGGGAGACATCTTCATTGATGCGGTGTCCGGCGATTTGTCAGGCCTGCAAGGGCTGACATCAGTGAACGGCGACTTGAGTATCTATGCCTACAATTTATCTTCGCTTGCGGGGCTCAATGTGACCAGCATTCAGGGGTCGCTGTCTCTCTTTGGCGAGTTTGCTACGCCAACGTTAGCAGGTCTGGAGAACATCACCACGATCGGTGGATCACTCAACATTTACAACCCAGAAGGCCTGGAAAGTCTCGAAGGTTTGAGCGGACTCACCTCAATAGGCAGAGACCTAGAGATCAGAGCCGCCAGATTCGTCAACCTGGGACTAGTCCCGTTTTCCAGCCTGGAAGGCCTGAACAACCTTCAGTCCATTGGTGGGGATTTGGAGATCGACGACATTTCCGATCTGAGTGATTTGTCCGGTTTGTCCAGCCTTCAGTCGGTCGGCGGGGTTCGGCTCTGGCGCCTGCCCGACCTGACCTCCATCGATGCACTGGCGGGTACCCTGAACACACCCTCGGAC
>JBCDJV010000040.1:0-40706 GCA_038747425.1 Bacteroidota bacterium
ATGAATGGCCGGTGAAGGGCTGCAAACGGCGCTGGAGGCGCCAGGCGGCGTTGCCTTCGTCGCCCGGGGCGCGGCCCCGCGCTCCTCAGGCGCCTAGCCTGGCACCTCCAGCGCTCGTTTTCGCCGTCTTCATCCATTCATCGTCAGCCTCTGACAGCGTCCACGGGGTCCGCGCTCACCATCCCGATCTACCCACGCCCCTCACCGTATGGCCTCTTCTCGCTTTCCCCGTGAACTCAAAGCCACCCTGGCGTTGGCGCTGCCGGTGGCGGCGACCCAGATGGGGCAGGTGTCGCTGGGGTTCATCGACACCATCATGGTGGGGCGGTTGGGCAGCCAGGCCTTGGCCTCCGTAGCGCTGGGCAATACGTTGTTTTTCTTCCTGTTCGTGCTCTGCATGGGCGTGGTGGCCGCTGTAGGTCCACTGGTCTCGCAGGCCTACGGGGCGGGCGAGTGGGAGCCCGTGGGACGAACAGCTCGGCAGGGGCTGTGGCTGGCTTTGGTGCTGGCCGTACCGGTGATCACGCTCTTGCAGTTTGCCGAGCCCTTCCTGTTGGCCGTGGGCCAGGAGCCCGAGACGGTGGAAGGCACCGTGGCCTACCTACATGCCATCCGGTGGGGCATTTTGCCGTTCCTAGGATTCTTTGCGCTGCGCAACGTGGCCGAATCATTGGGGCGCGCGCTGCCAGCCACGCTCACCATCTTCGCGGGGATGGCTCTCAACGTAGGGGCCAACTACGTGCTGATGTTCGGGCACCTGGGCTTTCCGGCCCTGGGGGTGGCTGGAACGGGCTGGGCCAGCACGCTGGTCTTCACGTTCTTCTTCTCGGCGATGGCGGTGGTCATTGGGGCCTTCGAGCCTTTCAGGAGCTACCGGGTGTTTGACAAGCTGGGCAAGCCAGACCTCACCTACTTTCGCGAACTGTTCCAGGTGGGGTGGCCCATCGGTATCTCATTTGGGATCGAAGCGGGGCTGTTCTCCGTGACGGCGCTCATGATGGGATGGCTCGGCAGCACCGCTCTGGCGGCGCACCAGATTGCCATCCAGTGTGCGGCCTTCACGTTCATGGCCCCTGTCGGGGTGAGCATCGCCACGTCGGTGCGGGTGGGGCAGGCGGTGGGCCGCCGTGATGCCGTGGGGGTGCGTCTCAGCGGCGTAGCCGGCATCACCTGGGCGACCCTCTTCATGATGGCCACGGCCATGCTGTTCTGGACGATGCCAGACGCCATCGTGGCCTTGTTCCTTGACCCAGCCGATCCGGCCAACGTAGAGGTCGTGCAGCTGGCGGCTCTGCTGCTGGGGGTGGCGGCGGTCTTCCAGGTGGTGGACGGCGTTCAGGTGGCGGCCGCAGGGGCGCTACGAGGCCTCAAAGACACCCGGAGGCCGATGGCGATTGCGTTTGTTTCCTACTGGCTCATCGGGTTGTCAGCGGGGTATGGGCTGGGGTTTGTCCAAGGCTATGGGCCCGTCGGGCTGTGGTGGGGCTTGGTGCTGGGGCTGGCCGCCGCCGCCGTGGCGCTCACGCTCCGATTCATGCGCCGCACAGACAGCCCAGGGATGGCGGAATTCATGGAGCCGACGCCGCCACAGGCCTCCCAAAGTGCCCCGTAGCCGGTAGGTTTTGTGAAAGTTCGTTACAATTGATCAGGTGGACACATTGCTCTGGAACGGCTTGAAATTAGCATCAGTATGGGCTTTACTTTAAAGAGCTTGCGGGCAATATTCGGACGTTCGAAAAATACCTCCGCCTCTTTATCCTAAATTCAATCGCTACTGGGATGTATCCAGGTACGCATGTTGTAACTTGGGCGCGACGCTTCGCGCTCGCGAATCTGCACCCACAGACGCGCCCTTATGCCGCAGATCTTTCCTAAGAAGGCCAACATCCTTCCGCACCTGTCCCTCGCAGGCGCCGGACTGGGAGGCATCCTGACGATCTTCCTCGTCTGGTACTACTTCTCTCCCGAATACGTAGACGTGGGGTACGCGCCCGAGCAGCCCGTAGCGTTCAGCCACGAGCTGCACGCGGGCCAGCTGGGCATGGACTGCCGCTACTGCCACAACTGGGTAGAGGTGTCCGCCCACGCCAACGTGCCGTCCACCCAGACGTGCATGAACTGTCACAGCCAGATCAAGACACAGTCGTTGAAGCTGTTGCCCGGTCGTGAGAGCTGGGCCACAGGTCAATCGGTGGAGTGGATCCAGGTGCACCACTTGGGGGACTACGCCCACTTCAACCATGCGGTGCACGTATCCAACAGGATCGGGTGTGAGACCTGCCATGGCAATATCGCCTCCATGGAAGTGGTCTACCAAGCCGAGCCGCTGTCCATGGGGTGGTGCCTGGAGTGTCACCGTCAGCCGGAGCTGTACCTGAGGCCGAAGGACGAAATCACGACCATGGGCTACGTCCAGCCGGCCAACTTCGTTGAGCGCAACTTGGAGTGGGTCCGGCAGGAAGGCATCCAGCCGCCGACCAACTGCTCTGCCTGTCACTACTGAGGGGGCCGGGGCCCTGCGCCCCTGTGTCGTGCTGGCCGGCAGCCTGGCCTGCCTGCGCCCCCGCTGTGCCGAACGCCTGAAGCTGAACGCCGATAGTTATCGTTTATGATCGAGTTACCTATTCTGGACCCTGCCTCTGTGGCCGCCAAGCCGGCCTCCCCTTCGGAGGAGACCGGTGCAGCGTCGGCAGCGCCCCGCCATCGGTTCTGGCGAAGCATTGAGCACCTGAAGCAAGACCCCGAGTTCGAGCGCCTGAACCAGCATGAGTTCATGCCAGGTGCGCTGGACCCGCCCACCTCTACCTCGCGCCGTCAGTTTATGCAACTGATGGGGGCCTCGATGGCACTGGCCGGCCTCACCGCCTGCCGTCGACCCGTCGAGAAGATCTTGCCTTACTCCCGCAAGCCGGAAGAGGTCATCCCGGGCGTCCCGCTGCACTACGCCACGTCGATGCCGTTCCGGGGCGACCTCAAAGGCATCCTGGTGACCAGCCACGAGGGGCGCCCCACGAAAGCCGAGGGCAATCCGGAGCATCCCAGCACGCAAGGCACTGCGGGGCTGTGGGCCCAGGCCTCGGTGCTCAACCTCTATGACCCGGACCGGTCTCAGGTGGTCCTCCGCGAAGGCGAAGAGTCCTCCTGGACCGACTTCGTCAACTGGGTGGCTCAGTTCCGCATCGGCGCCGAGCGCAAGCGCGTGGCGGTCCTGTCCGAGGTGACCACGTCTCCCACCGTCCGCGCTCTCCGGGCTCAACTCGCCGAGACCTTCCCCCAGCTCACCTGGGCCACCTACCGCCCAGATGGCCCCGACAACGAAGCCGACGGCCTCCGCCAGGCCTTCGGGCAGAGCGTGCGCCCGGTCTACCGCTTCTCAGAGGCCGAGGTCATCGTCAGCTTCGATGCCGACTTCCTCGGCGCGGTCAACCCGATCCACGCCAGCAACGCCCGCGAGTACGCGGACAGCCGCCGCGTCCTGCAACCCGGCGACCCCATGAGCCGCCTCTACGTGGCGGAGAGCTACTATACCGTCACCGGGGGCATGGCAGACCACCGCATCCGCCTGCGCTCGTCGGACATTCCTGCCTTCGCCGCCGCCGTGGCGCGCCGACTAGGCGTGGAGCCCATCGGGGCCACCACGTCGTTCGACACCGACCCCCGTGTCCTCGCCATCGCCGACGATCTGCTGGACGCCGAATCCCGCGGCGTGGTGCTGGCCGGGGAGGCGCAGCCGCCTGAAGTCCATGCGCTCTGTGCCGCCATCAACGCCCGGCTGGGCGCCTATGGCACGACGGTAGAGCTCCTGGGCGCACCGGACGTGGAGCCGGCGACCCCGATGCGCGACCTGCTGGAGCTCATGCGGTCGATGCGCCAGGGTGAGTTCGATGCCTTCATCCTGCTGGGGGTCAACCCCGTATACGACGCCCCCGTCGACCTGGACGTGGCTGGAGCCATGGGCGCGGTGCCTGAGACCATTCACTTGGGCCCACACGTGGATGAGACGGCCCGCGAAGCCCGCTGGCACCTCCCGCTGGCCCACTACCTCGAAGCCTGGGGCGACGGCCGCGCCTACGACGGCACCCTGTCTGTCATCCAGCCGCTCATCGCCCCCCTCTACGAAGATGCCCACTCGGCGGCCGAGGTCTTGAGTCTCCTCGCCACCGGCATCGACAGCGCCGGCTACGACATCGTGCGCAGCGTCTGGCGAGGTGAGGTGGACGGCCCCTTTGAGAAGGGCTGGCGGCGCGTTCTCCATGACGGCTTCCTGCCTGAGACGCGCTACGCCAACGCTCAGGTGACCGGCCCCGTGCAGGTGCCCGCCTTTGATAACGTCCGCCTCACCGGGCTGGCGCAGGACGATCTGGAGGTGGTCTTCCGCCTCAGCGACACGGTGTTCGACGGCTCCTACACCAACAACGCGTGGTGCCTCGAGCTGCCCGACCCTGCCAACAAAATTGTGTGGGACAACGTGGCCGTCTTCAGCCCCAACACGGCTGAAGCCCTGGGGGTGACGGTGGAGTACCGCACCGGGACTCACTATGTGTCGATGATCGACCTCACGGTCAACGGCCAGACGGTGCAGATGCCCGCCTGGATCCTGCCCGGCCACGCCGACAACAGCGTGACCGTGCACCTTGGCTTCGGGCGGGACATCTCCAGCGTCCGCGAGATCCGCAAAGCCATCTTCTTCGACACGGATCACAAGACCGACATCTACGGTCAGGGTGCAATCTCCTCGGAGGTGGGCGTCAACGTGGGCCCGCTCCGCAGCCTCGACGGTCCGCGCATCGCCACGGAGGTCTCGGTGGTGCCCACGGGCGAGACGTACGAGATCGTGACCACCCAAGATCATGGGTTCATGGGGCCGGGGCCGTCCGAATCCGAGGCGCGCCCCCTCGCCCGGTTCGCCACGATCAGCGAGTACGAGGCCCAGCCGGACATCTTCCCGGCGATGGAGCCCACGCTGCCGGGCGGTGAGGCCTGGGAGGACTACCCCACGCTCTGGCAAGACGACCATCCGAGCCAGACGGACGCCCTCAAGGACAATCCCTACTACAAGAATCAGTGGGCGATGACCGTGGACCTCAACGTCTGCTCAGGCTGCAACGCCTGCGTGGTGGCGTGCCAGGCCGAGAACAACATCATGGTCATCGGCAAAGAAGAGGTAGGCAAGGGCCGTGAGATGCACTGGCTGCGCATCGACCGCTACTTCGTGACGGAGGGCGAGAGCCAGGACCTGAGCGATCCCAAGATGGTGGTGCAGCCGCTCTCCTGCGTGCACTGCGAGAACGCGCCGTGCGAAGCCGTCTGCCCGGTAGCGGCCACGGTGCACTCGCCGGATGGCACCAACCAGATGATCTACAACCGCTGCATCGGGACGCGCTACTGCTCGAACAACTGCCCCTACAAGGTGCGGCGCTACAACTGGTTCAACTGGACCAAAAACCTGCCGGTGCAGGTGCGCATGCAGCTCAACCCGAACGTCACCACGCGCTTCCGCGGGGTGATGGAGAAGTGCTCCTACTGCATCCAGCGCATCCGCGAGGTGCAGCAGCGCGCCGGGCTTGAGAACCGTCCCATCGTGGACGGCGAGATCAAGAGCGCCTGCCAGCAAGCGTGCCCCTCCGATGCCATTGCCTTTGGGGATCTGAACGACCCCAACAGCGACGTGGTGCGCATGAAGGCGAACACGCGGCGCTACGATCTGCTGGCCTACCTCAACGTCAAGCCGCGGACGTCGTACCTGGGCCGCCTGTCCAACCCCAACCCTCGGCTGATGGAAGTCTGACCCAGGTTGCTATATTGAAGGCGGGCCCTCTGGCTCGCGCTCTCCCTAACTCCCCTCTGCGCACGCACGCTGATGCAAGCTCAAGTCGAATCGCACGGTCACGAAGGCGACGGTCACTTTGACGCCGACCCCCCGTTGGTGCAAGGCAACATGTCCTTTCACGACCTGACCGAACTCGTCTCCCATCACACGGAGAAAAAAACGCCGCTGGCATGGCTGATGGCCTTTGGTGTGGCCAGCACAGGGGCCGCGTTGCTGCTGGTCATGCTGGCCTACCAGGTTTGGAATGGCGTTGGGGTGTGGGGCAACAACATCCCGGTGGGCTGGGGCTGGCCGATCGTCAACTTTGTGTTCTGGGTGGGGATTGGCCACGCGGGGACGCTCATCTCGGCCGTGCTCTTCCTCTTCCGGCAGCAGTGGCGTACGTCCATCAACCGGGCGGCCGAGGCCATGACGATCTTTGCCGTCATCTGTGCCCTCATCTTCCCCACGTTCCACATTGGGCGCGTGTGGGTGGTGTACTGGATGCTCCCGATCCCCAACCAGATGGAGATGTGGCCGCAGTTCCGGAGCCCGCTGCTCTGGGACGTGTTCGCGGTGTCGAGCTACTTCATCGTGTCGGCCATGTTCTGGTACGTGGGCCTCATCCCGGACATCGCCACCATCCGCGACCGGGCCGTGGCCCAAGGGCGCAAGATCCGGGCGATCATCCTCGGCTTCCTGTCGCTCGGCTGGACCGGGGCCAACCGCCACTGGCGCAACTACGAGAAGGCCTACATGCTGCTGGCCGGGCTGGCCACGCCGCTCGTGCTTTCGGTGCACTCCGTGGTGTCGTTTGACTTTGCGACCTCACTCATCCCGGGCTGGCACACCACCATCTTTCCGCCCTATTTCGTGGCGGGGGCCGTGTTCTCCGGCTTTGCCATGGTGGTGACCCTGCTCACCGTGGCGCGCCGCATCTACGGACTGAAGGATGTCATCACGCTCGACGTGCTCGAGAAGATGAACATCATCATCCTGGTCACTGGGACGGTGGTGGGCTTTGCCTACATCACCGAGTTCTTCATCGCCTGGTACTCGGGCGTGAAGTACGAACAGTACGCCTTCATCAACCGTGCCTTTGGGCCCTATGCGTGGGCCTACTGGACGATGATGACGTGTAACCTGATCTCGCCGCAGCTCTTCTGGTTCAAGAAGCTCCGCCGCAGCGTCCCGGTCATGTTCGTGCTCTCAATCATCGTCAACATCGGGATGTGGTTCGAGCGCTTCGTGATCACGGTGACCTCGCTCCACCGCGACTTCCTGCCGTCGAGCTGGGAGTACTACTCGCCCACGATCATTGACATCCTGACCTACGTCGGCTCCTTCGGTCTCTTCTTCACCCTCTTCCTCCTCTTCCTGCGTTTCGTGCCCATGGTGGCCATGGCTGAGGTCAAGATGGTGTTGCCCCAGGCCGATCCTCACTACTACGACGATCACGGCGACGGCCAGGGCGATGGCCATGGCGCCGACGTGGTTGTGACGCCCACCGTAGCCCCTGAACAAGAAGGCGGTACCGAGCAGGCCTGAGCCTGCGCCAACGCCCAGCACATGATCGACAGAGAGACGCCATGCTGAAAAAGCTCCTGGCCCCGGTCCTGGCTACGATGAGTATCTACCAGGCCAACGACGAGAAGGTATACGGCATCCTGGCCGAGTTCGAGCACCCCGGCGCGCTGATGAGCGCGGCCAAGGAGGTGCGCCGCGCTGGGTACAAGCGGTTCGACACACACTCGCCCTTCCCCATCCACGGTATGGATCGGGCGATGGGCCTAGGCCAGTCCAAGCTCGGGTTCATCGTAGCGGGTGGCGCCATCACCGGCCTCGCGCTGGCGGTGTGGCTCCAGTGGTGGACGGGCGCCGTCGATTATCCGCTCAACATTAGCGGAAAGCCGCTCTTTGCCGTCGAGCCCTCCATGCCGATCATGTTCGAGTTGACGGTGCTGTTCTCGGCGCTGGCCGCCGTGGCCGGGATGTTTGCCCTGAACGGGCTGCCACGTCCGTACAACCCGCTCTTCTACTCGGAGCGCTTCCTGCGGGCCACGGACGATGCCTTCTTCCTGCACATTGCCTCCAACGACCCCAAGTTCGACGAGGAGCGCTCGGCCGCGCTGCTCACCAAGCTGGGAGCCCTCCAGGTGGAGACGATCTACGACCACGAAACGGCCGACACTGACGCCAGCGATCCTAATTTCGACGCCGAACCCGAGCTTGCGGTCTAAACGCCCGCAAGCTGCTGTGACTGCCCGCTTCATGAACAACCCGCTTATGCGATATCCTGCCCTCCTGCTGGCCGTGCTAGCGCTCTCGGTGCTGACCGTGGGCTGCCGTGGCAGCCTGTCAGAGAAGCCGCCGGTCCATCCGAACCTGAACATGGACTTCGCGCAGCACTTCGAGCCTCAAGAGGTGAATACCTTCTTCGAGGACGGCCGCGCCATGCGTCCGCCGGTGCCCGGCACCGTGGCGCGGGGGCTGCTCATGGAAGACACGGAGTTCTTCCTGGGGCGGACGGAGACCGGCGAGTACATTGCCGAGATGCCGGTGCCCCTCACCCGAGAGCTGCTCGAGCGCGGCCTGGAGCGCTACAACATCTATTGCGCCGTTTGCCACGGCCGCGCGGGCGATGGCCAAGGTATCATCATGGTCGGCAACGGCGGCAACGGCTACGGGTACACACCGGCCTCCAGCTACCACGATGATCGGCTGCAACAGACCACCGACGGTTACCTCTACGATGTGGTGGCCAACGGGGTGCGCAACATGCCGGGCTATGCCCAGCAGATCCCGGTGGCGGACCGGTGGGCCATCGTCGCCTACATCCGCGCGCTACAGCGGAGCCAGGAGGCCCGTGAAGGAGATCTGCCGCCCAGCATCCTGGAGCAGATCCGTCAGGGCAGTAGCGCCAACATGAGCACCGACTGATCGGGCCCGGCTTTTTCTCAGACCATCCAAGCAGCACGACGCGCATGGCCACGGTTAAATCCAACGGCTTCCTGAAGGCCTTCACCAACCCCTACGCCCCCACGCGTGACCTCGCCGAGAGCGGGTATCAGTTCACGGGGGGCAACCGCGGCATGAGCATGGCCTACGGAGCCGGGTTCATCGGCCTGGCGGTGGGCATAGCCGGCGCCTTGGCGAGCAAGGAGGGCATGCAGCAGCTCTACATGGCCTACCTCGTAGGGTGGACGTTCTGCGTAGCGATCGCCCTAGGGTGCCTGTTCTTTGTCATTATCCAGCACCTCACCAAAGCCCACTGGAGCGTGACGGTCCGTCGCATCGCGGAGGCCATGGCGTACAGTTTTCCGGTGTTGGCCCTGATGGGTATTCCCATCCTCTTCGGACTGCACGACATCTACGAGTGGACGCACACGGAGCTGTTCGCCGACCCAGAAGCTCCGACGTATGACTACCTGATCGCCGGGAAGCGGCCGTACCTGAATGAGCCGTTCTTCATCGGGCGCATGGTGTTTTACTTCGCCATCTGGTCGTACCTCGCCTACCGCCTGTACACGCTGTCACTGCGCCAGGACGTGGAGGCCGACCCCACGATTCCTGCCCAGCAGCGCAAAGTGAGTGCCTGGGGGCTGCCCGTCTATGCGGTGACCCTCTCGTTCTTCAGCTACGATGCGCTGATGTCCACCTACCCCCACTGGTTCTCGTCCATCTTCGGGGTCTACTACTTCACAGGCGGATTCTTCTCAGCCCTGGCGTTCATCATCCTGGCTGCCCTCTTCCTACAGCGCCGAGGCCAGATGCTGCACAACGCCATCAACGTGGAGCATTACCACGACCTAGGCAAGTTCCTGTTCAGCTTCTTCGCCGCGTTCTGGGCGTACATCGCCTTCAGCCAGTACATGCTCATCTGGTACGCAGGCATTCCCGAAGAAACCGTATGGTACCGGTACCGGCTCAGCAACGGCTGGGAGTACCATAGTTACGCGCTGATTGCCTTCCATTTCGTCCTGCCGTTTCTCATCCTGCTGCCCCGCGCGGCCAAGCGGACCCTCACGCTCTTGGGCATCATGGCCGTGTGGGCGCTGTTCATGAACTTTTTCGACCTGCACTACATCGTGATGCCAGTGCTGCATGCCAAATACGGCGTGTTCGACTTTACGGCCTTGGGCTTTACCGTGGGCTTGTTCGGGATCATGACCGGGTTGTTCATCCAGCGTCTGCGTGCCCACGCGCTGGTCCCGTACAACGACCCGCGCCTGGCTAAGTCGCTCCACTTTGAGAACGTGTGAGGAGGTGGTCCCGCACCATCTGATCTGGCGTGCACCCCGGCTCCGATCGCTTGGCCGGCATCCCCTTGGCCGGGCGATGCCGGCCTGTCTTGTTCGTGCCTAGGCGTCCGGTGTCCCGTTTTTTCTTGCGTCCTTCATGCCGTGGCACGATCCTAGCTGAGCGCTTATCCGTTCCCTCCATCCTACCCGCCACCCACTGTCTCGTCCATGTCTGACTTGCAGCCTGACGCGCCCTCTCCTGTCCTCGCTCTGACGACCCCCCTCTCCGGCGGCGTCGTCCAGGTCGACGCGGCCCGCTTTGCCTGGGACGGCGTGCCCGGTGCCGATGGGTATCAGCTCCAGGTAGGGGCCGAGGCCACCTTTGAGACGATGGTGTTGAGTGTGGACGTGGGGGCCGCCACCGAGCAGCGATTGGATGATCTCCTGTCTCCGCGTTCGGAGGTATACTACGTCCGGGTTCAAGCCTATGGGGGAGGCCAAGTCACCACGTCGGCTCCAGTCCCCTTTGTGGTGGTGCCGCCCGCGCCGGTCGTCGAGGAAGCCGCTCCAGCGCCGACCTACGTGGAGGGTGTAGACGTGGCGGCGGAGCCTGAGGGGTTTGTGACCAGCGCCATCTTTGCGGCGGCCGGTGTGGTGATTGTCTCCGTGATCACGATCGCGGTGGTGCTCTTCCAGCTGACGGCTCGCCAGGAATATGCCCAGCGCACCACGTTTGCGGTACAGGCCGAGTATCCGGAGTTGCGCGAGGTCCGCGTCTCGGCGTCCAACCTGCTCGAAAACTACGAGGTGCTGAATGCCGAGGACAGCACCTATCGCATCCCCCTGAATCGAGCCATCGACCTCATGGTCAACGAGGCCGCTCAACGGCCTCCCCGCGCCTATTCCTCGGAGCTGCAGATGCGCCCGCGCACGCAGCTCGTGCTAGAAGGAGGGACGACCCTCCCGGCCACCACCACGGACTCGGTGGAGGCGTCGCCCTAGCCCAGGGCCGTCGATGATCGCGCTACATCATGCTGCTTGTGTGCTTTCGATGAGTTTTCAGGAATGATTGAAACTTGAAACAACTCTGCCGATACCCATAAGTGTATGATTCTTCAGCGCTCACACATAGTCAGGAAAGCGGCGCTTCTGCTTTTTGCAGGGGCGTTCTGGTGTGTGGCGGCCCACGCTCAGCGGAGCGGGCAGGAGCCCGACCCCAGAGCTGGGGTGGATGAGCGCCTGGGAGAGACGATCTCACTGGACACCGAGTTCACCACGGCCACGGGGGAGACCGTCCGGATCGGTGACTTGATTCGGGAAGGGCGCCCCGCGGTGCTCAACCTGGTCTATCACAACTGCCCGATGCTGTGCAGCCTGATCCTGGACGGGGTCACGGCTACGCTCAAGGATCTGGCCTGGACGCCAGGGGCTGAGTTCGATGTGTTTACCGTCAGCTTCGATCCGGCCGATACGCCCAGAGAAGCGCAGGCCAGGAAGGCGCGCTACCTGGATACGTACGGCCGCTACGGGGCCGATGAGGGGTGGCACTTCCTGACAGGCACCGAAGCGTCGATCAACGCACTGACGGATGAAGTCGGATTTCGGTACTACTGGGATGAAGAAACGGAGCAGTTCATGCATACTGCTGTGCTCGTCTTCATCAGTCCAGAGGGTGTAATCACCCGATACCTGTACGGAATCCAATTTCAGGCCGATGATGTCCGCAAAGCCTTGGTCGAAGCTTCAGCCGGAACGATTGGTTCAACAGTGGATCGATTTCTCTATTATTGTTACGTTTATGACCCAGAGGCCAACGCGTATGTCATCAGCCCGATGAACGTGATGCGCATTGGAGGCGTCATGACCATGCTCTTGCTTGGTCTGATGCTGGTGATCTTCTGGAGGCGCGAGCGTGATCGGGCCGATCGCATCCTAGCTTCTTCCTGAGCACAGCCGCTGGCTTTTACCCCACTACCCTGCAGACGACGCGACTAATCGCGAAACGCTATGAACGAAGGCGGAACACTATGGCTTCCCGAACAGGTATCCACGCTGGCTCCCGGCATGGACGCCCTGTTCTACTTTGTGAGCTGGGTGAGCCTCATCATCACGGTGGGCGTCGTGGCGACGATGTTTTACTTCGTCTACAAGTACCGCCGCCGTGACCCCAACGAGCGCCCAGCTCCCGTCAAAGAAAGCAAACTGGTCGAGATCTCCTGGATCGTGGTGCCCACGATTCTGGTGCTGGTGGTCTTCACCTGGGGTTTCCAAGGCTTCATCAAGGCTAACGTGGCCCCGGCCAACGCCTACGAGATCCAGGTCAAAGGGTACAAGTGGGCCTGGGAGTTCACCTACCCAACCGGCGTTACCACCGGTGTGCTTCACGTACCGGAAGGGCGCCCGGTGCGGCTCGTCATGAGCAGCACGGACGTGATCCACAGCTTCTACGTCCCCGTCTTCCGCGTCAAGCACGACGTGCTTCCCAACCGGTACACCTCGGTGTGGTTCGAGGCGACCAAGACCGGCGAGTACGATGTCTTCTGCACCGAGTATTGTGGCACCGAGCACTCTGGCATGATCACGAAGGTTGTGGTGATGGAGCAGAGTGAGTTCAACCAGTGGGTCCTCACCGGTGGGATGGACAACATGTCGCCGGTGGAGATTGGAGCGTTGTTGTACGAGCAGCGTGGGTGCAAAGCCTGCCACGGCCTCGACGGCGCCGCGGGCGTGGGCCCCACGTTCAAAGGGCTCTACGGCGCCCAGCGTAACTTCGCAGACGGCTCCAGCGCAGAAGCCGATGAAAACTACCTGCGCGAGTCGATCATCGCCCCCAATACCAGAGTCGTGGAAGGCTACGGTCCTGTAATGCCGTCCTTTGCCCAACTCTCCGAAGATGAGGTGTCCGGCCTCATTGCCTTCATCAAGGAGCAAGAGTAGCTTACCTGATCTCACGTTTGCACCGCTCACGATAGATACCTGCACAGACGTATGAGCGCAACAGTCACCCAAGCTGGCGAAGCCACCAGCACCGCTACGCACAGCGGTCCGTCCAAACACTATCTCAACCACGACACCTCGATCAAGTCGTGGCTGACGACGGTGGATCACAAGCGGATCGGCGTGATGTATGCCTTCACGCTCGCCTTTGTGTTCCTCATCGCGGGCCTGCTGGCCATCGCGGTGCGCACCGAGCTGTTTTTGCCCGGCGAGACCATCATGGACAAAGACGCCTACAACCAGGTGTTCACGCTCCATGGGGTCCTGATGACGTTCGCCTTCCTGGTGCCGTCCATCCCGGCCATCCTGGGTAACTTCGTCCTCCCGATACAGATCGGGGCCAAGGACGTGGCGTTCCCGAAGCTCAATCTGGCCAGCTATTACATCTATCTCCTTGGAGGGCTGATTCTGGCCTCCGCGCTGCTGGTGGGCCAGATCGATACCGGGTGGACCTTCTACACCCCGTACTCCTCGGACGGTAGCACCGCCATCCTGGTGACGACGCTGGCCCTGTTCATCATGGGCTTCTCGTCGATTCTGACCGGGATCAACTTCATCGTGACAATCCACAAGATGCGGGCGCCAGGCATGACCTGGAACCGCATGCCCCTCTTTATCTGGGGCCTCTACGCGACCAGCATTGTGCAGGTGCTGGCCACGCCGGTGGTGGGCATCACGCTGGTGCTCCTCTTCCTGGAGCGCCTCATGGGGATCGGCATCTTTGATCCGGCCCTGGGTGGAGACCCCGTGCTCTTCCAGCACTTCTTCTGGTTCTACAGCCACCCGGCCGTCTACATCATGATCCTCCCGGCCTTTGGGGTGATCTCTGAGTTGATTGGCACCTTCTCGCGGCAGCGCGTCTATGGCTACAAGGCCATCGCCCTGTCGTCGGTGGCCATTGCGCTGCTCGGCTTCATGGTGTGGGGCCATCACATGTTCGTCTCGGGCCAGTCCGCCATCTCGGCCATCATCTTCTCGTTGATCACCTACCTGATCGGGATTCCCTCTGGAGTGAAGGTGTTCAACTGGGTGGCCACCATGTACAAAGGCTCGATCTGGCTCCAAACCCCGATGCTGTATGCCCTCACCTTCCTGTTCCTCTTCACCATTGGAGGGGTGACCGGCGTGATGGTGGGCGTGCTGGCTGTGGACATCCACCTGCATGACACCTACTACGTGGTGGGGCACTTCCACTACGTGATGATGGGCGGGACCGTGATGGCGCTGCTAGGCGGGATGCACTACTGGTGGCCCAAGATCACCGGGAAGATGTACAGCGAGTTTTGGGGACGCATCGCCATCGCGCTCATCTTCGTGGGCTTCAACGTGACGTTCTTCACGCAGCTCATCCTGGGTAGCCAGGGCATGCCGCGTCGCTACGCTGACTACGTGGAAGCCTACACGCTGATGCATCAGATCTCGACCATCGGGTCGTACATCCTGGCGGTGGGGCTCTTCGTGGTGCTCTTCTACATGATCCACTCGCTGTTCTTCGGGAAGAAGGCTTCGGCTAACCCCTGGGGCGCGGCCACGCTGGACTTTACGCACACCACCTCGCCGCCGGACCCCCACAACTTCCACGGTACCCCGCTCGTGACGCGTGGCCCGTACGACTTCTACCTCGCCGACGACGTGTTCGGGCGCCCCAGCCAGGGCGACGGCCGCGCCACCGGCGACGGCGCCCCGGTGGTTCTGCCCACCGGCGATGGTGCCACGGCCGCGCAGCCTGCCCCGCCCAAGGCTAACCAGCCGGCCTAGTCCCACCGCACGGCAGCGCGGACCTGCCCCGGCTGCCTTCCCTCGACCCGAACCCCGCTCATCTATGTCATCGACGATCACGCCCCCTCCGCCGATCATTGCGCCCGACCCCTACGAAGTAGAGGGGCACGATGACCATCATGGGCATGACCACCACGGGCATGAGCACCATCCGCGGCATCAGCACCACTTTGCCACGATGGACCAGCAGTTCGATGCCGCTAAGATGGGCATGTGGATCTTCCTGGTCACGGAAGTGCTGCTCTTCAGTGGGATGTTTGTGGCGTACACGGTGTACCGCATCTGGTACCCCGAGGTCTTCGTCTCAGCCAGCGAGCTGCTCGATCCCTACATGGGGCTTCTAAACACGCTGGTGCTGCTGACGTCATCGCTGACCATTGCCATGGCCGTCCGGTGTGCGCAGGTGGGGGACCAGAAAGCGCTGTTTCGCAACCTGGTGGCCACCGTAGCGCTGGCGGGCGTCTTCATGGTGGTCAAGGCGTTTGAGTACGGCAGCAAGTTCAGCCACGGCATTTTTCCAGGGGAGAACTTCGCCCCGCATGGCGAAGGCTATGCCCACTTCGCTGAGATTGCCTATGCGCCGCAGTTCTTCAGCATCTACTACGTGATGACGGGCATTCACGGCTTTCACGTGGTGGTGGGGATGATCCTGATCGGTGTCATCGCCTGGAAAGCGAAGAAAGGGGCCTACACGCCCGAATGGTACACGCCTGTGGAGATGTCGGCCCTGTACTGGCACATCGTGGACATCGTCTGGATCTTCGTCTTCCCGCTACTCTACCTCATCCACTGAGCCCTCCCCTCGTTTTTGCCCGCACGGACTGATTGATATGGCTGGACACGGACACCACATTATGCCGAAGAAGGTGCTCTACCGCGTCTTCGGGGGCCTCGTGTTTCTCACCGTCCTGACGGTGGCCACGGCCAAGGCGGACTTTGGTCCGCTCAACTTCATTCACATTCCTCTCGCGCTAGGTATCGCTGGGGCCAAAACCTTCTTGGTCGTCATGTTTTTCATGGCGCTCAAGTACGACAACCCCGTGAACCTGCTCACCTTTCTGACGAGTGTGGTCTTCGTGGTCATCTTCATCACGTTCACCCTGTTTGACACCGTCTTCCGGGGTGATATGGATAACGTGGAGACGCGCACCGTCATGGAGTTACAGGTGGAGGAAGAAGCGCTGCAAGGTCGGGAGCCGGACCCCTCTCAGCTCCTCGTGGCGCCAGCCGACTATGAGGCCGCCGCCCGCGCAGCCGCTCAGGCCGCCGCAGACACCACCGCGACCGTCCCCGAGGACGATGCAGGCGCCCCTGATGAGGCGGAAGCAGAGGGCCCGGACGTGGGAAGCCCCTGACCCTGGAGATGGGCTGATTAAGCTTGCCCGAGGCTTCCAGGTGGCCCAGGCACTGTCCGTGGACCGAGACAGGCTGCGCGCCGCACAGACTGGCCACCGTGGGCGCGTCTTTCTCCTGCGTATGTCTTGACTTTACTAGCGAGCACGCTTTCCTTGAAGATAGTGTAAAGGAGCGGTAGGCCTTGTATCAGCGCCCCGCTCAAAGCGCTTCCAGCCACCTGGCGCGGGGACGGTTACGCTGTCCTATGAGCCCTTCGCCGGGTGCCATGCATCTGCCGCCATGTACATCACCTTTGCTCTCCTCGTTGCGCCCATCTTGTTCTTCATGGTGACCTGGGCCGTGGTCACCGTCTACCGGCTCTACTTTCCGGAGGAGCCATTGCCGTATGACCAGGATCCGACCATGCTCCGGCGCCGGGCTACCCTGCAGGGCCACTCTGTGCCGGTAGGGGTGCGAGAGATCCGTGAAGACCAGCGTCTGCGGCAGCATACCGTGGTCCCAGCCTCCTACCACTACGCCTGCGATGGGTCTTGCGGGCTGCCTGAGGCCTGGGTCAACGATCTGTGGGAGCGTCGTAACTAGTGCAGTGTCAGGCCATATCTGATAGCCTCTGCGTGGCCTGGAGGCGGCTGCGCAGCGTTGGCCTCGTCGCCCGATACACAGGCATCGCGCTCCTCAGCCGCCTGGCTCAGCCACCCCCAGACGCACGCATCGATCTATCGACTATTACCTAACACAGCACTAGTTCGCGCTGCGCCCACGCCGAGTGTGCCGGGTGACGCCTCAGGCTTTGAGGCCGGCCAAGTGCTCCACCGCTTGATCAACGAGAAACCGAGCCAGGGCTTCGTGCGCCTTGGCTTTGTTCTTTCGGATGGAGGTATCGCTTTCCATCACGAACCCCGCGACGGCCTTCACGATGTAGCAGGGGATGCCGTGCGTAGCCGTCACGTAGCTCACCGCATATCCCGTCATGTCGGCCAGTTGGGCGATTCGCTGCCAGTAGGTGGGCTCGTCTTTGTCGCGCCAGGTGTGATCCTGAGTCACGAGGGTGCCCGTCTGCAGGCCCTCGAACGGGACGGCTAGCGGCATCCGGGGATAGGCCGGCGCGGCCAGCTCAATGCGATCTCCCTCCAGCACTTGCTCCGCCGCCACCACGCTGCCCAAGGCGAAGGCATCGGTTAGGGCACTGCATGAGCCCACGTGCAAGAGCCGGGTCAAGGTGTGTGCGCGCAGCAGACGTTCTGTGCGGAGGGTGGCCTTGATCTTGCCTGTACCGGTGATAGAGACGAGGAGGGTATCGTCTTGGAGGACCTCGCCTTCGCGTAGACCTTCGAAGCGACCTCGCTTGTAGTGGCTGAGAAAAGGAGAGGCCTCTTCTTCGGAGGCAAAGACAACACCGAGCATGGTAGGGACGATGCGTAGAGCTAGGGGACAGAAACAGCGTATCTATTTACGGGATCCGGCGCCCAAATGCACCCTGTTGGTCGCCCCGCAGGGGGCAAAAGGAGAGGACGGCAGCGAACGGAGGCCAGGGCCGCGACCTTGCCGAATGCCGTTCGGACCCCAGCCCTGGGCTTCGGCGTACCGGGCCCGTTCTTTCCCTACGTTGCCGCTCTATCCCATGCACCTGACCGAGATTCTAGCGAACGCATCCAATCCCCTGATTTCGTACGAAATCATCCCCCCTGCACGTGGCGGGTCTATCCAGCAGGTGATGGCGGTGATCGAGGAGCTGATGCCGTTCGACCCCCCCTTCATTGATGTGACGAGCCACTCGGCCGAGGCCACCTACGAGGAATTGCCCGGTGGAGGCTGGCGGCGGCGGGTCAAACGCAAGCGGCCTGGCACCATTGGGTTGTGCGCAGCCATCCAGAGCCGGTTTGGGATTGAGGCGGTTCCGCACCTGCTCTGCGAGGGCTTCACCCGGGAGGAGACCGAGGACGCGCTCATCGAGCTCAACTACTGCGGCATCCAGAACGTGCTGGCTCTGCGGGGCGATGATCGAGGGTTCAAGAAAACCCTGCCTACTGGACGCTCAGTCAATGAGCACGCTGGCGACCTCGTGAATCAGATCCACGACATGAACCAGGGCCACTACCTGGGTGAGCTCTTCGACGCCGCGCCGACCGACTTCTGCATTGGGGTGGCGGGGTATCCAGAGAAGCACTTCGAGGCGCCCAACCAGACGTGGGATCTGCTGCACCTGAAGCGGAAGATCGATGCCGGGGCCCACTTCGTGACCACCCAGATGTTCTTCGACAACCGTCACTACTTTGATTACGTCGATCGATGTAGCGAGTTGGGTATCGACGTGCCCATCATCCCGGGGCTCAAGATCCTGACCAGCAAGCGCCAACTGCACCTCCTGCCCAGCCGGTTCTTCGTGGAGATCCCCGAAGCGTTGGCCGCCGAGATCGAAGCGGCCAAGGACGAGCATGTGGTAGACATTGGGGTCGCGTGGGCCTTGCAGCAGTGCGAGGAGTTGCTATCCAGGAACGTGCCGAGCATCCACTTCTACATCATGCAGCGGGCGGACATCGTCAAGCGTGTCGTTGAGCCCTTGCGCCGCATGGCCTAGGTGCGGAGCTGGGTGTGAAGCGCCAGCATGCAGCACAAGGGCTACCCGTAGACGCCTTCTGCAGGGCTTAGCGGTGCACGTCTTTATCGGTGCTGCGCAGCCGCTCTTTGTACTTGAGCACCTGCCGTCGCAGCCGGTCGACGCATTCATCGACCGCTTGCTCGTGGGTCTCGGCCTGCGCCGTGGCCGTCAGGTTCTGGCGGAAGACCTCGAGCGTGACTTCGGCTTCATGGGTGCCGGTCTCGTCCGAGGGTTTGGTCATAACCACGCGGGCATGCACGATGCCGTCGTAGAACCGCTCAAGTTTGGATACGCGCTTGTCCACGTATTCGCGAAGCGCTGGGCTGGCCTGAAAATTACGGGCTGTGATCTGGGTCAGCATACGGTGTGCTCCTCCTGATTCATGGGTGAGACATGCACACGAAGGTAGTGCGGATCTACCTGTCTGTATGATGATGCCCGGCGCCCGAGAAGTCAAGGGGCAAGCGCGAAGAGGGTGTGAGGGACGGTGAGCCTTGGAAGCCAGGGATGCTCACATGCTGATCCTCATCCGGCCGATCCTCATCCGGCCGATCCTCATCCCGTGAGGAGTGCGAGGTAGTGGTTCTCGTGCGAGCGCATTGTGGCGCGGCCACTGGGCGTGGCATCGTCGTGGCCTACGAGGTGGAGGGTGCCATGGAGGGCGTAGCGGTAGGCCTCCTCGGAGAACGCCGTGTTGAACTCGGCGTGGCGCTCGGCGGCTGTGTCCAGGTCCACGTAGACCTCGCCGTCTACCACCAGCGGCGTGTCGGAGAGGGCGAACGAGAGCACGTCCGTGTGGTAATCGTGCTCCAGGTAGGTGCGGTTCAGGTCCAGCACCGTGTCGTGATCGGTGAAGACGACGCTCAGGTGCTGAAGGGTATAGCCGGCGTCGGCCACCAACTGGACCAAGACGGGGCGTAGGACGGCCAGGTCCAGCGTGTGCGTGGGGTGGTCCAGATAGAGGGCCATCGCCTCCGCCTTGTCCGGGGCATGAGGAGTGCGCATCGCCACCTCGGCTGGGCTCAGGGGGTGGGGTCCTGGGTTTGCCCGCGGAGGTCGCTGAAGAGGCTTTCCGTCATCGAAAGGGCGATGCTGCTCATCACCATCTCTGGGGGCAGCTGCATGAAGTCCGCCGAGAGGAGGCGGTCTTCCACGTTGGCGTAGAGCGAGGCCCCGGCATCACGCTCCACCACGAGGCCGTTGGTGGTCCCATCTCGCTTGACGAAAAAGATCACCTCGCCCAGCTCTTCACTGGCGATGAACCCCGTGCAGTCCTGGAGCTGCAGGAAGGAACTGGGAGCGCTGGCCGAGACCAGGTTGCTGGTTCGGATCTCGCTCAGGTCGTCGGGGAGCTGTACGGAGGTTTGGATCTCCAGCTTGACCCAGCGGCGGTCCTCTTCGTTCTTGAGGTTGAAGCGGAACAGAGTGCCGTCTTGCTTGGCTGGGGTCTGGAGCACGGCGGCGATGCGCGCAATGTCAGCGTCCGAGAACGAAAAGGCCATCAGGGAAACGGCAGCGTCAGAGGGTCCGAAAGGCGAACACCGCTCCGTAGGGTCAGAGCGATGCTCGCCCGAAAAATAGGGTGGGACGCCACCAAAAACAACGCGGGGTTACGCGGGCCTACCGGGAGGTGGTCAGGACATGGAGCCGCCGTTGCCCGCGTAGATCTCATCGGGCGATGGAGCCTTGTACAGGCGCATTTCTTGCGGCTCGGGGACCGGGAGTACATTGTGGGCATGTAGGCCCTTTGCTCCATCCTCGAGATCGAACTCCACCACCTGTCCGGTGCGTAAGGTCCTGAATCGACGCTCCGTGTCGATCTGTGTGTAGTGCACAAAGATATCCTCCCCACCGTCGGGGTGTACGAGGAATCCATACCCTTTTTTGGCATCGAACCACTTGACGACGCTTCGATATTCAGCCATAGAACGCCTCACAAAAGCTGATGGTGAGTGTGTTGGGTACGCCGTATCTGGGTCTCAAAGCCTGAGGATTCAGGTGCATAACGGGGAGGGTGGAGGCCTAGGCTCGGCCGCACGTCTCCGCCGTACTATACAGGGTGAATGGCACCCCCTTGTAGCTGCGGGCTACGCTAGGCTTTACCCCTGCACGCGTCCCCGGCTAAACCTCTAAAAAGATAGAGGCTCGCCTTGGCTGTAGTCAATGCTGGGAGTGTGGTAGGATTGTACTACCTGTACTAGGTGTATGTGCGTAGATTGCTCAGAAGTGGCGCTTTGGGCCGCCCACAGGGTCCTCCGGTCAAGGGCCGCCGGCTGAATCGGCGGGCGTGCTGGCGGGCTCCGAGGCTTCGGACGTGGCCTCCACCATCTGGGCGTACTCCACACGCAGCTCGTCTGGAGATCGCCGGAAGCCTTCATCCTCGAAGAGCTCAGCCAGCCGTCCCGTCAGCGCCGAGGCGCCCTCGAAGTCGCCCACGTCCATGTAGGAGAAGCTCACCAGTTGCAGCACCTGGGCCAGCCGGTTCATCTCATCGGCGGATTGGGTGTGCTGGAGGCGGTGCAGAATCAAGGGCTCGGCGGACCGCATGACGGTGGCCGCCTGCTCCGCGTCGTTAACGCCTTGGAAGCCGTAGTAGAGGGCCAGGTAGGAGGACACCTCGGCCGGTATGGTCTCCAGCGGAATCTCCTCTATCAGCCGATTCAAGAGGGCCTGAGCCCGCTCCGTGTACCCTTGATCCACCAAGCCTTGTGCGGTGCGGGTGAAGGTGATCCGGTAGTTATCCACCAGCCGCCGGATATTCTCGTCGAGATAGACATCGGGATCGTCCAGGTTGGTGAACCGGAATTGCTCCAAACGGTCCGGGGAGACCGTCGGAGAGACCCGGCCTCCGAACTCGTCGTGCTCGATGGGCAGGACACGATATGCTTGTCCTTCAAGCTGGAAGAAGCGTTGGAGATCGAGCTGGCCACCTGGGGCCACCGTCACCGCAAAGTAGATGGGGCGCTCCCACCCTTGCTGGGCATTGGTAGCCAGGATGTTGAAGGCGGCGAGGTCGGCCACGTAGAGCACGTTGAACTCGTCTGAGAACGGACGGCCTCGGAACGTCCACTGCATAGGGGACTGCACGCGGGCCGTGTCTGTGGCGGGGACGAACACCTCGTCGGTGTTGAGGCCGCGTTGGACGGCCGCCTCCGGGACGGGCAGTTCGATGGTGCGGGGCTGGTGGGCGGTGGGAGCCACGTCATCGATCTGCGCGTCGGTCCACGAGATCGGGAGGGGGGCCGAGTCGTAAGCCTGCTGGTTCTTCAGCTGCTTGATGTACCAGGGGGTGTTGAGCAGCGATAGGTTGACCACGCGCACGTCGCGCCGCACGCCTTCGACGGCCTGCAGGTACCACAAAGGATAGGTATCGTTGTCCCCATTGGTGAAGACGATGGCGTTTTCCTCCAGGCTCATCAGCATGTTGTAGGCGTAGTCCGGTGCCACGTACCGGCCCGACCGGTCGTGGTCGTCGTAGTTCTGGACCGTCATCCACCCAGGGATCGCCAAGAAGAGGAGGGCCGCTACGCCCAAGGCTACAGGCCGGGCGGCCCCCCGCACGCTTTCGGCGGCCAGCTGGATCAGGCTCGTGGCTCCGATGCCCACCCACAGGCTGAAGGCAAAGAAACTGGCTACGTAGGAATAATCGCGCTCGCGGGGTTGGAGGGGCGTCTGGTTCAGATACAGAATGATGCCAAGCCCGGTGACGAAGAACAGGATGGACACGGCAAAGGCGTGCCGCCAATCCTTGAGGAAATGAAAGGCCATCCCGATCAGGCCCAGCAGGAGCGGGAGGGCATAGTACACGTTGCGGCCGGCTTCCTCGCTGGGCGTCTGGAAGAAGATGTAGGACGGCTCGTCGAACCCGAAGCCCGAGATGGCGGGGGCGTTCTGCTGGTCGCTGGCCTTGCCCATGAAGTTCCACAGGAAGTAGCGCATGTACATGTGCCCCACCTGGTACTGCCAGAAGAAGGCGCCGTCTGAGCTGTAGCGGTCGTACTCGCGGATGTGGTTGGGATCCGGCGACCAGCGCCGCGGGAAGGTGACCTCCTCGCTCTCGTCGATCCGGCCTAGGCTGTTGCTGTACGTGGCGCCGGTCAGGAGCGGCGTGGCGCCGTACTGCTCACGCTTCAGGAAGGACACGAACGACTCGGGGGTCTCCGGGTCGTTCAGATCGATGGGCGGATCGGCGGCGCTGCGGATGAAGATCAAGGCATAGGTCGAGTAGCCGATCAAGATGACCGTGATGCACAGCATGACCAGGTTGAGCGCGGGCAGGCGCTGCCGGTGGGTGTACCAGACGCCGAAGGCCACGAGGCCCATCACAAACAGGAAGAACAGGAGCGGCGAGCCGCTGCGGCCCGCCAGGTCCGGCAAGACCTGAATGATGCCCGGGTAGATCGACCCAAAGACCAAGATGGAGACGGCTCCGGTGATGACGATGCCCGTCCACACCTTGCTCAGCGGCCAATCGCCCTTCTCGAACTCGGTGTAGAACACCACCAAGGCGATGAAGAAGAGCGCCAGCAGATTGAGCAGGTGCACCCCGATGGCCAACCCGAACAGGTAGGCGATGACCACGAGGTAGCGATTGGCTGTGAGACCGAACGGGTGCTTGCCGCCCGAGAGCTGGGCTTCTTCCTGCAGCGCCTGCTCGCGCCAGACCAACACCAGCCACACCACGGCGGCGGTGAAGAGCATGGACGACGCGTAGACCTCAGCCTCGACGGCGTTGAACCAGAACGAGTCCGTGACGGCAAACGTGGTGGCCCCGATGACGCCTCCGGCCAGGGCGGTGATGCGGTCCGTCGTCGTCTGCTTGGACAGGGCGGGTTGCCACTCGCGCACCAGGCGTACGATGCTGGCATGGGTCAGCAGCACCGTGAGGGCACTGGCCAGCACGGAGATCAAGTTGACCGCCACGGCCACGTGCTCGGGGGGCACAAACATCGTGAAAAGTCGCCCGACGAGCATGTAGAGCGGGGCCCCCGGTGGGTGCATGACCTCCAAGCCATAGACACTGGCAATGAACTCGCCGGCATCCCAGAACGAGGCCGTGGGCGCCATGGTGAGGAGGTACAGAACAAAGGCGTAGACAAAAACAGCGGCAGCGACCAGCCGCTCGGTTTGCTTCCAGGTCATCGGGTTGGCAGAGCCACGTGGGAGGAGAGGCGCGCGCGAAAAAAAGCCCATACGCAGGACCCTCGCCTAACGTTCTCGGAAGATGGTTTCGTGCGATGAAGAGGCGAGGTGGATGGGAAACGATAAACAGGAGATGATACATGGGAGAGGCAGCGGTCACGCCACCGGCTGCGCTTCGGACCAAGGCAAACGGTAGGGACACGATGCGTATGTGGTTGGCGCCCCACCAAGTACGAAGCGGCAGTTAGCATGGTGACGCGTGCGCAGAATGGTGAGTGGTGAATGGTGAATGGTGAGTGGTGAATGGTGAGTGGTGAATGCATCTCTCCAGGCCTGAGCGTTTGTGCTGGCCCAGCACCCGTTCACCGTTTACCACTTGTGCGAATCAAGGGTTGAAAACGAACCGGTCACGGTGCGCTTGTCCGCCAGCGGGAATGGGAAATGGGGCCGTGACGGCGGTGTATGCGCCCTGGCTCGTGGGCGGGATCGGGCTTTGCGCGAAGGGACACGATGTATCGTGTCCCTTACTGGGGCCCGGGCTTGGTGCTGAGCATGAGAAGAACAAGACGTCAGCTGAGACCCTGCGCTGGGAAGGAACCCCGGGCAGGGAGCGCGTCCAGAACGGAGCCCCTGTGAACCCTGGATTCGCATCACCCATCACTTGTCAATCTCGACGTCCACGGCCCCTCGGGGCCGGCGAATCCGCTCAACACGTACCCCACTACATCGTGTCCCGATAGGGGGGGCTCCCCACGGGGCGTGCGCACCCCTGGCTAGGCTGGTTCCGACCAGAGTGAGGCGGCCGTATGCTGGGCGCTGCCCACAAGGAGCACGATCTCGCCGCGGACCTTGGTGGCCCCGGCGAAGTGGTCGCGCACCTCGGTCAGGGTGCCGCGGCGTGTTTCTTCGAAGGCTTTGGAGAGCTCGCGTACCACGACGGCCGGGCGGTCCGGCCCGAGGGCCTCGGCGAGTTGGCCGAGGGTCTTGACGAGGCGGTGGGGCGACTCGTAGAGCACCAGCGTGCGGGTTTCCTCGGCCAAGGCCCGTAGCATCGTCTGCCGTCCCTTTTTGGCGGGCAGGAAGCCTACGAAGGCGAACTGGTCGGTGGGAAGGCCGCTCAAGGCCAGGGCGGGGACCAAGGCGGTGGGACCTGGTAGGGCCTGCACAGGCACCCCCGCACGGATGCACGCCCGGACCAGATAGAAGCCGGGGTCGGAGATGCCCGGCGTGCCCGCATCGGTGATGAGGGCCACTGTGGTGCCGGCCTGCATCTGCGCCACCAGGTGTGGTGCTTTGCGGCGCTCGTTGTGATCATGGTAGCTCGTGCGCGGCGTCTCAATGTCGTAGTGGTTGAGCAGAACGCCGGACGTGCGGGTGTCCTCGCAGGCAATGAGGTCGGCCTCGCGCAGCACGCGGAGGGCCCGCAGCGTGATGTCTTCGAGGTTACCGACGGGCGTAGGAACGAGATAAAGCATGGTGGTTTAATGCCAATGAAAAGTGGGCAGTGCAAAGAGCCAACGGGGCGGTGGTTTCCACGTCTCCTCGGTAGCACGGGGTAGGGTGGAGGCCCCTGAGCACACGATCTTCCACCCATTCTCAACAGGTCAACGCAAGGTCGTATGAATACAGGGCGGTTATGGGGGCTGGTGCTCCTGGGCGTGAGTCTTGGTCTGGCGGGGTGCCAGGCCACGAGCGATGAACCGGGGTCGGGGGGGCCAGGCGTGCTGGATGTACCGGAGACCTTGCCCGCCGAGACGCGGCGCATGGCCGAGGAGCTGCACGCCATCTATGCGGCGGCGTGGGCTGAGCCGGACCCGTACTTCCACCTGAACGCGCGCCGCGCCGACGTGTGGCGCACGCGGGTCGATTCGCTGACGGGGGGGGACGAGCTGACGGCCCGCTACAACCTGGCCATCGAGCTGCTCAACGCGGGTCTCACCGAGCAGGCGCTCCAGGAACTGGGCCTCGTGATTGGAACGGTAGGGGCGGATCCCAGGCGGATGCGGGTCGCCAACATCCCGCTCTTTGAGCTCCAGGCCATGGCCTACCTGCGGCTGGGGGAGCAGCGGAACTGCATCGAGCAGCATGCCCCGGAGGCCTGCATCCTGCCCTTTCGAGGGGCCGCCATCCATGCCGACCCCGAGCCGTCCCGGCAAGCCATCGCATTGCTGGAGCGCTTGGCCCTGCGCCAACGCACCAACCTGCAGCTGCGCTGGCTTCTCAACATCGCCTACCTCACGGTGGACGGGTACCCCGATGAGGTGCCCAGCCGCTTCCTGATCCCAGGCCTGGATCCACCGCCCAGGCCCGACGTGCCGCGCTTTCCCAACCGTGCTGTGGACCTCGGGGTGGATGTCAACGCGCTCTCTGGGGGCGTGTCTGTGGAGGACTTCAACGGGGATGGGCACCTCGACCTCTTCATGACCTCCTACGGCCTCTACGATCCCGTCCGCTTCTTCTTGGCCGACGGCGAGGGCGGCTACGTAGATCACACCGAGGCGGCGGGCCTCACCGGCATCGTGAGCGGCCTCAACACTGTCCATGCCGACTACGACAACGATGGCCACCCGGATGTGCTCATCCTCCGGGGCGCGTGGCTGGGACCGGAGGGGGCCCATCCCAACTCGCTGCTACGCAACAACGGCGACGGCACCTTCACCGACGTCACCTTTTCCTCCGGCCTGATCTCATACCATCCTACGCAAACCGCCGCGTGGGCCGACTACAACCGCGACGGGCACCTCGACCTGTTCATCGGCAACGAATCGCCCAACGAGTGGGGCAACATCTATGGGGGAGCCGGGCGTGAAGGCGGAGGACCGATGCGGCATCCCTCCGAGCTGTTCCACAACAACGGCGACGGTACCTTCACTGAGGTGGCTGCCCAAGTAGGGCTGGACGTGACGGCGTTTGTCAAGGGCGTGACATGGGGGGAAGTCGATGGCGACGGGCGGCCTGACCTTTATATCTCGGTCATGGGTGGCCCCAACTTGCTCTTCCTAAACCGGGGGGGGGCCGGCCCTGAGGACTGGCGCTTCGAAGAAGTGGCCGCCGAAGCGGGGGTGCAGGAGCCGGTGTTCAGCTTTCCCACCTGGTTCTGGGACGTCGACCACGATGGCGACGACGACCTCTTTGTGGCGGCCTACGATCTACGCCAGATCACCTCGACCCCCCTCAACGTGGCGCGGGAGTACATGGGCTTCGACACCAGCACCGACAAGCCGCGCCTGTATCGCAACGATGGGGATGGCACCTTCACCAACATCACCGAGGACGCTGGGCTGCGCAAGGTAGCGTACGCCATGGGCTCCAACTACGGCGACCTCGACCACGACGGCTGGTTTGACGTCTACCTGGGCACCGGAGCGCCTGACCTGCGCGCTATCATCCCCAACCGCATGTTCCGGGGAGGCCCCGAGGGCTTCGAGGAGATTACCTTTGCCGGTGGATTCGGGCACATCCAGAAGGGGCACGGCGTGGCTTTCGCCGACCTCGATCGCGACGGGGACCAGGACGTGTACAGCGTCATGGGCGGGGCCGTAGAGGGCGACGTCTTCCAGAACGTCCTCTTCGAAAACCCCGGCTACGGGGCCGAGCATGCTTGGGTGAAACTGGTGCTGGAAGGACAGGTGGCCAACCGATCCGCTGTGGGGGCCCGCCTCGCGTTGACGACGCGCCATCCCGATGGCCAGGCTCGGACCTGGTATCACACCGTGGGGACCGGGGGCAGCTTTGGCGCCACGAGCCTCCAGCAAGAGATCGGCCTGGGCGATGCCGAGGCCCTCGAGGAGATCCGCGTGACGTGGCCCAACGCGGATCAGACGGTGCAGGTGATCGAGGGGGTCCCGCTCAGGGGGGTCTACCGGCTGGTCGAGGGCACGGCGCCGGTGCGGCTGGATCGGCCCGCTACGCCGTTTCGCACAGGCGGTGGCCACCACCACGGAGCGATGGGCCACGGGGCCGGGAGCTAGAGGCCGGGGGCTAGGCGCCCAGGGGCCTTGATACGCAAGATCGGCGGCATGACAGCGGCAGCGGGTGTGCAGGCTCCACGAACGCGGCCTCCGTGCGGTGTAACAGACCTGCAACGAAGTTGTGGGGGAATCCCCCGCATTTCTCTTCCGGATATTGCTTACATGGCCCGAGGGGAGGGCGCTTGCAGGGGCGAGCGGGCGAGGCCAGCATCTTAAGTACCAATTCTCCGAGGCTTAGTGCTTCAGCGAGAACACGTACGCCCTCGATGCACGAAGCCTCGCCTGCCTGCTCATGTCCACCACCCTCACCCTGAGGAACCCCGGCGATCCGATCTCGGCCGTTGAGGTCTTCAGCTACGACGAAAAGATCGTCCGTCAGTTCATCGTGGCCACCATCATCTGGGGCTTCGTGGGCATGTTGGTGGGGTTGATCTTGGCGATCCAGATGCCCTACTGGAAGGCCAATCTGGGGCCCTACCTGACGTTTGGTCGGCTACGTCCGCTGCACACCAACGCCGTCATCTTCGCGTTTGCTGGTAACGGCATCTTCGCGGCCATCTACTACTCGACGCAGCGGCTGTGCAAAGCGCGCATGTTCAGCGACCTGCTGAGCAAGCTGCATTTCTGGGGGTGGCAGGGCATCATCGTCTCAGCTGCGATCACCCTGCCGCTGGGGATCACCACGAGCAAGGAGTACGCGGAGCTAGAGTGGCCCATCGACCTGGCCATCACGGTGGTGTGGGTGATCTTTGCCCTCAACTTCTTCGGCACGCTGTACAAGCGTAGAGAGAAGCACCTGTACGTGGCCTTGTGGTTCTACATCGGCACCATCGTGACGGTGGCGGTGCTGCACATTGGCAACAGCTTAGCATTGCCGGTGTCGCTGTGGAAGAGCTACCCGATCTACGCGGGGGTCCAGGATGCGATGGTACAGTGGTGGTACGGGCACAATGCCGTGGCGTTTTTCCTGACTACGCCCTTCCTGGGGCTGATGTACTACTTCCTGCCCAAGGCGGCCGAGCGGCCGGTGTTCAGCTACCGCCTCTCGATCGTCCACTTCTGGAGTCTGGTCTTCATTTATATCTGGGCGGGGCCGCACCACCTCAACTACACGGCGGTCCCTGAGTGGGCGGCCACGCTGGGGATGGTGTTTTCGGTGATGCTGTGGATGCCTTCCTGGGGGGGCATGATCAATGGCCTCTTCACCTTGCGCGGGGCCTGGCACAAGCTGCGAGACAGCGTGGTGCTCAAGATGTTCGTGATCGGCATCACGTTCTACGGCATGGCCACGTTCGAAGGCCCGCTCATCTCCATCAAGAGCGTCAACGCGCTCAGCCACTACACCGATTGGACCATCGGCCACGTCCACAGTGGCGCGCTGGGATGGAACGGCTTCATGATCTTTGGGATGATCTATTGGCTCGTGCCTCGGCTATGGCGCACCGAGCTGTGGAGTGATCGCCTGGCCAACACACACTTCTGGATTGGCACCATTGGCATCCTCCTCTACGTGCTGTCGATGTACGTGGCGGGCATTACGCAGGGGCTCATGTGGCGGGCCTTTGACGAGGCGGGGCGCCTGCTCTACCCGGACTTCATGGAGACAGTCATCCAGATCGTACCCATGTACTGGGTGCGGATGGTAGGGGGACTCATGTACCTGAGTGGCATGGTCATGCTCATGGTCAACGTCTTCATGACGGTTCGCCAGGCGCCCAAACACCTGCCCGATCCCTCCATTGGCCTGCCGGTCACCCCCCGCCACTCCGACCTCGCTACGGTCTGATCCCACCCCTCTCCACACGTTCAGGATACCACCCCCGATGAAACAGTTTCTGGACACTCACGGACGCCATCGCAGGCTTGAGGCCATGCCGCTGCTGTTCACCGTGCTGACCGTCATGGCGATCCTGGTGGGCACCGTGATTGAGTTCCTGCCCATCTTTCTCGTACAGTCCAACGTCCCGCGCATCGCTACCGTCGAGCCCTGGACGCCCCTGGAGTTGGCCGGCCGCGATGTCTACATCCGCGAGGGATGCAACAACTGCCACAGCCAGATGGTGCGCCCGTTCCGGCAGGAGATCGAGCGGTACGGCGAGTATGGCAAGCCCGGCGAGACGATCTACGAGCGGCCGTTCCTGTGGGGCTCGAAGCGGACGGGGCCGGACCTGGCGCGGGTGGGCGGCAAGTACCCCCATCTGTGGCACGTCCGCCACATGGAAGATCCGCGCTCGACGAGTCCGCGCTCACTGATGCCGCCCTACGCCTGGCTGCTGGCCAACGAGGTGCATCTGGATGACCTCCCGGCCAAGCTTCGTACGCTCCAGCGGCTCGGTACCCCCTACACCGACGAAGAGGTCGAGAACGCTGTGGCCTCGGCGCAGGCCCAAGCGGCCGCCATCGCCGAGGAGGTGGCGGCCCAGGGAGGCCCTGAGGCACTCGCCGATAAAGAGATCACCGCCCTTGTGGCCTTCCTGCAACGCCTCGGTACTGACATCCACAAGGACCCGGCCGTCACCGAGGCGCCCCCCAGTCCCGACGAGCCTACCGCCCTGAATGAGCCAGAGGCCCCCACCGCCTCGGAGGAGTCCTCGCTATGATGAAAGAAGTGATCCGCGCCCTGGAGACCGGTGCCCTCCCCGAGGTCGGCCTCATCGCCTTCCTGGTGGCCTTCGTGTGCATCGTCCTCTATGCCTTCACCCTCTCCAAAAACGACCGCGCCCATGCCAAAAACCTCCCCCTGGAAGATGACGCTCCCCTGACCTCCCCCCATCCCTAGCCCGTAAAGACGGGCCGCTGGCCCGTCTCCCCCAAGGCCAGAGCCCTCGCCTCCCCCAAGGCCAGAGCCCTCGCCTCCCCCAAGGCCAGAGCCCTCGCCTCCTCTAAGGCCGCTGGCCCGTCTCACGCTCGCTCGCGCCCGTGCCCCTCGCGGGCGCCAGCCCGGCCAGGCGGCTACCAGCGGCCTCGGCATCCTCCCGAGACGGGCCAATGGCCCGCCTCTACCCTCACCGCTACGCAACGACCCATGGCCACATCCTCGACGTCCAGACCTCCGGCCAGCGATGATCCCCAACGCGGCTCGCTCATGGTGGGGGGCGCGCGCGACGAAGTCATCCCGGGCCACCGCTACGATGGCATCAAAGAATACGACAACCCCATGCCCGGCTGGTGGGTGTGGACGTTCGTCCTCTGCGTCGTCTTCGCGGCGTACTACGTGCTGGGCATCTACATCTTCGACACCGTAGACACCTACGGCGAGGACCTGGCGCAAGCCCAGGCCGAGCTGACCGACATCCGCGAGGCCTATCTGGCGGCCAACCCTGTCTTTGAAGCGGACGCCGCGTCGCTGGCCGAGGTGATCGCCAATGAGGAGATGATCCTGGCGGGGGCCGTCCACTACGCCAGCTATTGTGCCGCTTGTCATGGCGGGGCCGGCGAAGGGCTCATCGGGCCCAACCTGACCGATGCCTACTGGCTACACGGTGGGGACCCGGTGGATGCCTTCCGGGTCATCACGGAGGGCGTGGTTGAGAAAGGCATGACCCCGTGGGGCGGTGTGCTCACCCCAGAGCAACGCGCCGAGACGGTGGCCTATATCTACGGGGCCCTCCAAGGCACCGACCCGCCAGACGCCAAGGCCCCCGAGGGCGACCTGGTGGAGCGCGAGAGCGGACCACCGGCCGAGGCCACGGACTGACCTGCGGGCCAGGCCGCGTGAGCGCCCTCGTACCAACGCGCATCCGTCATGGTACAGCAATTCATCGAGCTAGACGATCTGGGCATCCTGGAGTCGCCGGAAGAGGTTCTGTCGACGCTGAACCGGGATGGCAGTCGCCGGTGGATGTACCCGGTCCCCGCTAAGGGGCGGCATTGGCGCCAGCGGCTCTGGGTAGGTTGGGCGCTCATCGCGTTTTTCGTGCTCCTCCCCATCGTGCCGATCAACGGACGCCCGGCTGTCTTCCTCAACGTCATGGACCGGGAGTTCGCCCTCTTCGGAGGGGTGTTTTATCCGACGGATACGCTTCTGCTGCTCATTCTGGGGGTGGCCTCGATGGTGGCCATCGTCCTGCTGACCGCCCTCCTGGGGCGTGTCTGGTGCGGGTGGGCGTGCCCCCAGACGGTCTACCTGGAGTTCGTCTATCGCCCTATTGAGCGGTGGATCGAGGGCAAGGAGCATATACGCAAGCGCCGCAATGAGGGGCCCTGGACCTTCGATAAGGTATGGCGCAAGGGGGTGAAGCTAGTCCTGTTTACTCTCATCTCGGCGTTTCTGGCGCACACCTTCGTGGCGTATTTCGCGGGGTGGGAAAACCTGCTGGCCTGGATGCAGCGGCCTCCGAACGAGCAATGGGGGTTCTTTATCCTGATGGGTGGCACCACCGGGCTCATGCTGTTCAACTTTGGCTACTTTCGGGAGCAGATGTGCACCATCACCTGCCCCTACGCGCGGTTCCAGTCCGTGCTGCTGGACCCGGACTCTCTGATCGTCAGCTACGATCCGGTGCGTGGAGAGCCTCGGGCTCGCCGGAGCAAAAAGAAGCTCAGGCAAGAGGCCGAAGGGCTGATCCCCGCTCAGGGTGACTGCATCGACTGTGGCGCGTGTGTCCGGACCTGCCCCACAGGCATTGACATCCGGGACGGCCTGCAGATGGAATGCATTGCGTGCACCCAATGCATCGACGCGTGCGATGCCATCATGGACAAGATTGGGCTGGAGCCTGGGCTCATCCGGTATACGTCTGAGCGTGAGCTGGAGGGCAAGCGGACGCGGCGCGTACGGCCCCGCACCATGCTCTACGGGGCCCTCATGACCGCCTTGGTGGTGGCGTTTGTGGCGCTGCTGGCCACGCAGGGGACCTACGAGATCCACGTGGGGCGAGCCGTGGGTGAACCGTTCATGGCTTTGCCAGATGGACGCATCGCCAACCGGTTGCAGTTCCGGGTGCACAACCAAAGCTCAACACCAGTGACGTTCACGCTCGAAGCCGTGCAGCCTCTTGGCACGCAGATCAACGTCGTCGGTCCGCCTGAAACCGAGCTGGAGGCCCTAGAAATGGGCCGCGTAGAAGCCTGGATTATGGTGACGCCCGAAACGTTTGGCGAGGCCGACACCCAAGAGGCTCAGTTCCGCCTACACTTCAGCGATGGCACACAGCACGACGTCACGTTCCCCCTCCTCGGCCCGTCTCAACGCTGACCCTGTACCCATGGATGCGCACCCGATCCCTCACCCCCCCGCGCCCGAACCCGTGCTTGCCCTCACCCAGGCGCCGCGCGCTGACGCTGGACGTGTAGGTCGCTGCAAGGATTGCGCATGGTGTGGGCGTTGCCCGCGTCGTGCTGGTGCCTCGTCGTATGAAAGCAGTGTGGAGAACGCCCACGAGGCCTCGGCTGCCCCATGATGGCTTGACAAGACGCTCATGGCATCGTATCATCTTCGTCCTGCCAAAAAAAGCGGGAGTAGCTCAGCTGGTAGAGCATTTGCTTGCCATGCAAAAGGTCGCGAGTTCGAATCTCGTCTCCCGCTCTTCGCCAGCCCTGGATGTCCGGGGCTGGCGTTTTTTGTGGGCCGACCCCACGGGGCCGCTTCACCATCCTGGGTCAGTGACGGCCACCACCACGTCGTCGATGAACAGCTCGTGGGTAGCGGTCTCACTCCCATTCGCCGTGATCCCAAGTTGCAGGCGGGTGTACCGGGCCTCAGCGCGGGGCAGCGTAAGGCCAGTCGCATCGAGCACCAGGGCGTCGTCTTGCCATACGCGGAACTGGCCTGAGGCCTCGCTGGAGAGGTTGATAAAGATCCGAATGCGGGTCCACTGGTCGGGCCTCAAGGTCCCCGTGGACGCCCGAAACACGTCGCCACGGCACCATTTGCCTAGGTCGGAGGCCCACGAAGTGCCTTGGGGTCCACTCAGATAGAGGCGCCGTCCCGGTGACGGGCAGAGGGCCCCTGAGCCGGTGGATGGGCACGCCTGCTCGTCCGTGCAGGTGGCCGGGGCCTCAAGGTCCCACACAAAGAGGTTCTGAGCGTCCGAGCCGCCCACGAGATAAGCCCAGAACTCGAACCAGGCTCGAGCTCCCTCACCCAGGTCCAAGCGTTCGAGGACCAGGTCGGCCTTGGACGTGCCAGCCGCCCCGGTGGGCACGGCCACGAAGCGCATGGACTGCGTGCCTGATCGGCTGCGCGCTGTCGACAGCTCTACGCGATTGGCCTCGGGCTGTTGTTGACGGCCAGTCCATCCGGTTCCGTCGCGGGGGAAGAGGTCGGCGTCAGACGATGCCGCCTCAAAATCCGTCTGAAACGCGTCGCGTATGATGGGGATGGTATCCGGTTCGGGAGCCGGGTCTGAGTCGCAGGCCGCTAGGGTCACTAGGGCGAGCAAGGTCAGGCCAGCGCGGAAGGGGTCTGGGAAAGGCATGCGTGGGCGTCTCCGAGATGTGTCCTTGAGAGGTTGTCTAAGAGGAGGGAAGTTGGGCCACCACCTCGGCGGCCACCTCCTCCAAGGCGTCCGGCTCGACGATACGGAGGTCTTGCTCCACAAGCCGGTAGTACTGGCGCAGCCACTCGCGGGTCACGTACTGGCGCACGAAGGCACCGTCGGTCGGCAGCTCGTCGGCCGACGCGTTCTCGTAGAAGGCTTCGGCCTGGGCGCCTAGCTCTACCACCAACTCGGGCAGGGATCTCATGGTGGTGATCGAGAGGGCCAGGCGACCCGTCTCGTCATGGAGTACACCGTCAAGGATCAAGGTGAGGTGGCGCGTCCCTTCGTCGGATGCCGGGCGCCCCTGAAGCTGGAGCTGGCGCCGGAAGGCGTCGTCCAGCCGTCGAAGGAGCTGATCGTGAGTGGGCTCGCCGGTCTCGATGTAGCGCACCAGAACGCCTCGCGGTGCCTCGGCCGGTGCGGAGGCTGCGGGTTGGGCGTGGCCAAGGAAGGGGGTGGCCAGCAGGAGGGCCGTGAGCAGCAAAGAAGGCTTCATGGTAGCACCGGAGTCGTGTTGGGTGAACAAACGAGTCGATGGTACCAATCAGATCATGCGAGGCCAGCTGGTGCGGAGACGTGCGTGCCCAAGATAGGGTATGGCGCACACAACCGCTGGATCGGTTACGAGGTCTGCTCATGAGCCAGCCGTCGGGCTCGGGCGAGGGCGCCCACCACGGGGGCGTTCGTGGCCACCGCCAGGGTCCAGCCGGGCATGCGCTGCGCCAGGGCACGTTGGAACTGGGCGGTGTAGACGGGGGCCTTCGCCAGGCCGCCCGTCAGCGCGAGGCGGGGCTGGATGGAGGAATGCCGCTGGGCCAGGTTGGCCACGTGCTCGATCAGGGCCTCGGCTTGAGCCGCCACCAACGCCTGCATCTCAGCATCGCCGTCCTGGGCGGCCTCCAGCACAAGCGGGGCCGCGCGCTGGATGGGCCAGGCTTGACGGTAGATCGCCTCAACGAGCTGGGCTCGGTCGTGGAGGTCGTAGCGCGCAGCTAGCATCATGGTCAAGGGAGTAGGGGAGCCGCCGTCCATCGCTCTGGCCACGGCCCGAAGTCCGGCCAGGCCCAGGGCATAACCGCTTCCTTCATCGCCCAGCAGATAGCCCCACCCGCCGGCGCGCACCAGAGTCCCAGCCTGGGTACGGGCCAGCACGCTCGACCCTGTGCCGGCGATGACGAGGACGCCACTGTCTGTTCCCCAGGCGGCTTCCAGCGCGATCTCTGTGTCTGGCACGATGTCCAGTACAGCCTGGGCCCACGCAGGACGCGCTGCCAGCAGGGCCGTGTGCACCTCGTGTTGCACAGAAGGGGGCCCTGCTCCAGCCAAACCCACGCAGACCGCAGCCAGGCGTCGGTGTGGATGATGGGCCACCACTGAGTCGATGAGCGTGGTGAGGATCTCCACTGTGCTGGATACGCCCACCCGTTGTGGGTTGCTCCCCGGGCCCGGTGGTGGCGGCGGCAGCAACGCTGTGTCCGTGCCGGCGAGCAGGGACGTCTTGGTGCCCCCTCCGTCGAGCCCGATGTAGAGCGGGGCCGTCATGGGGTGTCTGCACGAGGACGGAGCCAGGTGGTGCGAACGGCACGCCGGGCGGGGTCGAGGGCGATGCGCCGAGCTGGGGCTTCGAGCGCGAGGAGATCAGCGTCGGCGGTGTGGGTGAAGGCGCGGGTCCGGACCCAAAACGCAGGTTGGCCAGGCCGGAGCCACGTTTCCCAGGTGACCGGCGTTGTGGAGCCCGTCCGGGCAGGCGTCGAGCTCCCATACAACGCCGAGACGTGGCCCCGCCCGGGGACTTGCACGGCCTCATAGCGGGCCTTCGCCAGCCGAGAGACGGCCTCGGTACGGGCCAAGGGCGATGTCCAAAGCGGGAATCGGTACGAGGTCGCGTGGACGCGTTCCCAGCGCCACTGCCGTAGGTCGGAGCCATGTTGCTGGGTGAGTGCGGCGGCCGCACGAAGCAAGTCGGCCTCTAGGGCATGCAGGGCGGCTTGGCGGGCCGCTACCAGACTGTCGGGGGCTTCGGCATCCAGGGGGAGGCCCAGGCGTGTGGCCTCATCGGCTAGGGTGTGGACCGGAAGGCGAAGGCGTTGTGCATGTTCGATGGCCCAGGCGTCAAACACGGTGGCCCCGATGCTGGCGGGGTCGTAGCGATGATTCCAATTGCGGAGGTAGGTGAGGAGTTCGTCTCGCAGCGGGTCCGCAGGCGGTGTGGCGAAGGTGGCTAGCGTGTCAAGGAGCGCCAGGAGTTGAGGGGCCGTGCGGGCCGCCCACGGGCTGTAGGTGTCGGCTGGATCCGGCATGGCCAGGGAGGGCCGGTCGGCTGCGGTGGCCACCTGCTCTGCCACCAGCGGGGCCCACGGACTGACACTGACCAGGGTCACCTCCCGCCCGGGGCGGAGGGTCTGTGGGCGTCCCTGCACCTGCCGGGCTCCCTGTGCTTCGACCACCAAGCCATGACCGTCCAAGAGGTTGAAGGGGGCGCCGCCGCTTGTTGCTCCCGCTGCCAAGGCCGCCCAGGCACGGAGATCCGTGCCGGGACGGAGGCCGCGCCACCGCAAGGCCCAGACGGTGTCTGGGGCCAGCGGGTTGACGGGTTCTAGCAGCACGGCATCAGGCACCTCGGCCAGGGGAACGAGCGTCTCCGAGCCATCGCGAAAGGTGAGGCGTTCGCGCCGGAGCGGGACGCCGCCTGAGTCTACCGCGATCTTTTCATAGTAAGCACGGCTGGTCAGCAGCGCCGTCCACGCGTGGGTGGGCTGGGTCCCGCTCACCAGAAACGGTGTGCCGAGGAGCGAGGCCGCCAGTGTAGGTGGGGCACCGGGGCCACGGAGGGCCACCTCCTGTAGCCAGGGATGCGCGGCCTGGCCCCCAGTGTGGCGAGCGTACAGCAACGGGGTGCCGTCCTCATCGGGACGAGCCCAGGCGATGCTGTCCCGGAAAGGGCCGAGTGCCAACAGCGTCTCCAAGGCCTCATTGGCCGAGACAAAGGCCTCGAAGGTAGCCACGGAGACCGTGTCAGGCTGGGGCGGGCTGGCGGCCATCCAGGCTAGCAAACGTTCCACCGCCAGGGTGTGCCAGGGCTCCCACGGCTCCAGCGGTAGATCGAGCAGGGCCACGTTGGGGTTGAGTCCCACGGCCCGCGTCTCGAGGGCTGCCTGGAAGCCAGCGGCGTAGGCGTGCAGGGGGGCTCGGTCGGCCTCAGAGAGGGCTTCATAGGTGGCCATGGCGCGGTCAGCCAGGCCCAGGCGCCGGGCGTGCGCATCCACCAGGCGCAGGTCCGGCCCCAGCCACTCGCTGAGCCGGCCCAGGGCGGCCTGCCGCCAGAGCACCACCGGCCACACATGGCGAACGCCGTGCACAAAGCCCAATCCCGTCAGCCGATCAGCGGCCGTGGCCCCTTCAATGACCACCAACCGCTCCCGATGCCAATCCACTCGAACGGTCCCGGTCAGTTCAGGCAGCACCACCTCATCGGGGGGCACATCCTGCGGTCCATAGGCAAAATATCCGATGGTGACGACGGCGCCGGTCGTCAGCAGCAGGATCAACGCCAGCAGTTGGAGAAACCGAGACACAGGGCCATGGGAAATGCCAGATGGACGATGCAAAATGCAACGCGCCCAATCAGCGTGCAAGGTTGAGCGGCGAACCAGCGTGGCCCAGCCCCCTAGGTTCTCCGTGAACCATCAGAGCCGGCGCGCCTGGAGCCAGGCGGTGAAGGCATCCAGAGAGAAGGCATTGAGGCACTGGTCCGGCGTGAGCCAGCCCTTTTGAGCCGCGGCCACGCCCCATCGTACGTCGTCCAGACCGTCCAAGGTGTGGGCATCCGGGTTGATGGAGATGAGCACGCCTCGGTCTGTGGCGGCCCGGATCCAGCGCCAGTCCAGGTCGAGGCGCAGCGGGTGCGCGTTCAACTCCACAGCCACGCGGTGCTCGGCACACGCATCGAGCACGCGTTCGTAGTCGAGCGGGTAGCCCTCGCGCCGCAGCAGCAGGCGGCCGGTGGGGTGTCCCAGGATGGTGGTGTAGGGATTGCGCACAGCCGCCAGCACGCGCTCGGTGGCCACCTCCTCAGTCATGGACAAGCCCACGTGGACGCTGGCCACGATAAAATCGAACGAGGCCAGTACATCGTCTGGGTAGTCCAGCGAGCCATCGGGGAGGATGTCACTCTCGATGCCGCTGAAGACGCGGAAGTCCAGATTGTCCGCCTCGTACTGTGCGTTCAGGTGCTCAATCTCGGCCTGCTGCTTGCGTACCTCCGCCACCGAGAGCCCATGCGCGACCTTGAGGGACTGGCTGTGATCGCAGATGCCGAAGTAGTGCAGCCCCATTTCGCGCGTACGCTCGGCCATGTCCGCGAGGGCGTTGGCACCGTCGCTGTAGGTCGAGTGGTTGTGGAGGGACCCTTGGAGGTCTTCCACGGTGATGAGCGTGGGGAGCGTATCCGCAGCGGCGGCGGCCAGCTCGCCACGACCTTCTCGGAGGCAGGGCGGGATCACGGGCAGATCCTGCGTGGCGAAGAAGGCGGGTTCCTCCGCTGTCAGGGGCGGGGCTCCGTAGGCCTCGTTCCACGCCGTGCGGTGCGCCTCGGCGCTGGTGGTGGCCCACCAGGCGGTGCCCCAGTGGGCCTCGATGGTCAGGTAAACCTGAAGCGGCAGCCCGTTGGGCAGCGTGCCCGTCAGCACGGCCTCGGTGGCCTCGGGCAAGGGGGCGTCGGCCACGGTCAGCGAGAGGGCCTCGGCCAAGGCAACGGCCTCGGGGCCCGCGGCGAGGAAGTCCGCCGTCTCGATGGTCTCGCACTGGCGGCGTAGGGCGCCGGAGAGGGCGGCTCGGTAGACCGTAGGGTGGGCCTGGAGGGTCTCGAGGAAGGCTTCGGTTGGGGGCAGGGCCTGGGCGTAGTGCCACTGCTCCATGTAGCGGCGTACTAGGTCGATCTGCTCCAACACGGTGGCCTGGGTCTTGGCGCCGAAGCCGCTCACGTCCTCCAGGCGCCCTGTTTGGGCGGCGGCCTCCAGCGCGTCCAACGAGGTGATGCCCAGCTCTTGCCACAGCATCCGCACCCGTTTGGCGCCCAGCCCCTTGATCTGCAGCACGTCGAGGAGACCTGGGGGGATGGCGGCCCGCAAGTCCTCATAGAGTTGGAGCGTGCCCGTCTCAGCCAGTTCCTGCACCTGCGCCACGACGCCTTTGCCCACCCCCGGAAGCGTGGCCAAGTCTCCACGGGCCAGGAGGTCGACGGCCGGTGTCTCCAGGCGACCCAGCGTCCGGCCCGCTTTGGCCAGGGCTCGCGCCCGAAAGCCGTTGCCGCCCGTCAGCTCGATGAGCGCAGACGTTTCTTTGAAATGGCGGGCCAGGTCACGGTTGGTCATGGACAGGGAAGCGGAGATGAAACAGGCAGGGTGAGCCACGAACTGGGCAGCGGGGGGCGGTTGGTCCACTGCGTGCGTTCCGGCCTGTGGGGCCGGTGAAAACATAGGGCACCACGGAAGGCTCGGCGAAGGTGTGCGGACATTGTAACGATTCCCCAGGATGGGCGGGGACTACCGCACACGCGCCAAAGGTGCCTTGCGGAAGCAGAACCTAACTGTGATTTTTCCATTAACAAGGAGCCGTATCTTCGAGGCCCTCCTGCGTGCCTCACGGCGCGGCGCCCACCCGGCCCATGCGTTTTGCACAGCCTGCTACGTTGTGGTAGAAGATGGGGCCTGTTCACCAGGCCACGCCTACCTCGCGACACGTACCCCACCTACGGGCTAGCTCCCTCGGCGCTCGGGTCTGTTTCTCCACTCATCTTCCAGCCTCTACAACCCTGATGCTTTCTCGCAAAGCGGCCACGCTGGGTGGTCTTCTCCTGTTCTCGACTCTGCTGCTGGGCGTTCAAATTGGCTCAGCCGTCTCCGGCGATACCACGTACGACGTGCTCCGCAAGCTAGAGGACGCGTTCCTGATCGTGACCCGCTATTACGTGGACGACATCGACAACGAGGAGGTGGCTGAGGAAGCGATTCGCGGCATGCTATCGGAACTGGATCCGCACTCGGTCTACATCAGCCGGGATCAGATGCAGCGCGTCAACGAGTCGTTTAACGCGTCGTTCGAGGGGATCGGTATCTCCTACGAGTTTGTGGAGGGCCCCGAGGGACGAGATACGCTGGCCGTGCTCAATCCCCTGCCCGGTGGGCCCAGTGATGAAGCCGGGCTCATGTCCGGAGACCGCATCGTGGCGGTGGACGGGCAGTCGGCCGTGGGCTGGAACACCGAAGAGGTGCAGGCCAACCTTAAGGGCCCGCGCGGCACCCAGGTTGATGTGTCTGTGCTGCGCCCTGG
>JBCDJV010000041.1:0-40465 GCA_038747425.1 Bacteroidota bacterium
AGCGGATCTGGTTGCCTTCGACGCGCTTGGCCAAAACCGTTGTGATGGCCGCCGTCAGCGTCGTCTTGCCGTGGTCCACGTGACCGATCGTGCCCACGTTCACGTGCGGCTTCGTGCGTACAAACGTTTCTTTTGCCATGAGTCGTGTAGGGTGCTACGTGTTGAGTCTCAGAATGGGAAGGCGAGCAGCTGCTTAGGCAGCGGCCCCAGAGGTGGCCGAGATGATGTCGTCTGCGACGGACTTCGGTACCTCTTCGTAGTGGTCAAACAGCATGGAGTAGAGCGCGCGGCCCTGCGTGAGCGAGCGCATGTCCGTCGAGTAGCCGAACATCTCGCTCAGCGGCACCATGGCCTTGATGACCTGGGCGTCGTTGCGCTGCCCCATGCTCTCGATGCGGCCACGGCGGCTGTTCAGGTCGCCGATGACGTCGCCCATGTACTCTTCGGGGGTGACGACCTCGACGGCCATGATCGGCTCCATGATCACCGGCTTGGCGCGGCGAGCGGCTTCGCGGAAGGCCATGCGGCCCGCGATCTCGAACGACATCTGGTCCGAGTCCACGTTGTGGTACTTGCCGTCGTAGAGGCGCGCTTTGACGCCCTCGACGGGGTACCCGGCCAGCGGGCCCTGGTCCATGGCGGACTGGATGCCTTTCTCGACCGACGGGATGAACTCTTTGGGGATGGAGCCCCCGAAGATGGCGTTCTCAAACTCGAAGCCGGTGCCGTCTTCGACCGGGCTGAACTCGATGCGAACATCGGCGAACTGGCCGCGGCCACCGGACTGCTTCTTGTGCGTGTAGTGCAGGTCCACCGGCGCCCGCAAGGCTTCGCGGTAGGCCACCTGCGGACGGCCCACGTTGGCTTCAACCTTGAACTCACGGCGCAGGCGGTCCACGATGATCTCGAGGTGCAGCTCGCCCATGCCCGCAATGATGGTCTGACCCGTCTCGTCGTCGGTGGACACCTGGAACGTCGGGTCTTCTTCGGCGAGCTTCTGGAGGCCCTGGCCCAGCTTGTCGCTGTCGGCCTTGGTTTTAGGCTCAATGGCGATCCGGATCACCGGCTCAGGGAAGTCCATGGACTCCAGCATGATCGGATGCTCGGGATCACACAGCGTGTCGCCGGTGCGGACGTTCTTGAGGCCCACGGCCGCCGCAATGTCGCCCGCGCGCACCACCGTCACATCCTCACGGGAGTTGGCGTGCATGAACAGCAGGCGTCCCACGCGCTCCTTCTTGCTGGAGGTGGTGTTGAGCACCGCCGTCCCTTTGTCCAGGGTGCCGCTGTAGACGCGCAGGAAGGTGATCTTCCCGACGTACGGGTCCGTGGCAATCTTGAAAGCGATGGCGCTGAACGGCGAGGCGGGGTCTGGGGCCCGCTCGTCCTCTTCGTCTGTCCCCGGCTTCATGCCGGCTACCGCCTCCACGTCCACGGGGCTGGGCAGGTAGTCCAGCACGCCGTCCAGGAGGCGCTGCACGCCTTTGTTCTTGAAAGCCGAGCCGCAGAAGACCGGCGTGATGTCCAGATTCAGGGTGGCCTGGCGCACCGTCTTGCGGATTTCCTCGGGCGTGATGTCTTCACCCTCGAGGTACTTCATGAGGAGCTCGTCATTGTGCTCCGCGATGGCCTCCATGAGGTGGATGCGCCAGTGGCGGGCCTCCTTCTCAAGGTCCGCAGGCACGTCGATTTCGTCCCAGGTGGCACCCTGGGTTTCGTCGTGCCAGATGATGGCCTTGTTCCGGATGAGGTCGATGACGCCGCGGAACATGTCGCCTTCGCCGATCGGGATCTGGACCGGGACGGCGTTGGCCTTGAGGCGCTCGTTCATCATGCCGACGGCATTCACGAAGTCAGCCCCAGTGCGGTCCATCTTGTTGACGAACGCGATACGCGGGACATCGTACTTGTTCATCTGCCGCCAGACGGTCTCGGACTGGGGCTCCACGCCACCGACGGCGCAAAAGAGCGCCACGGCTCCATCGAGCACACGCAGGGCACGCTCCACCTCTACGGTGAAGTCCACGTGGCCCGGCGTGTCGATGATGTTGACGCGGTGGTCCTTCCAGAAGCAGGTCGTGGCGGCGCTGGTGATGGTGATGCCGCGCTCCTTCTCCTGCTCCATCCAGTCCATCGTGGCGCCCCCATCATGGACTTCGCCCATGCGGTGCAGACGGCCGGTGTAGAACAGAATCCGCTCCGTGGTCGTCGTTTTCCCGGCGTCGATGTGCGCCGAGATCCCGATGTTGCGGTATCGCTCCAGAGGAAATTGCTGAGTGTCAGCCATGATGATCGATCAGTTGAAGGGATGATCCGCCCGCGTGAAGCACAGCGCAGGGCTGTGGCTCAGACGCGGAAGTGAGCAAACGCCTTATTGGATTCGGCCATGCGGTGGGTGTCGTCTTTCTTCTTGACGGCCCCTCCATCGCCGCGCGCAGCGGCTTGCAGCTCGTTGGCCAGACGAACGGCCATGCTCTTGTCGTTGCGGGCCCGCGCGTACTGGATGACCCAGCGGAAGGCCAGGGCGGTGCGCCGCTCGGGACGCACCTCGATGGGCACCTGGTAGGTAGCGCCACCCACGCGGCGGCTGCGGACCTCCACGAGCGGGGCCACGTTGTTGATGGCTTTGCGGAAGATCTCGATGCCTTCCTCTTCCGTGCGCTCCTGCAGGATGTCAAACGCGGCATACACGATGCGTTGCGCCGTGCTCTTCTTGCCGTCCTGCATCAGGTACTTGACGAAGCGGGAAACCAGCTCATCGTTGTAGATCGGATCGGGCGTGATCGGCCGGCGTTCTGCCTTTCTTCTGCGCATGGTCTGTAGAGTCAAAAAGGCCCTGCAAGAGAGCCTTCGTATGGATAGTGGTCAGATCGGGGGGTCCGCTGCGGAACGGGTGGCAGCGGAGACGGTCAGCTCCGAGGCCGCTTGGCGCCGTACTTGGAGCGGCTCTGGCGGCGGTCACTCACGCCAGCCGTGTCCAGAGCGCCGCGCACGATGTGGTACTTCACACCCGGCAGGTCCTTCACACGGCCGCCGCGCACCAGCACGATGGAGTGCTCCTGCAGGTTGTGGCCTTCGCCCGGGATGTACGCGATCACCTCGATCCCATTGGTGAGGCGGACCTTGGCCACCTTCCGGAGAGCCGAGTTCGGCTTCTTGGGCGTGGTTGTGTACACGCGCGTGCACACCCCCCGGCGCTGCGGGCAGTTCATGAGCGCGGGCGACTTCGTCTTTTTCGTCTTGTCGCGACGCCCTTTTCTGACAAGTTGTTGAATAGTAGGCACGTTGACGCCCTCTATAACCTAAACTCCTGATGAGAACCGCCGTGGCGGCTTTTTTATCGAGCTTCGTAATATAGCAACCGGGAGAGTTGAACGTCAACTCTCCCGGTCAAGAAACGGTTAATACCCGGACCTCTGCCCCTGAAATGCGTCACCTAGGGCTCAGATCATCTCTTATGATAGATATATTGATACATATCGATATATAACTAGGTAGCTGGTCGGCCGTCCACCGGGTTGCCTGTGGCGCCGTCGCCCTCAGGGAACGAAGAGGCCGGGCCCTCAGGGGCGTCGTCCTCTGCATGGCCATTCGATTCGAGGGGCTCGAAGTCCACGTACGAGCCATGTGGGCGCTCGCCGAGGATCTGGATCAGGTCCTTGGGACCAAGTACCTCTTTTTCGAGCAGCGCCTGGGCCATCTCGTTGAGCTTCTCCCGTTTCTCTTCCAGCAGCGTGCGCGCCCGGGCCCGCACATCTTCGATGATGTGCTTGACCTCCTGGTCAATGAGGCGGGCCGTTTCGTCGGAGTACGGCTTGTCGAACACCGGCGACTCGTTCTGGCGGCCCGATAGGTTGAAGCTGATGTAGCCGATGTTCTCGGTCATGCCATAGTCCACCACCATGGCATAGGCCATCTTGGTGATGCGCTCCAGATCGTTCTGGGCGCCCGTCGTGATACGCCCGAACACAATCTCCTCGGCTACGCGGCCGCCCATCGCCATGATCATGCGGTCTACCAGCGCCTCTTTGGTATAGAGGTAGCGCTCGTCAGGGAGGTACTGTGCATACCCCAGCGCCGCCAGGCCACGGGGCACGATGGACACCTTGACCACCGGGTCCGTGTGCTCCAGGAACCAGCCGGTGATGGCATGACCGGCCTCATGATAGGCCACGATCTCGCGTTCCTCCGGCGAGATGAGCTTGTTCTTCTTCTCCAGACCCGCAATCACGCGGTCGATGGCCGCCTCGAAGTCGTCCATGCCCACCGCCTCTTTGTCGCGCCGGGCCGCCAGGAGGGCCGCTTCGTTGCACACGTTGGCAATCTCCGCCCCGGCGAAGCCTGGCGTCTGGCTGGCCAGCACATCGTGGTTCACCTCGTCGGCGATGATGAGGTTACGGGTGTGGACGCGGAAGATCTTGCGGCGCTGGAGCCGGTCGGGCTTGTCGATCAGGATCTGCCGATCAAACCGGCCGGGGCGCAGCAGGGCGGAGTCGAGCACGTCGGGCCGGTTGGTGGCCGCCATGATGATGACGCCTTTGTCGGTGTTGAAGCCATCCATCTCCACCAGGAGCTGGTTGAGCGTATTCTCACGCTCGTCATTGGCGCCCATCATCATGCCGCGGCCTCGGCTCCGCCCGATGGCGTCGATCTCGTCGATGAAGATGATACAGGGGGCTTTCTCCTTGGCTTGGCGGAACAGGTCGCGGACGCGGGCCGCGCCTACGCCCACAAACATCTCCACAAAGTCGGAGCCGGAGAGCGAGAAGAAGGGGGTGCCCGCCTCGCCAGCTACGGCTTTGGCCAGCAACGTTTTGCCCGTTCCCGGTGGCCCCACCAGCAGGACACCCTTGGGCAGCTTGCCGCCCAGGCGGGTGAACCGCTTCGGGCTTTTGAGAAACTCGACGACCTCCTGCACTTCCTCTTTGGCTTCATCGAGGCCCGCCACGTCCTTGAACGTGATGCGCTGCTCGCCCATGGCATCGAACAGGACGGCCTTGTTCTTCCCGATGTTCAGCACCTGGGAGCCCGGACTCATGCGCCGCATCATGAAGATCCAGAAGGCGATGATGAGGATCAGCGGGAAGATCCAGGTGAGGGCCCCGCCAAACCAGTTCTCCTCCTGCCGAGCCGTGAACTCCACCTTCTGCATCGCCTCGCCGGCCTCCACAGACTCGTTGTGGGCGCGGAGGAAGGCGGTCAGCTCATGGTCGGCGGGCTTGGTGGTGAAAAAGCGCCGCTTGAAATCAGCCGTGGGGCGGCTCATCACGTCATTGCCTTCTTCCGCCACCTGAACCCGGCCTTCGTCGACGGCCGTCTCGGTGTAGAGGCCTCGAATGCGCTGGTCGTTGATCAGCTCGAAGCTTTCGACGTGGCCATCCTCCACATACTCCAGGAAGGTGCTGTACTCGATGGTGTTCGGCTCGCTGCCGGACATCGAGATGAAGAAGTGCACCAACAAGGCCAGGAAGATGACCAGGTAGATCCAGATCGAGATCTTGGGACGCCCATTCGCAGTGGGCTTCTTGCTCCCACGCGGATCGGAGATGGGATCGTCGGGTGTGTGCTTGCGCTCGTCGTGCGCCATGTAGCTACGTCAATTTCGTTCGGGACCGGCTGGGCCGCTCAGCGGCTGCGGTCTGGCGAAAAGAGAACCGCCTCAGCATTCTCGACCTGGTGTCGTCCGTGCGGCCGCTGAGGCGGTAGAGACGCACAGGGTCGGGCGGTGAACCCCTCCACAGGGGCCGGGCTGATCTGAAACAGAGGGGTAGCGCTCAATCGTCGGAGGTAGGATCATCCACAACCGTGCGCCTGAGGCATTGGTTCCTAGTCCCAAGACCCTGCGGGAGCCCCGTTCAGACCTGCTGGGTGTGTACGCTGGCTGGACCGGGAACGTTGCACCTAGGCGGGCGCACAGGAGGCCCCCGTGGGTGTCAACGTTGCCGGGCCACCCGAATCAACTCGGACGCGTCTGGCAGCTGTGCACGCTCCAACTGTCTGAACGTATCGGCCTCCATGGGCGTCCGGAAGGCTCCTACGCCCACGCGGTACATGATCGTGCCGTCCTCGGCGTCGGTGGGATACGCCGCGATCGTGGCTTCGGGGAGCACCTCTTGGTACAGGGCCATGACCGCTTCCGCATCGGTGAGATCAGCCGTGGTGTGGACCGCCACCACCCAGACCCGCTCAAGCTCAGAGCTCGCCTCCCGGGGCGAGCCCGGCTGGTACACGGGAGGCTCTTCGGGCACCTCAGCGGGCTCCTGGAGCTGGGCTCCGTCGGCGCGGAGGCTGTCGGCGTCGGACGGCGGGCTGCCGGGTGCCACCTGCATCGTGTCTGCGGGCATGCCGGTGCTGTCTGAGGGGGCGCGTGGGGGCTCTTGCAAGGCCATGAGGCTATCTAGGCGGGCCTGCTCCAGGGCCGCCAGCGAATCCAGCACGGCTTGCGCTTCGGCCTCACGCCGACGCTGCTCCTCGTCGAGGGTAGCCAGGATGGCGGTGCCCCGCTCGGCCTGGGGCGACTCTGGGTAGCGGTTGCTCAACTGTGCAAACAGATCAGGAAGGCGCAAGGCAGACGGGGGGGGCGCATCAGGGAGGGCCTCCATCGGCCCCATCAGCGAGTCGGCCGGTGCGCCCACGCCCTGCTGTGTGTCGGCCGCAACCTCCGGGGTCGCTGGGGACTCACCGACCGCCAGGCTGTCTACCGGCCCGGTTGTGGCGCCACCCAGGGCTCCCGAGTCCAGGTCTCCCTGGACTCGGGACACGGAATCAGGCGGGGCCAAGGCGGGGCCAGGTGGAACCATGGCGCTATCGGGCACGGAGAGGGCGGTATCGGGCAGGGCCAGGGCCGTATCGGGCAGGGCCAGAGTGGTATCAGGCGAGATCAGGGTGGCCGTGGTGTCCGGGGCGGGGGGATCAACGAAGCCTTCGAGGATCAGCACCGAGTCGGCCACGGAGACGGGCACAGGGCCCAAGACATCGAAGGTATCGCGCCGGGCCCACTCCATGAAGATGGTGCCGGTGGCGAAGAGGGCACGTGGGGCCACGGTGGTGGCTTCGTAGTTCAGCGCCAGCTGGAACATGTCATCCAGAGCTTGGGCGTACTCTCGGGCCTGCCACTGGGCGTAGGCGGCGGCGTAGGCTTCCTCGGCCAGCGACAGCGAGTCGGCGGTGGTCTCCACGGGATCCGTGATCCCCAGGCGCAGCCGCACCCGATCGGTCAGGGCGGCGTCTGGGTTGCGGCGAAGCACTTCACGGTAGAGCCTCTCGGCGGCCAGGCTGTCCCCGAGGGCGCGTTGGGCCTCCGCCAGGGCGTAGTAGGCGCGCTCGGCGACAGGTTGATCGGCATCTTCTTCGATGACCGTTCGGTACCAGACAACGGCCGAGTCCGGCTTGCTCATCGCCAGGAACAGGACATTGGCCAGTTCATAGCGAACCATGGCTCGCTCGGCCCGCAACGTGGCCTGGGCGGCCGAGTCCCGGGGGACCTCCGAGATGTCGATTTCAGGTAGGCCGAGCCCCACCTCGTCGAGTCCTCCCGCCTGAGCGAGTTCGCTCCCGCCGGCCGCTTCGGTGGGGTCATTCTGTGCGGCCACCGTGGTGCGGACCGCCTCCAGGCGGCGCCAGTTGGGCACGAGGGGTCGTTCGCCCCAGACATCGAGGAAGCGCTGCCGCCCATCCTCCACACGCGCTCGGTCTAGGTGGAACAGGAAGCCGGCCTCGCCACCGCCGCTGGCGGCACTGCCTGAACTCTGGGTCTCGGTCCCCCCGCTGAAGCCGCTATTTTGGAACTGCGCCTCGGCTTGACGTCGCCGCTGCTCTCGTTGCTGCTCGGCCATCTCCTCCGCTCGCTGCTGCCTCAGCTCTAGCACGAACGCCTGGAAGGTCTCCTCGTCCATCGTCCCCAGGTACAGGAGTGAGTCCATCTCCGCCATCTGATCAGCCGTGGCGGCAAAGCTACCAAACACGATGGCCCGTTCCTGTGCATCGAGGATAGCCTCAGGGGCTTGCTCCAAGGCACCGGAGGTGTTGGGAGGCTCCGGCAGGGCCGAGGCGGCCGTGTCAAAGTGGGCGGCCGCCAGGAGGTAGTCGTCGTACGCTTCGTAGTAGAGCTCACCGAGGGCATAGAAGGTTGGTCCACGTACGCTGCGCAGGTTGGCGTCCGACTCGTAGAGCAGGGCTTCGTAGGTATCGAGGGCGTCTTCAGGGCGCCCCATGGCCTGATAGGTGCGTCCGCGCAGGTAGGCGAGCTCGCCTCGACTCTCGTAGTTCTTGCCATCGCGCTCCATGCGCCGCAGCAGGCGCAACGCGAGGTCGGCCTCGCCGTGCTGGGCTTCTAGCCGAATGCGGCTGTATTGGGCGGCATACGACAGCTGATACAACGGCTTGAAGCGCTGCACGCGCTCGAACGCCGTCGTGGCCTGCTCGAAGCGCCCCATGGTCTCATAGACCTGGGCCAGCAAGAACTGCGCACGGCCGCCCACATCTCGGTCTCGCACGCGCTCGAGGCCCTGGGCCAGTTCTTCGGCGGCCTGCTCCCAGGCTCCACGTTCCACATAGAGCTCGCCGAGGGCCAGCCGGAGCATGGCCTCCCAGCGACGAGACAGGCCCTCGCGAGCCAGGCTCAAGGTCAGATGCTCGGTGGCCTCTTCGTACGCCCGCCCAGCAATCAGGGCGCGGGCCAGCCAGAACCGCGCCTCGTCCTCCAGCCCCGTCTCCAGCGCTATCGTCTCGCGGAATTTCTGCTCCGCGCCCACGTAGTTGCGCTGGTAGAAGTAGGACTTGCCGATCAGGAGGAGGGCGTCGTCTACCCAGCGCGAGTCTGGATGATCACGCAGCACATCGGCCCCTTTCAGGATGGCCGTCTCGAAGTCGCGCCCGGCGCCGGTGGTCGCGGGGGTGGTGAAGAGGCTTAGGTAGGCCGTGCGATCGATGGGCGCGTCTTCACGCTCCACACCCTCCAGCCCGCGGTCAAAGGCCTTCCGGGCGTTGTAGAACGTGTTGTAGTACGCCGTAAAGTTGTCGACGGGGCGCGCCAGAAACGGAATGCGGCCACACCCTGGCAACAGAAGCAGGGCCACGAGGCCGAGAAGCACAGAGCGGCGAAGCATAGCAGTAGTTAGGACCAGCGAGTAGCCAGACAGAACGGGTGGTAGCTATGGCGCCATGCAGCAGAGATGCAGAGAAATAGGTCGATCTTGGTGCTGTACGGCCCAGGCCGTAGCGGGATCCAGGTCGGCCCCACGGAGGCCCCGGCCCCACGCACAAGTGGTCAAGTCCGGCTCACGGGCGTAGGGGGTCAAATCCAGCTTATGGGGCGCCGGGTATCAAATCCGGCTCACGTGGATCATGTTGGTCCGCCCTTTTTTGGGGAGCGGCATCCCCGCCGTGATCACGATCAGGTCTCCGGGCTCGACGTGCCCTTTTTCGGTCAGCAGCCGATGGACAGCGGCCACGCCTGCGTCTGTGTCTTTCTGAAAGGGAATGGCAAAGGTCTCGGTCCCCCAGAGCAGCCCCATCTGAGCCACGATCCGGGGGTTGTCCGTGAAGGCGAAGACGGACATGCTGGGGCGGTGCCGTGCGATGGAGCGCGCCGTCGACCCGGTGGCGGTGAGGCAGGCGATGGCTTTCGCGCCCACCTGTTCGGCCAGTTCGCACGCGGTGTAGCTGACGGACCGGGTGATGGCCTCGGAGGGCAGCGCCTCCTCTGCATCGTCCGGGATCATGCGTGCCCCGTAGGTGCGCTGGTAGTCCTCGGTCTCTTCGATGATGCGCGCCATCACCTCCACGACCCGCACGGGATCCTTGCCCATCGCTGTCTCGCCCGATAGCATGACGGCGTCTGTGCCGTCCAGCACGGCGTTGGCCACGTCGCTGGCCTCGGCGCGCGTGGGCCGCGGGTTCTCGATCATGCTCTCCAGCATCTGGGTGGCCGTGATGACGGGCGTGGACGCCGCCCGGCACTTGTTGATGATCGTCTTCTGGGCACGCGGCACGAGCGACATCCGCATCTCGATCCCTAGGTCGCCCCGGGCCACCATGATGGCATCGGTTTCGGCGATGATCGCATCGATGTTATCGACGGCCTCCGGCTTCTCGATCTTGGCGACGATCTTGACCTCTTTGCCGCTGTCCCGGACGCGCCGACACAAGTCGACCACGTCGCTCTGTTGCCGCACAAACGAGAGCGCGATGATGTCCACATCCATCGAGAGCCCGAAGCGCAGATCCTCGAGGTCCTTCTCGGTGAGCGACGGGGTGGAGGTGGCCAGGTGCGGCAGATTGACGCCTTTGCGGGAACGGAGGGAGCCGCCCACCACGACCTCGGTCACCACGTCCCGGCCCTCGACCCCCACGACTTCCAGCTCCAGCGCGCCATCGTCCATGAGGATGTGGCCGCCCACCTGGACGTCTTCGGCCAGCGTGTCATAGCTGATCGACACGCGGTGGCGGTCGCCCAACTCGATGGGATCGGCGGTGAGGACGAGGCGCTGCCCTTTGTGGATGAGCACACTGCCATCCTTGATAGGGCCGACCCGGATCTTAGGCCCTTGCAGGTCCTGCAGGATCGGGACCGGACGGCCGATCTCGTCGCTGATAGCCCGCAGATGCCCGATGACACGCTTGTGATCGTCATGACTACCGTGCGAGAAGTTGAGCCGCGCCACGTTCATCCCGGCCTCGACCAAGCGGCGTAGGGTGGCTCGGTCTGAGGAGGCGGGGCCGATGGTGCAGACGATCTTGGTTTGACGCTTCATGCGGGCGAGTACAGGTGGAGCTTTCTGACGAGAGGCGGGGCCGACAGGGTAGCCCGAGCGCAGCGGAAACTACGAACCAGCACCTGGAGGCGACACCTCATTTTCTTAACGCCTGCACGAACGCGGGCCCGGGCCGTGTCAAGGGTACGTCTGTACCTCGGCCAGGCGGCCCCAGATGTTCTCACTCCAATACGGCGAGCGCAGGTGCTCCACCAGGTTCATCCGGTAGCGTCCACTGGCGGCCTCCACGCGCACGAGCAGGCGCTCGTTCTCGGTGGCTCGCCAGTACCGTTCCTCGGTGTCGGCCCGCTCCCCGATGAGCGAGGGGGCGGCGCCCGCGTACGTGACCAGGATCCGCTCGGCCTCTGTGGGTACCCCGGCTGCTTCGATCGTTTCACGCCCCTCCAGCGTAGCCGTGGCCCCCACGTAGGCGCCGTCCGGCGTGAGGACCTGGAAGGTGTGGGTGGTGGTCTCCGAGAAGTCGAGGCCACGGACCAGCACCGGGAGCGAGGTCATGGGATGCGCCCCCGCTTGATAGTCCAACGTGGACGTGGTGTTGCCGTAGTCGTCGCTTCGGGAGAGCAGTTCCACCTGCCCGTCCGGGAGAAAAGCCAGCTCCTCGTACAGGTTGGAGCACCAGTCGAAGCTCGTGAACGATTCCTTGAACGGCCGGAGGTCAGCACGGGCCAGGTTGGCTACGTAATTCCGCTTGTACTGATAGGACCCGCTCTCGAACTCATAGAAGAGGGCATACTTGAAGGCTTCCTCCCGATGCTCGGTGGCCTGGGTCACCTTGCTTTGCACCTGGGGGTCGAAGTCGTGCTTGACGAGGTAGGTACCCACCAAAAAGGACTGGGGCTCCGCCACCGTGCGTCCATACTGGTTTTGCGTCCGTTCGACCTGGTAGAACGCGATCTCGGCCTGTCCGTCGTCCCAGACGGCCGCTCGTACGAAGGCGGGGTCGGCCTGCGAGGCCGCCGCCGAGGCCGCCTCAGCCGACGAGGACGGTGCCGACTGCACCGCACACCCGACGAGCCCGATGGATAGCGAAAGGAGAAACAGAACCGCTGGGGTAGACGCACGCATGGAACACAGGGATCAGGTCAAGATCGGTCATGGGAGGCCTCGTGCCTCTCTCCTCAGAAACGAGGACCGACCTAGGTGTTCCTGGGTCCCGAAGTCGTTACGCGCCGCCGCCTGTGGGGCGCCCTGTCAAGCCAGGCCGTTGACCCGGCCCGCTCACCGGTTCCGGGCGAGTTCGATCAGGAGGTCGAGGGCGCGCGGGTCGTCGCTCTGGCCGAGCCAGAAGATGGCCTGCTTGCGCACCTCCAGGCGGGGGTGGGTACGGGCCACGTCCATGAGCGGGGGGATGCCTTCGTTGTTGGGCAGCTCGGACAGGGCAAACACCGCCTGTTTCTGGAGCTCGACGTCTCCCCCGTCATCCACGACGTCGCGGAGCGCGGCGGCGGCCTGCTCCGAGGCCGTCTGCCCCAACCAGAAGATGGCCTGCTCACGCACATCAGGATCTTGGCTCGACTTCGTCAGGCGGATCAGCGCCTCGGTGGACGCCGGCGTCTTGGGCAGATGGATCGCGAAGACCGCTTCTTCGCGCAAGTTCTGGGGCTCATCAGACAGCGCCAGCGCCTCCAGGAAAGGGAGGGCGCCTTCGGCGTTGGTCTCCCCCAGCCAGAAGACGGCTTGCTCGCGCACGTCCAGGTCTTCGCCGCGATCCTCGATCACGCGGGTCAACCACGGCCCCACGCCGGGGGCATCGCCTCCATGGAGGGCCACCGTACTCGTCAAGTCCTCACGCTGGCCCGCCGGTGCGTTCTGGAACAGACCGTCCACCAGCGCGAGGCTAGCCGACCGCTCAGCCTGTCCGAGCCACCACAGCGGCCGCTTCTCCAGATCCACACGCAGGTCCAGGTTGCTGACCTTGACCTCATCCAGGCGCCCGCGCTGGTCGTACAGGAAAAGCAGCGCGACGTCTCGTTCGACCAACGCGTCCTCTGGCTGGGCCTGCTCCTCGTCATACTCACTCAGCGCCTCGCGGGCCACCTCGGCGAGGGATCGGCGCTGTGGTTCCAGCCCGGGGTCGGTGGAGCGCCCTAGCTGTTCCGCCAAGGTGGGCCGGTTCTGTCCATCCCGGTTCCAGCTTCCAATCCACGACCGCGCCCTCATCTTCCGCTGAATCTGGTACCCAACCCAGTAGCCCGCCCGGTGGTCATCGCGCTCGGCGTGCTCTTGGGCCCAGGCCCAGCGCTCTTGGAGGGGATCGGTGGGCGTGGGGTGTTGATGGATGGGCTGGGCCTGCACCTCAGCGGTGCTACCCAAGAGGACGGCGAACAGGACAAGGCGGATCGTGCGAAACGAGAGAACAGGCATGGCAAAGGGCGTTAGCGTTCGCTGCGGATGATATCGAGGAGAGCTTGCCGAGCGCGCGGATCGCCGCTCTCGCCCAGCCAGAAGATGGCCTGCTTGCGCACCTCCTGGTCGGGATGCGTCTTAGCTAGGTCGATCAGGACCGGCACGCCGGCGTTCGTGTCGATCTCAGAGAGGGCAAAGAGGGCCTGCTTTTGCACCTCGCGGCTGGCATCTGTGCGGGCCACCTCTTCAAGTAGGGTCACGGCATCGCTCTTGCCGACGTCGCCGATCCAGAAGAGGGCTTGCTTGCGTAGCTCGGCGTTGGGATGGGTCCGGGCCACTTGCTCCAGCAGCGGCAATCCGGCATCGTCGTCCAGCTCGGCGTACGCAAACAGGATCTGCCGCTGCACGTCCAGATCGGTCTCCGTGTTGGCCATGCCGCGGAGTGCGTCCACGGCCTCGCGGCCTCCGGACTCACCGATCCAGAAGATGGCCTGCTTGCGCAGCTCGGCGTCGGGGTGGGTCTGAGCCACGCGGATCAGCCTGCTGACGCCAGCTTCGTCGTCCAGCTCGGAGAAGGCAAAGAGCACCTGGCGTTGGACGTCCACGTCCGTCTCGTCCTGGAAGATGCGCTCTAGCAAGTCTTCGGCCTGCGGGTCATCACTCTGGCTGATCCAGAAGACGGCTTGCTTGCGCATCTCGGCGTCAGGGTGGGTCCGAGCCACGCGGCTGAGACGGATGGCCCCCTCGCCCACGGGCAGCTCCGTGTAGGCCATCAGGATCTGCTTCTGCACCTCGCGGTTTTCCTCGCGCTCGAACAAGTCATCGAGGAACGCCACGGCCTCAGCCCCCCCCCGGTCGCCGATCCAGAAGATGGCCTGCCGCCGCATGTCGGGATCGGGGTCCGAGCGGGCGATCACCGCCAGGCGCTCGGTAGCGGCCGGCGAGTCCGCATCGGCCAGAATGAACAGAATTTTCTTGCGGAAGGCGTCGTCGTCGGTGGTGTCGTAGAGATCGAGCAGGACGGCCAGCGCCTCCTCGTCGCCCAGTTCGCGGAGGGCATCCAGCGCGGCGAGGCGCACCTCGCGGTCGCTGCTGCCTTGGAGGGCGCGTACGCGGGCGGTGTACTGCGTCTGCCCGGAGCGCACGAGTCGGTTGCCCAGGCGCACCATGTCGGCCCGGGCGTCATCGGCCCAGCGGCTGCGGCTGTGTTGTTCTACGAAGGCCTCGTGGCACGCGAACACCGCCTCGGGGTCCTCGTCTTGCTTTTCGCGGACGTGGCAGAGCCAGTACTGGGCATCGTCGGCCCAGTTGCTGGAGGGATACGCCTCCAGGACGCGCTGAAGGCCCACCCGGGCATCGGCCCAGGCTTCGTCCAACACGAAGTCGTAGGCCTCTCGGTACAAGGCATCGGCCTCATCCTGCGCGCTTGCTTGGAGCGGGCTCATGGCCAAGAGGGCGAGGAGGGCCAGGGAGGCGAGACCTCGGAGTTGAACAGTGTGGGTCATGAGAATGGTGAATGGTGAATGGTGAATGGTGAATGGTGAATGGTGAATGGTGAATGGTGAATGGTGAATGGTGAATGGGCGCCCTGGGTCGAACCTTCATTTTTCATTTCTCACTTTCAGAGCCTGTTCATTATTCGTTTGGTAGCGCATCTGGGTCAGGTTGATCTTGAGGAGGAGGCCCTGTTGGTCTACGCTGCTCTGCACGAGGGTGAGGCTGGGCAGGTCGTAGGTGGCTTCGAGGTTGGCAATCTGAAGCAGGATGCGCTCCAGGTCGTCGATGAGGACGCGGAGGCGCTGCTGATCGGTGGCCTCGAGGTTGGTGCTGATGCGCCGGGCCTCGTGCACGAGGTCGCGGGCGAGGGCTTGTTTGCGGTCCATGTCGAGGGCGCCTACGTCGTCCGCCTCCAGGTTCACAAGTCCGAGGAGCAGCACTTTGGACCGGTCCATGACGTGCAGGGCCTCGCGCTGGGCCTCGCGTTCCAGGACGGCCGGCTGCAGGCCTTGCTCAGAGGCCTCACGGCCAGGCTCAAGGGCCAGGTTTGGCCCAACTCCCCGTGTGTTGGGATCAAGCACCAGCTCAGGAGGCGCGCCCCAGCGCCCGAGGGCTACGCCTATCCCGATCAGCACCACAGCCAGCCCGAGCTGCCAGGTCCAGGTGGGGGCGGGGGCGGTCAGCAGGCGGAGCTGCTCGGCCAGGCGTTCCCACCACCGGCGGCGTATCCGCGGTACGGGCGGACACACCGGGTCGGTGGCTGGCGCGGGGGGTTCGTCCAGGGCCTGCACGAGGCGATCAGCCAGCCCGTCGAAGACCTCAGCCGGGGGCGCCGGGGCGGTGCGTTGGGCCGTCAGCGTGAGCGTGGCCCGCAGCTGCCGCAGCATCTCGGCCCGGTCCGGGTCAGCGGCCAGGGCAGCCGTGAGCAGCGCCTCGTCCTCGGGCGTCAGCGTCCCGAAAAGCGCGTCGGCCGCCAGCGCCTCGAAGGCGTCGTCGTCCAGGGGCCACCTGGGGTCTGAGGGCATAGAAGGATTCGCCATGGCGAGAGACCGCGTCGGGTTACGAAGAAGAGAGGCCGAGGTCGGCCCGGTAGAACGAGAGGGCATCCCGCAGTTTGCGCGTGGCCCGGAAGAGGAGGCTCTTGACCGTGCCTTCGGCGATGTCCAGTGAAGCCGCGACCTCGCGGATGGACTGGTCATGGTAGTGGCGCAACACAAACGCGGTGCGCTCTCGCGGGGAGAGCAAGGCGAGCGCCCGCTCCACGTGCTCGTTCACCTGCCGCTGCTCGGCTGCATCAGGCGCGGCCGCCTGGGGCGGCGAGAGGGGCCGGGCGGAGGCCGCGTGCTCGCCGTGCGCAAGGCCGTCGGTCGTCATGTCGGGGCGGAGTTGCATGGCCGTGAGGGCTTTCTTGCGACGCGTGTTGAGGTAGGTGGTCGTGGCAATCCGGTAGAGCCACGTCCGCCGTTGGCCATCGACCCCACGAAACTGCTCGAGCGAGCGATACGCCTTGAGGAAGGTGTCCTGCATCAGGTCTTCCGCATCATGGCGATTGCCCGTGAGGTCGATGGCCAACCCGTACACGGCGCGCTGATGCTCCTCCACGAGCGCATGGAACGCCGATACAGGCGGGCGGGAAGCGGGCGATGGCACGGGGGTGACGGTGGGCAACGAGTGTATGGGGGTTCATCAGGCAAGACACCGGCGCCAGCGGAACGGTTTACACGAGGCCCGCTTGGTCCATAAAAAAAGCCACCCTTGGGGTCAAAACCCAAGGGTGGCTGGTGTGCTCGTGACGAGCGGGGTCAGGACCTACGCAGCCAGCGTAGGAGGCCCCAGCTGAGAATACCCACGGCGGCGGCCGTCATCACCTTGCTCCAGGGCACCGTGCGCCGGGCAGCCCCCAGGGCGGCTACAGAGCGGACCTCAGCTTGTCCCAGGTTGAGCAGGCGGCTCCAGCCTCCCGGCCGCGCCTCCTTGCCCAGGCGGGCGAGCGGCGTGCCTTGCAAATGCACATCCAGCGTGACCCCAGCGCCGTGCAGCTCTTCACTCACCCGGCGGAGTTGGGCGCGCCGGTCCTGCTGGACGCCAGGCAAGGGCGTCCGTAGGATCTTCTGTGCCACCTGTGGACTCGGCACGTTGACAACCACCCGGTCCCCAGCGCCAGAGACCGTCACAGCCTCGCCGTCGACGTCTATCCGCAGATCAGCTAGGATGTCGAGGGGCGCTTTCATGCGGTGCCGTTGCCAGACGCGTTGTCCCGCGTACGGATACGGATGGCCCCGTTCATCTTCCAGTGAGCATGCTCCACCTTATCGCCGGTACCGCTGGGGACGTACAGGTCGAAGTTGTCAAATTCGTAGGTGATCTCAGCGCCGCGGCCCGTGAGCTTGTCGTACAGGCCGATGGCCAGCTCCGGCCAGGTGCGGGTATCTTCTTTGGTCGCCATAGGAGCGCCTCTTCAAGGGTTGGTTCACATCGGTGAGAGTCACACGCTATGTGTGGAGCTTACAACGTACACGAACCGTCCCAAAGGGATAGAGGGAAGATGCAATAATCAGGTGAATGGTGTAGATCCCGTGAACGAGTCGGCAGGGTGCTCCCCCCCAGCCTAGAGGCTTCCGAACATGAGTATGTGCTTGTGTCAAGATGCTCCATCGATGTGTTCGGACAGGTGAGCGGCCGCCCTGGTGCAGGCATGAGCAGCAGCTTGCACGACGGCGGCGGCCGTCTCAAGCTCTTGTGCCGAGGCGGTGCCTACGGCTTCCACAATGGCCTCAAAGGCCTGACGATATACAGTAGCTACCTCTGCACGCGCTTGCGAAGTGAGGTCCAAGAGTACAGCTCGGCGGTCTTTGGGATCTCGGGAGCGTTTGAGATGGCCCGATTCAACGAGACGGTCAGCCAGCGCTGTCATGGCTCCACTTGAAAGGCCCAAGGCGTGACCCACGTCGCCTATGCGGCGAGGACCCTGTTCCAGAGCGGTGAGGGCTGACAAATCAGAGCGGTGCAAGGCCAACCGCGTGGCAGCCGCCGCGTCGAAGGCGTCGAAGGCGTCGTAGAGGGCCCGGACCGACGCAAGAAAAGGAGGTGGGGAGGTAGGCTCAGGAACCGACATATATCTCGATGGTTGAGATAAATACCTCGACTACGAAGATACTTTATGATTGTACTTTTCATCCATTGAGTAGCTAAGAAGCCGAGCTTTGCGTTGCTCTACCCCCTGTGTCACAGCCCGTTCCGCCCCATGCCTCGCCCCTATGCCATCGCCGCGCTTGAGCCTGAACTGCGCCCACTCGCTCGTTCACTGGGCCCACCTGACTATACCCATCTGGATGCTGCACGGGAAAGGGTACGCCAGATGCAGCGCTTCGGCCCGCCGGTGGATACGTCGGGACTCTCCGTCGAGGACCGGTCTATTTCCCGTCCAGGTGACAGATCCGTTGTACCGATCCGCGTCTACCTGCCAGATGAAAAAACAGCACCGGGTGCACTCAGAGACGCCCAGCGCCCTGCCCTCGTCTTCATGCATTGGGGCGGCTTCGTCCTTGGCGACCTGGACACGGAGCACGCCCGGTGCACACGACTAGCACGAGAGGTTGGGCTCGTTGTCGTTTCCGTCGACTATCGACTGGCCCCTGAGCATCCCTACCCAGCTGGGCTGGACGATGCGGCCGAGACCCTGGCGTGGGTCCATGCGGAGGCTGAGACGCTCGGCGTCGACCGATCGCGCATCGCTGTGGGCGGGACGAGCGCGGGGGCTGGGCTTGCGGCTGCGCTCGCCTTGCGCACGCGCGATGCTCATCGTGCGGGTACGACGCCTACCCCTACCATCGCCTTTCAATATCTCGGCTATCCCGTGCTGGACGATCGATGCCAAACAGGATCAGCGCGCATGTACGCGGATACGCCAAACTGGGCAACTGACGCCAATCGGCGCATGTGGGATCTGTACCTGACGCCCATGGACCGGACCACGCCGCCGATCTATGCGGCCCCAGCACGGGCCCGTGATCTCGACGGGCTGCCTCCCGCATACCTTTGGACGGCAGAATTTGACCCGTTGTGTGACGAAGGAGCCGACTATGCCGCGGCGCTGTCCGAGGCGTGTGTCGAGGTGGAATATCATGCGTTTGCGCAGAGCGTCCATGGGTTTGATGCGATGCCTGGCTCTCCCTTAGCGGCCCGGGCACGGACCGAGCAAGAGGCTGTGCTCCGGTCTGCACTCTGGCCGACGCGTCCTGAACCAGCCGGCGGGGGCCACCCGCCCTCCGCGGCTGACCCCTCGAACCGACCATCGACCTCCACACAACGATGAGCGCGGAGTATCCATACGCCTTCCCGGCCCCTGTCCTGAGCGATCCAGAGATCAAGGCCGGATACATGCGGCACTACGTTCCAATCCCTGTTCAGATAGCCGATGCCCTTTCCCAGGTGACTCACGTCGAGGGCCACCTCGACGCGGGAGCGGGAGCGTGCTCTTTCCGCCGCGCTCTTCACCGGCAGCCGAATGGGGAGTTGCGACTCAAGTTTGGCGCGGGGTGGTTGCGTGAGGCTGGCGCCGCCGTGGGCACCCTCGTGCATATCATGCTCAGCGAAGATCCAGATCCGAGCCGGGTGGACCTACCGAGCGAGCTGGCCGCTGCCCTCGACCTAGACCCAGCCGCATTCGAAGTCTGGAAGCACCTTGCACCGAGCCGCCAGAAGACCTACGCCTACCATGTTGAACGGGCCAAGCAAAGCACCACGCGGGTCCGGCGTGCCCTCAACGTGATATGTGAGATACGAGAGGGAGCGAATTGAGAGCTGAGAGCACACCCCGGGGCGCCTACTCGCCCCCTCATCGGCTAAGCCAGTAGGTCCACTTCAGCATGAAGATGTTGTCTGCGGGGGCGCCCCAGAGTTGGTCGAGGGCGCTATCGAGGCGGAAGCGGGGATCGTCCAGGTTGTCGGCGCGCTGTTGGGTCCAGACGAGGAAGAGGGTAGAGCCTGGACGATACTCCCAGCGGAGCACGGCGGTACCCCGGAGGGACTTGAACGTGAAGTCGCTGTCGGGGAGCTCAAAGGCAGCGGCGGGGCCGTCGCCATCGGGGTCGCCGAGGCGGGTTGTGGCGTCGAAGGTGGAGCCGTCCTCGCCGAACACGGTGAAGTCAAACGAGCGGGGGCGGTCCAGGAACTTGTAGTCCACGTAGTTGCCCGTGGAGATGAGCGGCTGTGCGAAGAGTTGGACGCTGAGGTTCGGCGTGAACGTCCAGTTCATACGCACTTGAGAGCTGAGGGTCAGTTGGTCCAACTCAGCGAACACGTAGCGCCGCCCGAAGGTGGCGGCGGCCGCCTGGTCGTCGTACGCGTCAATCCACTGCGCCTCGGTCTCGCCCCAGGCGAGGCTAGGCTCCACAGACAGCGACAGGTTCGCGGCAGGACGCCATTGCACTTCGAGCTCGATCTGGTTCTCGTCCCGGCCGTAGCCTCGTTGCAGCGAGCCGCTGACGCCGCCAACCCACGCCTTTCGGCTGTCCGTGTAGGCGCTGCCGAATAGGTCCCAGCCCTTGGGGTTTAGCGTCTGCGGGCCGCCGCGCGTACGGCGGTTCGAGTACGTGGTAAAGGGGTTGGTGGCGAAGCCCAGGTTGGCGCTGTAGAAGTTGCTGAATCGCACCCAGGTGTTGCTCCAGAGCCCGCCCCAGGTCATGGTGCCATCGAAGTCTCGGCTTTGGAAGACGGAGGCGTAGGTGTTGATGCGGCGGTAAAAGGACCGAGGTTCGAGCCACCGGTACCCCACCACGGCATGCGCGTTGATGACGTCCGAGCTCCACTGGAATCCCGCGTCGTTGATGTCGAAGCTGGGCGCGATGAAGCCCGCTCCGATGTTGGTGTAGAACCGACCACTCTGCTTGTTGAGCGCCACGCGTCCGGAGAGGCCGGTGAGCGACGTCGCGCTGCTATCGAGCGTCACGTGGTCGGCATCCGGGCGCTGGAAGTAGTGCAGGGAGCTGCGCTGCAGGCGGGTGATCTGCGCTTCGGAGCCTCGCACGTGCGAGAACCCGGCCCAGCCGGTGAGGACCCACACCCGGTCCTGATCCAAGGTGGTCCACCCGTCGAGCCCCACCACATAGGCCTCGCTGTTGATCTCGCTCCGCAGTTGGTCGTTGCCGAAGCGGCGAGCCGTGGTGGTGCTGATGACGCCGAGGCCATGGCGGCCCTCCGCGAACTCGCGCTGGGCGCGTACCACGCCGTAATACGTCTGCGGCTCTACCTCATGCTCCAGCGTCTGATCGTCGAGCACGACGTCGGCGCGGCCCGCTCCGGTGAGCGCCTGGATGGCCCCTACGTTCCAGCCGCCTCCCACCTTGCCGGTCACCTTGGCGGCCCCCAAGATGCGGGTGGATTCAGGATATTCAGAAAACGACGTTCCGTCTGGGGTGCTCCCCTGGGGGGCCCGGCCCACCCGGCGGCTGTAAAAGAAGTCCGGCGTGCCGAAGTTGAAGCCCCAGTTGTTATTCGAGCCTCCAAACCCGAACCCGAACACGTTGGCGCCTTCGATGAAGAAGGGGCGTCGCTCAGGAAAGAAGACCTCGAAGTCGCTCAGGTTCACGACAGCCGGATCCACCTCCACCTGCCCGAAGTCCGGGTTGACGGTGGCATCCAGCGTCAGATTGCTGGTCAGCCCCACCTTGAAATCGGCCCCCACGCCGGGGACGTACCGGGAGCCATCGTTGAAGGGGTTGGCGGGGTCCACGTCCAGGTACTCGGCCTTCATCGTCACGTAGGGCGTGATCTCGACCTGACGGGGCGGCTCGATGTTTTGGACGCCGACGAGTTGGGCAAAGCGTGACACGAAGCCACTCTCCCCCCGGGGCGTGTAGACGAGGTAGTCCGCCTCGTTCTTGCGGGCGATGAACCGATGGAAGTTGACGCCCCAGGCGTAGATGTCCTTCTTGTGGAAGCGCAGCTGAGAATACGGGATGCGCATCTCGGCCGTCCAGCCCTGCTCGTCAATGCTGACGGCGGCGGACCAGACTCCATCCCACGTGTCGTCGTTCCAGTCATCGTTCATCAGGACGCCGTCCATGAGCGTCCCCGCTGCGCTCACCGCGAAGTAGTAGCCCGAGCGTTTGTCGTTGTAGGGGTCGATGTAGAAGGTGAACGCGTCGGCATCGTCGTCGAAGGAGTCGCGCCGACCCAGGCGGGCCACGATGCTATCCGGTGCGTTGTCATGCAGGCGGGCGCCGATGTAGATGGCCTCGTCGTCGTAGATCACGCGGACCTCGGTCCGCTCGGTGGCCGGCTGGCCCTGCTCAGGCTCACGCTGCGAGAAGTTGTCGACGGGCACGACGGTGGCCCAGGCGGCCTCGCCGAGTTGACCGTCTACGCGGATGCGCCCCGTTGAACGGGTGGCGCACGCGAGCGCCTGCTCAGCCGACCGTACCGCCTCCGCGCTAGCACAAATGGCGGGGTCGAGGCCGTCGTCATCGGCGGTGGACAGCGCCCCCCCGGGGCTGCCGAGCGCCGTGCTTGCGCTTGTGAGCAGGCTGATGACGAAGACGAGACACGTGGCGTGGTAGCGGTACGGTGCGGTCATGAGCAGTCCTCCCTCCCAGAGAAGGCGGCGGTGATTGGCGGGTGAACACGAAGCCAGAGGCCTTAATGCTAAAAAATTAGCATATTCGATATGGTAGGCGATCCAGATCCGTATGTCAATATTAATGCTAATTTTTTAGCATTAACGGCTATCAGAACGTGAAGCGCGAGCGACGCGTTGAGGGGTGTTGTCCATCAAGACACGGGTCGGGTGAAGATGGTTTACACGTCGCGCCTCGGGGTGACGGCCTGCTGAGGGGCAAGCCGCATGCCGGAGCCGTAATCAGTTCGTTACGAGACGTTGTGGGCAAAGATGCAGGGGCTGGGCCGCCTCGAGCACGAGAAATGGTGCGGAGGCCACGAAGCGAACTTCGGGGCGTCCACCCATCAGCACGGGCACGAAACAGCCCCTCCAGCTCCCTGTTTAAGGGTACGTTGCCCGGTGTGGGCCGCCTTTTTGTGTAGCTAGGTCTCTTTTTCCATGCACGACGTCATCGTAGTCGGCGCCGGTCCGGTGGGCATCGCCTGTGCGCTCGAAACCCAGCGTGCTGGGCTTCGCACCCTGGTCATTGACAAAGGTGCGCTGGTCAACTCGTTTCTGGGCTACCCCACCCAGATGGAGTTCTTCTCCACCCCAGAGCTCCTGGAAATCGGCGGCTACCCCTTCCCCACGCTGCGCTACAAGCCCACCCGCGAAGAAGCCATCGACTACTACCGGCGCGTCGCTCAGCGGGAGGAGCTGACGCTGCGCCTGTATGAGCGCGTCGAGCGCTTGGACGGGACGGCGGGGGCGTACACGGTGCACACCGACCAAGGCGTGCACCCTACCCGAGCCGTGATCGTGGCAACCGGGTTCTTCGATGTCCCCAACCGCCTGGGCATCCCTGGCGAGGACCTGGATAAGGTGTCTCATTACTTCCGCGAGCCCTATCCGTACTCGGGGCAGCGGGTGGCCGTCATTGGCGCCAAAAACTCGGCGGCCAAAGCGGCCCTCCAATGCCATCGCCACGGCGCGGAGGTCACGCTCATCCACCGAGGCCCCAGCGTCTCGGACAAGGTGAAATACTGGATCAAGCCTGACCTCGACAACCGAATCAAAGAGGGGAGCATCCGAGCGTTCTTCAACACGACTGTCCGCGCCATCCACCCGGACCACCTGCTGCTGGACACGCCAGACGGGCCGCAGGAGCTAGGCAATGACTTTGTGCTGGCCCTGATCGGCTACCGGCCCAACTACGCACTCCTGGACGCCCTGGGCCTGGCCATCCGCGACGATGACACCCGCACGCCGGTCTTCGACGAAGAGACGTTCGAGACCAACCGGCCGGGCGTCTACCTGGCTGGGACCGTCTGCGGTGGTCTCCGTACCAGCCGCTGGTTCATCGAGAACGGCCGCTTCCACGCCCAGCGCATCGCCCACCACCTGGCCACCGAGCGCCTCGTGGCCCCAGTGGCCTAGCGCCGGGAACGCGATGTATCGTCCGAGGGCGTCATGCCGATGAACGGCACCTGGGCGCTACGAACGGGATGACCGCTTGGGTGGCTATCTCGTATCTTTATCGGACGTTGCCCCACCTATAGGTTTCCGCTCCCTATCGATGCTCACCAAGACCCACGTCCGGCGCCTGTACGTCTGGCACAAATGGCTGGGGCTCCTCACGGGCCTCGTCATTCTGTACCTGACGCTCACGGGCACAGCGTTGGTTTTCAAGGAGGAGATCGACCGCGCCCTCAACGCCGACCTGTTGGTCAGCACCCCCGGCCCTCGTTCCATCTCGGCGGACGAAGCCCTGGCCACGGTTCAGGCAACGTACCCCGACCTGCTAATCGATGATCTCGCCCCGCCGAGCGGGCCGACCTCGGTTTATGTGGTCCAGGTGGCCGGTCACGCGGCTTTCGATCAGGTCATGGTGGACCCTTACACCGGACAGATTCGAGGCACGCGACCCTACGACGATAGCTTCGCCCACATCGCGCGGCAGCTGCACATCAAGTTCTACGGGCTCCAGTGGCCTGGGCGGGTGTTGGTCGGCCTCTTCGGGCTGGCGCTGCTGGCCTCTACCGTCCTGGGCCTGCTCATCTACGGCCGATTTATGCGGGGCTTGGTCTGGTGGAAGCCGCGTGGCGGGCCGCGCTTGCAGGTGCAGGCCTCGGACTGGCACAAATTGATCGGTGTACTCACCCTCGCCTTCAATCTGGTGATCGCCGTGACCGGGGCCGTGCTGGGACTGGAGGAGTTGGGTAACGTAGAGCCCGCCATCGAACAGGCCGTACAGCCCACGCCTCCGCCTGCGATCCTGGCGCTGGCGCCGCCCCCTGGCGCCCCGCTGCTGAGCCTGGACGACGCCGTGGCCCGCGTTCGCACCGTGATGCCTGACTTTGTGCCTACGAAGATGGAGCCGGCGGCCCACACCGTGCGTCATCACTACCTGCAGGGCAACCTACGAGGCGACATTGCGATGGAAGGCGCGAGCCACGCCGTTGTGGACGCCGTCACGGGGCAGCTCCTGCACGTCCACAACGCCCGCGAGGCCGCCTTGGTGACCCGGGCCTACAACTGGATGGACCCGCTGCACTTCGGCACCTTCGGCGGCATCGCCATGCGGATCGCCTATGTACTCTTTGGACTGATGGCCGCCGTGCTGCCCATTACTGGCTTTGCGCTGTACATCGCCAAGCGCTATCGCCGCCGACCGGCCTCGCCGCTGAGTGACCGTCACCTGCCGCCCACTGGCGCAGCCTCACAACCCCGCGCCCCGCAGCCGCTGGTTCACCACACGGTGGCGCACCCGCAAGACCAGCGTGATGCAACGTGAGAAATGGGCCGTGAAACGTGCAAAGTGGGAAGGCTGACACCCACTTCGCATGTTGCACGTCGCACTTCACACGTCGGCGACGTCGCTGATCCATTGGAGGAGGTCATCGCGGCCGCGGCGGTCTTGCGCGGAGGTGAGGAGGACGGGCGCCTCCAGGTGGACGGCGCGGAGCACCTTCTGCACGGTGCGGACGCTCTGCGTGCGCTGGTTGCCCGAGAGCTTGTCCACCTTGGTGAGGGCGATGAGGTAGGGTACGCGGCCGCCACGCATGAAATCGATGACATCGCGGTCGAGCGCGGTAGGCGGATGGCGGCTGTCGATGAGGTGCACCACCAGGCGGAGCGGCTCGCGCTGCTCCAGGTAGTTGACGATGAGCTGCGCCCACTGGGCGCGCTTCGTTTTGGCGGTACGGGCATACCCGTAGCCGGGGAGGTCCACGAGGTACAGGCGGTCGTTGAGCAGGTAGAAGTTGAACTCCTGCGTCTTGCCGGGCTGACCACTGGTACGCGCCAGGGCTTTGCGCCCGACCAACATGTTGAGCAGGGAGCTTTTGCCCACGTTGGAGCGCCCCACAAAGGCCACCTCAGGCCGCCCGTCGGTGGGCAGATGGGCCCATTGCGTAGCGCCCTTCACAAAGCGCGCGCTGGTGATGATCATGGCGGTAGCCGAGATACGCTGGAGGGGGCCGCCCTGGCTTTGACGCCGTGGGATTAGGCGGCCGCCAGGTGGGCCTTGACGGTCTCGCCGATGAGGGCTGGGTTCTTGACCACCACGGCTCCGGCCGCTTCGAGGGCCGCGAACTTGTCGGCCGCCGTGCCTTTGCCGCCCGAGATGATGGCACCGGCATGGCCCATGCGGCGTCCAGGAGGGGCCGTGGCGCCGGCGATGAACGAGAAGACCGGCTTCGTCATGTGCGCCTCGATGTAGGCGGCGGCCTCCTCCTCGGCGGTCCCGCCGATCTCTCCGATCATGACCACGGCCTCGGTGTCGGCATCGGCCTCGAACAGCTCCAGCGCATCCACGAAACGGGTGCCGATGATGGGATCCCCACCGATGCCCACGGCCGTGCTCTGCCCCAGGCCCTGACGCGAGAGTTGGTCCACGGCTTCGTAGGTGAGCGTGCCCGAGCGCGAGATCAGCCCAATGGAACCCGGCGTGAAGATCATGGCCGGCATGATGCCCACCTTGCACTGCCCTGGCGTGATGACGCCGGGGCAGTTGGGGCCGATGAGGCGCGCGCCCTGCGTCTGCACGTAGCGGTAGGCGGGGATCATGTCCGCCACCGGGATGCCCTCCGTGATGCAGATGATGACCTCGATGCCCGCCCCGGCGGCCTCCATGATGGCATCGGCGGCGAAGCGAGGGGGCACGAAGATGACGGACGCGTTGGCGCCCTCCTCGGCCACGGCCTCGGCCACGGTGTTGAACACCGGCCGGCCCAGATGGGTCTGCCCGCCTTTGCCGGGCGTGACGCCACCCACCACGGTGGTGCCATACCCAATCATCTGCCCAGCATGGAAGGTTCCTTCCGTGCCCGTGAAGCCCTGGACGATCAGGCGCGTGTCGTTGTTGACGAGGATGCTCATCGGCGTGCGTGGTTGAAGCAAGAGAGGAGGACAGGCCGTCGAGGTCTTCGAGACGGCTGTATGCAGCGTTGTAACCTGCGGCGCACGGCTTTGCCGTTCAAGGCAGGGTCCTTCAACTTTCGGCAAATTCCCAGACGTATGGTCTGTGGCCAGGCACCACCGGGCCCGAAAGGCGGCCGATCGCAGAAGGACAGTCCACGCGTTCCTGGAGGGCCCGCCGCCCCGCGGGCCCCCTGGCACCTGTAGTACGAGGCCCTACATAGCTTTCCGCACAGCCCGGCTTGTACCGCAGTAGCGGATGGTTCACCTTGCCGCTGTCCTGCTCTTCTTCCCCGGTGGCCTCGCGATGAACACTCTTCAGGCACCCTCCTCGGGCGGCTCTAGCCACCCACTTGATCGCCTCGCTCATGCGGCGGGGAAGCTGCTCCTCTGGCTGTTTCTGCTCCTGGCCATCCTCGGCTTCTGAAGGACGGTGCGGAGGCGGGGTGGACAGACAGACGACCCAACCAGCGTGCCTCCCACACCGCAGCCGCTCGGCCTAGGCCGGCACACCCTCGTGGCTTTCGAGCTGGAATCCACGGATGGTCTCGTCCAGGTTTTCCATGAGCCTCCGCAGGTTCTGCGACGCCGTGGCGATCTGATTGGCGCCTTCGGCCGTCTGCCCGGTCACAGGGGAGATCATGTCCACGTTCTGGGCCATCTCTGTACTCGTGGCCCTCTGTACTCCTGGCCGCGTGCTGCTCCTTGGCGGCGGCCAGGGTGCTGATCTGCGCTAGCGATGCCTCAATGCCCTTCGCAATCTGAGCAAACGCCCGGCCGGTATCATCGGCCAAGACCAAGCTGGCCTCGACTTCCTCGCTGCTACGCGCGCTCCACCGCAGCTCCTGCCTGGAGCAGCGTGGCTTCGCCGAAGTGGCGGCCCAGGAGTTGGAGGCCCACCGGCAAGCCGTTCGGGTGCGTGCCAGCCGGGACCACCAGGCCCGGCACCCCCGCCAGGTTGGCGGTGACGGTGTAGACATCGGTCAGGTACATCGAAAGGGGGTCGTCCGTCTTCTCGCCGAGCTTGAAGGCGGGGGTCGGCGTGGCCGGGGTGGCGAGGACATCCACCTCTTCGAAGGCGCGGTCGAAGTCGGCGCGGATGAGACGGCGGACGCGCTGCGCCTTGCCGTAGTAGGCGTCGTAGTAGCCCGCAGACAGCACGTAGGTGCCCAGCATGATGCGGCGCTTGACCTCTTCGCCGAAGCCCTCGGAGCGCGAGCGCACGTACAGTTCCTCCAGCACCGCGCGGTCGCCCTCGGCGGCGGCTTGTTTGACGGCGTGCTCGTCGGCCCGGTAGCCGTAGCGGACGCCGTCGTAGCGCGCCAGGTTGCTGGAGGCCTCGGCCGTGGTCAGCACGTAGTAGGTCGCGATGCCGTACTTGGTGTGGGGCAGCGAGACGGGCTTGACCTCTGCGCCCTGCGCGCGCAGCGTCTCCACCTGGGCCTCCACGAGCCGCCGCACCTCCGGATCGAGCCCCTCGGCGAAATACTCCTGAGGCAGCCCGATGCGCAGGCCGGCCACCGGGCGCCCGATCATCTCGGCGTAGGGCGGCACCGGAACGGGCATGCTGGTGGCATCGGCGGGGTCGTGTCCGGCCATGACGGTGAAGATGCGAGCTACGTCCTCCACGGTCCGCCCAAAGAGCCCCACCGTGTCAAAGGACGAGGCGTACGCGACGAGGCCATAGCGGCTCACGCGGCCGTACGTGGGCTTGAGGCCTACCACGCCGCAGAATGCGGCCGGTTGACGCACCGAGCCGCCGGTGTCCGAGCCGAGCGCGGCATGGCACAGCCCGGCGGCCACCGCTGCCGCTGAGCCGCCGGACGACCCCCCCGGCACCCGCTCGGGGTCGTCTGGGTGACGGACCGGCCCGTAGTGAGAGTTTTCGTTCGACGAGCCCATGGCGAACTCGTCGCAGTTGGTCGTGCCGATGAAGAGGGCGCCGGCGTCGCGCAGGCGCTCGATGACGGTAGCGTCGAACAGCGAGGTGAAGCCCTCCAGCATGCGAGAGCTGCAGGAGACGGACCGGCCCCGGATGCAGAACACATCTTTGACCCCCAGCACCAGGCCCTCGAGCGGTCGGTCGTTGTGCGCACCGCGCTGAGCGTCCAGGTAGCGGGCGTGGTTGGACGCGCCGTCGCGATCAACCGAGGTGAACGCGTTCAAGTGTTCGTTGCGGGCGTCAATCTCCGCCAAAAAAGCTGAGACCAGCGCTTCACAGCTGGTCTCGCCAGCGGCCAGCGCGGCATGCGCGGCCGAGAACGTAGGGTACGTCATACGGGTGGAAGGCGCCTCACAAACGAGGGGTCGGCAGAATCAGGGGGACGGGGGCACGGCCGAACGCCGTGCGCTCCACGGTTGGAGGCTCCCACCTCCGCGAACCAGGCGGTCTCTCACGGAGCGAGGCCTACGAACCTGGCTCAGGAGGAGCCCTCCGTCTTGGACGAGCTGGCCTCTTGCGAGTACGAGCCGCGCGGTGCGGGGGTGCCCTGCGCCGGGGGGCGAGGCTGTTGGATCCGGGGCTGATCCTCCACCGTCAGTTCCCGCTTGATATCACTGGTGGCGTCCTTGAACTCGCGGATGCCTTTGCCCAACCCGCGAGCGATCTCTGGAATACGCTTCGCGCCAAAGATCAGCAGGATGACCAAGAAGATGAGCACCATCTCGAAACCGCCAATGCTACCCATATCGTCCTCTTCGTGATGTTTATGACCGAGTGATGTCGATGCGTGCTGTGAGGAGCCGCCGGAGCGTAACGCTCAGTGTATGTACGATACTGTGCCGGGCGCCTCTTTGTCCAGCCTGTGGATCGTCGCCGTGCGCTAGGATTGCGCGAAAACGACCCTCCACGTGCGATGAGAACTACGAGACCCCCCAAATGGGGTTCCGACGGACAGGGAACCACTGCTCCTCGAAGCTATTCCGGTGCGCATGACTTCTACTTCCGCCCCCGCCCTCTCGCGTGATACCCTGCTCGCCTGGCCCAAGGCTGAGCTCCACTGCCACCTGGACGGCTCGCTGCGCCTTTTTACACTCTTGGAGCTGGCTCGCCAGCAGGATAAGCTGGATCTCTTGCCCGCCACCACGCTGGACGGTCTCGAATCGGCCCTGCGCGGCGTAGACGAGGCCGACTCGCTAGAAGCCTACCTGGCCTGGTTCCAGTACACCATCCCGCTCATGCAGTCCCGCGAGGCGCTCCACCGGATCGCCTACGAGCTGGCCGAGGATGCCGCCGCCGAGAACGTAGCCTACCTGGAGGTACGCTACGCGCCGGTCCTGCACCGGGCCGAGGGCCTGACGCTGGAAGCCATCAACGAGGCCGTCCTCGCAGGCCTGGCCGCAGCCTCGGCGGCCACCGGCCTGCGCACGACGCTCATCGTCTGCGGCCTGCGAGACCGCTTCGAGAGCGCGTCACTCCGGCAAGCCGAGCTGGCGGCCGACTACCGGGACCGCGGCGTGGTAGCGTTTGACCTGGCGGGCGCAGAGGCCGGCAACCCGCCCAAACATCACCTCTCGGCGTTTCAGTACGCCCGTGAGCACCTGCTGGGGCTGACCATCCACGCCGGCGAGTCGTGGGGCCCCGATTCGATTCGGCAGGCGCTGGCGGCCTGCGGAGCGCACCGCATCGGGCACGGCATCACGCTGGTGCAGGACGAGGAGCTGCTGCGCTATGTGGTGGACCACCGCATCCCGCTGGAGATCTGTCCCACCAGCAATGTGCAGACGAAGGTGGTCTCTAGCTTCGAAGACCATCCGGTCCGCACCCTGGCCGAGGCCGGAGTGGCCGTGACGATCAACACGGACAACCGCCTCTTCAGCCGCACGTCGGTCACGGAGGAGCTGTGGCGCACCCATACGCGCTGCGGGGTCCCCGCCCAGACCATCCGGGAGATTGTGCTGAATGGCTTCCGGCATGCCTTCCTCCCGTGGGCCGAGAAGCAGGCGCTGCTGGCCCGTGTGGAGCCGCAGCTCACCTTTTAACCTGGCCCTGCACCGCGCCTCATGGCTCAGCTTCTTGTCCTGACCCGCGGCCTCAAAGGCCTGCTGTATGCCAGCCTGGAGCTGGCCCGACGGTTGGAGGCGGACGGGCATTCGATCCACGTGGCCACCCTCAAGCCGTCAGCGGAAGCCGTGGCCGCCTACGGATTTCCCTACACGGCGCTCAACCCAGCGGTCTCGCCCGAGACGGTGCCCCCCCGCCAGGGCTCCTGGTGGCAAGCTTGGCGCACCCAGCGGGCCCGGCGCCAGCGGATCATCGATCAGTGGGAGCTGCCCCGTTTCGCGGCCCTCCTGGACGAGGTCAACCCAGATCTGCTCCTGATCGACTTCGAGATGCACCCATACCTGATGCTGGCTCGGGCCCGGGGGGTGCACACGGCCCAGATCTCGACCTTCTTCTCGATCTACGAGCGGCCCGGCCTGCCCTTGATGCACACCGACACCGTGCCTGGGGTGGGCGAGGCCGGCACCCCCACGGCCATGACGCAGGCTTGGCGCCAGCTTCAGCGAACCCGCCGCCGCCGCCGCCTGCAGGAACGCTTCCGCCGCGCAGGCGGAGACCGCGTCTCCATGTTTCGTCACGTGGCGGAGCAGGTAGGCTTCTCGTTTGAGGGCGAGGTCGACTTCGATCAATGGGTCATCCCCCTCACCTACCGGACCATCCCTCACTTCTCGCTGCATGCTCAGGAGTTGGACTTACCGCACGATCCCCACCCGGCTCATCGTTACCTTGGCCCAATGGTAAGCACCCAGCGCGCCAGCACACACGCGGAGCCCGGCGTAGACGAACGGCTGCAGGCCTTGTACGAAGGCCGGAGCCAAGATCCGACGAGCCGCCTGATCCTGTGCACCCTCAGCACCTTCATCTCGCTCGATGCCCGCTTCATGCGCCAACTCGTGGAGATGGCCCGCCTGAGGAGCCACTGGACGATCATCCTATCGGTGGGCGGCCTCCCCACCAACGACGTGACCTCGCTCAGCCCCCCCGCCAATCTGCATGTGTTCTCCTGGCTGCCCACGGCCCAGGTCCTGGCCCAGGCCGATGCCATGATCATGACCGCTGGCACCAACACCATCAATGAGGCGCTGCAAGCGGGAGTCCCCTCGGTGGTGTATTCGGTAGGCAAGAACAACCAGGAGGGCAACGCAGCCCGGGTGGCCTTCCACCGGCTGGGCGTTGTAGGCTCCATGCAGCGAGACGATGCCCTCGCGATAGCAGGCCGCGTGGAAGAGGCCCTGACCGACGCCACCCTGCACGCCAATATCGCGTCCATGCAACGGGTGTTCGCCCGGTACACCGCCTCGCGCCATGCTGAGCGCCTGATCGCGGACTATCTCGCCACCGGCCCGCAGGCCTGAGGCCGAGCAACGGGCCCCGGCCGGGTCTCGGCGGCCTGGTATCGGCCTTGACCGGGGCCGAGTGGACAGATGGGACACAGGCCCTAGCCAGATAGAGGACCGCCTCTAGCGAAGGCTGTACAGGGGCGCATGGGCGCCTTTTGCAGACTGAATAGGCCGGTGGAGATTCTTCGGCATCGTGCTTGTCCTCCGTGGGGGCACACGAGCGGCTGGCCGGCCGTTTCCGACCCACCGGAGCCGGAGTGGTCAGGCCGTTTGGGAGTCTACCAAACCACCAATCCATGTGACGACCCATGGCAAACTGGAAATTTTGGCAGCCACGCGCCGACGAGACCCCGTCCTCAGACACCCCCCAGCCCGTCTCCAACGAAGTGACCGGACCAGGCGATGAACTGGCCGATGACGACCTGGAAGACGTAGCGGGGGGCTGGGACGATGGCACGGGCTGGGACGGCACCGAGGACCCGGACGGATCCTGGTGATGACCTAGCCGCCCCCCTTCGATCTCGTATCGACCGATACGTCCTCGCCACGCGGCGTGCTCGTGCTGACCCTGTACACCATGGAGGCGGCCGGGCACGCCGTGTCCGTTTTCTGGCTTCCCCTCAGTATGGGGCGCCGCTCCCCGTGATCGGCGCTGGCCACCGCGAGGCCGCCGTGTGCATCCGCGCACCTAGGTCCTGGATGCCACCGAGGGGCTGGGCCAGTCTATACCCGCTGGCCTCGCTGGTTGACAGTTCGCCCAAGCACCGCTATCCTGCGGCCGGGCCGGATCCTTGGTCGTGCAATCCACATAGAACGCTCACCGTATCAGCGTTTTGAAGTAGCAGCGATGAGAACGCGCCCAGCACCCCCGTGTCGTGTGTCCACTGAGCCCTCCCTTCGTGTGCTGGCGCGAGCCTGCGCCACCCTGCTGGTTTGCGTGCTCAGCCTGGGGACGGTCCTGGCTCAGGACCTGGACGCCCCGGTTCTCCCATCGCCTGACCAACTGGCCATACCGTGGGTGGACACGAGCGCGATGGGGACGTCCATCCTGGCTCAGGGCGCTGTCCTCGACCAGGAGGAGCCCACCGCCTGGGTTCATTTTCGCGTCCAGGCCGATTCCTCCGTGGTACTGCTCAGCCATACGGGCGACTCGCTTCGGCTGGCGGCCCAGGATGTCCTCATGATCCAGCGCGAAGTTGCGCATCACACCGGAACCGAGCAGCTCCCCTTCAGCCGACTGGAGTACGGGTATCGCGACGGGAAGCTGATCGTGGGTATTGTAAAGTCCGCCGATGCCCTCGCGTTTGCCGGCCTGGCCGTTCTCCTCGTCGTTGCGCTCATCGCGTTGCTCTGGTGGGCCTACCGGCGTGTGCGGCAGGAGCGCGAACAGTGGAAACTGCTGGCCGACACCCGCAGCCGACTCGTCGAGAACCGAGAGGAGGAGCGGCTTCGACTGGCCCAGGAGCTGCATGACGGGCCCATCCAGGATCTACATGCCATCCGGATGCGGCTCAGCATGGAAGCCGTGGGGCGCCCCGCTGGACCCAGCACCGGGGTAGGAGACCTCGAAGAGCCGTACTTCCCGCCGCTCGACATTGAGGAAGCCGAGAACGAGCTACTGCGGGTGATTGGGCAATTGCGGGGCGTCAGCGAGGACCTCCGCCCCCCCTCACTGGGACCGTTTGGCTTGGCTCCTGCCCTGCGCAACTACATCGAGCGGTTCGAACGACTCTGGCCCCGCATCACGGTGGAGGCTCGGCTCGACGAGGACGGCCAACAACTTCCCGAGCGCGTTCGCCTGGTCCTGTTTCGCATCTGCCAGGAGTCCATGAACAACGCGGCCAAACACAGCGAACCCAGCTTGATCGAGATCGCCTTGACGCTTGATCAGCAACAGGTCCGTTTGGAAGTCCGTGACGACGGCAAGGGATTCGAGGTCCCGCCAGACTTCAGCGTGCTCGCCACGCAGGGCCGATATGGGCTCCTCGGCATGCAAGAGCGCGTCCAGTCCATTGGCGCCGACCTGACCGTCACCAGTCTGCCCAGCAGCGGAACCACCACGCGGGTCGTGGCACAGCGCGACGCGCACGAGTGGAAGACCGACTTCATGCAGTCGAAGGTCTAGGGACGGATCATGACCATTCGCGTTCTCATTGCGGACGATCACCCCGTGTGGCGACGAGGCATTCGCGATCTGCTCAACGCAGACCCGAACATCGAGGTCGTGGCCGAGGCGTCGAATGGCCACGAAGCCTTACGGCTCGTCGACTCGACCACGGTGGATGTGCTCGTGCTCGACATGGAGATGCCCGGCCAGACCGGTGTCGAGGTGGCGCGAACCCTCAAAGAGCGCGGCTCCTCCGTCGGGATCTTGGCCTTGTCGGCCTATGATGACATCTCCTATGTGCGGGGGTTGCTCAGTGCCGGGGCCTCGGGGTACATCACCAAGGATAAGCCAGCGCTGATGATCATCGAAGCCGTCCTGGCTGTGGCACGAGGTGAAGGACGCTGGTTTGTGCAGCCCACGCCCACCTCGCTGACGGCGGCCAGTGAGTTGTCCAAGCGCGAGAAGGAGGTGCTCAACCTGCTCGCGCTCGGCAAGTCGAACGCCGAGATCGCTGAGAAGCTGTTTATCTCGGACAACACGGTGCGTAACCACCTCGCCAGCCTGTACAGCAAGATTGGCGTCAGCTCCGCCCGTGAGGCGGTGGCCTGGGCCTGGCGGGAGGGATTCATCACCCCCTGACCCAGCGCCTCCTCTTGGATTCAGAGGCTGACTATGCATGGCCGGTGAAGGGCTGCAAACGGCTCTGGAGGCGCCAGGCGGCGTTGCCTTCGTCGCCCGGGGCGCGGCCCCGCGCTCCTCAGGCGCCTAGCCTGGCACCTCCAGCGCTCGTTTTCGCCGTCTTCATCCATTCATAGTCAGCCTCTCAGTGCCGCGTTCGAAGCACCCCATCGCCCTTGGGCGGGGGTGCTTTTGGGGGTCACGCCCTTCTCCAGCGGGGTCGTCCAGCCGTCTGAATCCTGTAACAACTAGCAGGGCGCTGTGACCGTCCTGTACCGGAATCCTTACCTGTCAGATCGTGCGGGATTACATAGTAAGTTTGTACTAATTGCATTGGCTTTTCTTCAAGGGTAGGCTAGTCAATCAGGCCGTATGTATTTGGTCAGTTCTACAGAATAGAATCGTCGCTCTAGATCAGAGATCCACCTCCCTGGGTGGCGATCTTATGGGCGTACCACCTCCCACGCCACGGGCCCAGTCTACCTCCATCCTTGTACCCTACCTCCATCCTTGTACCGGCCGAGGGCGTCCCCCACACATCCTTAGATCTATATTGAGTCATGTTCTCATCCCCACTGTTCGCCTCCTGTCGCACCATCTCGTTCTTTGCTTGCTCCTTGATTGTCATCGGACTCCTGTCCGGGTGCGATGTCGCTTCGTTCAATCCAGATGAAGCGCCGCGTCCCTCGGTCCTCTATGAAGGGGTACGGTATCAAGCGGACACGCCGGCGCTCGCGCTCGCCATCCAAGACGGGCAGGTCGTGGCCGAGACGACCCTGGGAGGAGCTGTTTCGATAGCCACCCCCGGGCCGTCCAAGGGCGACGTGTTCTTTCGGCTCGATGGGCTTCGCCAGGGTTCGGTTTTCACGGCCGCCGTGGTGGACGAGGCCGATCGGGCCGTGGCCGCGCTGGAACAGCATGCGCAGGCTGATCGCTTCGACGTCTATGCCGTGACGCCAGGGCTGCAGGCGGAGCGCGCGGAGCTCACGCTGCTGCAGGCCGGCGAGGTCGTCTTTTCGCAGGAGGTCTCCATCGACCCTGGACAGAAGCTCCCGTTGGGGACCACCCTGCATAGCGCGTCCTCGAAGCACTATGTCTGGCAAGACGGGCGGATCCTCATCGTGTTCGACTATGAGCAGCGAGGGCTCGACGAAGACGCCGTCTGGGGCCAGACGCTCGTTCAGCCTGCCGGCTCGGCGCACACCTACGAGGCCACACACATCCAGGTCACCTTGCATGCGGAGACCGTTCCCGACCTCGGCAGCATCCGCTTCTCCCAGCCTCCCGGGAGCCGACTCACCTTCTCAGGGCAGCAGTTCAAGTAAACCTAGCGTCCCACGTGGCCTCCCCACCAGCCTCCCTGCACCCCGATGATGCGTCCCCCATCACGCCCATCCCCCACGCGCGCGCAGCCTGAAGCACGATCATCGAGAGCCCCCACAACCCGCCAAACGCCCCTAGCAGCGCGCATCGCTACGCTGTCTGAAGCCGAGTGGGGCCGCGCGGGTATGGTCCGCATCGTCGGTACGGCCGCCTCCCTGGAGGAGGCGTTGCAGCGCCTTGAACGGTTCGCCCGCGTGGATCGCCCGATGCTCATCACCGGCGAGAGCGGGGTGGGCAAGGAGCTCTTCTCTCGCGCCGTGTACCTCCTGTCTCCACGTCGCGGCCAGCCCTTCTTGAGCGTCAACTGCGCCCAGTTCACCGACGAAAACCTGCTCATCAGTGAACTATTTGGGCACAAGAAAGGCGCCTTCACCGGAGCGGCGACCGACCGAAAGGGGCTGTTTGAGGAGGCCCACAACGGCGTCCTGTTTCTCGACGAGGTCGGCGAGCTCACGCCCAAAGCCCAGGCGGCCCTGCTCCGGGCCATTGGCATCGGCGAGATCGTGCGTTTGGGCGAGAGCAAAGCCCGGCGCGTCGATGTGCGCGTCGTGGCCGCCACCAACCGGGACCTCAAGCGCATGGCCAGCGAGGGGGCCTTCCGTGAAGACCTTTACTACCGCCTCGGCCACCTGCGCCTGCGCATCCCGCCCGTTCGAGAGCGGGGCGACGATTGGCGCCTCATCGCCGAGACGTACCTGCTAGAGCTCCAGCGCAAACACCGAGAGCAGAAGCGGCTCTCCGAAGCGGCCTTGGAGCGCCTGGCCACCTATCACTGGCCCGGCAACGTGCGGGAGATTCGTGGCCTGCTGGATATGGCGTTCTGCCTGTGCCTGACCACCGAGATCAGCCCAAGCGACTTCGAGGAGGAGCTCGAGGCCGCCTTCACCGACGACGCCCTGAGCGACGATGCGCTCGTGCACGTGTCTGGAGGCCGTGGCGCACCTGACCCCGCTGCCGCCTACCATCGCATGCTGCGCGGAGAGGCCACTTTCTGGACGGCCGTGCGCAAACCCTTCCTGGACCGCGAGCTGAACCGGGACGAGGTGCGCCAGATCGTCGAGCGCGTGCTGACGGAGAGTGGGGGCAGCTACAAGCGGGCGTTGCGCCTGTTGGGACTGGGCCCCGGCGAATACCTGAAGTTCATGGACTTCCTGCGGCACCATCGGCTCAAGCCCGAGCGGTTCATGAGGTAGTGGCCCAGGGCGCCCGTCCTCGGTAGGCAGCCCCGCCCATGGCCGGGACGAGGGCGAGGCATCGGCGGCACACGGCGGTGACCGCCCCAAGATTCGCCCAGCCGCTGAGCAGCAATAGATGGCAGGCTCGACGGGATAGAGCGCCCGTTCTAGGCGCCCTACTCCCAGATCAACAAGATCGCCTTTTTTAGCCTAAATAGGTCGATTATCACGGAGTGCAACTCCTTGGCACAGCGCTTGGAAGAACAGAGGACGAAGCACAAAGCGAGATACGCTGCGACGCTCACTTCCTACCCACCTAAACGTAAGGACGGATCATGACTACCACCGACCGCAATCTGCTCTACGCTACCCTCAACCGTGCAGCCACCGACGAGGAGTTCCGCCAGATGGCCCTACAAGATGCTGGCCAGGCCATCAAGCAGATCGCCGACGACGAGGGCTACGAAGGCGTTGATCCTGAGGATGCCCGCAGCCACAACATCTTCGTCGAGAACGAGGCCGACGGCGAAGGCATCGAAGGCAAAGATGTGTTCGTGCTCCCTGCCTTCGGCGAGGAAGTCACGCTCTCTGAGGAGGACCTCGAGGCCATCGCCGGCGGCGCGCTGGAAGCCAGCTTGGCCAGCTGGTCCACGCTCAGCACGGGCTGCTGCAGCTCCCGGTAACTCCAGGCACGGGAGGCAGGTGGGCTTCATCAAGCGCAGGCTTGTCTGGTCCTCACGCCCCTGTCCTGTACCGCTCGCACAGCATCTTGTGAAGCAAGGCGGGAACGTCCGACGCACCGATCATCGCCGCGTCGGACGTTCCCGATTTTAAGAGCCTGTTCATGAATGGATGAAGGGCCCCGTGCCAGTCCCTAGGCATCGGGTGCCTGCTACCGTTTGGACCCTGTCAACCTGAACTCGTTAGACCATGGCTAATGGAGCTACTGGATTGGACCGCGCGCTCGGTGCCGCCCAACTCTACCCGTACGTTGTCTCCAACTGGCAGTACTATGAGCAAGTCGGCCGCGACCGGGGGATGCCCTCCACGTTTTTCGCTCATGTGGAAACCAGGCTGCCCAACGCCTGGAGCCTACGTCGGTTGGATGCCTGGACCCACGCGACCCCTCCCGCTCCCAACACGCCCGCTCAGGGGTTCAAGCTCCACTTGTCTTCCAACATCGAGACGGCCCTTGAGACGCTCAGCATCGTCACGGAGGTGTGCCTGGAGGCCGGGGCCCCGTTCAAGTTCTTGTCTGACGTGGACATGCTTGAACTCTCGGTCTCGAAAAGCTTCTCCAGGTCGGGTTCAGGCAAATTCGTGACGGTCTACCCCGACGACCTGGACCATTTCAAGGAGCTCGCGGAGGCCCTGTACCGGCGCACCCTGCACCTCGATGCGCCCTACATCCTGTCTGACAGAAACTACAAGAACAGCAAAGTCCTGTTCTACCGGTACGGGGGCCTCCATCCCAGACGCCGGACGAACGTCTACGGGGAGCAGCAAGGCCTGCTCATCACGCCCGACGGAGACGAGGAATTCGATCAGCGGGTGCCGTACTTCACGCTCCCCTCCTGGGTCGAAAACCCATTCAATGCGCTGACCGTTCGTCCCGACGCCCGCATCGTGCTCAACAAGCGCTACGAGATCAAGAGCACGTACAAGCAGAGCAATGCGGGCGGGGTTCATGAGGCGGTGGACCTCGTAACCGGCCACGACGTCGTGATCAAGGGCGCTCGCCCGTTGGTCGATCAGGTGCGCGGCTCAGCCCTCGACGCGTGCCGACGCCTGCAGCGGGAATACGAGCTGCTGCGCGCGCTCCACGATGTGCCTCAGGTCATCAAGGCCCTCGACCTCTTCAGGTCTGGCAGCCACCAGTACCTGGTGCTGGAGAAGAGCGAACGGCTACGCCTCATCGCGCTCAGATCTCAGCTGGAGAACGCCCCTATTCTGCACAAGCAGATCGGCGCGAAGTTTATCCATCACTTCTGCCACCTGTTCGATCGGGTGAGCCGCAACCTGATCCAGGCCGTTCAGCGGGTCCACGAGCGCGACATCGCCATCGTTGACCTGTCCGCGTCGAATGTGCTGCTGGATCCTGACTCATTCGAGGTGACCCTGATCGACTTCGGGAGCGCGGCCGAGATGGGCCGCTCCTACCTGAGGCGAGAGTTGCAGGTGGCCCCGGGCTGCTTCCCTCCTGACCGCCTCCCGGCCTGCCCCGATGCGAGCATCGTCGCGTGTGCGGAGGACGACTACTATGCGATGGGGATCACCCTGTTCAGCATGGTCTACCCCGTGGAGCACTACCTGGACCTCAACCCAGCTGCCAGATGGCCGATACTCGACCGCGTCACCGCGCAACTGGGCCTGCCTGACCACATCGGCCGTACCATCCGAGCCCTGATGGAGGACAGAAATCCAGCCCAGGCCCTCGCGATCCTCGACGAGGCCCCTCCAGCCCAATGGGCCCAGCCCAGCCCCCGTGCTGGGGCTCCGGCCCCCCCCCTCTCCGAGCCCGTTGCACCGGCACCTCGCCCCACCGAGCATGTGTCTACCGTCCTGCATGGCATCCTGGACCACCTAGACGATTCGGCATGCCCCGAGCGCGTGGACCGGCTGTGGCCGGCTGACCCGCGGCTCTTCCTCACGAACCCACTGAGCGTTGCCTACGGGGCCGTCAGTCCGGCTTTGCTGCTGCACCGGGTGCGGGGCGAGCTCAGCCCTGAGGTGGAGGCCTGGCTCTTTCAGCGCCATCAGGAGGCGACTACAGACACCTATGCCCCCGGCCTCTATGTGGGCCTCAGCGGCGTGGCGTGGGCGTATCACGCACTGGGCTACGTAGACCGCGGCCTCGATCTCCTGAATACCGCCTGGCAGTCGCCGAACCTGGGCCAAAGCCCAGACCTCTTCTACGGAGACAGCGGCGTTGGCCTGGCGCACCTGTATTTCTGGCACCAGGAGCAGGACGCCCGCTGCCTCGACCGCGCCGTGCAGATCGGGGACGCTTTGCTCGGGCGAGCGGCGTCCACCCCTACGGGGATCCGGTGGTCCGATGCCGAGGGCCAAAGCTACATCGGCTATGCACACGGAGGAAGCGGAGCGGCCCATTTCCTCCTTGAGCTCTACGCCGCCACGGACGAGC
>JBCDJV010000042.1:0-39212 GCA_038747425.1 Bacteroidota bacterium
AAAAACCGGGCGTCGATCATCATCTGGAGCGTAGCCAACGAGACGCCCATCGAGGAGCACCGCCTGACGTTCCTCCGCACGCTCATCCAGGACGTGCGCACCCTGGACCCGACGCGCCTCGTCTCGGCCGCCCTCAAGAGCACCAGCGTGGACGCCGCTGCGGCCGACGGCGCGGGCGGCTCGGTGGCCGCCGCCGTGGATCCCAACCGTCGCATCCAGCTCGTGGACGACCCCTTGGGCGCCTACCTCGATGTGCTGGCCGTGAACACGTACGTGGGCTGGTACGGCACCGCCTACCCGGACGCCATCCAGCACGTGGAGTGGCGGACGCCCTTCGGCAAGCCCATGGTGCTCAGCGAGTTCGGCGCCGGGGCCCTGCATGGCCACCGGGGGGACAAGATGGAGATGTGGACCGAGGAGTTTCAGGCGTACCTGCTGGACGAAACCATGAAGGTGGCCGTGGAGACGCCCTTCATGCGCGGCACCGCCCCCTGGCTCCTCAAAGACTTCCGCTCGCCCCGCCGCTGGCACGGCCGCTTCCAGCAGTTCTGGAACCGCAAAGGCCTCGTCAGTGAGACCGGCGCCCAGAAGCTGGCCTACGATACCATGGCCGACTGGTACCGCCGCCTGGCCGACCAATGGCCCTCCCCGACGACCGGCTCTGACGACTGATCGCATGCCCCGACGTTTCCTCGCCTTCTTCCTCGCCACGGTGCTGATGGCCCCCGCCGCGTGGGCCCAGGCGCCCGCGCCGTCCACGGATCCGCCGTACGTCCAAAGCCCGCCCACGCCCACCGGCTTCTACGCCTCGGCGGACTTTGAGCCGATCGCGGCGCCGGCGTTCGTGGCGCCGGTGTGGACCCCCGAGGCCGCCGCCGTGCAAGAGGCCGCCGCGTGGGCCATGGTGCCGGCCATCGTGGCTCAGATCGACCGGCCCCAGATCCCCGACCGCACCTGCGTGGTCACAGACTACGGCGCCACGGCGGACTCCACGGCGGCCGACGACCGCCTCGGCCTCCTCGCCGCCCTGGCCGACTGTGCCGAACAAGGTGGCGGCCGCGTGGTCCTGCCGCCCGGTGACTACCTCTCGAACGGCCCCATCCACTTCCGGGACCGCATCGAGCTGCACCTGGCCGAGGGGGCCACGCTGCGCTTCGGCACCGAGCCCGCCATGTACGAGCCGCTCGTGCGCGGCTTCTTCGAGGGCGTGGAGCTGTACAACTACTCGCCGCTGCTCTACGCGGACGGCCTCCAGGACATCGCCATCACCGGGCGCGGCGTGATCGACGGGCAGACGCAGCAGTACTGGACGCGCTACAAAGACATGAGCGTGCCAGGCCCCGAGCGCCTCCAGGAGACGGCGCCCAACAAGCCGCTTATCCGGCAGATGGGCAACGACCAGGTGCCCGTGGCCGAGCGCATCTTCGGCAGCGGCGTCCACGACGTAGACGGCGACGGAACCAACGACGGCGACGGCCAGAAGCGGTACCTGCGGCCCAGCCTCATCCAGTTCATCGAGTCCGAGCGCATCCTCATCGAAGGCGTCACCCTCCAGAACAGCCCCTTCTGGACCGTCCATCCCGTCCTCTGCGAAGACGTGACCATCCGCGGCACCACCATCCGCCACGGCACCACCAACGACGACGGCATCGACCCCGAGAACAGCCGCTACGTGCTCATCGAAGACAACCACATCGCCACCGACGACGACCCCATCGCCATTAAGGCCGGCCGCGATGCCGACGGGCGGCGGCGGCCCTCCTCGGCGTTCATCGTCATCCGCAATAACCGGCTGGAGTCTGCCCGTGGCGGAGCGATGTCCATCGGCTCCGAGATGTCGGGCGGTGTCGAGTGGGTGTTCATCGAGAACAACGTGGGCACCAACACGCGGGGGCGTGGCCTCTACCTCAAGAGCAACCTGGACCGCGGCGGCTTCATGCGCCACATCTACGTGCGCGACCTCGACCTCACGGACTCCGTCATCGGCTTCGGCATCACGAATGACTACCACAGCTGGCGTGGTACCGTCTTCCCCACGGCCGTCCACGACATCTTCGTGCGCGACGTCCGCATCTGGCGGGCGCAGCGCGAGTCCTTCCAGTTCTTCGGCCACCCTGAGGCTCCTGTTCGCCGCTTAGCCTTGCAGGACATCCACCTGCGCGGCACCGACACGCCACCAGACATCCGCCTCACCGAGGCTATCCTGGTGGACAACGTCACCCTCAACGGTCAGCCCTGGACCCCAGCGCTCACCCCGACCCCAGGCGATCAATGAGGCGCGGTCTTCTCATGGCGGTGGGCGTCTGTGTGGCGATGGGGGCGGGCTGCGCTGGGCCGCCGGTCGACCCCCGTCCCAACGTGATCGTGGTGTTGGTCGATGACATGGGCTACAGCGACCTCGGCATCACAGGCGGGGACATCCAGACGCCTACGCTGGACCGCCTGGCCGTGGAGGGCGTGTTCATGACGCAGTTCTACAACAACGCCAAGTGTAGCCCCTCGCGCGCGGCCCTCATGACGGGGCGCCACCCGCACGAAGCTGGCATGGGCAGTGCCATCTGGGGGCTGAACCGAGACCCGCGGCCCCCAGGCCCCTACCAAGGCTACCTGCGCACCGACGTGCCCACCGTGGCTGAGCTGCTGCGCGCCGAGGGGTACGCCACCATGCTCTCCGGCAAGTGGCACCTGGGCGAGCGCGAGCCCCACTGGCCCCGGCAGCGCGGGTTCGACCGCTACTTCGGCCTCATCGGCGGTGCGAGCAGCTACTACGAGCTCATCACCGACCAGCCCCGCGTGCGTGTCATGGCCAACGACGACGCGCCGTGGACGCCCCCCGAGGACGGCTTCTACATGACGGATGCCTTCGCGGACAGCGCCGCTGCGTTCATCGCTCAGCACACCGATACGTCGGACGCGCCGTTTTTCCTCTACCTCTCCTTCACCGCCCCGCACTGGCCCCTCCACGCCCCTGAGGACGCCATTCGCGCGTACGACGGTGCCTACGACGACGGCTGGGAGGCCCTCCACGCCGCCCGCAGCGCCGAGCTGGAGGATCGCCAGCTGGTGCCCGACGGGCTCACGCCCGCGCCGCTGCCAACCAGTCTGCCCGTGTGGGACACGCTCACGCCGGATGAGCAGGCCACCTGGGCCCGTCGCATGGCCGTCCATGCCGCCATGATGACGCGCATGGACGCGGCGTTAGGCCGCGTGCTGGACCAGGTGGGGGCCACTGGCGAGGCCAGCAACACGCTGGTGCTGTTCGCCAGCGACAACGGGGCGAGTGCCGAAGACGTCGCCGGGCGCGGCCTCAACGACCCCAGCGTCCCGATTGGCGCCATGGGCTCGTATGACGCCTTCCGCGAGCCGTGGGCGTGGGCCAGCGTGGCGCCCTTCCACCGCTACAAGCTCAACCTGGATGAGGGCGGCATCCGCACGCCGCTCATCGCCCACTGGCCCGATGGCCTCGGCCCGGGCGGCCAGCGCCTCGACACGCCCGGCCACCTCATCGACCTCGTCCCCACGATCCTGGCCGCCGCCGGGGCTACGCCGGAGGCGGCCTTCTCAGGCGTCTCGCTACTGGACCACTGGCGCGGCGGCAAGCTGGCCGCCCGCCCACTTTACTGGGAGTACGACGGCCACCGCGCCATCCGCCAGGGCTCGATGAAAGCGCTCTACCGCGAAGACGAAGGCACCTGGTCCCTCTACGACCTGGCCTCCGACCCGGCCGAGCAGCAGGACCTGGCCGCCGATCGCCCCGACACCCTCTCAACCCTGACCGTTGCCTGGGACGCCTGGGCGGCCGACGTTGGGGTGGACGTATCCCGATGACGCCGCTGCTCATGCTCAAAGGCCCACTTGCCCTGCTGCTGCTCGTCCTCGTCCCGCGCGGCGGGTCGGCGCAGCCGCTGCCCGTGGTGCCGGCTCCGCAGTCGATGACGTGGGGCGATGGCCCAGCCGTGGAGCGGCCATCTGCGCTCCGCCTGGCCGCTGCGGACACCGCCGGTCTCAGCACCGCGCTGGCGCAGGCGCAGACCGTGCTGGGGGCTGGTGAGGCGGGGACGCTGTGGCTGGGCCTGCCTGAGGATGATGCCGGCCTGGCCACCGCGCTGGCCAAGCGGCAGCTGTGGCCCGATGCCCGAATCGGGGAGGAGGGGTATGTGCTCGCCATCGACGCGGAGGGCATCTACCTGGGCGCCAATACGCCGGCCGGTGTGTTCTACGGCGTCCAGACGCTCAAACAGCTGGGACGAGCCTACGGTGCGAAGCTGCCCGCCTTGCGCATGGCCGACTGGCCCACGCTGCGCCTCCGCGGGGTGATGGACGACATCAGCCGAGGGCCGATCCCCACGCTCGCCTACATGAAGCACCAAGTGCGGCGCTTCGCTGAGATGAAGCTGAACACGTTGACCTATTACACCGAGCATGTGGTGGCCACCGAGGCCCATGGTGCCTTCGCCCCAGCCGATGGCGGCATCTCGGTGGCCGAGTGGCGCGAGCTGGCGGCCTACGCCCGAGCACACCACGTCACGCTGGTCGGCAACTTCCAGTCGTTCGGCCACTTCGACCAGATCCTGGCGCACCCGGCCTACGAGCACCTGGGCGAGAGCGGCCGGCTCCTCTCGCCGGTGTTGCCCGAGAGCGAGGCTCTGCTGCGCGACCTCTACGACGAGCTCGTGCCCGCCTTCGACGCGCCGTTCTTCCACGTCAACAGCGACGAAACCTGGGACATCGGGCGTGGCTACTCGAAGGCGCGGGTGGACAGCCTGGGCGTGGGCATCGTCTACGCGGAGCACGTCGAGCACATGCACGCCCTCCTGGCCGAGCGCGGCGTGCAGATGTGGATGTGGGCGGACATCGCCCTGCAGCACCCCGAGATCCTGGAACGCCTGCCCAAGGACATCATCATGCTGACCTGGGACTACAGCCCGCAGGCCTCGTTTGCTCCGTGGATCGAGCCCGTGCAGAAAGCCGGGTTCGAGGTGGTCGTGTGCCCCGGCGTGCTCAACTCGAACCGCGTGATGCCCCGCTTAGACCAAGCCGTGGCCAATATCCGCGGCTTCGTGGCCGAGGGCGCGGCCCGCCAAGCGCTGGGGATGCTCAACACGGTGTGGGACGACGGCGGCACGGCCCTCTTCGGCGTGGACTGGTACGGCATCGCCACCGGCGCCGATGCCGCCTGGCACCCCGCCCCCGCCCACGAGGCGACGTTCGACGACCGGGCCACCCGCGCCCTCTACGCCGACCCCGGTGGGCACCTCGTCCGCGCCCTCCACACCCTGGACGCCATCGCCGCCCTGGAGCCGACGGACGGCCACACCGATCGGGCGTTGTGGCAGCAGCTCCTGCCGGCCCGGGGCGCCCAGCAGACGCTGAGCCCGGTAGGCTGGCCCGACGTGGCGGCCCTGGCCGACTCCGCGCAGAGCCTGCTCGCCCAGGCGCCCCCTGCGCCCGACCAGGCCGAGGCCGCCGCCGTCCACTTTGTGGCCGACCTCTACGGGACGCTGGCCCGCACCCGCCTCGACCTGTTGGACGCCGCCGAAGCCTACCGCGGCGCCGTGCTGGATCAGCCCACCGACCGCGCAGCGGCTCGCGCCCAGTTGCGCCAGGCGCTGACGCTGCTCCAAGGGCTGGAGCAGGCCTGGCTGGCGATCACCCATCGCTACACGGACCGGTGGTATGCCGAGAACCGCACGTACGCCCTGGACCGGGTCACCGACCGCCTCACGGCTACGCAGCATGACTTTGCGGCCGTGCGGGACCGCCTCCAGCGCGCGCTGCGAGATCACGATCTGGGCCATGCTCTGCCGGTGCCCGCCGAGGTGCGTCTGGCCCTCACCGCCGATGCGGGGCGCTACTTTCGGGAGTGGCTGGTGGCCGGCCCGTTCCCCAACCCCGCCGGCAGCGACGGAGCCGAGACGGACTACCTCGCCACGATGGGCGGGGAGACCGTGGCCCAGCCCGGCGTGGCGGTCGAGTTCGACCATGACGGCGTCACCTACCGCTGGCAACGCTTGGCCTCGCCCCAGCATGCCGAGGTGGACCTGGCGGCTCACTTCCCTGAGCAGAACCGCCGTGTGGCCCTCTACGCCTACGCCACGCTGGACGCCCCCGCGGATCAGACCGTCCGGGCCCTCGTGGGCAGCAACGACGGCATCGAGGTGTTCATCAACGGCACCCGCGTCCACCGGCACCATGTGAAGCGCAACCTGACGGTCGACGAGGACGAGGTGAGGCTCCCGCTCCAGGCCGGGCGCAACCACCTGCTGCTCAAGATCAGCCAAGGCGCCGGCGGCTGGGGCTTCGCCTTCCGCCTGCCCGATCACGACATGCGCAGCCGCAAAAATCGATATCGTATCCTTCCATGAGGAGCCGCCGCTCGACATCCCGCTGGTGGCCGGTCCTGTGCGCTGTGACCGTGTTGATGCTGATGAGCCCACTCGGGGCATCGGCCCAGGATGCCGTGCTCTACGTCTCCCCCAGCGGAGACGATGCCCACCCCGGCACGCTGGAGCAGCCGATGCAGTCGGTGGCGGCGGCCTTCAACCGGGCCGAGGCCGGCAGGCAGATCCGCTTGCTCCCCGGGCGCTACCTCGGCATCAACCGGCTGCGCCTCAACCAGGGCGCCCCGGAGCGGCCCATCGTCATCCGCGGCCACAGCACCCATCCGGACTCGCTCGCGATCATCGACGGTCAGGGGCAGCCCGGGCTGGAGCAGTCGAACGCCTGCTTCTTGCTGGCCGGGGTCCACTGGGTCGTCATCCAAGACCTCTCCTTCCGCAATTGCTGGACGGATGCCATCAACATTGCGGGCTCCAGCTACATCACGATTGCGGGGAACGACTTTCTGGGCAGCCGCCGCGCGGTGCAGCCCACCTCGGGAACGCACCATGTGCTGGTGGAGCACAACACGTTCGAGCAGGACGAGCGAGTCTGGACCACCTGGGCCTGGGACGACCTCCACCACGGCGAGCGTGAACCGCTGGGGCACTTCAACGGCGCCCTCCTGCATCCCAAGGAGAGCGACGGGGGCCATGTGATGCGCGGCAACCTCGTCAAGAATGTCTTCAACGGCTTCCGCACCCGTCCGGAGCGGCTCAACGAGGACGCCAACATCGAGGTGTACGACAACACGTTCGTCAACGTGCGCGACAACGCCCTGGAGCCGGAGGGCTACGTCTGGAACCACCACTACTTCCGCAACCGCCTCTACAACAGCCGCAAGTCGTTTTCGATCGATGAGGTCGAGGGCGGGGGCGTCTACATCTGGGGCAATGTGCAGTGGCAAGAGGCCCGTCCTACGCTCGGACCGAGCACGCGCGGCGGCGGGGCGCAGAGTATCTCGGGCCTGTGGAAATTCCACGAGAGCGCCCGGCTGGATACCGTCTGGATCTTCAACAACAGCTTCTTCACCAAGGCCCGCGTCTTCAAGGACCTGAGGCGGCCGTTCTCGAACATCTATCACGTCAACAACGCCTATGCCTTCTTTGACGGCGGCGGCTGGGGGCTGGACCACTGGGAGCCATCCTACACCTTCGACCACGACTGCGCCAACCTGCAACCGGCCTCCGTCCTCCGCAACAACGGCGCGAGCCTCCACAGCGTGACCACCGATGACCTCTTCACCGATCCCCTGGAGGGTGACCTCCGCCTCACCCCGCAGAGCCCGTGCCGCGATGCCGGGACCGTGCTGAGCCTGCCCGCCTTCGGCTGGACACAGTCCTTCAGCGGCGCTGCGCCGGACATCGGGAGCTTCGAGGACACGACGTGGGTGGAGGGCCCGCCGTTCCGGTACCAAGAGCCGCCCGGCGGCGACGGGTTCGACGAACGCCCGCGCATCACCCGCCACCGCGCCGAGGCCGACCGGCTGACGCTCCACTTCTCGGCGCCCCTCGACGTTGCCACCGTCTCGGCGGCCGCTGTGCAGGTCTTCGTGGACGCCGCGCCGGTCCCCGTCATTGCCGCCACCCTCCGCTCCGACGGCTACACGCTGGACCTCGCCACGGCCGCACCCCTCAGCGAGGCGCGCCTGACGCTGGCCATGGACCCGCTCCCCCTGGGCACCAACGGGCAGCCGGCCACCCACTGGGCCTCGACGGTGCCGTACGCCCTCGGCCTGTCCACGACGCGCCCGACGGCCGCGCGCAGCACCATCCCGCCGCCACAGCCGCCGCGCCTCAGCCTCTATCCCAACCCATCCACTGGACCCACTTCGCTCGCGTTCACGATGGAGCGAGCCGGTCCCATCCAGATCAACCTCTACGACCTCACCGGACGGCGGCTCTACACGGCCACGCGCACGCTGGCTCCGGGCCGCCACATCTATCGCCTGGAGGTCGCTACGCTGCCGGCCGGGCTGTACCTCCTTCGGCTGCGCACCCCTGCTCGGTCCACCACCCAGACGCTGACCGTCGTGCGCTGACCCGCCATGCCTGCCTCGATCCCCACCCACCGTTTCGACGCCCTGACGGCGCAGGTCTTCCCGGACCGCGTCGCGATGGGCCGTGCTGCCGCCGAGGACGTGGCCCGGCACCTGCGTGCTTGCTTGCGCGTGCAGGACGAAGCGCGTGTGGTGTTCGCTGCTGCGCCGTCGCAGGACGACTTCCTGGCGGCCCTGGTGGAGCACGACCTAGCGTGGGACCGCGTCGTGGCGTTCCAGATGGACGAATACCTGGGGCTGCCCAATGGCCACGAAGCCACGTTCGCCGCCTACCTGCAGCGGCATGTGATCAGGCTGGTGCCCTTGAAGACGCTCCACGCACTTCGTCTCACCGCCGGGGACCCAGAGGCGGAGTGTACTCGCTACGCGGCCCTTCTGAACGCAGCCCCACTCGATGTGGTCTGCCTGGGGATTGGCGAGAACGGGCACCTGGCCTTCAACGACCCGCCCGTGGCTGATTTTGAAGATCCGGCCTCGGTCAAGGTGGTCACGCTCGACCTAGCCTGCCGCCAGCAGCAGGTACACGACGGCTGCTTCCCGTCGCTCGCCGACGTGCCCACGCAGGCCCTGACGCTGACGATCCCCGCGCTCTTGCGAGGGGCTCGTCTGTCCGTAGTTGTCCCCGGCGCCCAGAAGGCCCAGGCGGTGCACGACACGCTCGTGCAGCCGATCTCGACCGCGTGTCCGGCGTCGATCCTGCGTCGCCAGGCCTCGGCCTACCTCTACGTGGACGAAGCCGCCTTCCACCTCGTCGCTCCGATGAACCGCCCCGCCGCATGATGCCCCGCTGCTCACTCGCTACCCTCCTTTGTTGCCTCGTGCTGGCTGTCCCGACGGAGAGCCAGGGGCAGGCGCTGGACCGGGAGGCCCTGCGCTTCGACGTCGGCCCAGCGGATGCGCTGGCCGCCAACAGCCTGCCGCTGACGCCTCTCACCGCCTACGCTGCGCCGCAGGGCTACGGCTGGACCGAGGCGCCCACCGACGCCTACACGCGCGACCTCCCCCGGTCTCGCGATGCCTTCACGGCCGATGGCGTCCGCGGCGCCGCCCTCACCTTCCGCGCCGACGTACCCGCCGGCGCGTGGCAGGTGGTCTTCTGGATGGAGGCCGGCCTGCAGGACAGCAGCACGGTCGTGCTCCAGGTGAACGGTACGTCCGTGCCGCTGGCACTCCAGGACTTCGCCCCGCCGGCCGAGCCGCGCGAGGCGCCGCAGCGCATGCATCGCCAGGCCCAGGTGGCGGCCACCGCCGGGGCCGAGGGCCTGACGCTGCGCTGGGCCAACGCGCAGGAGCCAGTCAGCCTGATGGGCCTGCTGCTGGTGCCCGAGCCGCAGCCCGCCACCCCGGCGCAGGAAGCGCTGCTGGCCCGCGTGGCCGAGGCCGGGCGCTACCCGGTGGGTGCTTCGCTGGAGCCGCTCGTGCGGGAGCTGGAGGCCGCCCACCGTGCGGATCCCGCTGCGCCGTTTGCCGCCTACTGGCACACGCAGGTCCAGACGCTGGCCCAGGCCGAGCACTGGATGGAGGCGATGCGTGGCTGGGAGTGGGCCACGGACTCCACGGGCCTGTCCATCTTCGACCGCTATCACCAGGTGGTCATGTGGCTGGACGGCGTGCTGGCTGGCGCCGCCCCCGCCGACCCGCTGTACGAGCGGGCCCTGTGGCAGCGGGGCCGCATGCTCTACTGGCTTCACGAGGAGCGCGGCGGCCGCGGCGAGCTGCAGGGCGCCCGGCGCGACCTCGCCACGCTGGCCGCCCGCCATCCCACAGACGACATGCTGGCCATGTACCTGGGCCGCCCCGTGGACCTGCCCGACGCCTGCGACCGTCTCCTGCCCGTGGCCGCCGCCCCGGCGTGGGCCACGGGGCAGCGCGAGACGCTGTGCCGTCTCCGCGCCATCGCCCACTGGTGGGTCACCGAGCGCCAGGCGCCCAACGGCGAGCTCGGCGGCAAGATCGGAGACGATGTGGAGCTGCTGCGCTGGTGGACCCCGCTCCTCATGCTGGGCGACACGCTGACCCTCCAAGGCTGGCAGCGCCTCGCCGAGGCCGTGTGGGAGAGCCCCAAGCTCGTGGACGGCTACTTCAAGGCGCCCATCGACGTGGAGCACGCCGCCGAACCCATCTCGGACACGGTGCCCGTGCTCGCCTTCGTCAGCGACGATCCCCTCTACGCCGAGCGCCTCGCCTTCTCTGCCGAGCATTTTCTGGAGCGATGGACGGTGCGCACGGACCATGGCCACCGCTACTTCCGCTCCGCCTGGTTCGGGAGCTACGAGGTGGACGAGCGCCCGCCGCGCAACCGCGACGTGGAGATGAACACGCGCGCCGCCAAGGCCGTCCGCTACTACGCCTGGATCACCGGCGACCCCGCCGCCACCACCGGCCTCCACGAGTGGGCCCGCGGGTGGACCGACGCCGCCCTCCGCACCGACAAAGGCAAGCCGCGTGGCCTCATCCCCGCCTCCGTGCGTGCCGCCGACGGCGCCCTCAACGGCGACGAACCCACGTGGTACCAGGCGAACATGTTCTGGCCTTATTTCGACTGGCCGGGGGCCGATGGCACCAAGATGCTCGATCAGTTCCTCTTTACCTACCATCTCACCGGCGACGAGGCCCTGCTGGAGCCCCTCCAGGCGCACATCGACCTCGTGCGCACCCATCCCACCGTAGACGGCTCCCCCACGCCCGGCTCGGCCGCCTGGGCCAGCGGCCTCTTCCAGCGCAAGGCTGGCCTCTGGCGCGTGGCCGGTCAGTGGCGCCTGCTCACCGGCAACCATCAGCACGACGACCTGCTGCTGCGCTACGGCTCGCCCTACCTACGCTACCGCCTCACGGGCGATGAAGGGCACCTGGCCGCCATCACCCAGCCCATCCTGGAGTCCGTCCGCTACAACACGCCCCTCGTCACCTCCGAAGCCTTCGTCACGGACCGCGCCTTCGTCACCCGCGATCGCCGCCGCTCCGTCCCCGACCTCAAGGCCATGATCACCGGCGATGTCATCGACGAAGACGCCTCGCCCTACGCGGCCGTCACCTGGGAGGCCACCCCGGAGGCGTTGACGGTGTTGGTCGATGACACCGCGCCGCGCCGCCTGGGGGTGCAGCTCTTCCTGTTCGACGAGGCCGCGTCCTCCGTCACGGCCCGCCTCTGGGCGCTGGAGCCGGGCCGCTACACCCTCACGCTCACCGACGACGCCGGCACCGTGCGCCACACCGCCGCGGTGGAGGTCAGGGCGCGCGGCCAGCGTGTCCAGGTGCCGCTCCCGGCTCAGACCCGCCTCCACCTCTCGGTCCAAGAGGCGCCTTGATGCGACGTCTCGTCATAGTCATCGTGTGGGCGATCGCGTGCTCGGCGTCGGTGCAGGCGCAGCCGCTGGAGCCACGGGGCCGCGCCTGGGTGGAGGCCTTCTTCACGGAGCCCGTCCCCGAGGGCGTGCGCACGCCGGCCTATCTGGCCCACTTCACGGCCCATGTGATGCCGTGTTGTGTGGTCGATCTGCCCTGGCTGCAGACGACGTACGGGGCGGACACGTACCTGCGGCGCCAGAAGCTGAACGCGATCGGCAGCCTGGCGCTGGCCTACCACCTGCCGGCGTCGCTGCAGTACCGCGCGGCCGCCACGCTGGACACGTTGCGCCAGGTGTACCGGGCCGTGGTGGACCACATCGGGGCCGATGGCCGCTTCCTGTGGGAGACGGACCTCAACCCGTTCGGCTACGACTCGCAGCAGCACGAGCACGCGTGGTCTCTGGAGCCGCTGCTCTTCGGCTACCTGTGGATCAAGCGCGACCTCCCGCCGGCCGAGACCGAGGCTATCGAGGAGGCGTTGTACCGCGCCGGCCGCTGGCTGTTCGAGCGTCCGCAGCTGCAGGACAACAACCGGGGCATCTCCTGGGCTGCGGTGCTGATGCTGGCGGGGCACTACTTCGAGGAGCCCGCCTGGGTGGCCCTCGCCCACGAGCACGGCCCTGCCATCTTCGAGGCCATCATCCTGCCCAACGGACAGATCGGCGAGCACACGGAGCAGTACGCAGACGGCGGCCCCGATGCCAACTACACCTACACCAGTTTGGCCTACCTGTACGCGTACCGCCTCTGGTCTGGCAACACAGACCTGGACGCTCGGCTCCGTGCCGCGGCCCGGTGGCTGGCCGGCTACACCACGCGCAGCCAGTGGCCGCTGGTAGTGGGCGCATCCGTGCGCGTGGGGACGGCCTCGGCCACCCACCTGCGCGATGCGCTGCCGTTCTTCGAGCGCATGTCCAGCTGGGATCCGTACTTCGCAAGCTTGGCCGAGCAGCTCCTGCATCGCCTGAACACCGATGCGCCGCCCGCCTACGCGCCGGACCAGCGCCCGCACATCGTAGCGCCGTTGTTCTTTGCGCTCAAGGAAGCCACCTCCGTGGCCGCGTCCGATGCCGTGCCCCCGTGGCAGGCGCACCGCGCGGCCGAGTACGTCATGCCCAACGTGCATTACGCCCTCGTCAGCCGCGCCGCGTACCAGGCCGGCTTGGTCTTTCGGGCGCGTTCTGGCCTGCGCCCCGACGGGCGTCTCTACCGGCGCATCCCCGCTGAAGGCTTCGCGCTACGCGGGCTCCAAAGCTGGGCCTGGCACGATGAGCCGCCCATCATCCTGCCGGGCCGGGGCGGGTTCGACGGCCGCCACTCCACCGCGTGCCTGGGCGCCACCTGCTCCGCCGAGACCGACGTAGCCCAGCACGCCGGGCAGTGGGAGACCCTCCACGCGCAGGCGCCGCACCCCGCCGGACAGGACTCGCTGACCGTCTTCGTGGACCGGCGCGGCCCCCTGTGGACCGTCTATGCCTTCACTCCCGCCGCCACGGTGGTGGCCTACGGCGCTGACGCGCCCACCGAGGATTCGCTGCACGTACGCTGGTACATGAACCGCGACTTCCTGGCCGGTCACACGGTGCGCCCCGCCACGCGGACGGTCACCTTCTCAGGTCGGCAAGGGCGCTTACACTACCTGCGCGGCACGGCGTCCGAGGCCTCGGACCATGTGGTGGTCTCCGCTCCAGGCGGCATGAACGCCTTCGCCTTCAGCGGCGCCCCGTTCCGTTTCGACGCCCACGACCCCGCCGTGCCCACCCTCTCCTTCGCCGATGCCTCTGGCACGTACCGCCTCGACCTGCAGGCGGTCCTGCGCGATGGTCAGATCCACCGAGCCGCGCCCTTCCGACTGACCTGGACGGCGCCTCCCCCTTCGTCTCCATGAACCGCGTCCGATGACCATGCCTCGACTGTTTGTGTTGACGAGCGCCGCCCTCCTCGCGCTGCTGACCACGGCCTTCCTCGCCTCGCCAGACGCTCCCCAGGCTCCGGCCAATGCGCCCAACATTCTCGTCCTCGTGGCCGACGATGCCGGCTGGGACGACTTCGGCGCGTACGGCCATCCCACGATTCGCACGCCGCACCTCGACGCCCTGGCCGAGGGGGGATGGACGGCAGACCGGGCTTTTCTGACCACGCCGCAGTGCAGTCCGTCGCGCGTGAGCATGCTGACGGGGCAGTACGCGCACACGGTCCAGGCCGAGGACCTGCATGTGCCGCTGGCCCCTGAGCACCGCATCGTCCCGTCGTTCCTGCGCGAGGCCGGCTACTTCACCGGCCATCTCCTCAAGACCCACTACGGCCCAGACGCCGAGGCGCAGTTCGACTGGTACAGCCCTGACCTGGCGGACTTCTCCACCTTCCTCGATGCGGCCGATGACCAACCCTTCTTCATGTGGGTGGGCTTCTCAGATCCCCATCGGGCCTACGGCGATGCGCTCAACCGCCACGCCCCCAGCGACGTCCGCCTGCCGCCCACCGTACGGGACACGCCCGAGACGCGGGCCGACTACGTGCAGTACTACGACGAGATCGCCCGCCTGGACACCGTGGCCGGCAGCTACCTGGCCGAGCTGGAGCGCCGAGGCCTCCGTGAGGACACGTATGTGCTGTTTCTGAGCGACAATGGGTCGCCGATGCCCCGCGCCAAGGGCACCCTCTACGATGCCGGCATCAAGACGCCGCTCCTCGTGGACGGACCCGGCGTGGCCGACGGCGTGCGCTACGACGGGCTGGTCAGCGTGCTGGACCTGGCGCCCACGTTCCTCACCTGGGCCGGCGTGCCGGTGCCCCCCGAGATGCTGGGCGAAGACCTCATGTCCCGCCTGGCCGATGTCTCGCTGCCCGGGCACACGTACGTCTTCAGCGAGCGCAACTGGCACAACGCCGACGAGCACCTGCGCAGCGTGCGGACCGACGCGTTTAAGCTGATTTGGAACAACTACGTGGAGCTGCCCCACGGCACCGCCGCCGACATCACCGGCAGCCCCACCTGGCAGGCCCTCCGCGCCGCCCGCGATGCTGGCACGCTCACCCCGGCCCAGGCCCGTCTGTTCGAGACGCCCCGCCCCCGCGTAGAGCTCTACGACCTGGAAAACGACCCGCACGAGCTGCGCAACCTAGCACCTGACCCCGCCTACCGGGACACCGTCCAGGCCCTCATGGCCACGCTGGAGACGTGGATGACCGACACCGGCGACGTGCCGCCCCACCAGCGCCGCCGCCACGACAATATCGACCGCCTCACCGGCGTCAAGTTCACCCTCACCAACCCCCCCATGTACAACCACGACGACTGAGCCCATGCCCGTCCCGTCGTCTTGGCCCCCGTTATGACTGCTTTTGATCTACAAGGAAATACCGCCGTGGTGACCGGCGCCAGCCGCGGCCTTGGCCGGGCCATGGCGCTGGCCCTCGCCCAGGCTGGTGCCGATGTGGCCTGCCTCAGCAGCCGCCCCGGCGGCACCGACGAAACCGCCGCCGCCATCCGTGCCACCGGCCGCCAGGCCTGGAGCTTCGCCGCCGACCTGTCTGACCGCGGCGCCGTCCGCCAGTGCGCGAAGGACGTGTTCGAGACCGTGGGGCAGGTGGACATCCTGGTCAACAACGCCGGCACCATCCGCCGGCACCCGGCCGCCGAGTACCCGATGGAGGACTGGGACGCCGTGGTGGAGACCAACCTGAACGCCATGTTCTTGCTGTGCCAGCTCTTTGCCGGGCCGATGATCGAACGGAACGCCGGGAAGATCGTCAACGTCGCCTCGCTGCTGAGCTTTCAGGGCGGCATCACGGTCCCCGCCTACGCGGCCAGCAAGCACGGGGTGGCCGGCCTCACCAAGGCGCTCGCCAACGAGTGGGCGTCGTACGGCATCCAGATCAACGCCATCGCCCCCGGCTACTTCCGGACCGACAACACCCAGGCCCTCCAGGACAACCCGGACCGCGAGCCGGCCATCCGATCGCGCATCCCCGCCGGCCGCTGGGGCGACCCGTCCGACCTCGGCGGGGCCATCGTCTTCCTGGCCTCCTCCGCCAGCGACTACGTCAACGGCCACGTCTTGGTGGTCGATGGCGGCTGGATGGCCCGGTAGCCTCGCACCCCTCACTTCACCCCTTCACCTGAACACCTGCACCCATGGTAACGCCTCATCTCGTAGGTCCCCTCGTCCACGCCACCTCCACCACCCCGGCCGAGCGCCGCAGTGACGGCCGTGCCGTCGTACCCGGCCAGGAGGCCATCCGCACCGTCGAGATCTTCGATACCACCCCCGCGATGAACGCCCGTGAACAGATCATCACCGGCGACAACTCGTCGTTTCAGTTTCTTCGCCTGGCTCGCCTCCTCCTCGACACCGCCTACCACGGCTACGCCCCCCTGGAGGTTCACGTGGGAGCCACCGAGGAGGCCCTGTTCTACGTCAACCGCGGCACCGCCACGCTCCACGTTGCCGGCGGCACCTATGTGCTGGGCACTGGCGATGTCCTCTATGTGGGACTCGATGAGCAGGTCACCGTCGAAACCGAGTCGGCCGCTGATCTCAGTGAGTTCAAGGCCATCGCCTGCCACACCAAGTACCCCATCCAACTGGTCCGCCATGCCGACATCGAGGGCACTGAGCTCGCGGCCGATGTGGGCACGAAGCGGCCCATGACCAAGCGGACCGTCTACAAGCTCGTCGATCAAAACGTGCAGGCGTGCCGCCTCCTCTTCGGCGACACGTTCATGGACCAGCCGGGCGGCGTGGGCTCGTACCCGCCACACTTCCACGGGCCCGATGGGCCCCACGGCCTTGGCGAGGATGCCAAGGAAGAGATCTACCACTTCCGCTGCGAAAGCACCATCCCCGGTGACACCGGCTACGTCCTCCAGAACTGTGCCCGCCCGGGCGAAGACGTCAACACCTACGTCCACCTCTTCGACGAACAAGCCATCAACGTCACCCCCAGCTACCACGACACCATGGCGCCGCCCGCTGTCCGGTTTATGTTCACCTGGTGCCTGGGGGCCTTCAAAGAGAACAACCGCGACTGGTATAAAATCCTCAACCGCCCCGGCTATGAAAACGAGTGGTAGCCTGCTGCCACCGCCCTGTAGCCACGGCCCTGCTACCGTAAGGACGTTCCATGGAACGTCTCCACACGCCCTATGCACCACGGCTCACGGCTAGGCTCCCCCTAGCGCTGCTATCGGCCTCCATCGTCTCGCCAAACACACGGTCTCCATGCTCTATCCTCAGCACAATCCGCATCGCACCCTGACGGACCTGGGCGGGTTCTGGCAATTTCGGCCGGATCCTGAGGGGCGCGGGCAAGCCGATGGCTGGGCCCAGCGGCCGTTGCCCACGGAGGCGGGCACGATGCGGATTGCGGTGCCAGGAGCGTGGAACGACCAGCTCGCGGAACGGGGGCTGAAGAACTACGTGGGGGCCGCCTGGTACGAGACCACCCTCACGCTGCCGGCGCGGCTCACGGACGGGCTGCGCGTGGTGCTGTACGTATCGGCGGCCGATCATCGCTGCGCGGCCTGGTGCAACGGCCAGCCTGTGGGCACGCACGAGGGCGGGTTTCTGCCCTTCGCCCTGGATCTGACCGAGGCCTGGCAGCCAGGGGCCGAGAACAGGCTGTCGCTGTGGGTGGACAGTACCCTTACCCTCCACACCCTCCCTCAAGGCGTGGACCCGACCTCGGCGCCCTACGATCAACCCGCCTACGACCGGCGTCACCACTATCCTCCCGCTCGGTTCGACTTCTTCCCCTACGGTGGCCTCACGCGGCCCGTCTACCTGCAGGTGCTCCCCGAGGTCCGCCTTCAGCGCCTGCAGATCGAGGCCAGGCTGGACGGGCGCGTGTCCGTACACGCCCACCTGACGGGCGAAGCGTCCCACATACAGGTGACACTCCTCGACCCCCATGGGCAGAGGGTGGGGCAGACCACAGCGGCGGTGGAGGCCACGAAGGCCCAGGCGGCGCTCACGCTGGACGACGTTCACGCTTGGTGCCCCGCCACCCCGCATCTCTACACCGCACGCGTTCAGGTGCTGGACGGCGATGGGAGGGAGGTGGACCAGTACGACGAACGGTTTGGGGTGCGCGAGGTGCGCGTGGAGGCCGGGCAGCTCCTGCTCAACGACGAGCCGCTGTACCTGACCGGGTTTGGGAAGCATGAGGACTTTCCCGTGGTGGGTCGGGGCCAATTCCGGGCCGCCTACCTGCGCGATTTCGAGCTGATGCGGTGGGTCGGGGCCAACTCGTTCCGCACCAGCCATTACCCGTACGATCAGGAGATGATGCGACTGGCCGATGAGCTCGGGTTTCTGGTGATCGGGGAGGTGCCAGCGGTCAGTCTCGGCTTCTACTCGGACACGTTTGAGGACCTGGCGCCGCTCCTGGAGACCCACAAACGATTCTTGACGGACCTCGTCTGGCGCGATCAAAATCACCCGTCGGTGATCGCCTGGTCTGTGGTCAACGAGGCCAACCTGTGGGCGGAGCCGCACTACCAGAACGAGGCCAGCCGCCGGTACTTCGCCGAGGTGTGTGACCATACCCGGGCCCTAGATGCCACCCGGCCCACCATGGCGATCACGTTCCCCGGCCACGGCATCGCCGACGATGCGCTCCAGGCGTGTGATCTCATCGGTATCAACCGGTACTACGGCTGGTACTCAGAGCCGACCGACCTGGCCCGAGCTGAGCAGCGGTTGAGCGAGGAGCTGGACGCGCTCTATGCGGCCCACGAGAAGCCGATCCTCATGACCGAGTTTGGCGTCGACACCCTGGCTGGAGCCCACAGTACCACGGCGCAGATGTTCTCCGAAGAGTTTCAGGACGCGTTCGTCCGGTGCTACAACCGGGTCCTTGAGAGCAAGCCGTTCTGCATGGGCGCCCACCTCTGGAACTTCGCCGATTTTCATACCCCGCAGAACCACCGCCGTGTGGTACACAACCTAAAGGGGGCCTTCACCCGTAGCCGGACCCCCAAGCGGGTGGCGTTCATGCTGCGCGAGCACTGGCGGAGCCTGGACCGGGTGCACCCGGCTCACCGCCCGGCGGCGGGGCCGGACGGTCTCCTCATCCCTGACCTCAAGCACGTCACCGATTGGGCCCCACGTTAGCCCTGCGCTGCTTCCATGCTAGGACTGAGCTACCTTGACTGGGCCGTAGTGGCCCTGTATATGATCGGCATCACCACGCTTGGGCTGTGGGTGAGCCGGCGCGTGGCCACCACCGGGGATTATTTCTTGGGGGGGCGGAGCTTCGGTAAGCTCTTCATGATTGCCCAGGCGTTTGGGACCGGGACGCGCACCAGCCAGGTGGTGGCGGTGAGCGGGACCGCCGCAGGCGTGGGGCTCGCGGGCATCTGGGTGCAGTGGATGTATCTCTTCTCCACGCCGTTCTTCTGGCTGCTCTCGCCCGTGTATCGCCGATTGCGTTACGTGACCATCGGCGACTTCTTCGAGCAGCGGTACGGGCCCACGATGGGGGCGGCCTACGCTGGGGTAGGGCTTATCTACTTTGCGGTCACCACCGGCGTCATGCTCAAAGGCGCGGGCGTCACCATCGAGGCCATCACCGACGGGGCCATCGGGGTGGAGGTGTCCGTGCTGGCGATGATGGTCTTCTTCTTGGCCTACAGCCTGTTTGGCGGTCTGGTGGCGGCGGTGACCACCCAGGGGGTCCAGGGGTTCTTCATCCTCCTCCTGTCCTTTCTGCTGATCCCGTTCGCGCTGGGCGACGTAGGCGGGGTGGCGGGCGCGAAGGCGGCCCTGCCTGAGGGCGTCAACTGGTTTGGCCTGTTTGCCAACACCGAGATCACCGGCTTCTACGTGGCCATGGCAGTGATCAATGCGCTGGTGGGCGTGACGGTACAGCCGCACCATATGGCCATCAACGGAGCGGGCAAGGACGAAATCGCGTGCCGTACAGGGTGGACCTACGGCAACTTCGTGAAGCGGTTTGCCACGCTGGGGTGGGCGTTCTCCGGCGTCTTCATCGCCGCCCTGTATCCCCAACTGGCCGAGGCGGACCGGGCCACGCGCGAAATGGCGTTCGGGCTGGCCGCTCGCGACCTCTTGCCCTCCGGCATGGTGGGCTTGCTGGTAGCGGCGGTGGTGGCTGCGGTGGTGGCGAGCGCCAGCAGTTTCATGACGGGCGGCTCAGCGCTCTTCACCCGCAACTTCTACAGCCGCTACCTGAAGCCCGAGGCCTCGGAAGCGCATTACCTCAAGGTGGGGCGCATCGCCTCGCTCATCGTGGTGCTGGCGGGCGTGGTGATCGCCCTCTACCTGGAGAGCGTACTGACCGGGCTGGAATGGATCTGGCGTCTGATGGCCTTCCTGGGCATCGCCTTCTGGATGGCGCTCTGGTGGCGGCGCGCCAACCGCTACGGCGCGTGGGCCTCGCTGCTGGTGACCGCCCTGTGCGCGGCCGTCACCAACGAACTGGGCTGGAGCTTTCCCGCCCAGATCGCCCTCTACCTGCCGGTGGGTTTTCTGGCGATGATCGGCGTGAGCCTGGCCACGCGGCCGGAGCCCAAGGCGCTGCTCAACACCTTTTACTCACTCCTCAACACCCCCGTGGGCCACGAGGACCGGCTCCGGGACGCGGGCATCGAGACCATCCACGAGGTCGAGGCGGCGGCAACGGCGGAGTCCGCCATCGGCGCAACGGTGGCCCGGGCCGAGGACCGTCCCCCTGTACTGCTGGACGATGCGCCGGCGGCCCGCGCTGGGGAGCAGCTCCTCCTGGTCAATCTCCTGCGGCTGCGTCACGGGTTCTCCTTCACCGGATACCGTGTGGACCTGACGGGCTTTGCCGTGGCCTGGGGGCTCGTGGGTGGCATCCTGCTTTTGGCCTGGGGGCTCGTCGCTGCGATCGGGTGAGCGAGCACGAACTAGAGGGGTGGTCGGCTGGCCTGCCGGAAAGGGCCCGTGTGCTGGACCTCTCTGTCTTCATGAGGTGCATCCTGGCTCGGTCATCATGCATCCTCGTTGTATCTTAGGCCCATGGTACCTCTCTATCTTCATGAGGATCGCTTCTTCGATCCTGACCCTGCGATCCGGTCTGTTGCGCGCGAGCTGTACGCCGCCACGCGGGCCCTGCCCTTGGTAGCGCCCCATGGCCACGTGGCCCCCGAGCTCTTGGCCGAGAACGCGCCCTTTCCAGACCCGGCCACGCTCTTCATCAAGCCGGACCACTACATCTTTCGCATGCTCTATGCGCAGGGCGTGTCCATGGAGTCCTTGGGCGTCCCCACACGGGATGGAACGCCGGTCGAGACCGATCCTCGCGTCATATGGCGGCGTTTTGCGGCGCACTACTACCTGTTTGCAGGAACGCCCACCCGTGCCTGGCTGGATTACCAGCTTGCCAAGGTCTTTGAGGTCCCGGTGGCCCTCGACGCCGACAGCGCTGACCTGGTGTACAACCACCTGGCCGAGCGCCTGACCGAGCCGGCGTTTCGGCCGCGAGCGCTCTATGAGCGGTTCGGCCTGGAGGTCCTGACCACCACTGATGCCGCCACCGACGACCTCCGGCATCATCAGGCCTTGCGGGACGAAGGCTGGGGCGGCCGCGTCCGGCCTTGCTTCCGCCCCGATGCCCTGTTCCGGATCGCCCAGCCTGAGTGGGGGCAGCACCTCCATGCACTGGAGGCTCGGCAGGAAGCCCAGCTCGGCTCCTACGCCGCCTTCCGCGAGGCGCTCTGGGATCGGCGGCAAGCGTTCAAGGCGTTGGGTGCCTTTGCCACCGATCACGCCGTGGTGGACCCCTACACGCATCGCCTGGCCGATGCGGACGCCGAGGTGCTCTACCAGCGCGCCTTGGGCGGCACGGCTACGGTGGCCGATCAGGCGGCCTTCGAAGCACATCTGCTCATGGAGATGGCTGCGATGAGCACAGAGGACGGCTTGGTCATGCAGCTGCACCCCGGGAGCTACCGCGACCACAACGGCCCGGTGGCCGAGCGCTTCGGGCCTGACATGGGGGCGGACATCCCCGTGGCCACCGAGTACACCCGGAACTTGCATGCGCTGCTGAACGCCTACGGCAATCACCCCAACCTGACGCTTGTCCTTTTTACGTTGGATGAGGCGGCCTACAGCCGCGAGCTAGCCCCGTTGGCGGGACACTACCCCGCGCTGCGCCTGGGGCCGCCCTGGTGGTTCCACGATAGCATCGAAGGCATGCTGCGGTTTCGGCAGCAGACCAGCGAGACGGCGGGCCTGTACAACACCGCCGGATTCAATGACGACACCCGTGCGTTCTGCTCCATCCCCGCGCGCCATGACCTCGCGCGCCGCGTGGACGCCACGTTTCTGGCCCGCCTCGTGGCGCGCCACCAGCTGACCGAGCGTGAAGCGCACCGCCTGGCTCGGGCGCTGGCCTATGATCTCGTCCGCCAGACCTATCGCCTCGATCAAGAGGAATAGCCGGACACCTGGCGTGCGGGTGACTCGCAGATGAGGGGCCAGTACCCAGCGTTATGCATCCCTGACAGGCCTTGAGAACAGAGGCGTTCTGGTACCAAGTATTGCAGGCTATGAATACGGAACAAAAATAATGATATAGCGTCATACATAGTGTACGTATATATGAACTGAGCGCACAAGGCGAATGGCCACGAAGCGGATGAATCAGAGCTGGAGAAGAATCAGAAACCGTATTCGCGTCATGTGGAGTGACGTAGACCTGGGTACCGATAAGCAGCTAAAAAGAACACGCGGTAACTTCAAGATGATGGTCAATCTGATCCACGAGAAGACCGGAGAGCCTCGGAAAGAGATACGCCAGAAAATGGCCGCGATCTACTAGGAGTCCGGGTAGCTGTATACACAACGACCCCGTTCTCATGTTACAACAGCGCCTCTGCCGCCGGTGTGCGTGCAGAGGCGTTTTGCATGCGATCCTTCCTACGTACGACCGCTGGGCTAACGGGGGGTGCGGTGATGGCCTGCGGCATCCAGGGGGGCTATGGCCGCTCTCGCTGGGCTCTCTGGGACGCGGCCGATGCGAGAAGCCTCATGCCCCAAGAGGGCGGTGAAAGAGAAGGTAGAGCCCTGCCCTTCCTGGCTCTGCACGTTCAGTGTGCCTCCCATGAGTTCCACCAGGCGCCGTGAGATGGCCAAACCCAGACCTGTGCCCCCGTATTCACGGGTTGTGGATGCATCGGCTTGGCTGAAGGCGTCGAAGATAGTCGTCAGCCGGTCTGCCGGGATACCGATGCCGTAGTCCGTGACCGTGGTGCGGAGCATGATCTGGTCCTCGGTGAGGCGGGCCATCTCGATCGTGGTGACGACCTTGCCAGACGCTGGGCTGAACTTGATGGCATTCGAAAGCAGGTTGGTGAGGACCTGGCGGTACCGCGTGGGATCCCCCACGGCAAACTGCGGCACGTCGTCTGCCAGCTGGCAGAGGAGCGTCACCTGCCGCTCCGCCCCATACAACGAGAGTGACTCCAGCGTCTCCGTAACGGTGGCCCGAAGGTCAAAGGCCACGGACTCGATGGTCACACGCCCAGCCTCGATCTTGGAGTGATCCAGGATGTCGTTGATGAGATTGATCACGCGCGACGTGTTGCGATTGGCCACCTCAAGGAGCGTCTGAGCTTGCTCAGAGGACCGATCAACCAGACCCCCTGTCAGCAGGCCCAGGGCCCCGCGGATGGAGGTGAGGGGCGTGCGGATCTCATGGCTCATCGTGGCCAAAAAGCTACTCTTGGCCTGGTTGGCCGCTGAGGCCTCAGCCTCGGCCTCCTCCAGCCGACGGATCGCCGTGGACACCTGACGCTCCGTGGGAAAGAATACCACGCGTCCGATGCCCAGTAGGGCGGCCAGTGTGGTGGCGAACAGCAGGCTCTCCAGCAGACGGAGCCGCCTCACATCGGCGGCGGCCAAGGCCTCATACCGTTCCACAATGGCATGCATCTGCGGCAGGAAGACCGATTCGCCACCGAGAAGTCTACCCAGGGTTTCGAGGGCTGGAGGGGTCGGCCACGCACGGGCTGTATCGGGCATGGCTAAGAGCTGCCGGGACGCCATCACCGTCTGCCGATAGCTGGCCTCCAAGCGGTCATACGCAGCGACCAACTCGGCGTGGTCCCCGGGGGCAAAGGCCGTGACGACGGCGCCCGCCCGTAGTTGCTCATGGGCTCGCTCCCACTCCTCCAACGCCACATAGAGGACCGCGTGCGCCTTGGCGCGGGTGTTCACGTCCGGGTGGTGGGCGTAGAGGAGCGCCGCCTTGCCGACCCGCTGGCTGAGCATGCGCTGCCGACCCGCGTCGTTGATCACTTCTGCAAAGCGTTGCGGGCTGCTCAAGCTCCACTGAATCAGGACCTGCCCCGCAATCACCAAGGCCGCAATCAGACCGAGGCCTAACAGATAGCGGTGGCGTAGATGGCGAACCGTAGGGAGACTTGCAGACACGACTTCAGTGCACCCGGTGGTGATTGGTCTGGTACCCGAGCTACAACGAGCATTCCGCACCTCGGCAAAATAGACGGTGCTGATGCGAAAAATATGACAATTTCTTTTGACGGGCCCATCAAAACCCTCCATTAAGCCATCTGGCGAACGGCCCGCGAGGTCTAGCATACCCGGCCGTGCACCTGAAACAACCAGTGGTGCCCCTGTGCCTACAGAGCCCCGTGGGCCCCGTGGGCCCCGTGGGCAGGGCGTCCGCGATGGGTCAAGAGGTCAGCGCCCTGGGCAGGCCCCATTTCATCGTTGGGCCGCATGCGTTCGTTGGGTTCAAGCGGCGAGGTGGGAAAGCGATCCTGCGGTACGTTAGGGTCGCGCGGCTCGCCGGCACGTAGCGATAGGGTCGTGGCTCGCCGGCACGTAGCGATAGGGTCGCGGTTCGTCGGCACGTAGTGGGTGTGGGTGCCACGAGGCACCTCCGGATAGACCGCATCGCCGAGCGGGTCAACCGCCTCGCGGAGGACCGTGCCAAAGAAGGCGCGCAGCGTGGGCGAGAAGTCGTCGGCGGGTGAACCAGCCAGACATGGGCCTAAGCACGCCAGCGCTGGGAGGCGGTGAGTAGGGGGTACCCCGCCGGATGAGCCGTGTTCAGGCCTTTCCTCACCCAGGGGATCGGGGAATCGACTGCAACGACACGTCACAACACGTTCAGGGCATCGCCATCCGTCTTCCCACGGGTCCCGCTGGCGAATCACGCCCCTTTTTTCGACCTTTGAGCATCGCCCCGACTTGCTACGGTGAGTCCGGCCCAAACTGCCCCCACCAACCGCCATCCGAGAACCCCATGAATCCGATGAGCGCCCGGTTGAGCCTCATGATGTTCCTCCAGTTTTTCGTCTGGGGAGCCTGGTATGTGACCGTAGGCAACTACATGACGGCCATCGGCTGGGGGGAGTATGTGTACCTCCCCTATCTGGTGAACCCTATCGCGGCCATCGTGTCGCCCTTTTTCCTGGGTCTGATCGCAGATCGCTACTTCTCTACGGAGAAGGTGCTGGGCGTACTGCACATCCTGGGCGGGCTGGCGTTTCTGGCGGCCCCGCTGGTGGCTGGGGGCGAGGGCACGTCGGTCACGCTGTTCATCGCCCTGATCCTGGTGCATGAGCTATGCTACATGCCCACCCTGGGCTTGACCAACTCGTTGGCGTTCTCCCACATCGACGATCAGGAGAAGCAGTTCCCCCTGATCCGGGTCTTTGGGACGGTCGGGTGGATTGTGGCGGGTTTGTTTGTAAGCTTCGGGCTCGGCGCCGATGCCACGCCGATCCCCCTGTACGTGGCGGGGGGAGCCGGCGTCTTGATGGGCCTCTACAGCTTCTCCCTGCCGCACACGCCGCCGCAGGCCGCCGGTCAGCAGGCCACGTTCCGTGAGATCGCCGGGGTCGGGGCCCTCAAGCAACTCTGGAGCCGTCCCTTTGCGGTCTTTATCTTCTGCTCACTGCTGATCTGCATCCCGCTGGCCGCGTACTACTCCTACGCCCCCGTGTTTGTGGCGGAATCCGGCGTGGCCAACCCCGCCGGTTGGATGACCATCGGGCAGATGTCCGAGGTGCTCTTCATGCTGGTCATGCCACTCTTTTTTGCACGCCTCGGCGTCAAATGGATGCTGCTCGTGGGGATGGGAGCGTGGGTGCTGCGCTACGGAGTCTTTGCCGCGGCGGCGCCCACGGGCGCGTTTCCGCTCATCCTGGTGGGCATCGCTTTGCATGGTATCTGCTACGACTTCTTCTTTGTGACCGGTCAGATCTACGTCGACAAAAAGTCGACCCCGGCCATCCGAGGGCAGGCGCAAGGCCTCCTGGTGCTCGTCACCTACGGGGTGGGCATGCTGATCGGGGGCTTCATCGCCGGGATGGTGTACAACGGGTTCCTGGGCGAGACCGCCGAGGCCCTCACGCCGGATCAGTTCCAAACCTTCTGGACGATTCCGGCTCTGTTCGCCGGCCTCATCTTGTTGCTGTTTGGGTTCCTGTTCAAGGATGACACGCCCAAGACCGAGGCGGCCCCTGCCCTGGATTCGCCCGACCTGGTAGCGGGCGCCGCCACCTAGGGCGGCCCCTGCGCTCTGTTGCGTTCACTTTTTCTCCTCTATGTATCAGATCCAGAGTTTGTACCAACCGCAGGCGGACGCGTCCTCCAGCGCGGAGGCCCTCGACCTGGAAGGGCTCTACCGGGCCTTGCTGCTCCCGCGCGTCATCGAAGAAAAGATGCTGCGCCTGATTCGTCAGAATCGCATCTCGAAGTGGTTCAGTGGATACGGGCAAGAGGCCATCGCGGTGGGATGTGCCTGGGCCTTGCGTGAGACCGATTACATACTGCCTACGCACCGCAACCTCGGGGTGTGGACCACCCGAGGCGTGCCGCTCAAGCCGCTTTTTTGCCAGCTGATGGGCGTGGAGGGTGGCTTTACCAAAGGCCGTGATCGCACCTTTCACTTTGGGCTTCCTGAGCGACGGATCATTGGCATGATCTCGCACATGGCCGCCATGCTGCCCGTGGCCACGGGGTTGGGGCTGGCGGCTCAACTGCGCGAGGAAGACCACGTGGCGCTCGTCTTCTGCGGCGAGGGCGCCTCGCGCGAGGGAGACTTCCATGAGGCGCTCAACCTGGCGGCTGTCTGGGACCTCCCCGTCGTGTTCGTTGTGGAGAACAACGGGTATGGATTGTCCACGCCCACCCACGAGGCCGTGGGCGCCGAAGACCTGGCGGCCAGTGCGGCCGGCTATGGGATGCCCGGCGAGGTGGTAGATGGCAACCATGTCCTCAACGTGATCGAGGCCGTCCAGCGGGCGGCCCAGCGAGCACGAGAGGGCGACGGACCCTCGCTGCTGGAGATGAAGACCTTTCGTGTACGGGGTCATGAGGAGGCGTCGGGTACGGCGTACGTGCCGGACGATCTTATCGAGACCTGGGCCAAGAAAGACCCCGTGGCGCGGTTTGAGCGCGCCCTGTTGCGGAGCCAGACGCTCACGCAAGAGGCCATGGATGCCCTCCGTACCGAGCTGGAGGCCACGGTCGAGGAGACCGCCCACTTCGCCTTGGATCAGCCGCCCGTGGAGAGCACCCTGCGTGCCGAGCTCGCGGATGTCTACCACCCCGCGGACGCCCCGCTCGTGGAGGCCTCCGGCACTACCCGGACGCTGCGCTTCATCGACGCCATCACCGAGGCCCTGCACCACGCCATGCAGTCCGACGAGCGGGTCCTCATGATGGGCCAGGACATCGCCGGGTACGGAGGCGTGTTCAAGGTGACGAAGGGATTCATGGACCGCTACGGGCCTGAGCGCGTGCGCAACACACCCATCATTGAGAGTGGCGCGGTGGGGGCCGCCCTCGGGTTGGCCTTGGAGGGCTTCAAGCCCATCGTAGAGATGCAGTATGCGGATTTCATCACCTGCGGCTTCAACCAGGTGGTGAACAACCTGGCGACGACCCACTACCGCTGGGGCGCTCCGGTCAACGTGACCATTCGAGCGCCCTACGGGGGGAACGTGGGCGCAGGGCCGTTCCACTCGCAGTCCATCGAGGCCTGGTTTTGCCATGTGCCTGGGCTCAAGGTGGTGGTGCCGGCCACGCCCCAGGATGCCAAGGGCCTCCTCCTGGCGGCCCTGGATGATCCCAACCCCGTCCTCTTCTTCGAGCACAAGTACCTCTACCGAGCCCTCCGAGGTGACGTGACCGACGCGCCCTTTCAGGTGGAACTGGGACGCGCCCAGGTGGCCCGTCCCGGACGTGACGCCACCATCGTGACCTACGGGCTTGGCCTCCAATGGGCCCTGGAGGAGGCGGCCTACCAGCAGGAGCACCATGGCCTTGAGCTCGAGGTGGTGGACCTACGCACGCTGCTGCCTTGGGACCGCGAGACGGTGCTGGCCTCGGTGCGGCGGACCAACCGGGTCCTGGTCCTCCACGAAGCGCGCCTCACCGGCGGGTTCGGGGCCGAGTTGGCCGCCACCATCGCGCACGAGGCGTTCGGCGATCTGGATGCGCCGCCCCTGCGCGTGGCCGCCGAGGATATGCCGGTGCCGTTCTCGAAGCCGCTCGAGCGTGAGCTGTACAGTGCCCAGCGTAAGCTGCGCCCAGCCCTGGAACAGCTCCTGGCGTGGTGATGAGCGTGGGAGAGGAGAGGGGGCTGCGTGTGGGCGCACGCGGCGCTCGGCTCACCGGGTCCTTCCCATTCTTTTACGGCCAATTCTCGGAAACCAGTCGTGGGTCCCGCTATCTTCCGGCGTGTCACGTATCATCGCCCGCTATCTCTACCCCTATGTCCAGCATGCCCGAGGTGGGAGCTCCTGCACCCGCGTTCGAAGGAACCGATCAAGAACACGAGACCGTTGCCCTGAGCGACTACAAAGGGCGCCGCCTGGCTCTCTACTTCTACCCCAAAGATGACACGCCCGGCTGCACCAAGCAGGCGTGCAACCTGCGGGATAACTACCGGTTGCTGCTCGACAAGGGGGTGGCCATCGTGGGCGTGTCCGGCGACGATGAAGCCTCGCATGCCCGCTTCGCCGATAAATACGACCTGCCGTTTCCGCTCATCGCCGACCCGGACCACACCATCCTGGAAGCCTACGGGGTGTGGGGCGAGCGCAACCTGTACGGCCGGAAATACATGGGCATCAAACGTACCACCTTCCTGGTCGATGAAGAGGGCACCGTGGTGCATGTCTTCAAGCGCCCCAAGGTGGACAACCATGCCCAGGAGGTCCTTGAGAAATTTGGTCTCGCCTAGCGCTTCGCTGGAGTAAGGAGGGCTGAAGCCGCGCGTCCGTACCTACGGCGCGATCCTGGTCCGGTCTTCCTCAGCCACAGGCTCAGCCCGTCTCCCTGATATCCGTCTCACATGACGCATCCTACCTACGAAGCGGTCATCGGCCTGGAGGTGCACTGCCAGCTGCGCACGGAAGCCAAAGCCTTCAGTCCGGATCCTGCGGCCTACGGGGCCCCGCCCAACACGCACATCGACCCCATCAGCCTGGGCCACCCCGGCACCCTGCCGGTCCTCAACGAAAACGCCGTCGCGTACACGCTCCGGATGGGCCTGGCCACCCACTGCCGGATCGCGCCGCGCTCGGTGCTGGCGCGCAAACACTACTTCTACCCAGACCTGCCCAAGGGGTACCAGATCTCCCAGTACGAGACGCCCATCTGCTCCGGAGGCTACGTAGAGATTGTGCTGGACCAGGAAGATGGACCGCTGCCCTTTCGTAAGCAGATCACCCTGACGCGCATCCACATCGAAGAGGATGCCGGGAAGAGCATCCACGATCAAGACCCTGCGCACACGCTGCTCGATTACAACCGCTGTGGCGTGCCCCTTATCGAGATCGTCTCGGAGCCGGATCTGCGCTCGCCACGCGAGGCCGCCCTATTCCTCCAGAAAATCCGCCAGGTGGTCCGCTACCTCCAGATCTGCGATGGCAACATGGAGGAAGGCTCGCTGCGGTGCGACGCCAACGTGTCCATCCGTCGGCACGGGGAGACGAGCCTCGGCACCAAGGCCGAGATCAAGAACATGAACTCGTTCCGTAACGTGGAGCGGGCGCTAGAATACGAGATCACCCGGCAGATAGCCCTCGTGGAGGCTGGCCAGGAGGTGGTGCAAGAGACGCGTCTCTGGGACGCAGACCGGTTGGAGACGCGTTCCATGCGATCCAAGGAGGAGGCGCACGACTACCGGTACTTCCCGGATCCGGATCTCGTGCCCATCGTGGTGACGGAGGAGCGGCTGGAGGCCATCCGCGCTAGCCTCCCCGAGATGCCCGCTGCCCGCCGCGAGCGCCTCGTGAACGATCTCGGGCTGCCGGTTTACGACGCCGAACTGCTGACCGCGGAACGAACCCTGGTGGACTACTTCGAAGAGACCCTCGCCGCGCTGTACAAACTCACCAAGGGGGGAGACACACAGGCCCAGGCCAAGGCGGTCTCCAATGTGGTGATGACCGATGTGCTGCGCATGCAGAAGGAACGGTCGCTGGGGGCCGAGGCCTTCCCGATCGTCCCGGAACGCTTGGCCGCCCTGGTGCACCTTCGTCTGGAGGATACGGTCAGCTCGTCTGGAGCCCAGCAGCTCTTCGAGCTCATGATGGACGACGACGCGGCTCCTGCGGCGCTGGCCGAGCAGCACAACCTGCTCCAGGTGTCAGACGCGGGGGCGCTGCAGCCGGTTGTGGACGCGGTGCTGGCTGAGCAGGCTAAGCAAGTGCAGCAGTATCTCGGTGGGAAGGAGAGCGTGATTGGCTTCTTCATCGGCCAGGTGATGCGGCGGTTCGAGGGGTCGCCGGATCCGAACCAGGTGCGCGCCCTGCTGAAGCAGAAGCTGGACGCGATGCGCTGATCCAAGGGGCCAGGAACGTTCATCGGCCTTGGGGATTCCCGGGGGCACCCCCTTTGTAGGACCTTCCCGATCCATCTGATGAATCGCATGCGCCGTGCCCTGTGGGGCTGCTTGCTGCTCGTAGCCCTGACGCTGACCCCCTGGACCCCAGCCCTGGGTCAGAGCGCCTCGGGGGGTTCCGTGCAGAGCCATTTTCAGGGCACCATCACCGTCCGGCCCGACGTCGACTCCACGCAGAACTACGCCGGCTTCGAAGTTCTGGTCTTCAACCGAGCCACCGCCACAGCCGACGCGGACACGCTGGGGTATGCGGTGACCGATCGCCAGGGCCGGTTCGCCATGGACCTGGTGGCTCCCCGGCGAGGACTCTACCCCATCGTCATCAGCCGTACGGGGACGGTGCTCAAGGTAGACAACATGGTGGTGGCCCAGGACGATTCGTCCAGGCTACGCGTCCGTGTGCCCATCGGGGACAGGCCGCTGGGCATTCGATCACCGGAAAACGCCGCCTGGGTGGCCTATCAGAACACGCAGGCGCAGTACAATCAGTCGCTGCTGGAACTGATCCAGGCGCAGACCATGACTGATTCATCCATGGCGGCCGCGGTTCAGCAGACCGCTTCCATCTACTGGAACCTGTACACGACCTACCCAGGCACGATCGGTGGAGCCCTGGGCGGTGCAGAGGCCATCACGCTCCTGGCCGGCTGGGACGACGCGCAAGCCGTGGCCTACCAGCAGGCGCTGGACGCAGACAACCCCCGGTTGGTGGACGCCGTGCGGGCGGCACGCAAGGCCCAGGCCCGTGTGGCCGGTCAAGCAGCGGCGCTGGCCCTGGTTGAGGCGGCCATGGCCCAGACAGACGACCCCGTGCAGCGGGCGGCGCTACAGTCTGAGATCGTGATCGCCCACATGGACAGCAGCGATACGGCCGCCGCCATCGCGGCCGCCCAGACGTTGCAAAGCCTGGGTCAAACCGGCTGGGATGCCTGGGCTACGGATGCCCTCTATGAGCTCCAGAACCTGATGCCGGGCATGATAGCCCCCACCTTCACGGCCACCACCCGCGCCGGCACAACGTTGACCCTGGCAGACCTGCGAGGCCAGGAGGTCCTGCTGGAGTTCTATGCGCCCGAGGACAACAGCTACCGCAGCGAGCGCGCACTCCGCGACTCCCTGGTGCAGGCCTGGGCCGGACGCCCCCTCCAGGTGGTTTCGATCTCAATGCAGCCAGACACCCTGCTCAACGAAGCGCTGTTTGACGAAGGAACGTTCCCCGGCGCCCACATCTTTGACCCGCTCAGCTTCGAGGGGGCGCCAGCCCGCGCCTTCGGCGTCCAGCGCGTGCCCACCCGGTATCTACTCGACGCCGAGGGGCGCATCGTGCAGAAGTTCATCGGGAGCGGCACCTGGGGGCTGATCCGTGACGAGCTGGAAGGCCCGGCCCCTGGCCCACCCGATGAGGCCGAAGAGCCGTAGACGACGTTTTACACGTTTCGCACAACCTGTCTCGTACCTTACCGGCATCAGGAGGCCCCTTTGCACATCCATGCGCCTCCGACAATCATGCTAGGATTCACAGACTCACACAGCTCCATGTTTATTGCGGGTAACTGGAAAATGAACACAGACCGTTTCTCGGCCATCGCCCTGGCGCGACGGCTCGCAGAAACCATCGACGACCCTGGGGAAGCCGTCAAGGTGGCGGTGTGCGTACCGTTTCCGCTGATCGACTCGGTGACCAACTCGCTGAAGACATGCTGCGTGGCGGTGGGCGCCCAGAACGTGCACGAGCAGGAGAAGGGCGCCTACACCGGCGAGGTCTCCGCCACGATGCTGACCTCGGTGGGGTGTACGTACGTGATCGTGGGGCACTCGGAGCGGCGGCAGTATTTCGGAGAGACGGATACGGTGATCAACCAGAAGGTACAGCGGGCCCTGGCGCATAAGCTCACCCCCATCCTCTGCATCGGCGAGACCCTGGCGGAACGGGAGGCCGGCGAGGCACAGGCCGTGGTTCAACGCCAGCTCCAGGGCGCCCTGACGGAGGTGGAGGTGGCGTCGCCCGAGGCGTTGGTGGTGGCCTATGAGCCCGTCTGGGCGATAGGAACGGGGAAGACGGCCACCCCAGACCAGGCTCAGGAAATGCACGCCTTCATTCGGCAGTGGCTAACGGGCCGCTACGGCCCCGAGCTGGCCGGCGGCATCGATGTGTTGTACGGAGGCAGCATGAAGCCCGGCAACGCCTCTGATCTCCTGGAACAGCCTGACGTGAATGGAGGCCTCATCGGCGGCGCGAGCCTGCATCCAGACGACTTCTTGGCGATCGTGGAGACGGCTCGGGTGTCCATGGCGGGAGCGTGAGCCGAGGCGGATCATGCGTGTGGTCAGAGGGAGCTCCAAGGCGACGGTGGCGAGGCTCGGAGGAGGGGTGCTCGCTCTGGTGCTGACCCTCATGGGCTGCGCCGGACCTCGTGCCCTGGATTCGGCCGATGCCGGGCGCACGGCCGCCTACGCCCCGGGCGTTCCGGACTTCGACCTGGAGGTCGTCCCGGCGGGCCTGGAAGGGGAGCCTGGGGCCGCCCTGTACCTGAGCATCCCGCATCGATCGTTACGCTTCGTGCGTGAGGCGGACACCACCTACCGCGCCACGTTCGAGACGATGATCCGGGTGTTAGACAGCCGAGGCCGCACCCGCCTCCGAGAGATCGGGCGGATGGATACGGTACGTGTGGCCACCCAAGCCGCCACCCAGCGCTTCGACCCCGTGGTGCGCCGCCAGACCCTGACCCTCGACCCGTCCACCTACCAGATCGAGGTGGTGCTGATCGACCTGGAAAGCGAGGCGCAGGCTGTGCGCAGGCAGCGCGTGAACATCCCCGATCCCGCAGAGACCCCCTTGCTGGGAGGAGTTCGCCTCGAAGGCTACCGCCCTGGAGCCGGCACCTTTGAGCCGGTGGTCTCGCTGCATGTGCCAGAGGTGGTGGATCCACTGCGCGCGGTCCTGGAGCTGTACGCCCCCGCTCACGGATCCGAGCCCCCCACGGGTGCACGATTCCGCCTGCTGCAGATGCCCGCTGACACCGCTGCCGCCGATCCACTCTACTGGCAACAAGGCCTCGGAGGACTGCTGATCTACAACGGCATCCGCTACGATCAGGCCGATACGCTGCAGGTGACGGAGCGGCGGCTGCCGCCCTTCGAGGACGATATCCGGATCGAGTTTGTGCTGCCCCCGCTGGACCCCGGCGTCTATCGCCTGGAGATGGAGGTGGACGCGGCGCAGGCGTATCCCATTCCGCCTCGCGAGGTGATCGTGCAAGGCCACGCGTTCCCAGCGGTGACCACGCTCGACGAAATGACACAAGCGCTGGCCTACATCGCCTTCGACGACGAGTTGGAGCGTATCCGCAGTGCCGAGACGCCCAGAGAGCAGAAGGCCCGGTTCGATGCCTTCTGGGGACGGCTGTTCAGCAACCGTGCGAAGGCGGCCGCCGTAGTGGAGCAGTACTACAGCCGGGTTGAAGAAGCCAATCTGCGCTTCACCTCTCACAAAGCCGGCTGGAAGACGGATCGGGGCCTACTGTACATCCTCATGGGGCCGCCGCTGTTTGTGGAGGAGCGCCCAGACCGAGAGATCTGGCACTACAGCTACGCTGACCGGGACCCCCTCCGCACCTACGTCTTCGAACGGCTACAGCCGATGGACGAGGCGTCCATCCTAGAGCACCACGTCTTGCAGCGCCGCGCGTACTATGATCGGGTGTGGCGGCAGGCCGTCGAGCGCTGGCGCCGTGGCGAGGCCATGTGAGCCAGGGTGTGAGCGGCCCAAAACGAATGCGCAGACCCCCCTCTAGTGCTGTGTCAGGTAATAGTCGATAGATCGATGCGTGCGTCTGGGGGTGGCTGAGCCAGGCGGCCGAGGAGGGCGATGCCTGTGCATCGGGCGACGAGGCCAACGCTGCGCAGCCGCCTCCAGGCCACGCAGAGGCTATCAGATATGGCCTGACACGGCACTAGTCCGTAGAGGACGACGAACTGGCCGATGATGCGTCTGACGAGGCCGAGGTGCTGCTGGCAGAGTCGGTGCTTTTGGTGTCGGCCTTGGTGGTGTCCTCACTCTTCGTGGCCGACGTTCCTTCCTTCTTGCCGTCACTGTTCTTGCGGGCGTAGTCGGTCAGGTAGAATCCCTCGCCTTTGAACACGAGGCCGGCACTGCCGGTGATGACCCGCGAGACCGCCTGGCCTGTTTCGGGGTCCACGGTGAGGGCATCTTCGGTGATGCGCTGCTGGATTTCGAACGTCGTGCCGTCCTCACGGCGGTACACATAAGTAGGCATGGCAGTCGGTCAGGTCGAGGCAGAACGAGGCACCCTGGCCTTGGGCGAAGGCTCCGAAAGATCAGCGGCAAAAGATGTTCCAGGCTAGCCGGTCCCCACCCCCACAGTGAGGTCACAGGCTGCTGGATGCCCCGCTAACTTCCGCGACTCATGTACTGCGCCCGAAACTCGCGGGGCGTTTTCTGCATGATCGACTTAAACTTGCGGTTGAAGTAGGACATGTTGTTGTAGCCGCTCTCGTAGCCCACTTCAGAGATCGACTTAGACGTAGACATGAGCATGCGTCCAGCGTGGTAAATCCTGAACTCATTGACGATCTGGGTATACGTCTTCTTGGTTGTCCGCTTGATAAATTTGTAGAACGCGGCTTCGGACAGACTGACCTTGTTGGCGATGTGCTTGATGTCGATCTCATCCTGGTAGTGATCCATGACGTGGTCATAGACGATCTGGATGCGCCCGGCATGAGACGCGGTCAAGTCCATGGCGTACTCGTTCGCGCATAGTTCGGAGACGTCTTCCGAGACCGCGAGAACGTGTAGGAGTTCTAAGAGCCGGAGTAGCTGAGGAATGCCATCATGGTGGAGCACCTCAGGGAGCAATCTGCGGACGCGTTCTTTGGTGGCACCCTGGAAGACGAGGCCGCGCGTGGAGCGGCGAAACAGGCGTTTGATCGGGTGGAGCTCTGGTTTGTCCAAGAAGTCTCGCCCGAGAAAGTCCTGGGTCATCTGGAGCACGACCTGGCTCGATGGCACATCAGTTGTGAACCCGTGCGGCAGGTTGGATCCCAGCATCACCAGGTCGTGCTCCGCGTAATCAGAGATCTGATTCCCGACGAACCGACGGCCGTGGCTCTTGTGCGTGTAGCAGATTTCGATCTCGGGATGAAAGTGCCACGCTTGACTCAGCGCTGGACGGCTTGGACGCTCAACCACGCGGATCAGAAACGACCGCTCCGGAGACTCGGCGACTTTCTCAAACTCGGGTTTCACAATGGGCCTTAATGAAGGCGAGCAGGGCACAGCCGCAAACAACGAGGTCGTGCTGAATAAAGACGTTTGTCATGCACGAAACTGGCTTGTAACAAGCCGTTCATGATAGAATAGTGTTATTAATTGGTAGTTTCATATTAAATCAGAGCAAAAAAGCGCTTTTATCATGGGAGTCCTACCATCCTGGACATCTGCGAGAGGCCTCTCCCATGAAACAGACCCGTACTGCTTCCACCTTCGCATGGCATCAATTCATCGTCCTGATAGGCCTGTTGGGCGCAGGGTTGATGCCGGGTGCAGCCAGCGCCCAGGGCACACTCACCGGCACCGTCACGAGCGACGATGGCGAACCTCTCATCGGAGTGAACATCGTCATCCAAGGGACGCTCACCGGTACCACCACCGACGTGGATGGGGCCTACACCCTAGAGGCACCGGCTGGCACCCAGACCTTTGTGTATTCCTACATCGGGTTTGCGACCGTCGAGCGGACCCTGGAGATTGAGGAGGGCCGGAGCTACACCGAGGATGTGGCCATGCGCCTGGACAACCTGATGGCGGGTGAGCTCGTGGTGACGGGTTCATTCCTGGGCCGCACGCAGGAAGACTCGCCGATGTCTGTGTCGATGATCAGTGGCGAAGGGTTGGAGCAGCTCAGCAGCAGCTCTCAGGCCGATATCTTGCGCACCATCCCTGGCATTACGGCTGAAGGGGGCGGGGGCGAAGTGGCCTCCAATGTGTTTGTTCGCGGCATGCCGTCGGGTGGACAGTACCAATTTACGCCGCTACAGGTGGACGGCCTGCCGGTGCTCAGCACCTTTGGCTTGAACTCGTCGGCGCACGATGTCTATTTCCGCAACGACATTGGTATTCGGAATCTTGAGTTCGTGCGTGGGGGCTCGTCGACACTCTTCGGGGCCGGCAGTGTAGCGGGCATCATCAACTACACGAGCGTGACAGGATCCTTCCGGCACGAGAACAAGGTCCAGCTCGAAGGCACGGCCGACGGCCGCATCAAGGCGGACTTCCTCACGGCTGGTCCGCTGAGCGAGAACGTCTCGTACGCCGTTTCGGGCTTCTACCGCTACGACGAGGGACCGCTGGATACGGGGATGCCCACGCGCGGCTATCAACTCCGTGCCAACGTGCGGACGCTATTCAACGACGCCAACAGCTTTCTGACGGTCTACGGCCAGGCCATCAACGACAACGTCCAGTTTTATCTGCCCTATCCGCTGGCCAACGACGACGGACAGCGAGAGCGTCCCCTCGGGAACGACGGCGAAACCGTCTTCACCACGCTCACCCGCGAGGCCACCGACTTCTCGTTTGACACGCCCTTCGGCCGGTTCGAGTCGCCGATTGGCAACGGAGTCAGCACGCGCGGAGGCTACCTGATGGTGGCCCTCGATCACGCCTTTGGCGACGATTGGCGGCTCTCCTCGAAGGCTAAAGCGGCACGCTACGACCACTTCTTCAACCTTTTCCTGGATGGCGACGGGGTGAATAACGTGCCCGAGACGCAAGCCGCCTACCTGGCCAGCCGCGATCTGCCGGCCAACGCGGTCTTCACCTATGTGGACGACGGCACCCAGCTGGCGCCCGCCGACCTCCTGTTCCAGAACCGCATCCTGGACCGTGAGCGACCGATGGAAGAGCTGGTCAACGAGACGTACCTGACGAAGACCATCGGCAACAACAACATCAGCTTTGGGACCTTCCTCTCGGACACGAAGGCAGATGATAACAACTGGATCACCAACTTCGTGGGCGACTTCCGCAACGCGCCTCGGATGGTCAACGTCTCGTTCACCGACGAGGACGGTAACGACGTAGCGTTCTCGACCGGCGGGTTCATCTCGGGCAGCCAAACGGCCAACCGGCGCCACGAGAGCAGCAAGATTGCCTTCTTTGCGGGCAACGAGTACAACGGTGAGTCCTTCAGCATTGACGCGGGCATCCGCTGGGAGCGGGCCAAAGGCATCATCACCCGCGAGACCGGCGTAGGCAGCAACACGTTCCAAAAAGGCGAAGTCTCCGCCGACGGCTTTGCCGTAGCCCTGGCCGGCCTCTACCGTGTGAACGAGACGCTCAACGTGTACGCCAACGGGTCGCGGGGGTACTTCTTCCCGGAGCTGCGCTCGGTGCAGTTTGCCAGCCCCGGCGTGCCTCAGAGCTACGAGCCCGAGATCGTGCTTCAAGCAGAGACGGGCCTCAAGTTTGCCCAAGGCAACCTGGCCGGGACCCTGGCGCTGTTCTACGTGAGCCTAGATGACCGGCGGAGCGTGGACTTCATCAACGACCCCAACAACCCGGCGCTCACCATTGAGGAAGTGCGCGTCCAGAGCACCCGCACCTTCGGGGCCGAGACGTCGCTCAGCTACACCCCTGTGACGGATGTCAACGTCTATGGCAACCTCACGCTTCAAGATCACGAGTTCACCAAGGTAGAAGGCAACCCGGAGCAGGAAGGCAATGAACTGCGCCGCCAGCCTAACGTGATGGGACTCATCGGGGCGGACTACACCGTGGGCGGATTTGACATCAACGTGTCCGCCAACTACCTCGGCGACAAGTTTGCCAACGACGCCAACACGGTGGAACTGGACGGCTTCACCATTGTCCGGGCGGGGGCTGGCTACACGCTGCCTTTGGGCGACCAAGAAACGCTGCGGCTGGGCCTGTCGGTCTTTAACTTGCTCGACTCCGAAGGCGTGACGGAGGGCTCCCCCCGGCAGGGCGATGCGCAGACGGGCATCAGTGAGTTCTTCGTGGGACGCCCCATCTTGCCGCGCCGGGTCTTCCTGAAGGCCGCGTTCAGCTTCTAGTGCTGTGTCAGGTAATAGTCGATGGATCGATGCGTGCGTCTGGGGGTGGCTGAGCCAGGCGGCCGAGGAGGGCGATGCCTGTGCATCGGGCGACGAGGCCAACGCTGTGCAGCCGCCTCCAGGCCACGCAGAGGCTATCAGATATGGCCTGACACTGCACTAGGTGGCCCGACGGCCCGTGGCGGTCCCCAGGCGCTAGCTTGAGACCTCTACGAACCCCCTCTGATCACAGGAGGTGGCGGGGGGGGGGCAACCCCCCCCGCCCCCCCCGCGCGAACCCACCCCCCCAGCGGGCGCACCCCCCGAAACTGCTCTGCGATATACGACTTGACCGCTGCACCATGAGGCGGTTCCTCCCCCATACATACCGCCAAGCGGTTTTGATTTCTCATCTCGCGCGCTACTGCTTCTGGTGTTCGCAGATCGCGCAAGTCGTGTGTCTCAA
>JBCDJV010000043.1:0-38634 GCA_038747425.1 Bacteroidota bacterium
ACGTCCGGCCGTTCAGCACGCGGTACACCCCAAACTCAGGCAGGGCGTCGGGCATTTCGGTCAGGAAAAGCATGGTCCACGAGGCGGGAAGCGCTATCGAGACGCCCAAGGCTTGGGACGTCAGGCGTTGAGATTCATGGCTGCCCAGCACGGAGAGCAGCATAAGGATGAAGATTGAAGGGTACGTGGCCGTCATAGGAGCTGCCAGATGGGTGGATCCTGCTGAAGGTGGTATCGACCTATTCTGACAGACCTAAAGCCGTGTGGCAACATGTTCGGCGGCCCGTGTTGACGAGATCTCCCAAGCGCCCGAGCCCGTACAAGGACGGACCAGGAGAAGTACAGGGCCGAGGGCCCGGTGGGGCTTGTTCTCAGCTCGATGCCTCGTGCAGATCCCTGAACGGCCGCCTGGTGAACCTGGCACGACGAGTCATCGACACGCCGGCCGCTGCTCGGCTCATCCGTCCACCCGCACCCCTGCGCTCACGGGTGGATGCGCACAGCGGCCGCAGCCGTTGTGGCACGGGCGCGGGCGGCAGCGATGTCGGTGCCGCGGGCCACCACCACGCCCATGCGGCGCTGCCCCCGCACCTCGGGCTTGCCGAAGAGGCGAAGCTGCGTGTCGGGCTCAGCCAGGGCCTGCTCCAGGCCGCTGTAGACCACCTGGTCCGAGTCGGCCTCGACGAGCACCACGGCCGAGGCGGCGGGGCCCAGGTGGCGGATGGCGGGGATCGGCAGGCCTAGGATGGCGCGGGCGTGCAGTGCGAACTCGGACAGGTCCTGCGAGATGAGCGTGACCAGCCCGGTGTCGTGCGGGCGCGGGGAGACCTCGCTGAAGTACACGGTGTCTCCCTGCACGAACAGCTCCACGCCGAAGACGCCGCGGCCGCCCAGCGCCTCGGTCACCGCCGCCGCCATGCGCTGGGCCTCGGCCTCGGCCGCCTCGGACATGGGCTGGGGCTGCCAGGACTCCTGATAGTCGCCCCCCTCCTGCCGGTGGCCGATGGGCAGGCAGAAGGTGGTGCCGCCGGTGTGGCGCACCGTCAGCAGCGTAATCTCGTAGTCGAAGTCCACAAACCCCTCTACGATGACCCGCCCGTGCCCCGCCCGGCCGCCCTCTTGCGCGTACGCCCAGGCCGCGTCCACCTCGGCCTCGGTGCGCACCAGGCTCTGTCCCTTGCCGGACGAGCTCATCACCGGCTTCACCACGCAGGGCAGGCCGATCGCCTGCACGGCCTCCTCGAACGAAGCCTGGTCATCGGCGAACCGGTAGGGGGAGGTGCGCAGGCCCAGCGTCTCGGCGGCCAGGCGCCGGATGCCCTCGCGGTCCATCGTCACGCGGGCGGCGCGGGCCGTGGGGATCACGGTGTAGCCGCGCGCTTCCAGCGCCAGCAGCCGGTCCGTGGCGATGGCCTCGATCTCAGGCACGATGTAGGCCGGCTGTTCGGCCTCGATGAGCCGCTCCAGTGCGTCCCCGTCCAGCATGTCGATCACGTGCGACCGGTGGGCCACCTGCATGGCGGGCGCGTGTGCATACCGATCCACCGCGATGACCTCCACCCCCAAGCGCTGCAGTTCGAGGGCGACTTCCTTGCCCAGCTCGCCAGAGCCGAGGAGTACAACGCGGGTGGCGGTGGCAGAGAGGGGCGTACCGATCTGAGTCATGGACGTGAGGTAGATTGGGCGGGAAAAAGAGGGCCTGGTCTTGCACGAGCCGGGCAGCGCCTCTATGATCCGACATAGCCTCTCCAAATGCACGCCCACCCCCCAGCGCCTTTCCTGCTGTGTTTACGTTCTCCACCTCGCGCCTTGACCTACGCCCACTGGCCCTCAGGGATGCCCCGTTTATCCACCAGCTGATGAACGAGCCCGAGGTGATCCGCTACGTGGGCGATCGTGGCCTGCGGACCCGCACCGAGGCGGCCGCCTACATCGCCGATCACCTCCGGGAGCAGGGCGAGGGGCATGGACTGGGCCTCTGCCGGGTGGCGCTACGGGCGTCGAGCACTCCCATCGGGATCTGTGGCCTGCTCCAACGCCCCGCGCTGGACGCGCCCGACCTCGGCTTTGCGTTCCGAGCGGCCTACGAGGGGCAGGGATATGCCGCTGAGGCCTCCCAGGCGGTCCTGCAGGCGGCCCAGGACCAACTGGGCCTGACCACGGTGACGGCGATCACCAACGTGGACAACCCACGGGCGGTGCGCCTGCTCCAACGCTTGGGGTTCACCTACGAGCGCCTCGCGCCGGTTGGCGCCGAGGGTACCCTGTTTCGCCTCTATCAGCGGTCCCTGGACCCGCCGGGTAGCCACGAGCGGTGAATGCACCACCGGCATCGCCTGTAGGACGATCAGAACGCATGCCCGACCCCGATGCGGAGGGCGTAGGGGCCGTCCAGCCCTCGGAACATGAGCGTGGCCTCGATGGGCAAGAACGGTGTGTCCACCCCAGCACCCAAGCCCCCGCCCCACTCGAACAGGCCGAGGTCTGGCTGCCAGCTCCAGGTCTCGGAGAGGTGGGCGGCGTTGACCTGAAGCTGGGCATACCAGCGTGTGCGGATACGCAGCTGGGCGCCGACCAAGGCGGCCTGCAGGTGGGGGCCCGCCAGCTCCTGCACCGAGAAGCCGAGCAGGGGAAACTGCCGGCCTTCATGGAGCCCGTACGCAAAAGCCCCGCCCATCCGAAACTGGTAGTGCGGCGGGGGGGGGCCGAAGGAGCGGCCCAGCATAAAACGCGAGCGCACAGACAGCCGGTTGGTCCACGGCCAACGCGCCTCCCAATCGAGCAGGTGGGTGGAGAAGGTGCCGCCTTGACCTTGATACAGGGTGATGAAGGACCGGCCCATCAGCCGGTGCCCACGGGACGCAAACACGGTTCGGTCGAACGTGTCGAGATCCAGCCGCCCCACGGTTCCCCAGCGGAAGACGCCGCGGTCGAAGACCTCGCGGAGGTCTGTGCCTAAACTGAGGGTGTTGTTGTAGGCCTCCGCCTGGAGACCCAGGCCCGCGATCAGAGCGCGGCTGGGGGTGCTCCCCCCTACCTGGCGCTGAGCCACAACGTCCACCTCCAGCACGTTGGTCTCCAGCTGAGACACGGCTGTACCGTCTTCGTACTGGTCGATGGGGAAGGACGTGCCCCGGCCAGACACCCGGAGGGCGGTGAACGGCTGTACAGACAGCGGACGGGTGTACACCACGGCCCCTTGACCGAGCTCCCCCACCCGCAAGACGGCGGCCAGGGTCCCCCCTTGCCCCATCGGGTCTACGAACAGCCCACCCAGGAGGAGGGCCGTGTTGTACTTCCCTTCGTAGCGCACCCCGAGGCCCACGTAGCCGTCGCGCGCCTCGCGCGTCTGGAGCACCAGGCGATAGCCCAGACCCAGCGGCTCCAAACGATACGTCACCTCGCTGTACAAGCCCAGGCTACTCACCCGGTCCGCCACCGTCTCGATATCGGCCAGGGTGTAGGTAGCGGGCACAGCCACCCGGAGGGCTTCCACCAGCCCCTCATCGCCCATGCGCGTCTCGCCGGTGACCTCAAGCTCCAAGACCTGAAACGAGTCCGGCAGGGCCGGTGCCGGGCGCTGACGGGGCAGCGGCTGCGACTCGGCAGCGAGGCGTTCCAGGACGGCACGCTGGGCCTCAGCGGCCTGGCGGCCCTGCGCGATGATGGCCGCGGCCTGGTCGTAGCTGGCGGCGGTGAACGCCGTCAGGTCAGGTTCGATCAGGACCGTGCAGAGCGGCGCCTGCTCGTCCAGTCCGTCCACGCCGCGCAAGAAGATGGTCTGCCCAAGCAGGTCCCCCAGCGTTTCGAACATGTCCCCGTCTTCCAGTTGGAGTCCCACGTTGACACACACCAAGGCCTCGGCGCCAAGGGCCAGGGCGTCTTCGGCGGGGATGTTACGCGCGACCCCTCCATCGACCAAGGTGCGGCCGTCCAGCACCACCGGCGTGAAGACGCCGGGGATGGCGATGCTGGCCCGGATGGCGTCCGGCAGGCGGCCTTGCTCCAGGCGGACCGCTTGCCCTGAAATCAGGTCGGTGGCCACCGCCACATAGGGCACCGGCAGCTCCCGGAAGTCGGCGATGTCGGCCACGGGCAGCAAGAGGCGCGTCAGCAAGCGGTACACCTGCTGGCCGTTCGTGAGGCCGGAGGGCACGAACGGCGTGACCCCGCGCAGCGGTAGGCGGACCAGGAAGTGATCTTCGGCGGACCGGCGCTCCAAGGGACGCTCACGGCGCCCGGTGTCCTCGGTGAACAGCGCGGTCCAGTCCTGCCCAACCACCAGCGTGGCGATGCTGTCTGGGGCGTAGCCCGCCGCGTAGAGCCCCCCGACAATGCTCCCCATGCTGGATCCAGCCACCGCCTGGATGGGCACCCCCACCTCTTCGAGCACCTGCAACACGCCGATGTGCGCAAAGCCGCGGGCCCCGCCTCCGCTGAGCGCCACCCCCAGGCGCGGCGCCGACACCGAGTCTCCGGGGGCCGCCTCCAGGGGCTGCGCCCAGGCCACAGCCGGCATGGCCAACAGCACACCCAGGACGAAGACGAGGTAGCGCACAGAGAGAGGTGGAGGCCGGATGGAGGGGTCAGCGGAGCCGGTCCCGGTGTTTCGGAGAGAGAGCCGATGAAATTTCCATACGGAAGCGACGGATTGCCAGATTAGACGAGTCACAGGGACGTAACAATCCCACCGCCCACCTATCTTGCCGTGCCCTCGCCGAACACGTCCCAGGACTACCGGGGGGCGCCCTCCAGATTTTACCCAGACCTATCGTAACGACCCGCTATGGCGGAAAGCAAGAAGCGCATCACCGTCGCCTACGGCGATGGCATCGGGCCCGAGATCATGCAGGCCACCCTGGACATCCTCGAGGCCGCCAACGCCCCGCTGGCGTACGACGTCATCGAGATCGGCGAGTCCGTGTACAAGCAAGGGGCCACGTCGGGCATTGAGCGATCCTCTTGGGACACGCTGCGGCGCAACCGCGTCTTCCTCAAGGCCCCGATCACCACGCCTCAGGGGGGCGGCTACAAAAGCCTCAACGTCACGATCCGCAAGACCCTGGGGTTGTTTGCCAACGTGCGCGAGTGCAAATCGTACAGCCCCTTCGTGTCCTCGCCGTACCCCGGCATGGACCTCGTCATCATCCGGGAGAATGAGGAAGACCTGTATGCGGGCATCGAGCACCAGCAGACGCCCGAGGTCTATCAAGCCCTCAAGCTCCTCACGCGGCCCGGCACCGAGGCCATCGTGCGCTACGCCTTCGAATATGCCCACGCCCATAGCCGGCGCAAGGTGACGTGCATGACGAAGGACAACATCATGAAGCATACCGATGGGATGTTTCACAAGACCTTCGACCGCATCGCCAAGGAGTATCCGCAGATCAAAGCCGACCACCAGATCATTGACATCGGGGCCGCCCGCGTGGCAGCGCAACCCAACACGCTCGATGTGGTGGTCACGCTCAACCTCTACGGTGACATCCTGTCCGACATCGCCGCGCAGGTAGCGGGCTCTGTGGGCCTGGCCGGCTCCGCCAACATCGGCAACGACTTTGCCATGTTCGAGGCCATTCACGGCTCGGCCCCAGACATCGCTGGGAAAGAGATTGCCAACCCGTCCGGCCTCCTCAATGCCGCCATCCAGATGCTCGTCCACGTCGGAGAACCGGACGTGGCCACCCGGATCAAGAACGCGTGGCTGTGCACCCTGGAGGACGGCATCCACACGCCCGACATCTTCCGCCAAGGCCTCAGCTCCACGGGCGCCGGCACGCGGTCCTTCACCGAAGCGGTCATCGAACGCCTCGGGAAGCAGCCCGAACAGCTCAAGGAAGCCAGCTACCAGACCAGCCGCAGCGAGGGGATCGTGGTCCAGCCCTCGTCCACGGCCTCCATGCAGAAAGAGTTGGTGGGCGTGGACGTGTTCATCGACTGGTCCCGCGCCCGGCGCGACCCCGACGTCATCGGGCAGCGCCTCGTGGAGGCCAGCACCGAGGCCCTGCGCCTCAAGATGATCACCAACCGAGGGGTCAAGGTCTACCCCGATGGACTCCCCGAGACCTACTGCACCGACCACTGGCGGTGCCGCTTCACGTCGCAGCAAGACGCCACATCGTTCGCCGACATCCTCGCGCTGCTTCAGTGCATCTACGACGCTGAGTTCGATGTCATCAAGACCGAGCACCTCTACACCTTCAACGGTGAGCGCGGCTACTCCCTCGGCCAAGGCGAATAACCACCCGTCACACACGGCCTACCGCCCTGCCCAGACCTTGCGCCTAGGCAGGGCTTTTTGTGGGCCGTCTTCGGTAGGACGCCGCCGTCGACTGGTCGGCGTACGTCCTGCTTTTACATCTGGTGACATTTCCTTACACAAAGGCCGATGACGAGCACAAGGCTGGTCGTTATGTTGTAGCCATCACCCGGACAGCCCTTCTGACTGGCCTCGGCCACGCTCACGGCTGACCCCGCCCTCTCCAGCCTGACCCTACCGTCGCTGCCTTGCCTCCCTCCGACGATCAGCACTCCATAGACCCGGGAGACTACATGTCTCCCCGCCAGATTGCTGCGCTGATCGAAGAGGTGCGCAAGCAGCAAGGGCTGACCTCGCAGCAGGTGGCCGAGGAGTTGGGCATTTCCAAGCAACACATCCACCAAGCCGAGACCCAACCGCATCGCGACCTGCTTCGCGTGCGGCGGCGGCTACTGGAATATTATACCGGCTACACCATCGAAGGCCCGTTCTATCAGATCTGCAAAAAGTAGGTCAAACGGACAGCTCCAGGGTGGAAACGCCTGCGGTGGACGTCCCGATCTCTCGCGTCGCGCACGTCAGGCTTCTGTGGGCCAGCCCTGCACGGCCAACGCATGAGCGCGATACCGGACGTCGGTCGTGACCTCGGGGCCCAGCCAGTCCGGCGGCCTGAAGGCGCGGGCCTGCGGCTCAGAGTCAAACTCGACCTCAGCAACCACATGGTCCGCCAACGCCCCGTGATACACGTCCACATCGGCGGTCCACCCCTCGGCCAACGGGATGCGGTGACGGGTCTTGTGGACGCGCTGCCCACGCGTGTGAGGCCACAGCGCCTCGAACTGGTCAGGCGCCAGGGGGACCTCCACCTCCGTCTGCGCCAGCCCCCGCATCCCAGCCTTCAAGGTCAAGATGGTCTCCGCCCCATACCTGCGCAGCCGCACCGTAACCGGCCCGCCACGCGCCGAGAGATAGCCCTGCCAGATCTCTACGGCCGGATATCGATGCAGCTCAGCCGGCAGAGCCACCGGCAAAAAACGACGCTCGATCTCGACGTTCGGAGCGGGCATGCCACAATTTTTCTGATGAAGGGATCATGAAGGTAGGCGTTCCGTTAAACAATAGATACATAATATTCGGACATTGATCGTTGTCCTCCATCCTTCACCCCCCTGCCGTATCCATGCTGAGGTCTTTTCAGGCGCCTTCTGATCTTCGTTTTGTGTGGTCGCCTGTCCTCCGCTTCGTTTGGGTCGGTCTCTTCGTGGCACTCAGCCAGCCTCTCGCTGCACCGTCCGCGCTCAGCCAGCCGGCCTCAACCCCCCACGCCCACACCGCAATCGACCAAGCGCAGGCTCGGCCCTTGCTCGACGCGCTGGACCACGGGGTCACCAGCGTGGAGATGGATGTCTACCTGGTGGATGGTCGCCTTCTGGTCGACGAGTCCGCTCCCGACCCAGAGGCGGCTACACTGCAAGCGGTCTACCTGGAGCCCCTCCGTGCCCATCTTTCGGCCCATGGCGGCCGGGTGTATGAGGACGACGTACCGCTTCAGCTCCTCCTCGACATCCAGACTGAAGCAGAAGCCACCTACACCGCCCTCAGCCAGGTGCTGCGGCAGTATGCGGACTTCCTGACCATCTTCACCTACGAAGGGGAAGCCGTGGGTGCTGCCACGATCATCCTCACCGGTAACAGGCCGCGCACCGCTCTGGAGCGTGAGATCGTACGCTACGCCGCCTACGACGGTCGCCTGGACGATTTGACGGATCCTGCCTCCACGTCTTTCATGCCGCTCATCAGCGACGACTGGACCCGCATTTGTGACTGGCAAGGAGACGGTCCCCTGTCTGCTCTCCAAAGCGACCGCCTGCGTCGGGTGGTGGAACGCGTGCACAGCCAAGGCCGCAAGCTCCGCCTCTGGGGCCTCCCGGATAACGTCCTCGTGTGGGACACCCTGATTGCCCACGGCGTCGACTACGTGCACACGCAGAACCTCTCTGGCTTCCGGCACTACACGCAGAACGCGGCGTCCAACACGGACTGACCCGGCCCCCCAACGGGCCCAGTGGCGCCCGAGCCCTACCCCGGCTGGCCAAATCGCTACTCACACGGCCCAGAACAATCGGGCTACGACGGCCAGGACCAGGACTACGGCCACCAACGCCAGCGACCGCCCGGCCCGGGCTTCGTAGCGCTGCCACGCCGTGCGCCCCGCCAGAAAGGCCGCCACACTGAAGGCCAAGCCCACCCCCACTTGCCCGGCCACACGAGCCAACTCGGCCGCATCGCCCCGCGCCAGTAGGGCCGTCATGTAGGGTTCGCCCTCGTACGGGGCGGTGAACACGGCCGCCAGGCTGAGCAGGGCGAGGCCCAAGGCCGCCCCCCCTCCCCCGAGCAGGCGCGTCAACACCCGGCGGCGAGCTCGCAACCGGGCTTGGCGCGCCGCTTCCCGCGCGGCCCGCTCGGCCTTGCGGGCCGCGGGGTCCTCCCTCTCCGGTACCGAGACGGCCAGCCGATCACCTGGGCCCCTCACGACGCCTCCTGCGACTGCACGGACATCGCTTCGCGCAACAAAACAGCCGTACGCGCTGGGTCCTCCAGGAGATCGGGCCCGGCCTTCAGGCGCAAGCATGTACACTGGCGAACCAGGACCCCCATGGCCTCCATATGCCGAGCATTCAAGGCCCGGTCCGGAGTCAGTTGCAATCCCGTCTGCGAGATCAGGTAAAGCAGCGCCTCACGCGAGGGCATGGGCTCGACTCGGCTCGGGGCCTCAGGCTCGATGGTAGGCACCACGACGAAGCGCGGGATCAGGTGCGGCACAAACTGGCCGGGGAATCCAGCCTCCACGCTCACCCGCCACTTGGGACGCAGACCGGGTGGACGCGGCCAGGACCGGCCACTCAGCTCGGGAAACAACGCCAAGGTCTCGTCGGTCAAGCTGAACGCTTTGCGGTACGAGATCACCTCCACGAGGCCTCCCTCAGTGGGCCGCATCAGCACCGTATCATCGGTGGCGTAGCGCCATCCCGCCCGGATGAGATTGAGCGTGGTGGTCGTCTTACCGCTGCCACTGACCGCCGAGAGCAGCACCCCTACTCCATCGTGCTCCAGGGCCGCGGCGTGCAACGCATACCAGCCCCGATATCGCACCAGGATGACGAGGGTGATGATGATCAGGTAGAACGCAATGGCCGCTTCATGACGTGGCAACGGGCCTCGGAAATCGGGGCCCCAGACGAAGGTAGCCCGGTGGTCCTCCGCGTCGATGCGGACCACCGTATCCTCCCCGTATGTCAGGAAATAAGTGGCCCCGGTGTGGAGGATGTCGATGTCATGCTCGTGCGTGGTGATGCGCGCGGCCTCGGCAGGCACCGTGATGCCCTCTGCTGCAGGCGCCAAGTCCAGGATCACCTCGGGCGTTCCCCCAGGCATCAGGACGGCTCCTTTGTAGGCCATGGTGTCATCTACCAGGTCACGCAACGGGCCGTCTGTACACGCGAAGCCCAGCGTGATACCGTGGAGGTTATAGGTGTGCATGGGCGAGGAGGCAGGCATGAGGCAGAGGACGGATCAAGAGTAGCGGCCGCAATATACGGTCGCACTTGGTGGCAACGTGTGCCCCGCATCCCCTTCAAAAAATGAGCCGAATCACGTTTCTGGATGGAGCCGGCGGTGTTGTGAGGCGTATCGTAACTTCATCGCCAGCCGATTCGTACATCGCGCTATTGATCTTTGTCTGCCTCGATGCCCCTATGACGATCAGCGGCACCTTGCGTTACCAGGACCTGGAAGGTGGCTTCTGGGGCTTAATCGGAGATGATGGTCAGCGGTACAGACCGGTTGATCCCCTCCCAGACGCGTTCCAGCAAGACGGGCTGCGCGTGGACGTAGAGGCCGAACCGGTCACCCTCCTTTCGATAGCGATGTGGGGGCGCAGTGTCCGGCTCCACGCCATCCGCCCGCACGCCGCCTAGTCCCTTTTTCCGCGCCCCGCTGCCATGCTGGCCTCTCTCGTCGTCGTACTTGCGTTCCTACTCCTGGCCTGGGAGGCGAGCAGTCGCCCTCGGCGTCCGCTGTTGGCCGTCTTGGGCCTGGTGCTGGTGGCGGTGGCCGCCGTGCTGCGTTTTGGCGCCGAGGCGACCCTGATCGACAGCGCCATCGGCTTTCTGCGCAGCCTATCGGTGGGCTTGCTTGTGGGCGGCGTGGTGATGGGCCTGCGTCATCCGCGTGCCCGGGGCCGTCATGCAGCGCCCTTCCTGGCTTTGGCCTTGGTGGCCTTCTTGGGCAGCCTGGCCTTCAGCGCCCTGCGGCCATCCACCGAGGTGGTCCCCACCGGGACCTTGGCCCCACAGCAAGCGGCCCTCCTTGTTGAGCTAGGTCCCGATGATGAGATCAGCGAGCTGACCCCGCTCCTGACCCAGTACGAGGCCACCGCCGAGCGCGCCTTCCCCTCGGTGGCGCTCACGGACGATGCGGACCTCGCCCAGGTCTACCTGATTGCGGCCCCCGCGGAGCAGCTGGACGCCCTCCGCGCCCGCCTCCACGCCGATACCGAGAACGTGGATGCCACCGCCTGGAACCAGAGGCTGCAGCTCCTCGACCCCCTGCCCAATCCCGAAACGGGCGCGGTCCTCAACGTGGAGGCGCGCGCCAATGACCCCTACGCCGCCGAGCAGTGGGCGCTGGAGGCCATCGGCGGCCATGCCGTGCACGCCATGCTGCAAGGCCTCACCCCCGTGCGCAAGGCTCGGGTGGCCATCCTGGACACCGGGGTAGACGCCGCTCACCCTGATCTGGCCGCCGCGTTTGGCGAGAGCCCTGGCCGCACCGACCCGCAAGGCCATGGCACGCACTGCGCAGGACTGGCCGCGGCCGTGGCCAACAACGGGACCGGTATCGCCTCGCTCAACTGGGAGGGCCGCTTCATCGAGCTACTCAGCTTTCAAGCCATCCATGCCTTCGGGGGCGGCACCATCGAACAGATCGCCCAGGCCGTCATCGATGCCAGCCAGGCCGAAGCCGATGTGATCTCCATGTCGCTGGGCGACTATGTGAACACGCCGCCCAAGGTGCTGGCCGATGCGGTGGCATACGCCCAGCGCCGAGGGAGCATCATCGTGGCCTCGGCCGGGAATGACCGCATGGATGCCCGCACCCACATCCCCTCGAACCTCGACGGCGTCATCGCGGTGGCCGCGCTGGATGCCAACCTACGCCGCGCCCGCTTCTCCAACTCGACCACGAGCTTGGAGCGTCCGCTATCGGCTCCAGGCGTGGATGTGCTATCCCTCACGCCCGGGGGCACCTACCGCCGGATGAGTGGCACGTCCATGGCCACCCCCCTGGTGGCCGGTCTGCTGGGCGTGCTGCGCGCGCTCGACCCCGCCCTCAGCGCCGACGACGCCTACGCCCTCTTGGCCGCCACCGGCCAGGCCACCGCCGATGAAGCGGCCGTGGGCCCCTTCCTGGACGCCGAAGCCGCCGTGCAGGCCCTGCTGGAGCCGGTTCTCGCCCAGGCCCCTTGACCACAGCCCAGTAGGGACAGCGTATCCGGCAAGGACACGGCGTATCGTGTCCCTGCCGCATCGTATCTTGACGCGGTCCTTCCCCGATACGCTGTGCCCGTGTCCGCCCCCTCCGCCCGTGCCCTGCTCGGCTTGCTCCTCGCTGCGTCGATGCATGCCGCCTCGGTACCCGCGGCGGCCCAGCCCTCCGACGTGCTCTTTGGCTCCGCCGATGATCCGCGCGAGACCGTCCGCCGTGTGTGGTGGCTCAGCGAGCGGCGCCTCGACCTGCGCGGCGGCCTGTCTTTGATCGGGGCCCAGTGGCGTGCTATGGGCCACGCCACCTATGGCTTCAGCACCACCGATGCCACCGGCCAGCTGCGAGCCACCCTCCGAGCGGGCTATTTTGGCGACTACCGCCCGGATGCCGACGAGTGGTACGACGCCCTGCGGGTGGTCCAGTTCATCCGCCTTCAACCTCGCTCAGTGCCCGGCTTCTATGCCCGGCTGGGCCCGCTGAGCCGCACGCGGCTGGGCACCGGTCACCTCGTGGACTTCCTGACCACCTCGGCGGCCTGGGACGAACGCACGGTGGGGGTGGAGGTGGCTCAGCAAGGACGACTGGCCTCCCTGTATGCATTCAGCGACAACGTGTTGCTGGACGGCGTGGTGGGGGCACGGCTGGCCCTGCAACCCCTGGCCTTTGTGGATAGCCCCCCCCTACGCGGCCTCACCGTGGGCGCCAGCCTGACCACCGACTTGGCTTCGCACCGCGAAGGACGACGGCACCTGATGGCCTACAACCTCGACCTGCAGGTCGAGGCCCTGCGCTCGGGGACCTTCACCATGGTTCCTTTCTTCAGCTACGCCTGGTATGAGCGATACGGAAGCGGTACCTTCTTCGGGACCGAATTTGCGAGCCCCAACTTCGTGGATCTAGGACGGCTCAGCGTACGCGTGGGGCTTTCGTACAGCGGGCTGCTGTTCATGCCCGGCTACTACGGTGCCTTCTACTCGGTCCATAACCCCTACCGACGCATTCTGACGGCCGACAGCTTTCTGGCCGACCCCGAGACCCCAGATCTTGAGGGCCTGACCCTCAACCGGATCCAAGGTGGGTATGCCTTCCTTTCTGAATTCCGGCTCGTCTTTTTCGAGCGCTTTGAGCTGTGGTACGCCTTCCGGCGCCACTACGGCGGGCAGCCCCTCAGTGAATATCACCTTCGCATCTTCTTCCGCAGCCCCGAGCGCCTACGCTTCGAGGTCGGATTGGACCGCTCAGGCCTCACCAACTTTTTCAGCCTCTTCAACGACCTCGGCGACCAGACGCTGCTCGTCTTCGACACCGAGTACCAAGTGTTCGATCGGTTCTGGATCCACCTGAGCTCCCTCTACACCTACGAGCGGCTCGAGGGCAACCTGCCGGATGGCGTACAGCGGTTCCTCGTGCAACGCCGCTTCGAGCCCTTGGCCGGCGTACGATTCGTTTTCTGATGACCCCGCCAGACAGGCTCCGTGGCCCCGCCCCCTTCTCCCCCTACCGCCCCCCACCCGGTACCTACGATGCAAGCTGACGACGCACGCCACTCCAGCAGCGATGACCTGACTCGGCTCCTGAATGCCGCCCGCCAAGGCGACGAACGCGCCCAGGCGCAGCTCTGGGATGTCATCTACGAAAAGATGCGGGCCATCGCGCACAACAAGCTGTACCATGAGCGGCGCGACCACACGATGTCCACCACCGCCTTGGTCCACGAGTCATACCTCAAGCTAGCGGGGGGCAAGGAGATCGTCTGGGAAAGCCGCACCCATTTCTATTGCGTGGCCGCCATGGCCATGGCTCAAATCCTGGTCGACTATGCCCGCAAACGGAGGGCACAGCGCCGTGGTGGCGGTGTGCCGAACCTACCCCTTGGGGATAGACTGGGCAATCTCCTCCACCTCAGCGAAAGCAAGATGGACGAGATCATAGCCGTACGCGACTCCCTCGAGTGGCTGGGACGCATCAACCCACGACTCCGCAAGGTGGTCGAACTTCGCTACTTCGCCGGACTGCCCGACAAAGAGATCGGCGAGATGCTGGGCATCAAACCCCGGACCGTCCAGCGAGACTGGAAAAAAGCCCGCGCCCTGCTCCACAGTGAGATCTACGGGCCCGATAACCCCGCCGAACCACCGGCCCCCTCTGCCTGACCGCCACCGTCCCTCTTTTGCGTGTTAATGGGAGGCAGGCCGTCCCCTCCTCGACGCCCACACGGCGAGCCGGGCGGGGTGCTACCTCTACCCTCTTCCTCCGGACACATGGACCCTGCACGCTGGCTTCAGGTAGAGCCCATCTTGGACGAAGCCTTGGACCTTCCTCACGAGGTCCAAGCGGCGTTCCTGGATGAGCGCTGCGGGCACGACCCCGTGCTCCGCCGCGAGGTGGCCGAGTTGCTGGCGGCTTGCCAGGACTCTGAGGAGGAGATGGTCTCGCCCTTGGCCCACACCGATCTGCTGCGCCGCCTGTTCGACGAGGCGCCGGCCGAGATGCTGCCGGCGGGCACCCGCCTAGGCCCGTACCGGGTCCTGCATGAGATTGGCGAGGGGGGCATGGGGCGGGTCTACCTCGCGGAGCGCGCCGACGGGGCCTACGACAAACAGGTGGCCATCAAGGTGATCAAGCGCGGCATGGACACGGACGCCGTGGTGCGCCGCTTTCGGCACGAGCGTCAGATCCTGGCTCACCTGGATCACCCCCACATCGCGCGGCTCCTTGATGGCGGCGTCTCGGCCGATGGCCTTCCGTTCTTCGTGATGGAGCACGTGGATGGCGAACGCATGGACCGCTACTGCGACCGCCAGCGCCTCTCGGTGGAGGCTCGCCTGCGGCTCTTCCTGGTCGTCTGCGAGGCTGTTCGCTACGCCCACCGCAACCTGGTGGTGCACCGCGACCTCAAACCCGCGAATGTCCTCGTGGCCGAGGGGCCTGGCGGCCAGCCCACCGTCAAGTTGCTCGACTTCGGCATCGCCAAGCTGGTGGGGCCGCAGGCCGATGGCGAGACGATGATGCTCACGGCGGCCACAGACCGGCGCATGACGCTGGCCTACGCGGCGCCCGAGCAGGTGCTGGGCCAGCCCATCACCACGGCCACCGACGTCTATGCGCTGGGCATCATCCTCTACGAGCTGCTCAGCGGCCGCCGCCCGTATCACGTGGACACCGTCCGGCCCTCCGAGGTCGAGGCCGTCATCTGTGACCGCCTGCCCGAACGGCCTAGCGCCCAGGTGCGCCGCGCCCCCACCCACCCGCTTGAGGATACCACCCAGGTCGTCAGCGAACAGCGGGGGACGGAGCCGCGCCTGCTGCACCAGCGTCTCAGCGGCGACCTGGACGCCATCGTCATGACCGCGCTCCGCAAGGAGCCAGGCGCCCGCTACGCGTCGGCCGCCGACCTCATGGCCGACGTGCAGCGCCACCTGGATGGCCTCCCGGTCACCGCCCGCGAGCCTACGCTGAGCTACCGCCTCACCTCCTTCGTACGGCGCTACACCCTCGCCGTGGCGCTGACAGCGGCCGTCTTCGTAGCCCTGATGGGCGGCATACTCACCACCACGTGGCAGTTTCGCGTGGCCGTGCAGGAGCGAGAGGCCCGCGCCGTGGAGGCCGCCGCCGCTGAGGAGGCCTTCGCGTACCTCACGACTCTGCTCGCCGACGTCAACCCCAACGAGGCGCGAGGCCATGATCTCCGCGTGGAGGACCTGCTCCAGACCGGCATCGACCGGCTGGATGACCTCAATGCCCAGCCCCTGGCTAAGGCTAAGATCTCACACGAACTGGCTCGGCTCGCGCTCAACCTGAGCCGCTTCGACACCGCCGACTCACTCTTCGCCCTCACGCAAGCCCTCCGCGAGGCCGAGCTACCGGTGGACCATCCAGACTTGCTGGACACCATCAGCGCGCGAGGCTTGGCGCTGTTCAACCAAGGCCAGCGGACGGATGCTCTGGCGCTGCTTCGCACCGCCGTGGCCCGCTGGCCAGCCCCCGAACGCTCCAGCCTGGCGCAGGCCGAGCTCCGCACCAACCTGGCCTACGTCCTCCTCCACGCCGACTCAACGGCGGCCGAGGCCGAGGCCATCTACCGAGACCTGGCGCACCGCTTCCGCCACCCAGCCACGAGCGAGGGCGATACCGTCCGCTGGGCCACCCTCCTGGCCGAATCTCACGATGGAGTAGGCGACCTCACCCGCTTCCGTGGCGACGTGGACGGGGCCCTCACCGCCTACCGAGAGGCCCTGGCCATCCGTACCATTCACCTCCCACCGAACGACCCCTACGTGGGCGACTCCCAAGCGCGCATCGCCTTGGTGTTGCTGGAGCAGGCCGCCTACCCCGAGGCCGAGCGGCTGTTGCTGGACGCCATCGCGCTGCAACAGGACGTGTACGGCCCAGACCACTACGCGGTGGGGAGCAAGCACGAGTGGCTGGGCCAGCTCTATGTACGCACCGACCGCTTGGACCGGGCCACCCACCACTACAGCCGCGCCGCCGACGCCTACTGGGCCCTTGGACTACACGGCTACGCCCTGGACGCCTGGCATCGCCTGGGGCGCGCTCAGCTAGAACACGGAGTGCCCGGGGCTGCCCTCGCTACTGCCGAAGACGCCCTCGCCCGCCCAGCGCCGACTTCGGAGACCAGCGCCGCGCATGAGCAGCTTCGTGTCCTTGCCGTCGAGGCCCGAGCCGCTCTACAAGCGAATCGCTAGGCCGAAGAGGAGGCTGCTGGTGGAGACGGTGCCGACCTCGTAGGATGGCACAGGCACCCGCTCCCCGTCCTGCATGACTGAGAGGTCCAAGGTGTCAGCTAGGTATACCTCACCACGAAACTGGACGCGCAGGTCCAGGCCCGGGCGCACGCGAGCGGTGACCCCAAGGCCGTAGGAGACGGCGGGTACCGTGGCGGCGTCCAACACAGGCCCGGAATCGCCGTCGCCCTCCAGGATGAGGCCCATGCCCCCCCCTAGGAATGGCTCCAGCGTGTAGCGGTCGGTGACGGCGCTGAAGAGGATCGCTTCGCCGGTGAGCGTGAGGGTCCCGCCGTGACTGACCTCCTCCGCACTGACGACCCCTTGCTTGCTGGGCCCGCCACTACCAGGGCGCGGCGGCCACTTGTCGTCGATGGCGAAGGTGAGCGTGACGCCAGCGCCCAAGCCCTCGGCCGTCCCGCTCGCTGCTTGGACCGGCTGCGTGGGCGCCGTCGAGAACCACCGCATCGCCGAGCCACCGCCCTTCAGGGCCCCTCCCCTGCGCAGGCCGTCGGCCCCAGGCAGGAACTGCACGTCGGCGGCGATGATCGGGCAGGGCGTGGTTGAGCCTTCGGCGTCGAAGCAGAATCCCCCGAAGGCGCCTAGGCGGAGCGATTGAGCCGCGGCCGTTTCGGTAAAGCCCCAGCACAGGCCGAGGCACAGAAGCAGGAAGAGGGTGATCTTGGTCATCGATCCTAGGAGCAGAGCGCGCCAGGCGGGTAAGTGGGTAACGCGGTGGGAAGGAACGACAGGACACCGCCCCGCCTGGCCGCGCCAGTCCTACCGGCGTGCCCCACGGCGCCCTCTGTGGATGCCCTGAATCTAAACTATCTTTTGGATCCGTTTCAGGCTGGGTTCAGGTGCACCCTGGTATCTTGTGAGCAGGCCACAGAAAGATGAACGTACTTGTCCGAGGAAGTCTGCCATGCCCACCACCCACTCGTCGCCGCCTAACCGCCAGATCTTGGAGTACACCTACGCCGAACTGGCCCTCGGCCTAGCCACCATGCGGTATGCGGCCTATCAACTCAGCCGGTGGACCCCGGAGGTCGCCTCAACCTGGATCACGGATGATGTCGAGGTGGCCTGCAGCCGCCGGCTGTTGCACCTGCCTGGCACCGTGGATACGCCGTTCTCAGAGGTGATGACCCACACCAACTGAGGGCGGGGCCACGCTCGCCGGGGCCGGTCCATGCAGAGGCCGGTGTCGTTCAGCGTTAGGTAGCAGCGCGAACGGCACCGGCACGAGGCGGGGTGGAACATCGTTGTGGCGCATGGCATCCCACAGGATGAGCTTCTGATTCTAGCGCCTCCTATGCGACGAATCAGACCTGGAGCAGCGGTGTTGCAGCGCCGCTGCTTCTCTTTTGGGGGGTGGCCGCCCTATTTGAGCGAGGCGACGACTTCTGCCACCGCCTCCAGCGTAGCCTCCAGGTGCTCCGGCTGCTTCCCACCCGCGGTGGCCAGGGCAGGCCGCCCACCGCCCCCGCCGCCTACGCGTCTCCCGAGGGCACCGACCAACGCGCCCGCCTTCAGCTTGGTAGACCCGAGGAGATCATCCGCCACGGTGGCCACCAAAAACACCTTGCCGGCCTCATCATCGGCCCCCCCTAGCACCGCCACGGCCCCGTCCCCCAACCGGTCGCGGAGCGTCTGACCGAGATCACGGAGCTGATCCATGTCGGCGCCGTCCAGACGGCCTGTGACCAACCGGATGCCGTCCACCGTCTGGGCCTGCTCCACGAACGCGTCGAGGTGGCCCTCCAGCTGTCCTTGCTGCGCAGCCAGGAGCTCCTTCTCCAGCTGCTTCCGCTGCTCCAGCAGGTCGGCAATCTCTTCGTCAACCGGGCGGCCGAGGGTCCGAAACTGCGCCCGAGCCCGGGCCAGCTCATCGAGCTCGGCATGAAGCCGGTCCAGGGCCGCCAGGCCCACCACGGCCTCCAGGCGGCGCACGCCCGAGGCCACGGATCCCTCCGAGAGGACGCTGAACAGCCCAATCTCTCCCGTCGCCTCCACGTGGGTCCCTCCGCACAGCTCCACCGAATAGTCGGCGTCGAAGGTGATGACGCGGACGTGATCCCCGTATTTCTCCCCGAAGAGGGCCATCGCGCCGCGCGCGAGCGCCTCTTCCACCGGCACCGCCCGTTCCTCTTGCTTAGCGATGTTCTGCTGGATGACCGCGTTGACACGTTGCTCGACCGTCCGCAGCTGACCCGGGGTGATGGCCTCGTAGTGGCTGACATCAAACCGGAGGCGGTCCGGCGCCACCAACGAGCCTTTCTGGGCCACGTGCGCGCCCAGCACCTCACGCAGGGCCGCGTGGAGGAGGTGCGTAGCCGTGTGATGCTTCATGATACGCCGCCGCCGCTCGGCATCCACGTGGGCTTCGACGGGGGCGTCCAGGGCCTCCGGCAAGCGATCCACGACGTGCACGACGCGGCCGCTCTGCACCTGGGTGTCCAGCACCTGCAGCTCCGCCTCACCCACGCGCAGCGTCCCGGTGTCTCCCACCTGACCCCCGCTCTCGGCATAGAAGGGCGTCTGGTCCAGGATCAGCTCATGCCGCGGCGTGCCATCCAGGTCTACAGTACGGGTCGCCACGACCGAGGCATCGCGCGCGATCAGCTGATCGTAGCCCACGAACAGCGTGGGGTCGTCCTGGGCTCGGACCACGGTCCAGGCCGCCTGACCGCTGGCGTCGGCTTTGAACGAGGTGGCCGCGCGGGCCCGCGTCTTCTGGCGGAGCATCAGGTCCTCGTAGGCCGCCATCTCGACCCGCAAGAGATGCTCGCGCGCCATCAGCTGGGTCAGGTCGATGGGGAAGCCGTAGGTGTCGTGCAGCAGGAACGCGACCTCCCCGGGGATGGCTCCTTCGGTGGCGGTGTCCGCGAACGAGCGGACGATCTCCATGGTATCGCCCTCGTCCACATAAGCCTTCGCCAGCAGGTCCAGCGTCGACCGGTCTTCGCGGAGCTGCCGCAAGATCTCGGGACGTCGGTCCTCGGCCTCGTCGGCCGCCAGGGCCTGGACGTAGGGCGCGATGCGATCAAAGAAGGCGAGGCCGGTGCCCAGGGTTTCGAGGAAGTTTTCCTCCTCGGCGCGCACCACACGCTCCACGAAGTCCTGCTGCCGTTCCAGCTCAGGAAAGGACGGCCCCATCTTCTTCTTGAGGGGCTCGACGAGGCGGTGCAAGAACGGCTCGCGGAAACCGAGGGTCTGGTAGCCGTAGCGGACGGCCCGGCGGAGGATGCGGCGGATGACGTAGTTGCGCCCCACGTTGCCCGGCATCACGCCATCGGCCACCGCAAAGGCGATGGTACGGATATGGTCCGCCACGACGCGCATGGCGATGCGGAGGCGTTCCCGCTCGGCCTCCACGTCCGCCCCCACGTCTTCGTAGCTCCGCAAGGCCTTGATGGGCGAGAGCACCGCGATGGCCTGCAGGATCGGCGCGAACAGGTCGGTGTCGTAGTTGCTCTTCTTGCCCTGCAAGACCGCCACGATGCGTTCAAAGCCCATGCCGGTGTCCACGTGGCGGGCCGCGAGCGGCTCCAGCGAGCCATCGGGCTGGGCGTTGTACTGGATAAACACCAGGTTCCAGATCTCCATCACCTGGGGATCGTCCGCGTTGACCAGGGTGTGGCCCGGCGTACGGGCCCGCTCCTCGTCAGACCGCAGGTCGATGTGAATCTCCGAGCAGGGGCCGCAGGGGCCGGTGTCGCCCATCATCCAGAAGTTATCCTTCGACGGGCAGAACAGGATGTGGTCCGGGTTGATGCTGGTTTCCTGGGCCCAGAGGTCGGCGGCCTCTTGATCGGCCGCGAGCCCCAGGGCGGTGTCTCCCTCGTGGACGGTGGCGTAGAGGCGGTCTGGCTCCAGGCCCCAGCGGTCGACGAGCAGTTCCCAGGCCCAGCGGATGGCGTCGCGCTTGAAGTAGTCCCCGAAGCTCCAGTTGCCCAGCATCTCGAAGAACGTGTGGTGGTAGGTGTCGATGCCTACCTCTTCGAGGTCGTTGTGCTTGCCTGAGACGCGGAGGCACTTCTGCGTGTCGGCCGCCCGCTGATAGGCACGAGACCCCGTGCCCAGGAAGACGTCCTTGAACTGGTTCATCCCGGCGTTGGTGAACAGCAGCGTGGGGTCGTCGTGGGGGACGAGCGAGGCGCTAGGCACCACCTCATGCTGCTTCTCGGCGAAGAAGTCGAGGAAATCCTGGCGGATCTGTTCGGAACGGTTGAGCACGGGACGCGGGGACGCGAATGACAAAGGCACGTGGAGCGGCCGAAGGGCTGGGCGGCCTACCCATGGAGGAAGACAGACCGCCCAGCCCTTCGGCCGACGCTGTAAACATACAAACCGGGCCCGCCCCGAGCAATCAAGAGCGGCCTGGGCCAGGCCACTCGCCGCCTCGCATTCGCGTCTTCTTCGCGGAGCTTGCCTGTGGTTCGCGCCGTACAGACGGTGTCCTCTCTCGCGGTCCTCGCTTTTCCGATGCGTACACGCCTGCTCCTTGTCCTGCTGAGCGCTGTCCTGGTGGCGGCCTGCCAGTCTGATGCGCCCCAGCCGCCCCCTGAAGGCCCCACGTATGAGGTACGCGGGCGATACGTGAGCTCGGCCTTCGAGGGCCAAGCCGTCATCCTCGATCACGAGCCCATCCCCGGCGTGATGGAGGCGATGCGCATGAGCTTCCGCGTCCACGACCCGGACGCCTGGGAGGCTCTCCCTGAGGGGGCCCCCATCGTGTTCACGCTCATCGATGCCGAGGTCGGCTACGTGGTCCTACGCCCCCAGGCCCTGCCGGACACCACCACGCTGGACCTGCCGTAGGGTCACGATACGCCTGTGCCTGGCGCCTCAACAAGCACAAAGCGGCGGTTTGAATGGTGAAGCGTGAATGGTGGATCAACAGTTCGAGGACCCCTTGGGGGCTAGTTTCGGGCCAGAGGCCTCGTACAGATCCCTCGACGACGCCCTGACTTCGCAGGGCTTTGCTCGGGACGACAAGCAGGGGCTCGTCTGGACGTGTCATCCCGAGCGGAGTCAAGGGAGTCGGTCGACGGCACCAGGGTGGATTCGTTAGGACGCGTGATCGGCACGCCGGCCTTGGAGGCCGCATTCAACCCTTGATTCGCATGAAGTATGCGTGGTGAATGTAACTCTCCACGCCTGAGCGTTTGTGCAGCACAAGCACCCGTTCACCACTCTCCATCCTCGGCGTCCGCCACCCCTCAGGGCTGACGACCCCGCTCCACACGTACCACGACCTATCGGGGCTACGGCGACCCGGCCTTCGCGCCAAGCGTACGGTCCGTCATCCACCGGTTGAAGAGCAGGCAGAGGGCGATGGCGGCGCCCCACTGGACCAGGCACGTCATCACACTGAACGGATCCAGGGGGTTGAACCACGTATCGGGCGCATAGGCGGTGGCGGAGAGGTAGAGCCACCACACCAGCAGGATGACGGCCTGCGCCGGGATCAGCACCCCGATCAGCACGTCCCACGCCCGCCCCGCCTGGAGGCCACGCCCGGCGTTGTCTACCTCCTCGCGGCGGAAGCGGCCCACCCCGTAGCGGATCACAGCAAAGGCCACAAAGGCCCCGCTGAGCATGAGGCCCACGCCCCACACAAAGTCCTGGTTGCTGAACACGTTCAGGTTGATCGCCGACGGAATGCCCAGCACAAAAGCCAGCCCTACCACGCTGGCCACCGCGGTGGCCCGGCGCATCCCCGCATCCACAAACAGGCGCGTGGCCAGCTCGATCATAGAGATCAGCGAGCTGACGGCGGCAAACGAGAGGCCTAGGAAGAACAGCACCGCCAGCACCTCGCCAAACGGGATGCGCGCGAAGAGCTGCGGCATCCAGATGAAGGTGAGGCCCGTGGAGGCGGGGCCGCTGTTGCGCATGATCTCCAGCACCTCGGGACGGCTCATCTCGGCGCCCAGCGCGGCGAAGACGGTGCCGAAGATGGTGATGGCCGCTAGCATCGAGACTAGGTTGTTGCCGAGGCCTGTGATGAAGGCGTTGCTCACGGGGGAATCCGAAGCCCGCATGTAGGCCGCGTACGTCAGGATCAGCCCCCAGCCCGCCCCGGTGTCCCAGGCATTCTGCGTGAGGGCCTCCAGCCAGATCTGCGGCCGCGTGAGCTGGCTCCACTCCGGGGTGAACAGATACGTCAGGCCCGCTCCGGCGCCGGGCAGCGTCACAGCCCGTCCCACGGCGATGAGCACGATCACGAGCAATGTGGGGATGAGCACCTTGTTCACCCGCTCAATGGACGACACCCCCTTCCACACCGCCAGCCCCCCCAACCCAATGGCCAAGGCGTGGAAAGCCACCGGAAAGCCACTGTCCTGGAAGTCGTTCCACACGCCCATGGCCACCTCCGTGCTCAGGGGCAACGGGTCCGTGAACATGGTGATGAAGTAGAAGAAGCACCAGCCCGCCACCACGGAGTAGTAGAACATGATGGCGCTGGCCACCACGGCCACGAACGCGCCCATCCAGGCATAGCGGCGACCGGCCACCTGGGCGAACGTGCCCACGAGCCCCATGCGCCCCTTCCGCCCCATCGCATACTCCGCGATGATGAGGGGCACACTCCACATCAGCAGAAAGACCAGCCACGCCACGAGGAAAGCCCCCGCCCCTTCGTCGCCCCCGTTCTGGGCGGCGATGCGCGGAAAGCGCCAGATGTTACCGGTGCCCACGGCGATGCCCAGCACACTGAGAATCAAGCCGAGGCGGGACGAAAATCGCTGGTCAGACGAGGTGGACATAGGGAGGACGTGCGCTCAGGCGGCGGTGGATCCAGGCTGCTGGGGCACCGCCAGCGGCGACCGCGGCGAGGGCGCCTCGGCGGGACGGGGGGCGTCCATGCGGGTCAGCAGTTCCCGGGTGGCGTCGGTGTAATCCAAGACGCCCCGGGCATGGGGGTCGTGGTCAAAGGCCGTGGTGCTGTCACCGAAGCGTTTGGCCAGGATGGCGCTCGTCCGGATCGTGCGGCGCATCACCAAGTCTCCATAGCGGCTACGGAGGTACCGCCGGAACTCGCGGTGGTCACCTTTGCGCGCATCCACCTGGGTGAAGAGAAAATGGGGCTGATGCAGCGCCGGGTTGAGCTTAGACCGCACGAGCTGGACCGTCTTGAAGGTCTGCTCGGCCCCCTCAACCGGCTGATACTCGGGGGTGACGGGGATCAGCACATGCTGGCTCGCCACCAGGGCGTTGAGGCTGTAGACGGTGAGAGCCGCCGCCGTGTCAAACAGCACGACGTCGTACGGGAGGCCGGCCGTGAGCAACTCGCGCACCCACAGCACGTCGGTGGGCTTGTTGAGGCGGCGCAGGGCATGCGTGAGGTTGGGCGTGGAGGGCACCAAGTCAAACCCCTGCATGGATTGCACGGGGAGCGCCCCCACGTCGGTCCGATGATCGAAGAGCACCAGCGACGAGTCCTCCTCGGCCACCGCCCTCACTCCCAGGATGCCGGACAGGAAGCATTGCGGATCCAGATCGATGACCAAGGTGCGGTAGCCGGCCTGGCCCAGGGAGGCGGCGACGTGAAGGACCGTGGTCGTCTTGCCGGTGCCGCCTTTATGGTTGCAGATGGCGATGGAGAGCATAGGCACGGGGGTGGATCCGGGGATGACGCCCAAGGTAGGTTGTCGTCCTCCGCGTGTCAACGAGGCCGCGCGCCGAGAGACGGGATAATGCAGGGGAACGTGACATCTGGACGGCCCCCTTCAGGGAACAGGGAGGCCCCGCTCATCGATATAGTAGTTTACCTTTTGCTCACCGTTTCCCCGGTTCTGCGTGCGCTTTGCTTGCCCATTCATTCTAGCCTCAGGCTCCCCTCGGCGGCGTCAGCTGCTGGAGCGGCTGGGCGTGACGTTCGAGGTCGAGGTCAGCCACGTAGACGAGACGACCGACGCCGAGCAGCCCCCCGCCGACCTCGTGGAGCACCTGGCGCTACGCAAAGCCACCGCCGTGGCTCAGGGGCATCCAGAGGCGCTCACGCTGGGCGCAGACACCGTGGTGGTCCTGGACGACGAGGTCCTCGGCAAGCCCGCCACCCCCCAGGAGGCCCGCACCATGCTGCACCGCCTGAGTGGCCAGACCCACACCGTCTACACCGGCCTGGGACTGGTGCATCCCGCCTCGGCGCGGCGTGTATCGGTGCACGAGGCCACCGAGGTCACCTTCGCCGCCCTCACGAGCCATGAGATCGATCACTATGTGGCCTCCGGGGCCCCCATGGACAAAGCGGGGAGCTACGGCATCCAGGATGACCGTGGGGCGCTGTTCGTAGTCGGCATCGCGGGCGACTATTACAACGTGGTCGGCCTGCCGCTACATCGCCTCTACCGCACGCTGCAGACCGACTTCGCCGACGTGCTGGTCGGCTAATCCACCTCCTTTCTGTTGACTCTCACCGCCCACCGCCATGCCCAAGACGTTTGACACTCTCCAGATTCTGCTCATCCAGGCGCGTGACACGGAGGACATTGAACAGCAGGAACAGGTTTGTTTTCTGGAACGATGCCGCATTGAGGCCTCTCAGCTTCGCACAGTCAACGTGCCGCACGAGCCGCTCACTGAGGCGCACCTGCAAGGGGTGGACGCGCTCCTGATTGGTGGGGCCGGAGAATACTCGGCCACGAAGGACTATCCGTGGATGCAAGGGCTACTGACCTTCATCCGCACCGCCGACGCACAGAACCTGCCCATCTTTGGCTCTTGCTGGGGCCACCAGTTGCTCTGCCGGGCCTTTGGCGGAACCGTGGAGCACGACGCTGCGCAGGCCGAGTTTGGCTGCTTGGAGGTGGAACTGACGGAGGCGGGCCGCCAAGACCCTTTGTTTCACGGCTTCCCCGATCGCTTCAAGGCCAACATGGGGCACCACGACCGCTGCACGGTGCTCCCCCCCGGGGCCGTGGAGCTGGCCCGAAACAGCCAACCCAACCAGGCCTTTCGTCTCGGAGCCCGACCGGTCTATGGCACTCAGTTCCACAGCGAGCTGGATGCCAAACGCGAGGAGGAGCGTCTGATCCGCTATCAGGACTACTACCAACACGAACTGGGCACCGGCGGCTTTGACGCCATCCTGGCCAGCCTCGCCGAAACGACCGAGGTGGACCACCTGCTGCACGCCTTCCTGGAGCGCTACGTGGTGAGCCCCGCACCAGCAGACGCCTGACCCGGTGGCCCTCCTAGGAAGGGCGAGGTCGCGTCGTGGAGCAGAGGGTGGATGAACGGTGCGCGCCTTGTAACCTGTGCCGCACAGGCCCCGTAGCCGAGCTTCTCCCTCGCCGATCTCCCTCACCGGTTCGTTGTTGATGCTTGACCACCTGCACGCCCGCCTCCGCGACGTTGATTTCTTCCAACGCGCCACGCTGTTTACCCGTACCCTGCTGGCGCTGGGCTTCATCTCTCCTGGCGTGACCAAAGTCCTCGGGCTTGATTTTGCACCAGGCATTGACACGGGCACCCTGGTGGGGGCCTACTTCGATGTCTTTCATCAGACGGGACCGTACTACGCCTTCGTCGGGTTGGCTCAAACGGCGGCGGGGGCGCTGCTGCTCTGGCGGCCCACAGCCTTGCTGGGCGCCCTGGCGTACCTCCCCATCATCGTCAACATCTTTGTGCTCACCGTGGCCTTACCCTTCGGGATGGGCACCCCAGTGGTAACTGGACTGATGACGCTCGCCTGCCTCTGGCTGGTAGGCTGGGATGCCCACCGCCTCATGGGCTTGGTGAAGCCTTCGGTGCAGGCCATCCCTGTGCGCACACGCGAGCCCGCGCTGTGGGATCTGTTCACGCCGCAGGAGAGCCTGCGTACGGCCCGTTGGATGCTGCGCACCGCCTACGTGGCGGGCTTCGTGGGGCTGTTGGTGGGCAGCCTGTTCGCCCGCAACATGCTGCCGCTCACCCTCGCGAAACCCACGCTGATGCTTGTCATGACGGCCGTGCTCCTCGTCCCCACGGGCTGGGCGGTGGAATGGATGGGCCGCCGCCAGCGCCTCTACAAAGCCGCCTCGTGAGCAGGAGCGGTCTCCTCCGGTCACCTCGCGCCCGGTTTGCTCAGGCGGTGCCGGACGGACTCCGCGACCTCTCCCCCAAACCCCGGACTCAGTCCAGGACCTGGTTGAGTTCGGCTTCCAGCTGAACCAGGTCGTCGGTGGTGATGCTCAGGTAATCGAGAAGCGACTCGCGGGTGGCCTGCCAGTCCGGCTGCTCGGGCAGACCGCTCACGCAACGCAACAGGTAGTTGGCCACGCGGATCACCGAGAGCATCGGGAGGACGTCTTGGAAGTCGGGATCAGGGGTGGAGAAGTAGTCCTCCGCATCGTGGTGACGCAAGATGGTCTGGCAGAATACGTCTGGCAGCTTCCAGGATCGGGCCACGATGTAGCCGACCAGCGTGTGGTCCGTCTGGTGCGCCTGCTGCTCCCGATCGCGCAGCGTCTCCACATCGGCCAGCATGCCAATCCTGAAGGTGGTGGGGTACTCCTCGGGAAAGCGCCTGAGCATCATCGGCACGCCGCAATCGCAGAAGAGCCCGACGGCATGAGCCTCCTCGCGGCCAACCCGGGGATGAAGGTCGGATACGCGAGCGGCCACCATGGCACGACGGTTGGACATGGTCCAAAACGCGTCCATGAACCGTCTGTTGGTGCCATCCTTGAACGCCGAGTGCAGCATGAGGCCCGTGACGAGGTGGACCACGTTCTGCAACCCTAGGAGCCGGACTCCGTGGTGTACAGAGCCGATCTTGCGCACGAGCCCGTAGAACGGTGAGTTGATCACCTTCAGCGTGCTGGCGGCCAGCGCCACATCGCGCTCGATGATGGTAGCGAGGCGCTCCAGGTCCGGCTCGGGCTTCTGCTGCTCAGACAACACCGCGACCAGCACCTCGGGCCGAGGCGGTACCATGATGCCGCGTAGCATCCCCTCCGCACGCTCCAGCCCCAACACCTGCGAGGCACTGAGTGAGGAATCCTTGGTGATGTCGAGAGACATGGAGCGGGTCGAAACCTGTTTGAGAGGAATGGGGGGCGCAGGGGCCGCACGCCGTGGGGATGGCCGAACGCTGAGCGGCGGCCTAGCGCTGGGATGGGGCCGCGGCTGCACCGGGCTTGTGCTCATCCGCGCGGAGGCGGTAGGTGGCCTCGGCACAATCGCACAGACCGCCTACAGGTGGGCGGAGTTTTCGCACGGTGACCGTCACGGTCTCTACGGTAGTATCGAGGTCGAGTACGCGATGGGCTATAAGGTACGCGAGTTTTTCGATCAGGTGAAAGCGGTTCTCGGTCACGAGATCCCGGGCCGCGTTGTAGACCTGCCCATAGTCGACGGTCTTCGTGAGATCATCGGCCTGCGCGGCCTCCTCGAAATCGAGGTCCATCTCAACGTCTACCTCGTAGCGTCCTCCCAGCTGGTGCTCTTCCTGCATCACCCCATGATGGGCGTAGAAGACAGCATTGAGCAGGCGAACGGTGCCGGTGGGCATGGGCGGGTACGACAGGTGGGGGAGGTGATGAGGGCGCAGCCTGGAGCGGACCGTGCCTAAGGGAGGACCAGCTCGGGCACCGCCGAGAGGGCTCGGAAGGCCTCAACACGGTCTCGGATCGCCTCTTCAGTCAGATCCTGAAGGTGCTCGGGGCCGAAACGCTGGACGCAGAACGAAGCCATCGCACTGCCAAAGACCACCGCGCGCTTGAGGCCATCGACGTTGTACGTGCCCACGCTGGCCAGATAGCCCGCAAAGCCGCCGGCAAAGGTATCGCCGGCGCCCGTGGGGTCTTCGATGTCTTCGAGGGGGTAGGCCGGCGCGCTGAACACCGTCTCCTCGGTGAACAGCAGGGCACCGTGCTCGCCTTTCTTGATGACCAGCACATCGGGGCCCATCGCGCGGATCTGCGAGGCAGCCCGGATGAGGTTGGGCTCGTCGGCCAGCTGCCGCGCCTCGGCATCGTTGATGATGAGGCAGTCCACACGGCCGAGCGCCTCGACCAGCGCCTCGAGCGTGTGGTCGATCCAGAAGTTCATGGTATCCAGGATCACGAACTCCGGCGCCTCCACTTGATCCAGGACCCGCTGCTGGATGGCCGGGTCCAGATTGCCAAGGCAGACGATGCGGGCTTTCTGGTACGCCGGCGGCAACACGGGGTCAAACGTGGCCAGCACGTTCAGGTCGGTAGCCAGGGTGTCCCGGTCGTTGAGGTCATAGCGGTACCGCCCCTTCCACGCGAACGTGTCGCCGTCCTCGTCGGTGGTCAGGCCGAGGAGGTCGACGCCACTGTCGCGCAGGCGCTCCATGTAGGGGGTGGGGAAGTCACGGCCGACGACCGCCACCAGGCCGACCTCGTCCACGAAGTAGCGGGCGGCCATGGTGAGGTAGGTGGCACTGCCCCCCAGTACGCCGTCTCGGGCGCCGAAGGGGGTTTCGATGGAATCCAGGGCAACGGTCCCTACAGCAACGATGTCCACGAGTATGGGGGGCTGATAAGTCTGGAGCGCCGTGCAGCGGCAGGGCTGCGCCGGGAGGAGTCGTTCAGGGGCGTCGGATCAGGTCAGCGATCTTCTGCACGGCCAGAGCGGCCAAGGTGGCTTTGGCTGTATCGGCCAGGCGATCGGCGAAGCTGATGCCGGCTTTAGCCTTGGCCTGGACCTGGGCGGCCAGTTCGTCCGACGTGTGGGCCAGTTGGTCGGCCGCTTGGTGCGCGCGCTCCTGGAGGGCGGCCCCCGTAACGGTGGCTTGCTGCGCCAGGCGGTCCGTGAAGTCGTCCGCGTAGGCCAGGGCCTGCTTCGAGTAGGTGCGGGCTTGCTTCTCGGCCAGCTTGCGCGCGCGCTTGGAGTAGCGCTTGGCTTGCTTAGAGGCCGTGCGGGAGTAGCGAGCGGCTTGGGCCGTGAGGGTGGGCACCGACGGACGGAGGGCGCGGCTCACCAGCACGCTCACCAGCACCCCCGCGCCGATGGCCAGCGTGGCAGTCAGGGCCGGGTGGCGGCGAACCCAGTCCTGGGCGCGGTTCTGCGCTTCCTCGATCTGGATCGCTGCGATCTCGCTGCGGATGGTGCCCAGGGCTTCTTCGATTTCACGCTGAGCTTCCTCAAACGTGTCATCCACTTCCTCGCCGGCGTTGGCCAAAGCTTCGTCGAGGGCGGCGCTAGCCTCGGCCAGCAAGGCGGCCGTATCCTCGTTCAAGACGGGCTCTTCAGCGGCCGTGCCGTTGGTGTCAGCCGCAGGCGCCTCTTCGGGCGTCTGAGACGCGTCAGCGGTGGGCTTATCGTCGGGCGTCGGGTCGTTGGTAGCCATCATTAATCTGCAATCGGAAGAGTTCAAAAATAGCACGGGCCGGGCCTCAGCGCCGGAGCCAGACCCCCAGGAACACACCCAGGGCAAAGCTGGCCAGCCACGCTGCCTCGGGATGGGCCTCCACCCAGCCTCCGAGGCCTGAGGCCTGCGTAGCGGGCGCTTCGAGCGCATCCAGGGGCGAGGGGCGTGACCCTCCAAACGCCTGAGCGGGCCCCGAGGAGGGCGATGCAGGAGCAGGCGTGGTCATAGCTGGGGGGTGTTGGAATAAACGGGGCAGCCTGGATAATACGTTCCACCAACGGGGAAGATCGCACAGGCCTCCGTGAATTGTCGGCATGGAACCGATCCTTGCGTGTAACAATACGGCCTCTGCACCCGCATTTGCCCAGATACGCCGCCCATCCGGGGCACGGCCGCGGGCTGGTTGCGATTGACAGGCGCCGACTGTAACCTTGTCCGACTTCGGGCTCCGTCTATCCGACAGGCACACCTGGGTTCAGCAGCCCCCCTGGAGGCTGGACGCCTTTCACCCTTCATCCCCTTTTCCGTATTCCACAATGCTACGATACCTTCTCTGCACGCTCCTCCTGGCCGGCCTCGTGGGGCTAGCCGCCCCCACGGCCCACGCCCAGCTCCGTATCGGCGGCGGCCTGATCTACGGCTTCGACATTGAGCAGCTCGGCCTGCAGGCCAACGGGTTTTACCAGATCCAGCCCAACATCGAGGTGGGCGGGGACTTCACGTTCTACTTCCCCGAAGAGATCGGCAACATCACGTCGCGCGTGTTTTCCATCAACCCGACGGGCCACTACATCTTCTTCGACGATGAGGAGTCGCTCCGCGCCTACGGCCTCGCGGGGATCAACATCGCCCGCTTCTCGGTCGAGTCAGACAACCAGTTCTTCGACGACTTTTCCGACACCGAGTTTGGGCTCCTGCTCGGGGCCGGCGGTGAGTACACGCTCGACTTCGGCCGCGTCTTCGCGGAGCTGCGGTTCGCCCTCGAAGGCGAAGAGCAGGCCTCGCTGGCCGCCGGCATCCGCTTTGCCATCGGCGACTGACCGCAGGTGGCTGCACGCGGGGCCGACCAGCTCCGATCTGCCCTCTGGAGGGCTGGCCTCTTCTACGGAGGCCAGCCCTCCCGTTTATAACACGGTCTGCTTGGCCCCTTTGGCATGCCTCTCTTCCGCCTGCTGGCTCTCCTGACGCTTGTCCTCCCCCTCACCGCCCAGGCGCAGCTTCGGCTGGGCGGCCACCTGGGGCTCACGTTGGACGGCACCGATCTCTTCGCCGGGGTGGCCGGTCAGCTCCCCTTCACAGCCGGCACCTACGACCTCGTGGCGAACCCCAGCTTTGAGGCGTATCCCTTCGTAGACGGGTCCATCTCCCGGATCAACCTCGACGTCCTCTACCCCCTCACCGACGCCGATCGCCTCTGGCCGTACGTGGGCGGCGGCATCCTGGTGCACGTCATCAACTTCCCCGATGACACCGTGGATGCCTTTGGCGAGACCGGCGACACCGACGTAGGCCTCAACCTCAAGGCGGGCCTGCTCATCCGCCTCGAAGGCCGCCCCTACCGGCTCTTCGGCGAGCTGGTCCAGACCCTCGGCGGCGGCACCACACTCTCGCTCCGCACCGGCCTCTATTTCACGCTGGGCGGATGACCGGGGGTACGAGGCCCCTACCAGCCCTACCGTACGACCCCGTGCCATCGGCTTTGGGCGGACGGACGATGGCGCTCAGCTTGCGCACCCTGGCGGTGCATGCCGTACCTTGGGGCAGGGCCTCGCTCAACGGCCGACCCCACTGCTGGGACACGAAGTCCCTCGCTTGACACGTTGATAGCATCGAGTCCGCTGCCTTTCTGGGCGTTCCCCTCCTTCCCTCGCTGCGTACCTGACGGACCCTCCCCTCGCCTATGATCCGCCCGACGGACCTTCTGCCTCGCCTCGGCCTGGTGCTGGCCCTCGCCCTGGTGCTGCCTGTCGTAGCCTGGGCCCAGCGCCCACCGGCCATCGCCGAGCGTGCCTACGCCGACGCCTACGACCTGTACGCCACCCAGCTCTATGAGCCTGCCATCCAGGCTTTCGGGACTTTCCGGCGGCAGTACCCCAACCACCTCAACGTGGCCGAAGCCTACTACTACGAGGCCGCCGCGAACCTGGCCTTGGGACGTGATGACGAGGCCGTGCGCCTCTTCAGGCGGTTTCAGCAGCGCTACCCCACGCACCCGCTCGGCTACGAAGCACGCCTGGCGCTCGGCACCTACTACTACGAAACAGAGGACTACGACCAGGCCATCGCCACGCTGCGTGAGATCGTAGACGAGGACCCACCCATGGAGATCGGGGCGAAGGCCCTGTACTGGATGGGCGAGGCCGCCTTCAACCAAGGCGACCTGAACCGGGCGCTGGCCTACTACCAACAATCGGCTGAGCAGTACCGCGCCTCCTCCGTGGCCGACGCCGCCCTCTATGCTATCGCCTACACCCAGGTACGCCTGGAGCGTGTAGACGAGGCCGTGCGCTCTTTCGAGGTCCTCGGGGCGCGCTACCCCGATTCCCCGTACGCCCGCACGATTGGCCTGGCGCTGGCCGAGCTGTACTACGAGCTAGCAGACTACCCCCGCACCATCACCGAGATCGAGCGCCGCATGCCGGCCTTGGCCCCCGCCGCCCAGGAGCGCGCCACCTTCCTCCTGGCTGAGTCTCACAACCAGCTGCGCAACAGCCCCGAGGCGATCCGCGCCTACCGCCGCTTCACGGAGGACAACCCAGACAGTCCGTACTACCGCAACGCGCTCTACGGCCTCGCCTTCAACTACTTCGCGGAGTCCTCCTTCCAATGGGCCGCCGACAACTTTGCCCAGGTCCACCAGGGGGCGTCTGACAACCTGGCCGCCCAGGCCCTCTACTACGAGGCCGTCAGCCTCCAGCAGGCTGAGCAGCCCCGCGAAGCCCTGGCCCGCTACGAAGAGGCCACCGCCCGCTTCCCCCAGGGGCCGATGGCCGACCACGCCACCCATGAGCGAGGCCTGCTGCTCTACGAGCTGCGCCGCTGGGAGGACGCCGCCTCGGCCTTCCAGGCGCTGATTGACACCTACCCCTCGTCCGACCTCCTCGGGGAGGCCCTCCGGATGCGCGGCTATGCGGCCGTGGCCCTCGGCGACTTCACCACGGCGCTCCGCGTGTTCGACCGGGCCATCGCCGAAGACGCCGCTGCCCCCGCTCTGCGGCGTGAGGTCCAGTTCCAGAAGGCGTGGCTCCTCTACCAGCAGGAGCGCTACGCCGAGGCCGAGGAGGCCTTCGCCACCCTCTACCAGGCCGACCCCACCGGCGCCAAAGCCGACGAGTCGCTGTTCTGGCAGGCCGAGAGCGCCTTTCAGCAAGATGCTCTGGAGCGGGCCACCCGCCTCATCGGTCAGTACCTCCAGGCGTTTCCCGGCGGCCGCCAGGTGGACGCCGCTCAGTATGTACTGGGGTGGTCGTACTTCCGGCAGGCCCGCTATGCCGAGGCCGCCCAGGCCTTCGAGCGCTTCCTGCAAACCTACCAGGAAGCCGGCGCCTTCGTGCCGTACCGTACCGATGCCCGTCTGCGCCTGGCCGACAGCTACTTTGCTCAGCGCCGCTACCCCGAGGCCATCCAGGCCTACGCCCGCGTGGGCGAGGAAGGGCAAGACTACGCCCTCTACCAGATTGGCCAGGCCCTCTACTCCACCGGCGACGCCTTCGAGGCGGCCAGCACGTTCCGCGACCTGCTGGACCAGTACCCGGAGAGCACCTGGCGCGAGGAAGCCCGCTACCAGCTCGGCTACCTGTTCTTCCTCAACGAGGATTACGACGGGGCCATCGACCAGTACCAGACGCTCATCCGCACGGCCCCGCGCGACGCCCTCGTGCCCAAAGCCCAGTACGGCATCGGCGATGCGCTCTTCAACGCCGGACGCTTGGAGGAGGCCGTAACCGCTTACCAGCAGGTCATGGAGCGCTATCCCAGCAGCCCCTTTGCGGTTGATGCCGCCCTCGGCATCCAGTATGCCTTGCTGGCGCTAGACGATGTGGAGCAGGCTGAGGCTCTCGTGCAAGACTTCATCGCCCAAAACCCCGACTCGCCGGTGGTCGAGGAGCTGCGGTTCCGGCTGGCGGAGGCCAAGTACCAGTCGGGACGCCAGGCCGAGGCCCTGGCCGACTTCGAGGCGTTCGTGGATGGATCCAGCAACGATGCCTTGGTGCCCGAAGCCTACTACTACCTCGGTACCATCTACGCCGGGCGGGGCCAAGCCCAAGCTGCCGAGCCGTACCTGCGGCAGCTCATCACGCAGTACCCCGGCAGCACCCGGGCCCCGGATGCGGCCCGCACCCTCGGGGAGCAGTACCTGGAGCAAGGCCGCTATGCTGATGCCCTGGCCCTGTACCGCTCCATGGTGGAGATGCAACCGGACGACGCCCGTCTGGTGGCGGTGGCGCGCTACGGCCAAGGCACGGCCCTCCTGGAGCTCGGGCGCGTTGACGAGGCGGACCAGCTGCTGCGCGCGGCCGTGGAGGCCGCCCCAGACGCCCCGGAGTCACTCCCAGCGCTGCTGGGCCTGGCTCGGGTGGAGGCTCGCCAAGGCAACACACGCGCCGCGCTTCAGCGCTTTCGGACCGTCATCCAACGCAGCCGCGACGAGGTGGGGGCCGAGGCCTTGTACCGCCTCGGCGAGCTGCTGCTGAACGACGGCTCGCCGCAGGTGGCCGTGGATGAGCTGAGCCGCCTGCCTACCCTCTATGCGGGCTACGACACGTGGATCGCCCAAGGCTACCTCCTGCAAGCCGATGCCCACCTCCGCCTCGGCCAGAAAGGCGAAGCGGCCCGCCTCTACGATGAGGTGATCTTCAACTTCGCCGGGACGCCGTTTGCCGAACGCGCCGAGCGCAGCAAGGCCACCCTCTGACCCGACCACCCCGACGACCCGCCCTCATGCGTCGACTCGCTACCACGCTACTCCTGGTGCTCGTTGCTGGCCTGCCCGCCCAGGCGCAGGAATCCACCACGGACCCCAACGCCCTGCCCGACCTAGCGCCCCGCGAGATCGAGATCCGGGGTGAGCTGGAGATTTCGTTCCCCTCGCTGCGGCGCCAGCCCCTGGTGGGCTTCAACCCGCCGCCCCGTATCCCCGAACTGGACCCCACCCGGGTCCCCTTCACCGAGGCTTATCGGACCACCAGCGCCGATCTCCCAGAGAGCCCACTCCAACGTCCGGAGCCGCCCAGCGGCGCGCTCCTTGAGGCCCGCCCACCGGGCACAGGTCTCGTGGAAGGCGCCTTGGGGCGGTTTACGAGTCGATTCTTCCGGGCCGAAGGCGTGACACCGGCCGGCACCGACGGGACCGTCTACGGACGCATGCGTTACCAGGGCACCGACGGCCATACGCCCTTCGGCGACACCACCGCCTCGGCCTCGGCGTTCGACACAGTGGAGGGGCTCTTGGGCGTGCAGGTCCAGCAGCCCGCCTGGAGTGGGGGGGTCGAGGCCAGCGGGTTCTACGACCAGTATGCCCTCTACGGGGCCGTCATCGGAAACACGCCGCTCACGGTGGAGCCTACGCCGGATCGCACCAGCCGCGAGCTGGGCGGGCAGGCGTGGATTCGCACCGCCCCTGACCAGGCGGTGGATGCAGAGCTCCGCGTCCGCTACGCCGACACCTACGTGGAGACCGAGGCGTTCAGCCGCCCAGACACCCGTTTCGAACGTACGGAGCGTCACCTCTCAGCCCTGCTGACGGCGGCCACGGAGCTGCCCGTGGGTATCGGCGAGGTGGATGTGCGCGGCGGCCTGGCCAGCCTGGACCCCGACGAGGCCTTCACCCGCAGCCTCGACTACTTGGACGCGGGGGCCTTGCTGCGCTTTCCGTACCAGATGGTCGATGCCGTGCTCGGCGTACGCTACCTGTCCTACGGAGCCGATGCCACCCTGACCGGCACCGAGGACGTGCGCCGGGGCTATGTGGCGCCCACCGTACGCGTCTCCTTCTACCCGGCCGACGGGCTCGAAGTGTATGCGCGTCAGCAACCCTTCGTGGAACCCAACACCCTCAGTGCCCTCTACCGCCTGGCGCCCTATCTGGTCGATGAGCCGGTCCAGCGGCCTACCGTGCACCTGATCAACGCCGAAGGCGGCGTACAGTGGTTCTACGGGGCCCTGCAGGTGGCCGGCGCCGCAGGCTATCAGCAATCGCCCAACTACCGCGTCTTTGAGCACCTGCCAGTAACCCGCACCAACGGCTACCGCGAGGGCGTGACCCGCACCTCGTATGCCGAGGCCCGCATCCTGCGCGTGCAGGGCCGAGCGGCGGTGGTCACGCGGACCGGCGTAGAGGTGAGCCTCACCGCCACCGCCCAACGCGGACGCCTGACCGAGGACGACACCGTCATCCCCTACCTGGCCCCGCTGGAAGGCGAAGTGCGGCTTGCGTTCGCCCCGCCCGAAGCACGCTTCCGCGCCCAGGCCGTGGGCACCCTGGCCAGCGCTCGCTGGCGCGACCGGGCCGAGAACGAGCGCGTCGACCCGTTCGTCGCGCTCGACGTGGAGGGCCTCTACCGCGTGACGGATGTCGTGTCTCTGCTGCTACGCATCGAATCCGTAGGCAACGAAGCCGCTCGCTGGAGTGGCTACCCCCGCGCCCCCACGGTGGCCCAGGGCGGCCTCCGCCTCAATTGGTGAGGGCCGGCTCCATAGCAAGTCTGGCATAAATTACCGTGATTGCCACTGTGGCCCGCCTTTTGCTGAGTGGCTATCCGACCGTTATTTTCGGCTGTTTACCTCGTTTTGAGTGACCTTACCTCCCCGATGGCATGAATGAACACGATCAGATTGCGGATGCGCTGACGGATTACATCCTGCAGGCCCTGAGCCAGCACGAGTCCGTCCACGTCCCTGGGCTCGGCACGTTCAGCGTGGCCCACGAAGAGAGCTACCTGGCGGAGCATGAGGACGGCACCGCCGTGATGCAGCCCCCGAGAGACACCATCCACTTCGAGCCCGAGGCTCGGTAGCCCCCTCGCTGGTTCTCAGCTAGCGCTGTCCGCGTTGCGCCACTGCCTCCTGCGTACTGTACCCCTTCTGTTATGAATGACACCCTGATCCAGCAGCTCGCTGACCAGTTTGAGCTCACCCCCGACCAGGCACAAGAGGCCCTGGATGGCTTCCTAAACGCCTTTCATGGACAGCTGGAGGCCCATGGCGAGGCCAGCCTCAACGGGCTTGGCACCTTCACCGCGAGCCCCGATGGTCTGACCTTCGCGCCCGACGAACTGGCGGCGTTCGCCGTCAACGGTCGCTTTGCGGGGCTCGATGTCATGACGCTCGACGAGCCGCTGGACGCGCTCGTCCCCGAAATCGCAGACCCCGTGGAGGACACTGAGCAGCCCCTGAGCGCCGCCGTGCCCCCTACGCTTGTATCAGACGAACCCCCCGCAGACGCCGCCCCCTCCCCCACTACAACGGAAGACGAGGCCCCCGAGCCCGACGACGAGCCCCTTCTCGCCGACGCAAGCGCCGTGGAAGATCTTTCCGCCGACGAGCCTCAGGACGCGGACGCTGAGACCAGCCCGGTGATTGACCTGCAGGCGGTCCTGGGCGCCATGGCCACCGAGCCCGGCGAAGAGACCCCCACCGTCCCTGTCTCTGACGAGGCGCCGGCCTCGGAAGCCGAAGCCGACGAGGACCCGGACGGCTTCGACTCGTTCTTCGACGAGTGGACCCAAGACGACTTCGACGCCACGCGCACCACGTCAACGGCCGACAGCGACGCGCTGCTCGGGGCCGCCCCGCTCGGCCTGGCCAGCAGCGCCGACGACCTCGTTCCCTCCTTCCGTCAGGCCCTGGACGAAGCCGACGACGAGCCCGAAGCGCCGCGCGCCACGGAGACCGCCGATACAGCCGCCCACGCCGAATCCCACGAGGACGACGCCCAGGATGCCCCGGCAGAAGAGGTCGCCGCACACGCGCCCCTCCCGGAGACCGGCCACGCCGAAACGCCCGACGCCAGCACGCCAGACGTGCACGACACGGTGGCCGACTTCGATGGAGCCGAGGAGACGCAGCCCGACGCAGTCCAGCCCTCCGACCTGGCCGAGACCGCAGAGGACCACGAATACGCCGCAGCGGACGCCCCAGCCGAGGAGATGGAAGAGGCAAGCACGGCAGCCCTCCTACCCACCGAAGACGCCGAAGACGAGCCTACCGACGAGGCGGATACCGAGGACACGATTGACCTCTCGGCCCTCGACACCGCGGAGAAGGACCCCGCGGGCACCGAGGATGAGCCCACCGAAGAGGCGGGCACCGAGGAGACCTTTGACCTCTCGGCCCTCGACGCGTTTGACGAGGAGACGACGGCCACCGCCGCGACAGAGGCCGAGGACACGTTCGACCTCTCCGCCTTTGACGCCCTGACCGAGGAGCCCAGCACCGAGGACGAGACCGTCGACGAGGCGGATACCGACGAGACCTTTGATCTCTCGGCCCTCGATGCGTTTGACGAGGCGGCGGCGGCCACCGCCGAGGCGGATACTGAGGAGGAGCCCATCGACGAGGCGGATACCGAGGAGACCTTTGACCTCTCGGCCTTCGGCGCCTTGACGGAGGAGGCCGATACCGAGGAGGAGCTGGTCGACGGGCCGGACGCCGCGAACACGTTCGATCTCTCCGCCTTTGACGCCCTGACCGAGGAGCCCAGCACCGAGGGCGAGCCGGTCGACGAGTCAGAGACCGAGGAGACCTTCGAT
>JBCDJV010000044.1:0-38409 GCA_038747425.1 Bacteroidota bacterium
GACGCACGGCGAGGAGGTCATGAACCTGCTCACCCAGCTCAACGAAGCGGGCACCACCATCATCATGGTGACCCACTCCCCGGCCGACGCCGAGTACAGCCACCGGATTATCCACTTGTTCGACGGCCACGTGGTCACGGAAAACCTGATGGCCAAGAAGTACGCCACCACGCCGGAGTCCTAGCGGACACCCCCCTCTCACCCCTGCACCGCCCCAGCCTGCGGACGCCCCCTAGGGGCCCCGCCTGGCGGAGCTATGCCCCATCCCAACGCACAACGCCCACTCCACCATGTGGCGTCCCAGCGGTGGCTGGAGGGGTTTGCCTACCGGATCGGGTGGGCCCCCAGGCTGTTCGCGGGCGGCGCTGGGGGTGGCGCTGCTGACGGTGGGGGTGCAGACGGTGCGGGCGGCGCTGCGCGACCCAGTCGATGCCTTGCGATACGAATAAACCCAGCGCACCTATGCTGAAAACCAACGTCCTGATGGCGCTACGTGCGCTGGCGAAGCACAAAGGCTTTGCCGCGATCAATCTGATGGGGCTGGCGGCCGGATTGGCGGTCTGCCTGACCATCGGGCTGTACATCCAGCATGAGCTGCGCTACGATCGCTTCCTGCCCGAGTCCGACCGCGTGGTGCGGCTGATCCGGCAGAGTGAGCCGGGGGCGGCGTTCAGCGTGAACATGCCGCCTAAGCTAGAGGGCGAGCTGCGCGCGCAGATCCCAGCCTTTGCTCACGTAGCCCCCGTGCGTCCCGAGCGCCGGCCGCTGCTCAAGCTAGAGCAGCGCGAGCTGCGGGCCGAGACGGTGATTCAGACCGACGCGGGGTTCTTCGAGGTCTTCCCGTACCCCTTGCTCCAGGGGGATCCCGCCACGGCGCTAGCCGGACCCAACCGGATCGTCCTGACGACCTCCATCGCGGAAGGCCTCTTTGGACACGAGAACCCCGTGGGCCAAACGCTGCGCTACATCACCGAGGATGGCCCGGTGGACCTGACCGTGACCGGCCTGATGGCCGATCCGCCCTCGTACACCCATCTCCGCTTCGAGGCCCTGCGCACGCAGACGCCGCTGGACTGGCCCGGGCCCGAGGGCGGCCTCCAGTGGAACTACTTCAGCCAGGCCCTCTACGCGCGGCTCGCGCCGGACGCCGACGTAGCCGACGCCGAGGCGCAAGTGGTGGCGCTGGAGGCCGCGACCAACGACCTCGACTGGCTGCAAGACCAGGTGATGAAGGTAGAAGCGGCCCATGAAGCTCACCTGTTCTCCGAGGTCGCCTACGATCTGGTCACCACGAGCGATGTCCAGTACCTCTACTTCTTTGGCCTGATCGGGGTGTTCATCCTGCTCATCGCCTGCATCAACTACACCAACCTGGCCACCGCCCAAGCCGCCACGCGGGCGCGGGAGGTGGGGGTCCGCAAGGTGCTGGGGGCCGCACCGCGTCAACTGGCCGGTCAGTTTCTCATCGAAGCCCTTGTGCTCAGCCTGATCGCCTGGCCCCTGGCCGTAGGGCTCTCGCAGCTTGCGCTGCCCTTCGTCAACCGCTTCATCGGGGCCCAGATCACATTCGGCGATGTGTGGTCCGGTCCGATGCTGGCCTGGATGCTGGGCATCGTGGTCTTGGCCGGGCTCATCGCGGGCAGCTATCCGGCGCTCTACCTGGCTCGCCACCGGGCGGCCCAGGTGCTGAACGGGCCGCTGCCTGGGCGCCGTGGGCGGCCAGCGGTGCTGCGTCAGAGCCTCGTGGTGGTCCAGTTCACCGCCGCCCTGGTGCTGCTAGTGGGCACGCTCGTGGTCCACGATCAGCTCCGCTACATCCAGGAGCGCGACCTCGGGTTCAGCTCGTCCTACGTCATCACGGCGTCCAGCGAAGGCTTGGGGGATCGGCACCGCACCGCCAAGGCCCGGCTGGAGGCCCAGCCCTCCGTGGCCAGCGTGGCCTTTGGCCAGCCGCTTGGCCTGGGCACCACGTACATCAGCCGAGGGCTCGACGAAACCGGCGACGCCTCCGTGGCCATCATCGAAGTCGGGTACGATTACTTTGAAACGATGGGCCTGTCCATGGTGGACGGACAGTCCTTTGCCTCAGCCGCCCTCTCGGACACCGTCGTCAGCGTCGTCGTCAACGAAGCGCTGGCCCGGCTTCTGGATCGGCCGGGCCCCCTCATCGGGACGCGCCTCCAGTCCACCCATCCGGATGCGCCAGAAGGGCACCTGCTGCGTGGCATCGTAGCCGACTTTCACCACGCGTCGCTCCACGACGTGCGGGAGCAGCCTATCCTGTTCCGTTTTCAGCCCCGGGGCAATCGGGACCTCCTCATCCGGCTTCATCCGGGATCGCCCCAGGAGGCACTGGCCGAGGTCGAGGCCGTCTGGACACAGCTGGTCCCTGATCGCCCCCTCGATGTCCAGTTCTTAGACGAGCGCATCGCCGCCCAGTACCGGACCGAGACCCGGCTGGGACAGATCTTCAGCGTCTTCGCTGGCCTCGCCATCTTCATCGCTTGCTTGGGCCTCTTTGGCCTGGCGGCCTTCGCCACGATGGCGCGCACGAAGGAGATCGGCATCCGCAAGGTGCTCGGCGCCACGGTGGGCGGCCTGGTCGCGATGCTCTCCGCCGGCTTCCTGCGTCTTGTGGCTGTGGCCTTACTACTCGCCGTCCCCACGGCCTACCTCCTGATGGAGCGTTGGCTGGCAGGGTTCGCCTACCGGACCGACATCGGGCCGCTTGTCTTTGTGATGGCGGCGGGGTGCGCCCTGGGCGTGGCATTCGCGGCCGTCAGCCTGCACACGATACGGGCCGCGCTGCGCAACCCGGTGGATGCTCTTCGTTACGAATAAACCTAGCACACGGACCCCCTCATGCTGAAAACCAACCTCACGATGGCGCTGCGGGCGCTGCTCAAGCACAAGCGGTTCACCGTGATCAACTTGTTGGGCCTGGCCGTGGGCCTAGCGGTCTGCCTGACGATCGGGCTCTACATTCAGCACGAGCTGCGCTACGACCGCTTCCTGCCCGAGTCCGACCGCGTGGTGCGGCTGCTCCGTCAGATCGAGCCCGGCGACCCATTCACGGTTCGCATGCCGCTTGGCGTAGAGACCGAGCTGCGCGCCCAGGTGCCAGCGTTCGCCCACGTCACGCCCATCGACGACGAATCGCGCGTGTTGATGGAGGTCGGCGACCGATCCGTGCGGGTGGACCGCGTGCTCCTGACGGACTCCGCCTTCTTCCAGGTCTTCCCCTACCCACTTCTCCAGGGCAACCCTGAGCAGGCGCTGGCCGGACCGAGCCGCATCGTGCTGACCACCTCAGCCGCCGCCCAGCTGTTCGGCGAGGCCGACCCCATGGGCCAAACGATCAGCTATCTCACGCCCGACGGGCCGGCCGACGTAACGGTGACGGGTGTCATGGCCGATCCGCCTTCGCACACCCACCTGCGCTTCGAGGCCCTCCGCTCCCGGACCCCGGTGGACTGGGCACTCGACGGTAGGTTCAAGTGGAACTACTTTAACCAGCCGATTTATGCGCAGCTGGCGGAGAATGCCACCACGGAGGCCGCCGAGGCCCAGATCACCGCCTTCAAAGATGCCACCATCGAGGCCGAATGGATGCAAAGCCAGGTGATGCGTGTAGAGGCCGCCCAGGACGCCCACCTGATCTCGGAGGTTAACTACGACCTCAGTGGCCAGAGCGATGTGCGCTTCCTCTACCTCTTCGGGGCCATTGGGCTCTTCATCCTGCTCATCGCCTGCATCAACTACACCAACCTGGCCACGGCGCAGGCCACGATGCGCACGCGCGAGGTAGGTGTGCGCAAGGTGCTCGGGGCTCGGCCGGGCCAGCTCACGGGGCAGTTCCTGCTGGAGGCGGTGATGGTGAGCGTGCTGGCGCTGCCGTTGGCGTTGGGGCTCACCCAGCTGGCGCTGCCGTTCGTGGGCCGCTTCCTGGAGGCAGACCTGACGGCAGGTGGCGCCTGGAGCGCACCCATCGTGGGCGGCGTAGTGGCGATGGTGCTGCTCGTGGGCCTCGTGGCGGGCAGCTACCCGGCCTTGTTCCTGACTCGCTACCGCCCCGCGCAGGTGCTGAAAGGCCGCGTGTTGCAGGTGCGCGGCGGACAGGCCACCATCCGCCGCGGCTTGGTCGTGGTTCAGTTCGCCGCCGCCCTGGTGCTTTTGGTGAGCACATTCGTGGTGCAGGATCAGCTACAGTACATTCAGGAGCGCGACCTAGGCTTCGACGCCGAGTACGTGGTCTCCGCTGAGATCGAAGGGCTGGGTGAACAACACGACGCCTTCATGGCGGCCCTGGAGCGCCAGCCGTCGGTGGTGTCGGCCTCGTACGGGCAGCCGCTGGGCCTCGGGTTCTTCAACGTCATGACGAGCTGGGAGGACGACGCCGAGACCGCCGTGCCCGTGGTGAACGTGGGCTATGACTACTTCGAGACGCTCGGCATCCCGATCACCGAGGGTCAATCCTTTGCCTCGGCCACGCCGGGCGATCCGGTCTCGACCATCGTGGTCAACGCCACCATGGCGCAGCTGCTGGAGATGGAGGGCGACGCCGTGGGCCGCCCGATGCCAGCGTCCACCCCCAGCTTCCTCAGTGGGACTACGGTCCGCGGCGTGCTCTCCGACGTGCACAACTCGACCCTCCACCGCGAGGCAGGCCGCCCCATCGTGTTCAGGCTGAGGCCTACAAGCGCCTTCCACGTGGTGGTGCGCCTGCAGCCTGGAGCCCCGCAGCAGGCGCTGGCTGAGATCCAGGAAGCCTGGCGCACCTTTGTGACGGACCGGCCCCTGGACCTCCAGTTCCTCGACGAGCAGATTGCGGCGCAGTACCGAGCCGAGACGCGCCTCGGACAGATCTTCAGCGTCTTCACAGCCCTCGCCATCTTCGTGGCGTGCCTCGGCTTGTTCGGCTTAGCGGCCTTCGCCACCGTCGCGCGTACCAAAGAGATTGGCGTCCGCAAGGTGCTCGGGGCTACGGTGGCTGGTCTCGTGGCCACCCTTTCGGCGGGCTTCCTGCGCCTGGTGATCGTGGCCTTCATGGTGGCGGCCCCCATCGCCTACGTCACCATGGAGCGCTGGCTGGAGAGCTTCGCCTACCGGACGCCCCTCGGCCTCACGCCCTTCCTGCTAGCGGTGGGCTTGGCGCTCCTCGTGGCGACCGTTGCCGTAGGCGCCCAGGCCGCTCGGGCCGCCATGCGCAATCCGGTAGAGGCGCTGCGGTACGAATGACGACGGGGCGCAGGGGGTCACCGGGGGCGGGAGACGCCCCGGCGGGGCGTCTCTCTGGCACCGCCGCGCGATTGGACGAACGTTGACCTCCCTCTGTGTATGTTTAAGAACTACCTGACCGTTGCACTACGCGTACTGGTGCGCCAGAAGGGCTACATCGCCCTGAACATCCTGGGCCTGACGCTCGGGCTCAGCTGTGCGTTTTTGATCGCCCTGTGGATACGCGACGAGCTGCGCTATGATCGCTTCCACGAGCAGGCCGACCGGCTCTACCGGGTCCTGCTCCACGCGCAGTTCCCGGACGCCACCTACACCGGCGACACCGTGCCCTGGCCCCTCGCGGAGCTGCTCAGCAGCACGTATGACGAGGTGGAGGACGTCGCGGTGGCCACTCCCGCCCGCCCCTTCGTGCTGCGCCACGGCGAACTGGCCACGCGCGAACGCGGCTGGCACGCCACCCCCTCGTTTCTCACGCTGTTCTCCTGGCACCTGCTTCAGGGCGAGGCCGAGGCGGCGCTCCACGACCCCACCTCGGTGGTGATCTCATCCTCGGTAGCCGCCCGCTACTTCGGGCCCGACTGGCAGGAGCGCGACGCCGCGGTGGGCCGCCTGCTTGAGGTCAATGACCGCCCGTTCACCGTCACCGGCGTCTTCGCCGACCCGCCCTCGCAGTCGTCGCTCCGCTTTGACGTCTTGCTCCCGATCCAGGACTACCTCCAACACCAGACAGGCCTCGACAATTGGAGCAACAGCAACGTGCGCCTGTTCGTGCGCCTGTGCGAAGGGGCCGACGCCACGACCCTGAGCACAGCAATCGCAGACCTGCAGGATGACCGGCTGGGAGACGATTCGTTTCGCAGCGAGCTCTTCCTGCAGGCCTTCACCGACCAGCACCTCCACTCGACCTTCGAGGACGGCGTGCGCGTGACAGGGTCGGTCGAAGTCTATGTGCGCATCTTCAGCGTCGTCGCGCTGATGGTGCTCCTGATCGCCTGCATCAATTTCATCAACCTGGATACAGCTCGCTCCCTGCGCCGAGCCCGGGAGATCGGCATCCGCAAAGCCATCGGCGCCGAGCGCTCGGCCATCACCGGGCAGTTCATGGGGGAATCCCTGCTGCTCGTGAGCATGGCGTTCGTGGTGGCGCTGGGTGTAGTATCGGCCGCACTACCGGTCTTCAACGAACTGACTGGTAAGACGCTGGGGCTGGCCGACCTTGGGGGGCGCACCCTGCTCCTCTTCGGAGGCATCGGCGTGCTGACCGCACTTCTCGCCGGGACGTACCCTGCCCTTTATCTGTCTGGGTTCGATCCGCTGCATGTACTCCGCGGCCCTCTTCAGGCCGGCGGGGGGGTGGCTCGGTTGCGCAAGGCGCTCACCGTGGTCCAGTTTGGTCTCTCGATCGTACTCATCGTGGGCACCACCACGGTCTACCAACAGATCGACTACACGCAGTCCAAGGGCCTGGGCCTCAACCCCGACGATGTGGTCTACCTCTCGCTCCGAGGTCCGATTCGAGCCCAGTACGAGGCCGCCAAAGACGCCTTGCTCCAGCAGCCGGGCATCGCGGCTGTGACAGCGATGAGTGAGAACCCGTTGCAGCTCCGCGCCAGCACCCACGCGGTGTCCTGGCGCGGCAAGGACCCGGTGCAAAACCTGCCCGTCCACCTCCTCTCCGTACGGCCCGACTTCCGCGATGTACTTGAGATCGAGCTGGCCGATGGCCACGGCTTCGACGAGGTCGTGAGCGGCGAAAACGTCGCCTACCTCGTCAACGAGCGCGCAGCCCAGGCGATGGGCTTCGACGATCCGCTGGGCGAGCAGCTTCAGCTGTGGGCGCAGGAGTCGGGGCCGATCGTGGGGGTGGTGGAAGACTTCCACATGGCGTCGTTCCACTCCGAGATTGCGCCGACTGTCATCCGCCTCGCGCCGTCCGACGCAGGGTGGCTCTACGTGCGCACCGAGCCGGGCCAGACGGCTGCGGCGCTGGCTGGCCTGGCCACCGTCTACGAGCAGCTGAACCCGGGGCAGCCCTTCGTGTACCGCTTTCTGGACGAGAGCCACCGAGCGATGTATCGCGGCGAGGTCGTGTTGGGAGCGCTGGCCCGGTACTTCACGGGGCTTGCCCTCCTGATCGCAGGGCTGGGCCTGTTCGGGCTGGCCGCCTTCACCACGCAGCAGCGCACCAAAGAGATGGGCGTGCGCAAGGTGCTGGGCGCATCGGTAGCAGGGCTCGTCGCGATGCTGTCGAGGGAGTTCGTCGCGCTCGTGGCGCTGGCCTTCGTCCTGGCCGCTCCTGTGGCCTACCTGGCGGCAGAACAGTGGCTGAGCGGCTTCGCCTACCGGATCGACCTCGGCCTCGGCCCCTTCGTGCTGACCGGCCTCGTGGTGCTAGGCCTCACCGTGGCCACCGTGAGCTACCAGGCCCTACGCACCGCCCTGGCCAACCCCATCCACAGCCTGCGCAGCGAATAGACGCCGACGCGGTGATGGGACGAACGCCGACGGTGCCCCCCACGCACGACGACGCGACGATCGCCGGCGCGGCGATGGCACGAACGCCGACGGTGCCCCCCACGCACGACGACGCGACGATCGCCGGCGCAGGCGCGGCGATGATACGAACACCAACCCTGTCCCCCACGCACAACGACGGGACGACCGCCGTAGAGACGCCCCGCCGGGGCGTCTCTACGGGCGTCGCCGCGCCACCCATCGGGACGGATTCGCGATGATATACCGCCGAATGTTTACGAACGCGCGCCGGGATCGAACGATGCGATCATGAAACCGGGGTTGCCAGGCGAAATCGGGCATCCCCGCACGGCGGATGCGTTTCGTCGATACGGATTTGATTTGCCCCACGATGGCACCCACCGACCCGGATCGCCACCGTACATCGGGGGGCTGCCCCACGAGGCCCACCGGAGCCACATCTGGCGGCGGCCCCTCCACGTCCAGGCCGATCAACGCGTGTACGTGATCCGGCATCACCGCCCACGCCTCCACGGTGACGCGCGGGCGCACCACGGGGGTACGCCGCCATTCGTCCGCCACGATACGGCCGGCCGCTGACAACCGCAGGGAGCCCCGCTCCACGGTGCCCAGCCACGGCACACGGCCCTGCGTGCACCATGTCACGAAATACCAGCCCGGCGCGGCGTAGTCCCAGCGCGGGTGGCGGGCGGACGGGATGCGATAACGGCCTTGGTAACGGTCCATGCCACCCTGGACGGCCGCTGCCCTAGACCCATAACCTCAGCCCGTGCCCGTCGAGCCGAAGCCGCCGGCTCCACGCTCGGTGGCCTCCAGCTCCTCCTGTGTGCGCCAGCTGACGCGGGCGTGCCGGGCGATGACGAGCTGGGCGATGCGCTCGCCGCGCTCAATCACGAAGGGATCCTGCCCGTGGTTGATCAGCAGCACCTTGCACTCTCCCCGATAGTCGGCATCGATGGTGCCGGGGCTGTTGAGCACCGTGATGCCGTGGCGCACCGCAAGGCCACTGCGAGGCCGCACCTGGCCCTCGTGGCCAGGCGGGATGGCGATCTGAAGACCCGTCGGGACCAAGGCGCGTTCGCCAGGCTCCAGGACCATGGGCACGTCCGCCGGGAGCGCGGCCCGCAGGTCCATCCCGGCGCTGAGCGGCGTGGCGTGGTGGGGCCGGCTCAGGCCCTCCCCGTGCGGCAACACCACGATGGGGACAATCAGGACAGGATGAACGGCTTCGTTAAGCATACAACAGGGGATGGGGGAACCAAGGCGGAACCGCTAGGCAGACGCGGGGGGCGCCACTGGGTCCTCTTCGACGAAAAACGGCGCCCACTTCTCGCGCGGGGAGGGCGGTGTGAGCAGGCTTACAACCACCATCAGCCCAATCGAGACCAGGACACCCGGGATGACAATGTAATCGCTGCTGGCGAGGTCGAAGGCGTCCGGCCCGATGGTCACCGTGAAGTCGAGCCCGAAGCGGCTCAGCACCACCAGCCCGACGATCGTCACCAGCCCGCCCGCCAGGCACGCTACGCCACCCTGCGGGGTGACGCGCTTCCACAGGAAGGCCGCCAACAAGGCCGGGGTCAAGCTCGCCCCAACCAGCGAATAGGCATACAGGGCCATCGCGAGGACGGTCTCGAACTGGGTAAGCAGCAGCAGGCCGACGCCCCCGAAGAGCACCACGAACACCCGCTGCATGCTCAGCTTCTGGCCTTCCGTGGCGTTCGGATTGACGAAGCGCTCGTAGAGATCATGGCTGACGCTCGTGGAGGGGACCAGCAGAAACGTGTTGCCCGTGGACAAAACGATGGCGATGGCCGCCGCCAGCAACACCACACTCCCGAACAGCGGCAAACCGTAGCGCGCGATGTACAAGATGACGGTCTCCGACGCCGCCCGGCCCAGGATCGACGTCTCCGTCATGAGATCCGGGTACACGGCGGCGCCCACGATGGCCAGGAGCGCCAGCGTGGTCTCAATGAGCACGATACCCACCACCATGCCGATCACCGCCTTTCGCGCGGCACTCGCATCTTTGGCCGAGAAGAACTTCTGGTACATCCCACTCTCGCCCATCAGCAGGAGGAACGTGGGCATCGCCACGCCAAAGGCCCAGAGCACGTTGTGCCCCCCGAGCACGTCCAGATGCCCCTCCGGCAGGTTGCTGAACACCTCAGCCACGCCGCCATTGGTGACGATCAGATACGGCAGCGCAAAGACCACCCCCAACGTGATGATGATGCCGTTGAAGATGTCCACGGTGACGATGGACATCATCCCAGCCAGCACCGTGAAGAGCACGATGATGCCGGCCGTGATGTACATCCCCATCTCGGCGGAGATGGCCCCGTCCGTGACGATGCTCAGAATCCAGCCGCCCCCCCGAAACTGGTAGGCCGCGATGGTCACGTAGGCCAGAATGATGGCCACGGAGCCCAACAGGCGGGCCGCCGCGTTGTAGCGCGTCTCCAGGATGTCGGGTACGGTGTACTGCGCAATCCGACGCACGCGGTGGGCAATGAAGTAGACGGCCACCAGCCCCATCCAGCCGCCGAACGAGAACCACAGCTCGGCGATGCCCGTCCGGTACGCCAGCCCAGCCCCTCCAAAGAGGGACCCCGAGCCAATCCAGGTGCACACCAGCGTCCCAATCAGCAGAGGCACCGGTACAGACCGCCCCGCCACCATGAAGTCAGCGTGGCTTTTCACGTTGCGCGCACGCCATACGCTGATGCCGATGAGGACAACGGGATACAGAAAGACGACGAAGACGAGCCAGTTCATGGGATCCACGGATTAGCGGCAGGGGCCGAAAAATAGCCGATGAGCCCCTGGAAAAAAAGGCCGTCTGCCAGGCGAGGCTGATCATTCGCCATTCACAATTCACCATTCCCCCATCCCCATTCCCTATATTTGTCGGTTCTCACCGTTCTTGCGACCTATACGATCTGTACTTCCATGTCACAACCGGGCTCTCTCGTTTCCAGCGCGGACACCCACACGGCGCGGACACATACCTGCGGCGAGCTGCGCGCGGAGCACGTCGGGCACGAGGTCATCCTCAAAGGCTGGGTCGATACCCGGCGTGACCTCGGCGGGGTCATCTTCATCGACCTCCGGGACCGCCACGGGCTCACACAGATTGTGTTTTCGCCCCAGGACGATCAAGCCGCCTACGAAGTGGGGGCACAGCTTCGCAACGAGTACGTCGTCTCGGTGCGAGGCACCGTCGCGCCGCGCTCCGATGAGACCATCAACCCCAAGCTGCCCACTGGCACCGTGGAGGTACGCATCACCGATGTGGTGGTGCTCAACGCGTCCGATGCCCTGCCCTTCAACATCTCGGCCCACGAGGAAAAGGGGGGCAACCTGGCCAACGAGGAGCTACGGCTGCGCTATCGCTACCTGGATCTGCGCCGCCCGGACATGCAGGACAATCTGCACTTACGGCACCGGTTCTACCAGATCACGCGCCGTCACTTCGACGACCACGGCTTTCTGGAGATCGAGACGCCGGTCCTGATGAAGTCCACCCCCGAGGGCGCGCGCGACTTCCTGGTGCCGAGCCGCCTTCATCCCGGTAAGTTCTTCGCGCTGCCGCAGAGCCCGCAGACCTACAAGCAAATCCTGATGGTTTCGGGGCTGGACCGTTACGTCCAGATCGTCAAGTGCTTCCGCGACGAAGACCTGCGCGCCGACCGCCAGCCTGAGTTCACGCAGGTGGACGTGGAGATGAGCTTTGCCACCGAGGAGCAGGTCTACACGCTCATCGAAGGCCTCATGGCCAACCTCTGGCGCGACCTCAAGGGCACGGCGCTGACCTTGCCGTTCCCGCGCATGACCTATGACGAGGCGCTGCGGCGCTACGGCTCGGACAAGCCGGACCTGCGGTTCGACATGGAGATTCAGGACGTGAGCGGGGCCTTCGAGGGCTCTGGCTTTCGCGTCTTCGACAACCTGCTGGCCGACGGGGGCCAGATCGTGGCGCTCGTGGTGCCCGGCTATGGGGATCAGGGCCGCGGCTACATGGACCGGCTGGACAAAGACTTCGTCCGCAAGAAGCTGGGCGCCGGGGGCCTGGTCTACTTCAAGCTGCCGTCCGACGGCGGCGACACGTACTCGTCGGTCAAAGCCAGCGTGCTCGACCCGTCGTTTGTGCAACGGGCCGTGGATCACGTCGGTGCCGCCGCCGGTGACCTCGTGCTCGTGCTGGCCGGCGCCGCGCCGAAGGTGTACGAGCAGATGGGCGCCCTGCGCCTCCGCATGGGCGAGGAGCTGGGCCTCCTTCCCGAAGGCGCCGACGGTCCCTGGAAGTTTTTGTGGGTCACGGACTTCCCGCTCCTCGAGTGGGACGAGGACACGCAGCGCTACTACGCCATGCACCACCCGTTCACGTCGCCCCGCCCCGAGGACCTGCCGTCCATGTTCGATCGGCCCGGTGAGACGCGCGCACGGGCCTACGACCTGGTGCTCAACGGCAGCGAGATCGGGGGCGGCTCCATCCGTATCCACACCCGCGAGGTGCAGGCGCAGATGTTCAAGCTGCTGGGCATTGATGCGGAGGAAGCGGAGGAGCGCTTTGGCTTCCTCCTCAACGCGTTCCGCTACGGCGCCCCGCCGCATGGGGGGATTGCGCTGGGACTGGATCGCTTGGTGATGCTGCTAACGGGGGCTCGCTCCCTGCGCGATGTGATCGCCTTTCCGAAGACGCAGAGCGCCCAGGAGCCGATGTCGAACACGCCGGACCAGGTGGACCTGCACCAGCTCAAGGACCTACACATCGAGGCGGTGCTGCCTGCTGACGAAGAGGGCGCTTAGGCTGGCAGGGTACGCTCCAGGAACCGGATCATGAACCGGTCGGCCCAGTGCCAATCGTGACGCGCTTCGGGGTGTAGCACCACCTCCTCGAAGCCCACGGGCACGTCCAACTCGCGCAGACGCTGGGCGAAGGCACGGCTGCGATGCAGGTTGCCATGCTGACCATCCTGAGGGGCACAGGCAATCCAAAACGTGACGGCCTGCAAGCGCTCCAGGAAGGTGGGCGCCGGGTCTACGAGACGGTCGGTGGGATTCCACCGTGCCATGGCAGCGTGGTCACGAGGGCGGCCGAGGGCGGCGTCGAACAGACCCACCTGCCCCCAGATGGGGTCCGTGGAGGCCGGGCGGGAGGACGCCGTAGACGCCCACGGGCGGTCTGAGTCAGGGGATGCGGTGGCACGTTCACCACCGCCAGACGAGCCGGCGGGGCGCGGCTGACGCGGATCCTCGTGGCGGGGCCACATGAGCAAGCCGTCGTAGATGCCCACATGATCAAACAGAGCGGGCCGTTGCACAGCAAGCAGGCTGACGGTGTAGCCCCCCAACGAGAAGCCAGCCGCCAGGCGCGACGCCCCGGTGGCCTGTGGATAGTCGCGCTCCACGCGGGGGATCAGTTCGTCGGTGAGGAAGGTCCAGAACTGCCCGGTGCCCAACCCGTTTAGCTTGGCATCCCAGGGGCCCACCATGTCGACCCCGAGGGAGGGCACGTGGTTGTTGGTGCTGTTGAGACCCGGCATCACCGCGATCACTGGAGGCAGGGCCCCGCTCGCAATCAGGATATCCAGGTCGCCGATGGCCGTCCGGCGCTGCCGCGCTTGATCTTCCTCCATGTTGACCCACTCGCGCTCGTGTCCACGAAACAGGTACAGGAGAGGGATCGGCCCTGTGGCTTGCTTCAGGCCAGGCGGCTCATAGACATAAAACGGCTTGCGTAGGCCCAGGGCCTCCGAGTCCAGATACCGGTAGCGGAGGCGGCCTGCGAGGCTGCGGTGGTGGGCGAGGATCTGGCGAGACGTCATGCGCGGCCTATTCCGGCGTTGGAAAAACGGCTCCCAAGGTACGGCACGACGCGCGGCACTGCATAGGGAGAAGGACCCCACTCTACTCGGGTGACCCCAAACCTCAACCTTGGTCGCCGACGGGCCCGGCCAGACTCGGGGCCTCCTCAGGTGCGAGGACACCCAGAGGGACGGAGAAGGTACAGGTGGTGCCTGCGCCCTCTGCACGTTCAATCTCCAGGCTACCGCCCAACTGTTCCAAGAGGCGATGGCAGATCATCAGGCCCAGTCCCCCCTCCGTAGGCAGACCCTCGGTGGAGTCCTCCACCGGGCCCAAGGGATGGGACCGGTACGGGAGGCGGTCTGCAGGCAGGCCAGGACCGGTGTCACGTACGGCGCCCTGGAGCTGGAAGGAATCAGCCGAGACCGAATCCGGGTGTCCCCAGACCCGCAGACTGACCTGCCCGACCGCCGTGAACTTCACGGCGTTTGACAACAGGGCGAGCACGACGTGCTGAAGACGTTCGACATCGCCGATGGCACCCAACGGAACCCTGGCATCGACGTCAAGGTCGAGCTGCACGCCTTTTTCCAGGGCCTCCATCCGCACTGCATCCAAGCATTCTTGGCAGGCTTTGCGTACTGCGAAAGGCACCGCCTTGAGATCCATGCGCTCCGCTTCGTGCGTGGCGAAATCCAAGAGATCATGGATGGCCCGGAGCAGGAGCGCCCCCGAGTGCACGATGCCCTGCACGCTCTGTTGCTGCTCCTCGCTCAGGGGCGTGCTTTCTAGCAACTCGGCCAGTCCCAGGATGCCGTTGAGGGGGATGCATAGGGCGGGACCCATCGCCGCCAAGAAGTCGGTCTTGATGCGGGCCCCTTCCTCCACGACCTCCTGCATCAGCGCGAGGGCGTTGTGCTGGTCCGTTTCGTTGCGGACACTCGCCACGAGGCCTGTGGGGGTCCCATCAGGGCTGTATAGGGGAGCGATGGTCATCGAATACCAACGCGGCGCCCCTGTCTCAGGGTGTGCGATGCACTGGGTGGGGAGCCACCTGGTCTCGCCGGCCAAGACGGCATCGATGACCTCGGGGGGGATGGGCTTGAGCTGACCGTCCAGCAGCTCCCGATGATGGAGGCCCTGCACAGCCGTTGCTGAGACACCGGTTTGGTTTTCCAGGTACCGATTCCAGTACAGCACCCTCATATCCGGGTCATAGACGACAATCCCAGCGTGGACCGTGGCCAGGACCGTCTCGATGAATGTACGCTCCGTGTCTAGCTCGCGGTGGGCGGCGTCTCGGTCGGCCAGAGACACCGAGAGCCGGTTCAGGGTCTGGGCCAACTCCCCCAGCTCATCCTGGTCACGCAGGTGTACGTCTGTGGTCTGCCCCTGGGCGAGCTGGTCGGCGGCGTCCTGTAGACGCTGGATGGGCCTGAGGACGCGGCGGACCATCCACCCAACCAGCCCGATGCCGCCCAGAAGCCCCACGAAGAGCCCCAGGTAAGCCCCCAGGCGCAAAACGTGCGCGCGCTGCTCCGCTTCGCTCACGAGGGACGTCATCAGCACGCGCACCTGGCCGTTGGAGGCCTGCCAGCGCTGCTCAGCCGCCTCGGCCTGCTCCATGAGCATGACGAGCCGCCTGAATCCTTTCACGTAGGCAAAGACACGACCAGCCACCAGATCGACCTGAGCCTCCGAGGGGCCTCCTTCTTGCATGGCATACAGCACCGAGTCTGCATAGGCGGCCACCATGGGAACGTAGATCGGCTCCATGCGCATGATGTAGTCTTTCTCGCGCCGCCTGGCCTCTAGCATGTACACCTGAGCCGCGGTGTTGGGGGTGGCACGCAGCACCGCCTCAGCCGCGTGGATGCGCTCGCGCAAGGCCCCTTCGGCCCCGCTGTTTTCGTCGTACCCCCGTGCTTCGGTGAGGCGCAACACATCCTCCAGCGCCTGGGTATACAGCTCGACCAGCTCGGCCAACGACCCGACGAGTGGGGCCGCCTGACCGCCCGCAGGCGGCCTCGGACTCACCTCCTCGGCTCGTGCCTGAAACTGTGCGAGTGCGGCCCGGGTGTGGTCTGCAGCGCCTTCGGACGGCTTCAGCAGAAACGCGCCCATGGCCGACTCAACCTCGAAGAGGTCGCGTTCCAGCTCATGTACCGTGCCCTGTCGGTCCAGCGCCCGGTTGGCGGCCAACGTCAGCACCAGAAGGCCGCCCACGAGCACGAGCAGCGCTACCGCCAGACCCACGGTGTGGCGGTGCAGGGGACCTGTGGAGAAGGAAGAAGGCGACGTCATGAGGTAGCAGACCTCAGCCTAGCAGGCGCCAGGTTAGCAAGGACGGGGAACGTCAACGTGCACCACCCAGCGAGCAGGAGGACCTGACAGCCGAGTGTATGCAAGCCTAGTATCGTCCGCACGTGGCCAGGGTAAAGCCAGAGGGGCTGCTTCCGTGTGAACAGCCGGTCACAAAAACACCCACAGGCGCCGGGGGCACCTTCAGATGAGCATATCGTATGCGGCGTGCTTCATCCTCCGTGTCCTGTCCTGGATCTGATCGGCATGCCTGAATTGCGTAAGGACCCCATCGTCGACGAGTGGGTGATCATCGCTACCGAGCGCGGCAAGCGTCCGTCGGACTTCCGTATCCAGATCCAGCCTCGCACCCAAACGTCGTGCGTGTTCTGCGCGGGGCACGAGCAGGAGACGCCCCCGGAAGTCCACCTCGTCCCGCCGGTGAATGGCCAGAGCGAGGGAGCCCCTTGGGCCGTCCGGGTCGTGCCCAACAAGTTTCCGGCGCTCCAGGCCAGTGGCGCGGTGCACACCCAGGCGGAGGGCCTCGGCCGTCTGGTCAGTGGCGTGGGCATCCACGAGGTCATCATCGAGACGCCGGCCCATGCCCGAGACCTGAGCGAGCTGTCCGTGCCGAGCGTGGCCGCCGTACTGGCCACCTACCGGCACCGGCTCCGCACGCTGGGGGCCGACCCGCGCCTGGCCTATGCGCTCATTTTCAAGAACCAGGGGCGCGGAGCCGGGGCCTCGCTCGAGCATGCCCACTCGCAGCTCATCGGCCTGCCCCTCACGCCGCCGCTCATCAAGAAAGAACTCCAGGCGGCCCGGGCCCACTACCACGCCCACCAGCGCTGCATCTACTGCGACTATCTGCACCAGGAGGTGCCCGGGCCGCGCCTTGTGGCCCAGACCGACGGGTTCGTGGCATTAACGCCCTACGCCGCGCGCTTCCCGTTCGAGATGTGGGTGCTCCCCCGCTTCCACCAGCACGACTTCGCCCGAATCACGGACCCCCAGACGACGGAGCTGGCGGGCCTCCTCAAGGACGTGCTCCAGCGCCTGTGCACCGTCCTCGGCAACCCGCCGTTCAACTACATCCTGCACACGGCCCCCTTCGCACGCCCCCAGCCTGGGCACTGGACCACCTTGGAGCAGGACTACCACTGGCACCTGGAAATCACCCCCCGCCTGAGCCGCACGGCCGGCTTTGAGATCGGATCCGGCCTCCGCATCAACCCCACACCCCCCGAGGAGGCGGCCCAGGCGCTACGGGAGGCGGCGTGAGGACGCTGGTCCGCGCAAGGCTCATTTCGACACCTTGGGCCATATCCGTGGTGCCCGCGAGCACAACCTGAAGAACATCGACCTCGACCTGCCGCGTGAGGAGCTGGTGGTCATCACCGGGCTCCACTCCGACACTAGGTCGATAAACGCTTAGTCGATCTCGATGACGTGGTATCTGAGTTGAACCCCCTCGCCTTCGGGAGGATTGGCGGGGGCGTAGTAGGCCACGAGGTGCAGCGTGCCCTGCTCATCCATGAACGCGCTGGCGTCCAAGCCGCTGCGGTCTAGCCGAGCCACGTGCTCCTCCGCCTCTGGGGCCCAGGTTGCGTAGTATACGTTGGCCCCTGGGCGCTGGGTCAGCAGGGATTCGAAGACGAAGACCGCCGTGCCACGTGGCGAGACGGCGAGCGCCACAGGGAAGGTGTAGTAGGCGTCTTGAGGCTTTGGTACACTCCGAGGCACAGACCACGTGGCGCCTTGATCGAGGGACCGGGCATAGTACAGGGCATCCGGGCTGCTGGTGGTGCTCGGTGCGAACCCACCCAGGATCTGGCCATGATCTCCCCAGACCATGTGAAGGTGGCCCTGTGGATCGGCTGCGAGGAACGAAAAATCCGCCTCCTCCGCATCATAGCCCTCGAGTTCAAGGAGACGCACGTTGGACCACTCGACGCCGTCTGCGGACTCGGCCAGGTAGATCTCTCTCGTCGCAGGATGGTCGAGGTCTGCGAGGTCACGACGTGTGAGCAAGAACCTGTTGACCGACGAGTTGAACGCCATGTATGCGGTGCCTCCGGAAGCCACCACGCGGGGTCTTCCGCCCCAGATGATGTCTCGAAGGTCCGCCACCTCGAATTGATTGAAGGGCTCCACAGGTGCGACGCTACCGTTCCGCAGAGCCAGCGCCTTGATCTCTTTTCGGGAGTTGTCAGAGTAAAACACGTGGGGCGTGCCATCCAACACCGTGAGGTCGTGGGTGCCCTTTTGCTGTGACACCTCGGCATCGAACTCGTACGTACCACGCACGTGGGCCCCCGAAATGACGTCATGCCGTCCTATCGTGACACAGGAGCCTTCAGCCCCGTCTACACAGTTCATGTGGATAAAGAAGGCGAAGGACTGCTCGTCCAGCGCCTGACACCCCATATCGTAGACAAACAAGCTGTCTTGGCCTGGGTAGATGGGATCATCATACAGATCTGTTGTGACCTTATTTACTAGGTCCACGTGCTTCAGCGAGAACAGAAACGAGGGACGGTCTTGGGCTGATGACGCCCCGCTCAGCACGGACGCATAGTACATGACGCCATCCACCCCCACGAGGCAGTGCTCTTTTGTAGTGCGCGCTTCTTGCTCAAGCTGAAACCAACTGGACGAGACCCGATCGGCGTCCGTAGCCGAGGTGTGCTCAGCCATGGAGCACCCCATGCCCGCTACACAGGCTATCAGACAACCCAGGGCGATGATCCAACCAGGTAGGCCAGTATGGGACACACGGGTGCCTGCTGAGTTTTAGGAAGGGCGATGCACAACAGAACGTCTCACACCGCGCCCGCTGTCATCTCCCGGCGCGTTTTGTCTGCTCGACGGGAGCCCCCTTCACAGTAGCAGACCTGGAAGGACTTGTCAATGAGCAAATCATGACGGTGTGATGACAACAGACCGCCATATTTCCCCACCCCTCGCCGAAACGTCCAGCCCCCGGCGCGTGTTGAACCTCCGTTCCCCCCGTCACGCTGACCTTCATCCCCGCCCCGCCTGCATGGACGAGCGTATCCGGATCCGTGGTGCCCGCGAGCACAACCTGAAGAACATCGACCTCGACCTGCCGCGCGAGGAGCTGGTGGTTATCACCGGGCTCAGCGGCTCGGGCAAGAGCAGCCTGGCCTTCGATACCATCTACGCCGAAGGCCAGCGGCGCTACATGGAGAGCCTCAGCGCCTACGCCCGGCAGTTTCTGGGCATGATGGAGCGGCCCGACGTGGACTTCATCGATGGCCTCAGCCCGGTCATCGCCATCGAGCAGAAGACGGTGAGCCGCAACCCGCGGTCGACGGTGGGGACCGTGACCGAGATCTACGACTTCTTGCGCCTCCTCTTTGCGCGGGCCGCCACGGCGTACTCGTACCTCAGCGGCGAGCCCATGCGCAAGCAGTCCGACGATGAGATCATCGACGGCATCCTGGACCTACCCACGGGCGCCCGCGTGCTGCTCCTGGCGCCCGTGGTGAAGGGCCGCAAGGGGCACTACCGGGAGCTATTCGAGCAGATCGCGAAGCAGGGGTTCGAGCGGGTGCGCGTGGACGGCGAGGTGCGGGAGATCACGAAGGGCATGCGCATCGACCGCTACAAGACGCACGACATCGAGGTGGTGGTGGACCGCCTCGTCATCAAGGACGGCCTGCGCAGCCGCGTCAGCCAGTCCGTGGACGCTGCGCTGGGCCTGGGCAGCGGCACACTCATCGCCGCGCTGTTGCAGGACGATGGCGCCATGGAGGACCGTATGTTCAGTCGCCACCTGGTGGACCCCACCACCGGGCTCTCGTACGACGAGCCCTCGCCCAACACGTTCTCGTTCAACTCGCCCTACGGCGCCTGCCCCACCTGCAACGGCCTCGGCACCCGGCGCGACCTGGACAACGAGCTCATCATCCCCAACGCCGCCAAGACCATCAGCCAGGGCGGCCTAGCACCCCTGGGGCAGCCGCGGGACATCTGGATCTTCAGCCAGCTCCGTGCCGTGGCCCGCGCCTACGACTTCGATTTCGACACCCCCATCCAAGACCTCACCGAGGAGCAGCGGCACGTCATCCTGGAAGGAGCGGGCGACGAGCAATTCGACATCATCTACCGATACAAAAAGCGCGAAGTCACGTACCAGCATCGGTACAGTGGCCTCTACCAGCACCTGCGGCATACGTACGAGAACACCTCGTCCACCGGCCAGCGCAAGTGGGCCGAGAGCTACATGCGGCAGCGCGCCTGTCAGGCCTGCGAAGGCGCTCGCCTCAAGCAGGAAAGCCGCTCTTACCGTGTGGGCGATCACACGATCTCGGACCTCGTGCAGATGGACCTGGGCTCCCTCCGCGATGCGCTGGACACCGCCACGTTCAAGGGCCAGAAGGCGCTCATTGCCACGCCGATCCTGAAGGAGATCCGTGAGCGGCTGTCGTTTCTGCTCAACGTGGGCGTGGGCTACCTCAACCTGGACCGCCCGGCGCGCACGCTCTCCGGCGGCGAGAGCCAGCGCATCCGGCTGGCCACCCAAATCGGCACGCAGCTCGTGGGCGTCCTCTACGTGCTCGACGAGCCCAGCATCGGCCTCCACCCCCGAGACAACACCAAGCTGATCGACTCGCTCAAGGCCCTGCGCGACCTCGGCAACTCGGTGCTGGTGGTGGAGCACGACCGCGAGATGATCGAGGCGGCCGACTTCGTGGTGGACCTGGGCCCGGGCGCCGGCGAGCACGGCGGCGAGGTGCTGGGCGCCTCGGCCCCCCAGGACCTGCCGATCGGGCAGAACGGACACACCAGCCTCACCACGGCCTACCTGCACGGCGAGCGCGACATCCGCGTGCCCACCGAGCGGCGCGCGGGGCACGGCGAGTCGATCCGCCTCCTCGGCGCGCGTGGGCACAACCTCAAGGGCGACACGCTGGAGGTGCCGCTGGGCACCTTCACCTGCGTCACCGGCGTCAGCGGCTCGGGCAAGAGCAGCCTCGTCAACCAGACGCTCTACCCCCTCCTGGCCCGCCACTTCCACAACGCCCAGAAGGTACCCCTCCCCCACGACGACATCGAGGGCCTGGCGCACGTCGACAAGGTCATCGACATCGACCAGAGCCCCATCGGGCGGACGCCGCGCTCCAACCCGGCCACCTACACCGGGCTCTTCACCTACATCCGCGACCTGTTCGCGCAGCTCCCCGAGGCCAAGCTGCGGGGGTACAAGCCCGGCCGCTTCTCGTTCAACGTGAAGGGGGGCCGCTGCGAGGCCTGCAAGGGCGCCGGCATCGTGAAGCTGGAGATGAACTTCCTGCCCGACGTGTACGTGGAGTGTGACACCTGCAAGGGCCGCCGCTACAACCCCGAGACGCTGGAGGTCCGCTACAAGCAGCAGACCATCGCCGACGTGCTGGAGATGACGGTGGCCGAGGCGCTGACGTTTTTCGAGCAGGTACCCCGCATCGAGCGCAAGCTGCGGACGCTGGCCTCGGTGGGCCTCGGCTACATCCGGCTGGGCCAGCAGGCCACCACGCTGTCCGGCGGCGAGGCCCAGCGCGTCAAGCTATCCAAGGAGCTGAGCCGCCCCGGCACCGGCCGCACCCTCTACATCCTGGACGAACCCACCACGGGCCTCCACTTCGAGGACATCCGGCACCTCCTGGCCGTGCTCCGCGCCCTCGTCAAGAAGGGCAACACGGCCCTCGTCATCGAGCACAACCTGGACGTAGTGAAGGTGGCTGATCACGTCATCGACCTGGGCCCCGACGGCGGCGCAGGCGGCGGCCGCATCCTCTTCGCCGGCACCCCCGAGGCGCTGGCCGAGCAAGACACCCCCACCGGCCGCTTCCTCAAGGAAGAGCTGGAGCGCTCCGCCCGCCTGGCCGCCCACCGAGAAGACGACGAGGACCTGGACCTGGACACCCTCGCCAGCGACGACGAGCCGGAGGTGGAAGAACCCGAAGAAGAGGAGGAAGCGGTGGAGGAGTGAGGAACCTGAGCAGGCCGAACTACTAATACTAATCAAATTAGTAATTCAACGCATGCGCGTTCCGCTTTCGCCGCCTCCACTTCAGCCTTTGCTTGGGGAATTGGCCCAAGCTGGCCACCTACTCCGCTTTGCAGGGACGGCCGGACCGGCGCCAGGTGGGCGGTATCGACACTGGGACAAGCTTCGGCACCTGGAGCCACCGGAAGGCTTGACGCATCGCTTGTGGTGGGCGCTGATCAAGCTGTCCCGGCTGGCCATGCGCCGTGAGGTGCCCCACCGAGATCGGATCGGGCGGCCCAGCTCCTACACGTTGCCGGATCCCCTGCTGAAGGCGTTGGCTCAGATCGACCGGCAAGCTAGTGGCCAGATCGCGCTGCCCGATGCGGCGCTCAGCACGGAGCAGCGAGATCGATACATCGTCAACTCGCTCATCGAGGAGGCCATCACGTCGAGCCAACTCGAAGGCGCCTCCACGACGCGGCGGGGCGCCAAAGAGATGATCCGGTCCGGCCGAGATCCCGTGAGCAACGACGAGCGGATGATCTTGGCCAACTACCAGGCCATGCGCTGGGTCAGACAGCACCGCTCGGAGGCCCTGACGCCTGCGTTGGTCTTCTCCCTCCACCGCACCGTGGCGTCGGGTACGCTGGATGAGGAGGTGGCGGGGGTCTTTCGCAAGCCGGGCGAGCAATTAGGCGTCTACAGCGAGGGCACACGGGTTCACCGCCCACCCGACGCAGAGGAGCTGCCTGAGCGCCTCCAGGCCCTCTGCGCCTTTGCCAACCGCGAAGAGACCGAAGTGTACATGCCACCGGTTGTCAAAGCGATCATCCTGCACTACTGGCTGGCCTACGACCACCCCTTTGAGGACGGCAATGGCCGCACCGCACGGGCACTCTTCTACTGGTACCTGCTCAAACAGGGCTTCTGGCTCTTCGAATACGTCTCCATCTCCACTATCCTCAAACAAGGTCCACGCCGCTACGGACGTGCCTTTCTCTACACAGAGACCGACGAAAACGACCTTACCTACTTCATTCTCAACCAACTCGATGTCATCCTCCGGGCGCTGGACAGTCTGCAGCAGTACCTGGAGCGGAAAATGAAGGAAGCGGGGCAGATCCGGTCTCTCCTCCGGTCATCAGCGGACCTGAATCACCGGCAAATCGCTCTTCTGAGCCACGCGCACCGTCACCCCGGCCACGAGTACACGGTAGCATCCCACCAAACCAGTCACCGCGTCGCCTACCAAACGGCACGCACGGACTTGCTAGACCTGGCGCATCGAGACTTGCTGACTCAACAAAAGCGGGGGCGCCGGTTCGTCTTCAGCGCGCCGACGAACCTGGCCGAGCGAGTCCAGCAGCGATGACACCTGGCTCAACGCATTGGGCACGATCCAGGCACCCAGCCGATAATTACTAATACTGACTAAATTAGTAATTGATTAGTAGTTCCGCTTATGCCCGGCTACCGGTAGGTACCCTTGGGCACCCTTTCCTTGGAGCGGTTTGCCAAGGCAGTACGAGCCATAGGAACGAGCAGAAAGGCCACGCCGTGACGATGACCGACCCAGCTTGACCCTCTTCAGAAGCGCATTCAGCACAGGTAGTGCGGGTTCAACATCGGCTAGATCGGCGCTTGTCGCTCGAACGACGGCGATGGCTAGACGTAGAGATGTTACCTTGTGTTGGTGCTCCAAGTTGGCGCTGAGAGTCACCAACACGTCGAACTCCGCCGCCGCTCGCCGTAGGTTCTCCATTCTTTTCCCCACTCAACCCGTGATACTGCACCGTCACCACATCTTAAGCGGCATCAAACCCCGTCTCAGGCGCCAGTCAAGGTTCTTGTCCAGCAAAATGCACATCATGCCGTAGCGGGAACAGCGTCTCGGGCGAAGCAGAGGAAGGCGATGGCCTGGTCACGGCTCACGCCAGGGAATCCTTCGAGGAAATCGTCAAGGAGCCGGGCGGCTGCGAGGTAGTCCAGGAGGTGCTATACGGGGACGCGCGTGCCAGTGAAGACGGGCGTACTGCCCAGGATGTCTGGGTCCGAGTGATACACGTCGCGGCGCTGCATCGGCTTTCCTTCCGGTCTGCCGTCCATCGCGCCAGAGCAACCGTTTGTCAGCTTTGTACCTCGTGGGGCGTGCATCCTAGGTGCGGATGTTGCACCTTGTGCGTGTCTGTTCGCCTGACCCGGGTCTTCTCATGTCGATGCGCACCACCTGGTTGCCCCGCCTCCGTCTCCTCTCGCTCATGGTGGCCGTGGGTGCGTTGGCCGGCCTAGCGGTGCAATGGTTCAGCCAGGACCCCCTCATGCTGGACTGGCTGCGCGTGGCCACCTGGCGCGATCCGGCCCTGCACCTCCTGCCTTACGATGGCATCGGGTACGGCATCGTGTACTGCGTGTCGATCTGGAGCACGGTGATTGGGGTGATGCGCCTGGCCCATCGCCGGATTCCGCTGCGCACGTGGCGCGATCTGGCCACCCATGTGCTCCTCATCAGCGGGGCCGTGGGCGTCGTGTTTGCCGTTGTCAGCGTGATGACCGCGTTGTTTTGCCTCTACGTCCTCGGGCAACTCGCTGGCAGTGCACCTCCGCTCTACATTCCAGCCTTGGTCACGGTGGTCATCACGCTCGTTATCACGGCCTGCTGCTATGCGGTAGGCTTCTACCAGCGCCTGCGCGACGCCGAGCAGCAGACGATGCAGGCCGAGCTGCGGGCCCTCCGCGCCCAGATCAACCCCCACTTCCTCTTCAACACCCTCAACTCCATCGCGGCCCTCGTCCACCGGCGGCCGGACGAGGCCGAGGCCGTCATCGAGCACCTGGCCGACCTCTTCCGCTACACCCTGCGGGCTTCCCAGCAGCCCCGCGTGACCCTGGCCGACGAGATCGAAGCCACCGAGCAGTACATCGCCATCGAACAGGCGCGGTTTCGGGAGCGGCTCTTCGTGACGCGAGCCATCGCGCCTGAAGTAGAGACCGCTGAGATGCCCAGCCTCATCCTGCAGCCGATCGTGGAGAATGCGGTGAAGCACGGCGTAGCGAAAACCGAAGACGCCTGCGCCGTTCAGATCGAGGGGAGCCGGCTGGGCCAGCGGGTGACGCTGTGCGTGCGCGACACCGGGCCCGGCTTCGACACCACGGACCTGGAGGCGGTGCTGGCCCGCGGCACCGGCCTCTCAAACGTCTACCACCGCCTCAAGGCGCACTTTGGCGAGGAGGCCTCGCTGACGCTGCTGCCCGACGGGGTGTGCCTCCAGTTCCCGTACTGGTCCGGAGCCCCCGCCCGTGTGCCTCACGAGGCCACCGCACGCGCCATCTGATGCGCGTGGTGCTCGTAGACGACGAGCCGTTGGCCCGCGAGCGCCTGCGCGACCTGCTCCATCGCTCGGACGTGCACGTGGACGTCGTGGGCGAGGCCGACGGCGGCAAGCGGGCCGTCCCTCTCATCTACGAGACGCGGCCGGACCTGGTGTTTCTGGACATCGAGATGCCGGGGCTCGACGGCTTCGACGTGCTCGACCTGCTGGCGCCGCCTCGTCCGCACGTCGTGTTCGTCACCGCCTACGATGCCTATGCACTGCGGGCGTTCGAAGTCCACGCGCTGGACTACCTGACGAAGCCGGTTCGCCTCGAACGCCTCACGGCCTCGCTCCGCCGCATCGCGGCGCTGCTAGATCAACCGCCGGCGGCGCTCAACGCCTTCGCCGAAAGCCGCACCTCGGCTCCACTGCGCCGGCTGACCTTGCATGCCGGGCGCAAGCTCCGCGTGATCGAGCCGGCCGACGTCTTGTGCTTTGAGGCCCAGGACAAGCTGGTCTTCGCCCATCTGCGTACCGGTGGCTCGTATCCCATCGACTTCACGATACAAGCCCTGGCCGAGCGGCTTGACTCCGACCGGTTCCTTCGTGTGCACCGTGCGTTTCTCGTCAACGTGACCACCATCCGCGAGCTGCAGCCCTGGTATTCCGGCACCTACCAGCTGCGCCTCGAGGACGGCCGTGACGTGCCGGTGGCCCGCCGCCGCGTGCGTGCGGTCAAGGCGCTGTTGCGGGGATAGGGGATGGGTGGGTTCTTCCTCGTCGCCTGGCCACCCCTGGCGTTCTTGCTCGTCCTCACCGCCGCCTCCCTGTATGCCGCACGCCAGGGCGCCGCCTCCTCCGAGGCGGTAGGGACCTTCGTGGAGACCCGCCTGTCCATGCTGCTGGCCACGACGCTCACCATCGTCGGCATCGCTCTGGGTCTGCTCGTCCTGGTCTGGCCAGAGGCGGGGCCGCAGCTGGCCGCGGCCCTCCAGGCCGGGTCCTGGCAGGGGGTCGGCGTGGGGGCCGCCGTGGGCGCGGCCCTCGCTGCGGTGTACTTTGGCGGCCTGGAACGGGGGGTCCAGTGGATGCAGACCCACCTCGGGGACTACGTGCCGGCCGGCAGTACGAACGTGCTCGGCTCAGCGGGGGGCGCCTTCTTTCTGGCCAACGTCGTGCTGGCCCCGCTCGTGGAGGAAGCCTGGTACCGAGGCCTCCTGTTTGATCTGCTCTCGAGTTCGTTCTCCCCCGGGGTGGCGCTGGTCGTGGGCAGCGCCGCCTTCGGCCTCTTTCACTGGCCGGGCGGTGTCTGGTACATGGTGATCACAGGAGGGCTGGTCGGGAGTGCGTGTTGGGGCCTCCGGATCTGGGACGGAAGCCTGTGGGCCCCCTACGTGGCCCACCTCACGCTCAACGTGATTGAGTATGCCGTCCTGCGGCGACGGGCCCGCGAGTCTGCCACCAGGCCCTGAGTGCAGCCGCTGAGCGGTGCCCCCGTCACCGTCCATCCGCCCATCTCGACCGTCTGTCTGAAAGCGACACCGTTTGTCGGTGAAGCCTATCAAAGCCGTGCGTCAAGCCGGATGTTGAGCCTAGCACCGATCCTCGTCCATTTTTCCGCTTCACGGCCATGCACGCGCGTTTTCTCTCGCTTCTCCTCACCGTCTGCCTCACGGGCAGCGTTTTCGGCCAGCAGACCGGCACCATCCAGGGGACCGTCTCCGCCGCCGACACCCAAGAGCGACTCATCGGCGTGAACGTGACGCTCGCGGGCACCACGCAGGGGGCCTCGACCAATGCGAAGGGCGGGTTTACCCTCAACGGCCTCGCGCCCGGCACCTATCAGCTGGAGTTTCGCTACCTCGGGTTTCAGCCGTACGTACAGACGGACATCGTGGTGCGTCCTGGCCGCGTCACGACCGTGCGGGCGGCGCTCAACGAGCTCATCCTCGAAACCGACGGCGTGACCGTTACGGCGGGCTACTACCAGCGTAGCGCCACCGAGTTGACCAGCGTGGCCTCGTTCTCGGCCGAGGAGATCCGGCGCGCCCCCGGAGCCGCTCAGGAGATCACGCGGGTCCTCAATGCGCTCCCCGGTGTGACTTCGCGGGGCGAGACGAGCCAAGACCTCTTCGTACGAGGCGGCAGCCCAGCCGAGAATGGGTTCTACATCGACCAGATCTTTGTCCCCAACACCCAGCACTTCTCCACAGGCGACGGGTCGTCGTTTGGCCCCACCGGGCTGATCAACACAGAGTTCGTGGAGGACATCGACTTTTACACGGGGGGCTTCTCCGCCGCGTACGGGGACCGGATGTCGTCCATCAGCACCATCCGGTACCGTGAGGGCAACGCCAGCGGCTTCACCGGCGAGGTAGGCCTCAACTTCTCGGGCGGCACCGGCCTGGTGGAGGGCCCCCTCCCCGCAGGGCGAGGCACGTTCTTCGTCTCGGGCCGGCGGAGCTACCTGGACCTCGTGGCCGATGCCATCAACGCGGGCGGAGCACCGACGTTTGGCGACATGCAGGGCAAAGTGAGCCTGCAACTCGCGCCTCGGCATACGCTGAGCCTGCTCAATCTGTATGGCCAGAGTCGGTTTCAGCAAACGGCCCAGGATGCGCGCGACGACGGTACGCGGGACTTCATCGATTCGCGCAATAACCAGAACACCACCGGCCTGAACTGGCGAGCCCTTTGGCAAGCAGGCGGATACTCCAGCACCTCGCTCTCGTACTCGTTCCGGCGCAGCGAGCTCGACAGCCGGCTCGCCGAGACGAACCAGGTCAACCTCACGGACGAGCTGGTGGATCGCTACCTGCATCTGCGTAGTGTGCACTTCTACGAGCGCACCCCGCGTGCCAAGACGGAGTTCGGCGCGGAGATGCTCTGGGAGCGGGGCCGGTACACGCGCGCCCAACCCGCGTTCGTCAGCCGAACGGGCGTGGCCCAGCCTGGCTATGACCAAGACCTGACGCTGGACAACCTAAAAGCCGCCACCTTCGCCAGCGCCATCGTGCGGCCGGTGGCCCGCCTGCAGGTGACGGCCGGAGCCCGCCTCGACTACGCCTCGCTCAACAACGACTTCTACGTCTCACCCCGCCTCGCGCTGGCCTACCAGCTCACCAACCGGCTCACCCTCACAGCCAGTGCCGGGCGCTTCCTCCAAGCCGTTCCCCTCTTCATCACCTCGCAAAACCCGGCCAACGAAGACCTCCGTCACATGGAAGCCCGGCACTACATCGCCGGGTTCGACTACCTGCTCACGCCCAGCACCAAGCTGACCGTAGAAGCATACCGCAAAGACTACACGCACATCCCCGAGCTAGCGGACACCAACCCGCTCGGCGATCCTACCTACGTGCTCGACAACCGGGGCGACTTCTCCGGAGAGCTCGCGAGCACCGGGACCGGCTACGCGCAGGGCCTCGACGTGATGGTGCAGAAGAAGATGGCGAAGAACCTATACGGCTTGGCCAGCGCCTCGCTCCTCCGGTCGCGCTACACGGACTTCCAAGGCATCGAGCGAGACCGCGCCTTCGACACCCGGCTGCTCTTCAACGTCGTGGGCGGCTACAAGCCGAGCGACCGCTGGGAGATGAGCGTGCGCTGGAGCTACAACGGCGGTCGCCCCTTTACGCCGATCGATGTGGAGCAGACCCGCGCACGGGGCGAAGAGGTCCTCGATCTCACCCAGTTCCACGACGACCGGCTCCCCGCTTACCACTCGCTCTTCCTGCGCGTGGACCGCCGCTTCTTCTTCCAGAGCAGCAACCTCGTGGCCTTTCTGAGTCTCTGGAATGCCTACAACCGCTCCAACGTGGAGGAGGTCTACTGGAACGTGAATGACCTCGCGGTAGACGAGCAAACCCAGTTCTCCACGTTGCCCATCGTGGGTGTCGAGTTCGAGTTTTAGGGCCGCGGACCCGTTCGATCCCGGGCTACATCTGTCCACCCACACCCCACTCATGGACTCGTTAACGCAGTTCACCCTAGGCGCGGCCATGGGTGAAGCCACCCTCGGCAAAAAACTCGGCGGCAAAGCGGCGCTGTGGGGCGGCTTCTTCGGCACCCTGCCCGACCTGGACGTGCTGGCCGCGCCCTTCCTGAGCGGCGTCGACGCCTTGGTCCTCCACCGGGGCTACACACACGCCTTCCTGGTCTGCACCCTGGCGTCGCCCCTGCTGGCCTGGCCGCTAGCCCGCCGCTACGCCGCCGAGGGGACGACGTGGAGCGCCTGGACCCTCTTCGTGCTGCTGACCCTCAACACCCATTGGATGGCGGACAGCCTCAACACGTACGGTACGCAGGTGGGGCTGCCTTTCACGGACTACCCGGTGAGCATCGGCTCGATCTTCTTCATCGACCCTTTCTACACGGTGCCGCTGCTGCTCGGGGTCGTCGGGGCGCTCGTGCAGCACCGGGAGAGCCGGGGCCGACGATGGGCCATCGGGCTCGGCTTGGGACTCAGCACCGCCTACCTGCTGCTGGGGCTGGGCTTCAAGGCGTATGCCACCTCCGTCTTTGAACAGGCGCTAGACGCCGAAGGGGCCGTGCATGAGCGCATGATCACCACCCCCAGCCCCATGAACCCACTGCTCTGGGTGGCCTATGCCGACGAGGGCGACGCCGTCCGCGTCGGTCTCTACTCGGTCCTCGACCCTACGCCGGACGTGCGCTTCCAGCGCGTAGACAAGCACTTGGAGCGGCTAGCCGATCTGGAAGAGAGCCCTGAGTTGGATCGGCTATGGTGGTTCACCCAAGGCTTCCTGTCGGTCAGCCAGGACGGCGATCAGCTGATCGTCCACGATCTCCGCTTCGGACGCAGCGATGGCTGGCTCACTGCCGACGGGATCTATGTTTTCAACTTCGAGCTGATCCTAGACCCCAACCAACCGACCCGGCTGCTCGACTTCCGAGAGCGCTCGCCCCCGATTGAGCTGGACGCCATCCCGTGGCGCCTGCTGCTGGCTCGCATCCTCGGCGACCCCAGCGTGGAGCACGGCCGTACGCCATGACGTAGTGGGGATCGGCTGATGATTGAATTGAACACAACCCCCGAGGCCGACGTGTCGACGACTCGTCGTGCCAGGTCACTGGATGTGCCGTCGAGGGATCTGTACGAGGCAAAGGGCCTGAAAATAGCTCCAGCAGGGTCCTCTAACCCTCTATTCTGTACGCTGAGGCCTGGGTTTTCCTCTCTGTCACGGAGCGTGCTACCTTGTGTGCGCCTCCCCGACCTGCCCACCTCCCGCCTGGCCTCATGCGTGGTGCCCTCTACCTGATCCCCCTCCTCTTGCTCGGCTGCCGTCCTGATGCGGACGATGGCATGGCCACCTCCCTGCCTGCCGAGGTCACCTTCTCCGAGATGGACCACGCAGCATTCCGCGCCATCTTGGACGACTTCAATGCGTCGTGGCAGACGCTCGACGCCGACCGCTTCGTGCGCCACTTTGCCGACGATGGGGACTTCATGCAAGCCTTCGGGCGCTACCGCAGCAACCGCGACTCGACGCAGGCCTTCATGGCGTTCTTCTTCGGCCTGCAAGAGGGCGGCATCGTGTCCCGCGAGGTGGCCACGCGGGTCAAGCCAATCACGCCGGACGTGGCCTTCCTGGAACAGACGCTGGAGGCTGAAGGCGTGGAGCAACGCGACGGCCAGCAGCAGCCGCCCCGGCGCGGCCAGATGATGCTGGTGCTGCACCGCCAGCCCGAGGGGTGGCACATCCGGTCCTACCGCTACCTCGACCTCCACACCCGCCCCCTCACTGGCGACTACGACACCGACCCCGTGCCGGACTTCCCAGAGTACGAGGACGTGGGTAACTAATCGTTAACACCCAGAGGTACGGCCCGCCGCCGTACCTTGGTCGTTCGGCCTCGCCGTGCCCCTTCCTTCTGGACCGCTGACGACCCGCCTCGCCTCATGCGCCTCGCCCCGCTCTGTTTGTTGCTTCTTCTCTCCGCTTGCACCATGGACCGTCCGGCCCCTGACGCCGCCCCCGAGGCGGCCACCACCTACGTCTTCGACCTCCAGGGCCACCGTGGCGCGCGGGGCCTGGTCCCCGAGAACACCGTCCCGTCGTTCCGGCGCGCCCTGGAGCTGGGTGTGACCACGCTGGAGATGGACGCCGCTGTCTCTAGCGATGGCGTGGTCGTGGTCTCGCACGAGCCGTGGATGAACCCCGCCATCTGCACCCAGCCAGACGGCTCCGATATTCCCGAGGGCGAGGGGCGCGCGCACAACCTCTACCAGATGACCTACGAGGAGATCGCGGCGTATGACTGTGGCTCCAAGGGCAACCCGCGCTTCCCGGAGCAGACGCCGATGGCCGTCAGCAAGCCTCGCCTCGTCGACGTCATCGAGATGGCCGAGGCCTATGTGGCGGAGCACGGCCTCGCGCCCATCGAGTACAACATCGAAACCAAGTCCACCCCCGACGGCGACGGCCTCTTCCACCCGGGCCCCGCCGACTTCGCTCAAGCCCTCTATGACGTGCTCGCCGAGACAGGCATCCGCGAGCGCGCCATCATCCAGTCGTTCGACCCCCGCACCCTGCGCGAGGCCCGCGTCATCGACCCGTCCGTGCGCCTAGCCCTCCTCATCGCCGAGAGCCTGGACCAAGGCGTGGCGCAGAACCTGGAGCAGCTCGGCTTCACGCCGGCCATCTACAGCCCGCAGTACACCTTGATCGACGAGGCGCTGGTCGAGGCCGTCCACACCGCCGACATGCGCCTCATTCCCTGGACCATCAACGACGCCGAGACCATGCGCCGCCTCCTCGAGCTGGGCGTCGATGGCATCATCACGGACTACCCTAATATCGGCGCCGCCTTGCTGCGATCGGAGTAAGGGGCTGTGCGGCTCCGGGTGAAGACCACCGCAGCCACGACGCAGCTCCCAAAGAGCAGCCCCTCGAGGCCCCCCAGCAGGACCTGGGTCAGGAGCCCCACGTGCCCCTCACCGAACAGGCGCCCGAGGGCATCGAGCTGAAGCTGAGAGCCCGCGAAGGAGCGCGCCAGCAACTCCAGGCTCCCACCCATGAGGCGGCCCCCAGCGGCCGGGATGAGCGCACCCATCGCTGCACCCGCTAGGCCTCCGCCCAGGATCGGCGGCCACGACCAGCTTTCTCCTGGCCGAGGCGCAGGCTGCGCCCAATCCCCGAGGCGGGCGCCCAAGGCAATCGCCGCGCCTAGCGCCGCGCCTTCGAGCCCGCCGGTGATGCCTGTGGGGGCCTGCCCGAAGAACAGGGTGAAGGCATCGACGCCGAGCAGCTTGGTCAGCCCCCCCACCACCAGCCCCCCTAGCGCCGCACCGAGGATGCTCCAGTGCGGCGGGCGGCGTCTGACCAGCCCCACCACCGCCATCCCGAGGCCCAGACCGAGACCGCCCACCAACCCCACCACCACGTTCAGGCTCAGGAGGACGAGCAGGATGGAGGCCGTCCCCAGCCCGGGCTCTGCCGGCGCGTGGGCGATGGCCGACCCATAGAGCAATCCCCCAAGCACCCCGGCGGTCCCGCCGCCGAGCATCCCTGCCCCGCCCCACCACGCGGCATTCACCCACGGCGACGAGCCCGGATCCGATGCGGGGCGGCTTGCCTCTGCTAACTTCTCCGTGGCCTCCCGGGGCGGCGAGGCAAGCGGCGGGCGTTCTGGGGGCACCGCCTCTACCGCCCCAATGAATCGATAGCCGTACCGCGGCACCGTCTCCACGAGGCGTGGGTTCGTGGCCTCGTCGCCGAGCTGCTGGCGGATCGCTTTGATACACTGGGTGAGGGCGGCGTTGCTCACCACAACGTCCCCCCACACCTCATCGAAGAACCGGTCTTTCGCCACGAGCTGCCCGTGCTCCTGGACCAGAAGCACCAAGGCATCGAAGTACCGGCCCCGCAGCTCGACGGGGATACCGTCCCGCCACAGCTGGCGGTTGGGGATGTCGAGGAAAAAGTCCTCGAAGCGATAATTCAGGGATTTCATCGCCATGCTCACAAACATATCAGCGCGCGCTCACGCTGCTCACAGGCGGCCTGCGTAGCCTATCCGCCGGGTCCTGCTTGGGCAGCCCAGCAGGCCCGTTCGTTTCTTCCCTCATAATACAGCCTGGAGACTACGCGATGGAAACACGTCCAGAACAGAGCCCCCCCCACCCCCGCTGGCGGATCGTCGGCTGGTCAGCCGCAGGACTCCTCCTGCTACTCCCCTTGGTGGCGATGCCATTCACGGACGAGGTGCACTGGAAGGTCGGCGACTTTGCCCTGGCCGCCACCTTCTTCCTGACGGTCGGGCTCTGCTACGAGCTCACCGTGCGGAAGACCGGCAACGCCGCGTACCGGGCGGGCATGGGCTTGGCACTCGTGGCGGCGCTGCTGCTCGTGTGGGTGAACGGAGCCGTCGGCATTATCGGCTCGGAGGACAGCGAGGCCAATGCGCTGTACTTCGGGGTGCTGGGGATTGGGCTGGTCGGAGCATTCTTGGCGCGCTTCCAGCCCCGCGGGATGGCTCGGGCCTTGTGGGCGGCGGCCCTGGCGCAGGCGGCGGTCACCGCGGGGGCCGTGCTCGCGGGGCTCGGCGCACCGGAGAGCGGACCGGTGGAGCTGATCACCTTGAGCGGGTTCTTCGTCGTGCTATTCGCCGGGTCGGCCGCGCTGTTCGAGCGGGCGGCTACGCAGGCACCCACGGCGGATGGGCCTCAATAAAGGCCACGGCTTCTTCGGGGTCGTCGGTCAGCGCCAGCGCGTCCGCGTAGGGCTTGTCCGCCGCGAGGGTCTGGACCAACGGGTGGACCGGCTTCGTCTCGGTCCAATAGGTGGTGCCGAAGAAGACCATGGGGCTCACCACCTCGAACGTGACGTAGTGGTTCTGGGCGGCGTCCATGAACACCTCCTGGATGGTCCCCGCGCTCCCCGGCGCGTAGACGACCCCATGCGTGGCGATGGCCAGTAAGCCGTCTTCCCGCAAGCTGTTGGCGAAGTACTTGGCCACGTGGGACGCAAACAGGTTGGTGGGCTCATGGCCGTAGAACCACGTGGGAATCGCCAGGCTGGTACCGCCTTCCGGGTACTGGTCCCGCACGGCGTAGGCGGCGTCGAGGTAACGGGCGTCGCGGTAGTGCGGCGCCTCGGCCAGCTGGTCGATGGCGGCATCCAGTGCGTCTGGCGAGGCCTCGGCGAACCAGGCGCCCAGGTTGCCGGCCTCCATGGCGCCTGGACCGCCGCCGGTGGCCACCAAGTAGCCCCGCTGCGTCAGGAGCTGCCCCATCTGGGCCACCGCCCGGTACGGGGCCGCCCCACGCCGCATCGCGTGCCCCCCCATGATCCCCACCACCTTGGGGTGGTGCCGCAAGAAATCGTGCAAGGCGTCGTCGATGGCATGATCGTGGAGCCGCTGCGCCAACGCCTCGATGATGGGAGGCGCTCCGTTGTTCTTGTGGGCCTGGTAGTGGCGGTAGATGGCGCTATCAGCCGTGTCGTCGTAGAAACTGCCGTCTTTGCCTCGCACGTAGCCGTCCATCAGCTCTGACGCCGCGTAGAGCCGCGAGCGATACGGGCGGTACGGGAGGTCTGGCAAGTCAGGAAAGACCACGGCGCCCCCCTCCGTCACGGCCTGCAGCCCGGCCGGCGCAAACCGGCACCCCAGGAAGAACGCCCCGTGCACAGGCACCCCCGCCAGCCGATCGGTCTGCTGCCGCAGGTCGAGCCCCTGGCACACCGTCCCCGCCAAGCTGCCATGCTGCGCCAGGTGGACCTCCAGGTCCGTCGTGTCATGCAGTTCGATATGCATCATGCCCCCAGGTCCTACTCATCATTCAAGAAAAACACGCCGCCCCCTGACGCGCGTCCGTAACGATGCCCCGCTGGGGCGTCGCCCACCTCCCTCCACACTTCGCCACATCCCGCCCCCCTGACACGCCCCACAGCATCGCCCCCCATCACGCAAACACCACCGTCTTGTTGCCGTCCACCACGATCCGGTCTTCGAGGTGCCACTGGACGGCCTTGGCCAAGGCCGCGCGCTCGACGTCGCGCCCCAGCTCTTTGAGGCTGGCCACATCGTTGCGGTGGGAGACCGGGATCACATCCTGATGGATGATGGGTCCTTGATCCAGATCAGCGGTGACATAGTGGGCTGTGGCCCCGATCAGCTTGACGCCTCGCTCGTGGGCCTGCCGGTACGGGTCGGCGCCGATGAAAGCCGGGAGGAACGAGTGGTGGATGTTGATGATACGATGAGGGTAGCGCGCCACGAAGTCCTCCGTCAGGATCTGCATGTAGCGTGCCAGCACGATGAGGTCGGCCTGGCCATCCAGGAGCTCCAGGATATGCGCCTCGGCCTCGGGTTTCGTGGCCTTGGTGACGGGCACGTGGTGGTACGGCACCCCAAAGCGTTCCACCATGGGCGCCAGGTCCGGGTGGTTGCTGATGACGCACGTGACCTCGCCGGGCAGCACCCGGCGGGACCAACGGGCCAGCAGCTCCACCAACGCATGGTCGTACTTGGACGCCAGCAGGGCCACCTTGGGCAGCTCCGAGGCATAGCTGATCCGCCATGCCATCTGGTAGCGCTGCGCCACGGCCTCCCCGAAGGCCCGTTCCAGGACCGGACGGGCCACATCCAGGTGTGGGGTCTGGAATTCGAGCCGCATGAAGAAGGTACCGCCTTCTCGCTCAGTGGCGTGCTGATCCAGCGCGGTCACGTTGGCCCCGTGGTTGTAGAAAAAGTTCGAAACGGCCGCGATGATACCCGTCTGGTCTGGACAGCGAATCAGCAGCCGCGCCGTGGTAGGGTCGAGCATAGGAAGCTGGAGCAGGCGAAAGGGACCCAAACATAGCGGCCCCGCTGCTCAGGAGCACGTCCGCACTGTTTTTTGCACGATCTGCGTGGGCCAAGAGGTTGTGCAAAGTTCAGGTCCGCCGCCGAGCCGCGTCAGATGGCCAGGACCGCCGGGCGCGCCCTCAGCAAGCGCGAACGTCGGGTTCGTAGCGGGGCGGCGGGCCCGGAAAGCTCGGCTGGACCACCAGGGGGCATTGCGCAGGCCGAAATCTGAAGTTTTCACAGCCTCTAAACCCTGTATTGGGTGGACCTTTCGTAACAGAATCCTTACGTAAGGAAGATGCGTACGCACCGTACCCCTCTACGCCCACCTCAACGATTCCCTTTTTTCCTGTGAGCGCACTTGGATTCAATACCGGCTACGTCGAGGAGCTTTACAAACAGTACCTCGAAGACTCGAACAGCGTGAGCGAGAGCTGGCGTGACTTCTTCGCCGATTACCGGCCGAACGAAACCTTCGTGGCCACTCCTGAGATTTCCACCCCGGTAGCCAGCCCCGCCGAAGCCCCCGCGCCCGCCCGCCCCGGTGGCGACGGCGCCGTGCAGGAGGCGGTCCGCCCAATGGCGCCGGTCATTCCCGTGCCTGAGGGCGCCGAGGTCAACCCGCTCCGGGGGCCAGCGGCCAAGATCGCCGAGAACATGGAGCTGAGCCTCACCGTGCCTACGGCCACGTCCGTGCGCACCTTCCCGGTGAAGCTCCTGGCCGAGAATCGGCAGCTCATCAATGAGTACCAGAAGTACGTAGGGGGCGATAAGGTCTCTTTCACCCACCTCATCGCCTATGCCATCGTCCAGGCGCTCAAGACCGAGCCCAACCTGTACACCACCTATCGTCAAGACAACGGCGCGCCGCAGCACATCGTCCCGCAGCATATCAACCTCGGGCTCGCCATCGACCTGGAACGTCGAGGCAAGCGGACCCTCATGGTGCCCAACATTAAGGAGACCGAGACGCTCAACTTCGCGCAATTCCTGGGACGCTACAACGACCTCATCCGGCGCGCGCGAGAGTGGAAGCTGGACCTGTCCGACTTCCAGGGGACCACTGCCTCCATCACCAACCCCGGCATGATCGGCACCACGCTGAGCGTGCCGCGCCTGATGCCCGGCCAGGGCGTCATCGTCGGGGTCGGCTCCATCGGCTATCCGCCCGAGTACGAGGCCTTTTCCCCAAGCAAGATCAGCAAGGCGGCCATCTCCCAGGTGATGACACTCACCTCCACCTACGATCACCGCGTCATCCAGGGGGCCGAGAGCGGTGCCTTCCTGGCCAACCTCGTTAAGCGGCTGATGGGCCACCAGGGCTTCTACCAGCAGATCTTCGAGGACCTAGGCATCCCCTATCAGTGCTACTCCCTCCGCGATGACACCACCCCCCACCTGGGCCACGAGGAAGAGAACGAAACCACGGAGCTGATCCGCAAGCAGGCCCGAGTGCTGGAATTTATCCGGGTGATGCGTGTACGCGGCCACCTCCAGGCCGACATCAACCCGCTGGGCTACGACTGGATCTATCACCCCGAACTGGATCCGGCCACGTACGGCCTCACCATCTGGGACCTGGACCGTAAGTTCTTCACCGGCGGCCTCGGCGGCGCCGATATGCTTCCGCTCCGCGAGATCCACAAGGTGTTGCGCGAGACCTACACACGGAAGGTAGGCGTGGAATTCATGCACATCTCCAGCCCCGACGAAAAGCGGTGGCTCCAAGAACGCATCGAACCCACCCGCCTCGGCGACGATTTCTCGCCCATGCAACGGCGGCGCATCTTGCAGCGCCTCAACTCCGCCGAGGCCTTCGAGCGGTTCTTGCACACCAAGTACATCGGCCACAAACGGTTCTCGCTGGAAGGCGCCGAGACCGTGATCCCCATTTTGGACGCCATCATCAGCGATGCGGCCGACCAGGAGGTGCGCGAGGTGGTCATCGGCATGGCCCACCGCGGACGGCTCAACGTGCTGGCCAATATCATGGGCAAGCCCTACGAGCAGATCTTCTCGGAGTTTGAGGGCAGCATTGACCCGAACACCACGCAGGGTTCGGGCGATGTGAAGTATCACCTGGGCGCACACGGCACCTACACCGCCCCTAGCGGTGCTCAGGTCGAGTTGACCCTGGCCTCCAACCCCAGCCACCTTGAGGCCGTCAACCCGATCGTGGAGGGGATGGTACGCGCCAAGCAGGACCACTACCGGGCCGTCGAGGCCCATGCCCCCGGCGGCGACTATCAGGATACGGTGATGCCGCTCCTCATCCACGGCGATGCGGCCTTTGCAGGGCAAGGCGTGGTGGCGGAGACGCTCAACCTGAGCCAGCTCAGCGGCTACAAGGTCGGCGGGACGGTGCACGTGGTGATCAACAACCAGATCGGTTTCACCACCCCGCCCAGCGACGCCCGGTCCTCGACGTATGCCACGGACATC
>JBCDJV010000045.1:0-37135 GCA_038747425.1 Bacteroidota bacterium
CAGGGCTTCGCCTTCGCGCCGCACGACCAGCCGCTCCTCCGGCATGATGAGGTTATCCAGGCCACGCTGGTCCGTGACTTCGACCAGCAGCGACCAGACGGCGGTGGCTTGCGCGGGGGTGAGCTCGAAGAGGCCTTGCCACACCCCATCGAGCGGACTGCCCAGCACGCGGCGCACCTCCAGGGCCGTCAGGGTGTCAGCGCGCAGGCTATCGATCAGGAACAGGTTCACCTGCCGGATGCCCGAGAGGTCGTCGCGCAGAGGCACGCGTACCCGTACCGTGTCCATCCGGTCTGTGCGGGCCCGCGGTGGAAACACAACTTCAGACGGCGACCAGACGGCGAGGCCACTCAGCACCGGAGCCAGGCGGTCTTGAGAGCCGAGCCCCGTCGAATCGGCCCGGAACTGCGCCGCCTCTTCCTCGAGGGCCAGCCAGCTCTGGATCTGAGCCTCAGAGACTCCCAACTCGCGGGCTCGGGCGGCGGCCTGAACAGGATCTGAGAGGTCAATGCCCAGGCGGGCGGCCTCTCGCCGCGCTTCCTCGACGGTCAGGCCGCGGCGCTCCAGCTCCTGCCGGATGGCCGGGTTCACCTCTTGCGCCTGCAGGGGCAGGCCGGTGGCCACCGTACTGGTCCATATCAACAGGGCCCACCACAGCCCGCCATACCAGGGCCTGGGTCCGCGTGGGCGCTGTGGGCCCCGCCTCGTAGTGATCAGGTACACGGTGCTTAGGGAAGATGGGGGGGACTCCTCCGCCGCGCCAACGCTGAAGGCGGCGTCCTGTTCGCCCAGCGCCTAGGCGGAGCGCCAGCATGCTGAGGGGGATCAATCGGGGCCCTTGACGTGTCCATGCGGCCTAGAACGGATCCCACCGGTGCTGCACGGAGCCTGCGAAACGCCACCCCGCTGCGGCGCTGAATATGCATATTTTCTGCCCCTTTCGCAACGACTCCTGCCTCGGTGCCCATGACCATTCCCCTCTCGCGTCCGGACCTCGGTGCCCCTGAGCGGGCCTATGTGCAGGAGGTCTTAGGCTCGGGACGGCTGGCCCTAGGACCGTATGCGAAGCAGTTTGAGGAACATATGGCGGCTCGCTGTGGGACCGCCCACGCCGTGGCCGTCAGCAGCGGCACAGCAGCCTTGCACCTGATGCTGCGCGCCTTGGGCGTGGGGCCGGGTCACGTGGTGCTGACCACCCCTTTCAGCTTCGTGGCCTCGGCCAACGTGGCCCTCTATGTGGGGGCTACGCCCCGCTTCGTGGACATCGACCCCGCCACCTACCTGCTGGACCCAGACCGCGTAGCCCAGGCCCTCACACCAGACGTCCGCGCTCTCCTGCCCGTCGATGTCTTCGGACGTCCGGCCGACTGGCCCGCGTTAACCGCCCTCGCGGCCGCCCATGATCTGCTCCTGATCGACGATGCCTGTGAGGCCTTGGGAGCCACCGTGGACGGGGTGCCGATCGGCCGGTGGGGGCACGGGGCGGCCTTTGGGTTCTACCCCAACAAACAAATCACCCTGGGCGAAGGCGGGTGCATCACCACGGACGATGCGGCCCTGGCCGCCCACTGCCGCTCGCTGCGCAACCAAGGCCGCGCCACGGACCAACGCATGGAGCACGTAGAGCTGGGCTATAACTACCGGCTCTCCGAACTGTCCGCTGCGGTGGGATGTGGCCAACTGGAGCGCCTGGATGACCTACTGGCCCGTCGCATGGAGGTCGCCCATCGCTACGAGATGCTGCTGGCTGATCTGCACGACGACCTCATCGGACCCGCTCCCGTGCCGGCCACGCACCACCGGAGCTGGTTTGTCTACGTGATTCGACTCTCCAACACCTACACCGCCGAGGCGCGGGACGCACTGATGGCTCGCCTTCAGGCCGCCGGCATCGGGTGCGCACCCTACTTCCCGTGCATCCACCTTCAGCCCTACTATCGCCAGCGCTTCGGATATCGCCGGGGCGACTTTCCAGAGGCGGAGCGGGTGGCAGACCGCACCCTCGCGCTTCCGTTCTTTCCGACCCTGGATATTGAAGCCCAGGCCTACGTAGTGGCTCAAATCCGCGAGGCCTTGCCTCAGCTGCCCCGCCGCACGACGACCGCCTCAGTCCGCCAGACGGGATGACGCTTGCGTCCCTCGCCTGTGGTTGCTACCCTTGCTGGTGCATCTCTTTGCCTGGCTTCTCCTTCCAGCACCCCGCTGCATGTTTCGCTCGCCGCTCTTGAGCCGCGTGGCCCTCGTGCCCGCAGGTCTTGCTATCCTGACTGGACTCGGTGCCCTCTGGGGGCCGCCTGGGGTCCGCCTCGCCTTGTTGCTAGCGTGTAGCCTGCTGACCGGGCTGGCGCTGGGCCTAGCACTGCTCCGAAGCCCCCGCCTCGCAGCCTGGCGCGGCCCAGCCCCCACGGTCCGGCTTCGCGACGTGCTGCCCGAGGCTCCGTTGCGCACCCCCATTGACCGGGGCCGCCTGCGGGATCACCTGGCCAACCGCACCGTGCTGATCACCGGAGCGGGAGGCTCTATCGGTTCCACCCTATCCCGGCTGCTGCTGGACTTCAGCCCCTTCCGCGTGGTGCTGGTGGACGTGAGCGAGTACAACCTGTTTCGCGTCGAGCAAGCATTGCGCCGGGAGGCCTTTGAGGGGGAGCTTGAGTTCCGCATCGCCGATGTACGGGACGAGCTGGTCATGGAACGGCTCTTCGATGACTTCCGTCCAGACCTGGTCCTGCATGCTGCCGCCTACAAGCATGTGCCGCTGATGGAGCGGCACCCCGTGGAGGCCTTCCGGAACAACACGCTGGCCGCCGTGGCCCTGCTGCGTCTGTGCGAGCGCTTCGAGACCGAGCAGTTCATCTTCATCTCAACGGACAAAGCCGTGGAGCCCTCCAGCGTGCTGGGGGCCACCAAGCGTTTGGTGGAGTGGTACGTGCAATCCGTGGACGCGCCGGCCGAGCGTAAGATCGTGCGCTTCGGCAATGTGTTCGGCAGCGAAGGAAGCGTCGTGCCCCTCTTGCGTGATCAAATCCTCAGTGGTAAGGCCGTGACGCTCACGCATCCGGATATGGTGCGGTTCTTCATGACCGCCACCGATGCCTGCACGCTGGTGCTGCAAACCGTCCTGCTGGACGAGGCCCAGACCTACATCCTGCGGATGCCGTCGCTTCGCATCCAGGACCTGACGAAGCGTATGATCGACTTTCTCCATCCCTGGACGCCCATTGGGCCTCGGCCGCGCATCCTCTACACGGGGCTTCGGCCCGGTGAGAAGCTGGAGGAGCGTCTGTGGGATGATTCAGAAACGCCGCATCCCACCATGCATCCGGACGTGCTGGGCTTGGACCGACCGGCTCACCACAGCCGGGCTGAGCTCGATGCTTGGATTGGCTACCTGGAGCGCCTCTCGGAGGAGCATCGGGCCGAGGAGCTTCGCCATGCCCTGCTCGCCCCCTCCGTCCACGTGCCGATGGATCACCCGCCCGCGCGGCGGACGCCCTCATGAGAAGCCTGAGCTACCGTACCTGGAAGCGGGGACTGGACGTAGCGTTGAGCGGGGTGGCGCTGGTTGTGCTAGCTCCTGTCGGTATCGCCATCGCTGGAGGGGTATGGGCCACCCTGGGACGCCCTATCCTGTTTCGGCAGGAACGAACGGGGTGGCGTGAGGCCTCGTTCACCCTGTACAAGTTTCGGACCCTGCCACCCGGCGGATCTCCTGAGGACTCGCCCTCCTCTCTTGCCGCCTTCCTACGCCAGACAGGCCTGGACGAGCTGCCCCAACTGGTGCACGTATTTCGTGGCCAGATGAGCTTGGTGGGGCCCCGTCCGTTGTTGCCCCATTACCTCCCGTACTACACGCCACTTGAGCGCGCACGCCACGCGGTCCGCCCCGGCCTCACGGGATGGGCTCAGATCCACGGCCGCCACCGCTTGGACTGGGATACGCGCCTACAGATGGACGCCTGGTACGTCCAGCACCAATCGATGCGCCTGGACGCGCGCATCTTGGGCCGCACGCTCTGGCAACTGGTCCGGCGTCCATCCTCCTCTGGTCCAGCGCCGCCTGCACTGGACGTGTGGCGGAAGCACCAGGCCATCTGATCTACGCGCCCCACGCCGGGAGGCTACTGGAAGGACGCGGTGCCAAAGTTGACCGAAAAGGCGCGGCACCAGATGGCCACTCCCACGGCTTCAGCCACGGGCGCGTCAGTGGGCACCTCGTAGTTCTGGTTGCCTCGGGTACTCTTGAGCGGCCCAAGGTCGATACGGCCCTCGGGCCTGTCCTCAAGATCACGCAGCAGCCACACACGCAGGTCGGGGCCATTGTCGCTTTCGAGGCCTTCGAGACGGACGCTGTGGGTGCCATCGGCTAGCCGATAGAGGAGCGCGCGGCCGGTGACCGGATGCCGACGAGTGCCAACGAGTGTGCCTTCCGCAATCACCTCGTCCCGAGCCTGCATGGGCGGATCGGCCATCACGGCGGTGGGCATCGCGGCCTCCATCGCCTCGGTGGTGTCAGCGGCGGCCTCAGGTGACGCCTCCGTGGCCGACGTGGGAGGTGGAGCATCGAGGGGAGCCGTGTCGGTCTGGCATGCAGCCAGAATCAACGCGAGGGCAACCAGGGGCAGGACGCGCATAGCAGGAGTGAAGTGAGTACGACGCGACGCAGGTCAGACGTGACGCTCGGCGTGGTAGGAAGAGCGCACCAGCGGCCCGCTCTCGACGTGGTCGATGCCCTTGGCCTCACCGACCTCTTTGTAGAGGCGGAAGACATCGGGATGGACGAAATCCTCGACCGGGAGGTGCATCTTGGTCGGCTGCAGGTACTGCCCGATGGTCATCACGTCCACCACGCCGACAAAGTCGTCCATGAGGCCGAGGACTTCATCCTCACGCTCACCGAGACCGACCATGATGCCACTTTTGGTCCGCAAGCCCTGCTCCTTGGCCCAGCGCAGCACGTCCAAAGACCGCTGGTAGTTGGCCTGAGGCCGCACACGCCGGTAAAGCCGCGGCACCGTCTCGACGTTGTGGTTGAAGACCTCCGGGCGGGCGTCGAAGACCATCTGGCAGGCCTCGCGGTTGCCTCTGAAGTCTGGCGTCAGGACCTCCACCGTCACGCCCTGCTCATGCAATAGGCGGATGGTCTCGGCGAAGATGGGGGCCCCGCCGTCCTCCCGCTCGTCCCGGTTCACCGAGGTGATGACCGCGTGCTTGATACCCATCAGCCGAACCGCTTCGGCTACGCGGTTGGGCTCGTCGTAGTCGAGTCCGGCATCCGGCCGGCCGGTGAGCACCGCGCAGAAGCCGCAGGAGCGCGTACACACATTGCCCAAGATCATGAACGTGGCCGTCCCAGCGCTCCAGCACTCGCCCATGTTGGGGCACCGAGCGCTCTGGCAGACCGTGTGCAGATTGTGCTTCTCGATGATCTTCGAGACGTTCCTGTAGGTCTCTCCGTAGGGCAGCTTGACGCGCAGCCAGTCCGGGCGCTTGCCACGCACGTTGGACACCTGAGGCGTCTGCACCACCGGCAGCTCGAAGAAACCGATGTCACCATCGCCCGTTGAGACCAGGGCCTCTTTCGGGGCGCGCTTGAGCTCAATATCGCCAGGCCTGATAGGCATAAGTGGGGGTTGGGGTTAAGCCGTGTAACTGAGAATAGATAGCCCTCACAAAGCCGCAGCCTAGGCGTGCTCCGCGAGGGCCAGGGGGAGCTACCCCTGTGGCCCGGTAAATGATCCCCGGGGTCATGGCCCCCCGGCTCGACATCGTAGGTTGGCAAGCGCTATCTTTGCCCACCTTCGACCACGCCCGTTGGCGTGTGGCCACATCTCTTCACCCGCGAACGAGCGGCGCCCCTGCCTGGTAGCGCTTCCGTCTTCGCCCGATCCCTTTTTGTTGCTATGGAATCTGTTGCCGTCAACACCATCGAGCCCCAACGAGTACACGAAGTGCTCAGTCGCCATTTGCTGGCCGATGGGATGCAGATGGTGTTAGACATGCACCGTAGCCAAGGCTCGCGCCTGGTGGACGCTCTGACGGGGCGGGTCCACACCGACTTCTTTGGCTTCTATGCCTCCAATGCGCTCGGGATGAACCATCCGAAGCTGGCCGAGAACGAGGAGTTTCGATCCCGGCTCTTGGACGCGGCGCTGAATAAGGTGACCAACTCCGATGTCTACACGCCGCACATGGCGCGTTTCATGGACGCCTTCAGCCGTGTAGCCATCCCGGACCACCTGCCGTACGCGTTTTTTATCTCGGGTGGCGCACTGGCAGTGGAAAATGCCCTCAAAGCCGCGTTCGACTGGAAGGTCAGGAAGAACTTCCAGAAGGGCTATCGGCGCGAGATGGGGAGCCAGGTGCTCCATTTCGACCAGGCCTTCCATGGCCGTACCGGCTACACCCTCTCGCTCACGAACACGGCGGACCCCAGGAAGACGCAGTACTTTCCCAAGTTCGACTGGCCCCGCATCCTCAACCCCAAGATCCATTTCCCGCTCACCGAAGAAGCCTTGGTGGACCTTGAGCATCGTGAGGCCCGGGCCCTTGCTCAAGCCAAACAGGCCTTCCGGGAGCATCCAGACGACATCGCGTGTGTGATCATCGAGCCCATTCAGGGTGAAGGGGGAGATAACCACTTCCGCCCCTCCTTCCTCCAGGCTCTCAAGGACCTCGCCCACGAAAACGATGCGCTCCTCATTTTCGACGAGGTGCAGACGGGCGTAGGCGCTGCCGGGGCGTTCTGGGCGCACCAAGACCTCGGCGTCACCCCAGACCTCTTGGCCTTCGGTAAGAAGACGCAGGTGTGCGGTATCTTGGGCGGCGGCCGCCTCGATGAGATCGACGACCACGTGTTTGCCGTGTCCAGCCGCATCAACTCGACGTGGGGCGGCAACCTGGTGGACATGGTCCGCTTTGGGCGCATCCTGGAGGTGATTGAGGAAGATCAGTTGGTGGACCATGCCCGCACGATGGGTACCTACCTGCAAGAACGCCTGCACGACCTCGCCGAGACGAGCGCTCACGTGACCAACGTGCGGGGCCGCGGCCTCTTCTGCGCGTTTGACCTACCGTCCGCTCATGTCCGCGCCCATGTGCTCGAGCGTTGCTTCGAAGAGGGTACGATCATTCTAGGGTGTGGCACGCACTCGATCCGATTCCGGCCACCGCTTACCATCACCCAGGATGAGTTGGACACGGGCCTGGAGACTCTCTTCCGGGTCATCCACGAGGTGGAGCCCCGGCAGCACTGAGCCTGCACGGTGTCCGCGTGACATGAGAGACCACGAAGGCGGCCGAGGATCGGTGGGACCACCCGCTGTTGTGACGAGTCTGCGACGTTGCTTCGTCCGGTGGGCATTGCGCTCGAACGGCGGGTAGAGGAGACGACCCCGGGAATAAAGGTGCAGCCCCCGGAGTCTATCCCATGTAGGTCGCCCAGGCATTGAGCCTGCTTGAGCAGCGGCCCCTGCTTCCACCCATGCGAAGCCGTGTGGGCCTCCTCAGCCCATCTGGCTCCATCCATCCGCGATGTCCATGCGTGTCCTCCATACCTTCCTCGTCCTCGTTGCCACGTCACTGACCCTACTGCCCACGGTCCAGGCTGGGACGATTTCTGGCACCGTCGTGGACGACGAGGGACAACCCCTCAGTGGCATCGCCGTCTCCCTCTCTGCGATCGCGGAGGCGGACTCGGCCGTCACCTTCAACCCCGTCATCACCGGCGAAGATGGAGCGTGGCAATTTGATGTCCCTCAGACGGGCCAATACATTGTGGAAGCGTTCCAACCGGCTCTCGGCCTGACGGTCGCCCGCGCGGTCGTGGAATTGACGGCTGCTGACCAGATCATCGAGGGGCTCGTCCTGACCATCCGCCCCCATGGAGACCCCTTCCCCGATAACCGCGTGGCCGGGGTGGTGGTGGACGCCACCGATGGTCTGCCGCTCGCCTTTGCCCAGGTCATCCTGACGGCAGACGACGGGGTCGTCTACCGGGCGAGTTCGGGTGCAGACGGCTCGTTTCTGATCCAGTCCATCGAGCCGCTGACGTACACCGTGACGGTCCTGCGGGTCGGGTATGCGCTGTTTGAGGCTGAGGCGCCGCTCGAGATTACCGAGGATACACAGATCGACGACTTCTCCCTGGCCCTTGAGCGTACCTTCTCCGCGTTTGCGTCGCTCTCTGGTCAACTCGTCGAGCAGGATGGCACCCTCATCACGACCCCCACGCAGGTCTACGTGATTCGGCTCCCCAACGAAACGGCGGACCAAGACTCGGTCGGCGAAGGCTTGTGGCTCTTTGAAGACGTCTTCAGCACAGACGGCACATTCGCCTTCGAGCGGCTCGTACCGGGCTCGTACGTGGTTGCTGCTGAGGTGCCTGGCTTCGAAGCTGATTTCATCGAAGTGACCCTGGCCGACGGTGAAGCCACCACCCTCGATCTGGTGCTCTACCCCTTCCAGCAACCTCCGACGACCCGCATCAGCGGACAGGTCTTGGATGCCACCGATCAGCAACCTATCCCCGATGCGACCGGCTCGCTCAGTGGGGACCCCATGGAGGTGGCCTACCAGTTTGTGACGGATGAGGAGGGCCGCTTTTCGGTGACCGGCGTGCTGCCCCAGAGCTATGACCTGAGCGTCTCCGCCGAAGGCTACACGCCGCTCGCGCCCCTTCGTGTGGAGATCCCCACAGACTCTTCGCAGGTCAACGATCTGACCCTTCAGCTCGAACGCACCTTCACTGCCTTCGCGGAGGTGAACGGCATCGTTCGTGACGCCGCGACGCAGGCTCCCCTCGCCGACGCCCACGTCTACATCGTCAATGCCGAGGTGGCGCGGGATGATACCGGCACCCAGTTTCGGTTCCAGAGCACCACGACCGGACCTGACGGCCGGTATGCCTTTGACCGCCTGATACCAGACACTTACCTGCTAGGCGTGGGTGTGGACGGCTACGACGGCCAAAGCGCAGAACTGGAACTCGCCGACGGCGGCCAAGCCACCCAGGACTTTGACCTGTCTGCGTTCACTGTGGGCACGATCATCGGCCAGGCGGTCTTCGAAGACCTGGGGCTGCCCGCCACGGGCGTGCGCTTCACGCTGATCCCGGTGGACAGCAGCGCCAACACCGCCCAAGAAGTGGTGGTCGACGCCGACAATGGCGGTTACTTTGGGTTCGATGCCGAGGCCGGCACGTACGTGCTGTTGGCTACGGTGTCTGCGCCAGACGGAACGGTGATCTACGAGGAATACTTCGAGGACGCCGAGACGCTGGACGAGGCCACCCCGCTGGTCGTGGTGCCGGGGCAGTTCATCGGCCCGCTATTCATTGGCCTCCCCGCTGGCGAGCTGGGCAATGGCGTAACGGTGAGCGGCCGGGTGGTGGACGAGGCCACGGGCGAGGTGCTGCCTCGGGCTCAAGTCCGGGTGGCTACAGGCTGGGGCCGCGGCGCGATGATCAGAACCACGACGGACGAGCAGGGCGCCTACACGTTCAGTGTGCCCGCCTTCCTCAGCGAGTTCGTGTTGAGCGCATCCGCAGAAGGCTTCGAGACGCGCTACTACCCCGACGCGGATGCCGCCTACCTGGCTGAGCCCATCACGATCAGCCCTGATGGTGAGCTGTCCGTATCAGACCTGACCTTGTTCCTCCCCCCATCGCTTGATGGGGTGGCGGGCGGACGCGTCGAGGGCCAAGTCACCGGGGTAGACGGCACCATTCTGGAAGAGGCGCAGGTGCTGGCGTTGACCCCGGCCGGCGATCTCGTGGGGGCCACCACGCCCAGCCGCGAAGGGCTGTACGGGCTATCCAACCTGGAACCTGGGCCCTACTACATCCTGGCGGTGGCGCCCGGCTATCTGCCCAGCTACAACGGACGCGGCGACGACTGGGAGTCTGTCGAGCCGCTAACGGTGCGCTCCCTGGTAGAGGTAGGCTCGATCCCGCTCGACTTCCGCTTAGAGCAGCTGCCCAGCGTCGAAGGAAGCGGCGTGCTGTCTGGTCAGATTCAGATGGCCACCGATGCCACGTCCGTTCGCGGGGCTGTCGTGTCTCTGCATTATACCGATGGCTCGATGGTGGCCGTCACGTTCAGTGACCTGAGCGGGGGCTACAGCTTCCCCAACCTGGCCCCGGATACGTACCTACTTCGGGCGATGAAAGTGGGCCTGAACACCCAGGTTCAGACCGTCGAGGTGAACGGACAAATGGATGACAGCGGCAATGGCCGCACGGTGGAGGATGTCAGGATGGCACCCGATACCGACAGCGCCACCTCCACGGAGGCGCCCTTGGACCTTCCTCGAGAGGTCACGCTGGGCACGGCGTACCCCAACCCATTCAACCCGACCACCACGATCCCCTTCACCCTGCCCGAGACCGGAGCTGTTACCCTCCAGGTCTATGATGCGCTGGGACAACGGGTGGCGACGTTGGTGGACGAGGTCAGGCCAGCGGGCGCCCACACGGTTCGCTTCGAGGGCCTGGACTTGCCGAGTGGTCTCTACCTCTACCGCCTCTCCACCCCGCAGCGCACCCTCACGAGCACCATGTTGCTCGTCAAATAGTGGTGCCCAAGGTAAACTGGTGCAGGCCACCGAGAGACGACCACGAGTTGTACCCGTAGTCTACACGGACCCGCGCGAGGCGCAATCCGAAGCCGATCCCCAGCCCAGCTAGGTCGAGGCGGCTCTTGGTAGCCAAGGCCTCGTGGCGCCGGTGGTTGTAGCCAAGGCGCACCTGGAAGGCCTCGGAGAACAGAAACTCACCCCCCACGGCCACATGGTTGAGCACGTTGTCGGCGGCGGTGGCCTCGGGGAGGTCAGAGCCCGGATCGGTGAGGTCATACCCCAGGACCGACAGCCGGAGCGGTAGGTTTTGGAGACGCTTGGTCACGCTCACGCGCACATCGACGGGGAGGACATCGTCCGTCTCACCCAGGTTCGAGAGGGTGACGCCCAGATTATGCACCGAGGCGCTGAGGGTCAGGGCTTGGGCGGGTACGAGATACACCACGCCGAGGTCGGCGGCTACAGCTACCGCTTGCACATCGTCGATGGCCGAGCGGATAAGGTGCACACTGGCTCCATAGCGCAGCTGGTCGGTGTAGGCCCGGGCCCCCGTCAGGGTGAGCGCCAGATCTGAGGCACGAAACGAGCCCGTCCGGTTACCCAGGGCATCGGCTCCTTCGAGGTCGCCCCAGCCTAGGAAGCGGAGGCCTCCTCCCACCGTAGTACCGAGGGCCTCCACGTGGTGTCCGTAGGCCACAAAGCCCATGTTGACATCGCTCAGGTGGTTGAGGTAGGAGAGCGAGAGTTGGCGATGCGTCTGCTCGTTCAGGAGCGCCGGGTTGTAGAAGAGCCCGTTTACGTCATCCCCGTACATCGCGGAGAAGGCCCCCCCCAGGGAGGCCGCTCGCGCTGACGGCTCCACCTGCAGGAAGCTGAACGCCGTGAAGCCGGTCGGCTGGGCCTGGCTGGGGACGCTGAGGCCGACGGTCAGGAGGAGCAAAACAGGAACCGAGAGGAGGCGTCGCATGCGGCCGCGTGTCAGGCTGGAGAGAGGAGAGACCCAGGAGCTACGCGACGAGACAAGGCGAGATCCTGCAGGGGCGATCTTGTGCCTCATGCGACGCCTCTCTGGCGCATGGGGGTGTCGGCGGCGGCGCATACCAGGCTGGCAGAACGTGGTACGTGGAATCTCGCGGATCCACAGATCTTGAGAGCTCCCATTCCGCGTCCGTTCTCACGCTGTCATGTCACGCTTACGCCTTGTTGTTCTACTCTGTCTGGCCCACCTCTTCGTTGTCACGGTAGCGGTGGCCAGTGGCACCTACAGCCTGCATGGGAGCGAGGAGGGGTGGCTCAGCCTACTTGGCACGGGCCTAGTGGTAGCCGTCTGGACGGTACCGATGATGGTCTTCGCGGCCGTCTTTCTCAGCCGTGACGTCCTGAGCCGGATGCACCGATAGCGTCCGGAGCCCGGCCCCAAAGCAGGGCCGACACGTCCCCGCCCCACGGCTCGGCTTAGCCCGGATGTGCCGTTTGGACTTCCCCATCACACAGCACGGCCTGCCCCGGAGCGGAGCAGGCCGTGTAGGCGAGGCTGGCCGTCAGGGCCAGCCTGCACGGAGCGCCGCGACGTTAGCTCGAAAGCGGTCCTACTTTGAAGACGCCCGTCATGCTGACGGCTGACTCCAGTTCTTCTAGCTTCGGCTGTGCATACGGCTTGCGAGCCGTCGCGTTGGTCATATCGCGCATGGTATACCTCATACGATTGACAGTGAAAAAATGAGAGGTTGCCCTCTCGTGAAATGCGTCCTGCGCAGGCCTCTAGGGGCCGCGTAGGGGCCGCATACTCATCGCACACCGGCGCGGGCGGGTTCGGCGGAGCGAGGCGCAAGACCCTGCTCCACCGAACAGCACGCAGCCAGCGATGCGTTACTTGACGAGCATCATCTGCTTGACGAACGCCTGCTGCGGCGTCGTCAGGCGGTAGAGGTAGGTGCCACTGGCCAGGGTACCGGCATCGAAGTAGACCTCGTGCACCCCCGCATCCATGACACCGTCGACCAGCGTAATCACTTCGCGGCCCATCAGGTCGTAGACCTTCAGCGTGACCGGTGCCGTGTCCGGCAGATCGAAGGAAATCGTGGTGGTCGGGTTGAACGGGTTTGGATAGTTCTGGTGTAGTTCGAATGATTCAGGCGCATCGATCAGGTCAGCAGAAGCCGTGGCGAGGCCATCGGCCTGCAGGTCCGCTACCGTATCCGCTACCGCGTCGGCCTTGGCGATGACCCCACCACCCGAGAGCGGCGTGATCTCGATGAAGGCCAGCTTCGCACGGTGGGCGCCCTCGCCAGGCTGGACCGTCAGGCGGCCATCGGCTACCATCACCTCCAGCGTGTGCTCGTCGAAGTGGTCCTTGCCATCCGGATCGACCACGCGTACACCTTCGACATCGAATGTATTGATCTGATTCCGCGTCCGCGGATCGCCCGCCACGAAATTGACTTCGTACGTGCCGTTCGGGACCGCGATTTCCCACACGTGGTCCTGCTCTTGCCGCTGCAAGAGGATCAGCGTGTCGTAGCGCTGATCAGGAGCCCGGGCGTGGTCGCGCTCGCGTCCACGGGTATTCCGCTCGTCCCAGCCGTACTCGTAGCCGTTCCCGCGATCCCCGAAGGTGAGGCCCCAGTCAGCCAGGTAGCCACTCGGTGTGTCTGACCGGCGCTTCTGGAAGTTGACCAGGATCGGCTCGGCCGGGGGAGCGGTTTCGTCTTCCAGCGCAGGCACGGGCGGGTCGAAGATGAACGCGTTGCATTCATCGACCGCCATCAGGCCCCCAGCGCCTCCCTGGCGCGGGTTTACGAGCTGGAAGGCAAACGGGACCGTCTGCCGGTTCAGGAAGGCTGCTGGCACTTGCTGCACCGGCGGCGGGTTTACGACCACGATAGGGTCCTGATCCAGCAGCAGGAAGCGCAGGTTGTCCATCACGATGAAGTCGAGCTGCGTAACCGACACGTTGTCCGTGGCCTGGCCGCGTCCGCTGATAACGAGCGGCTTGCTCGGATCCGTCGGATCCGGGACTGGCTGCCCATTCTCATCGAAGATCTCCTCGACATTGACTTCGAGGGTGATCAGCGGGGCCTCGGTATCCACGCAGGCGTTCTTGCCGCACTCGTCGGTAGCCGTAGCCGTGATGACCGAGTTTTTCGTGATGTCGATGATCCGGTAGCGGAACGTTTGCTCCTGCGGCGTGGACGTGCTATTCACCAGCTCCAGGTTCGAGTCAGCGTTGACCGTCACTTCATCGAGCGCCGTGTCATCCGTGATGACCAGGTTGATGAACAAGTCCGTCCCGGCATTCTCGGCCGTGTAGGTCAGCTCCGGCGGTCCCGCATCGAGGATGCACGGATCGCCCGTAGAGCCACTGCTCTCGCTGGCCGACTTCTGGCACTCGTCCAGCGCCTCGACGTCGAAGCTGGCGTCCTGCGAGGCGTCATCGATCGTGAACTCAAACGTGGCCGCCATGGCGCCGGGCGTGAGCGTGCCCGAGCTCTGTGTGACGTTGACGAGGTTGGAGAAATCGACCGAGGCGAGGCCCGTGTCGTCCGTCACCTCTACGGTGAAGCCCGTCGTCACCCCATCGCCATCGACCACCGGCGTGATCGTGATCGTCGGCGCGCCGCCGTCCAGGATGCACGGCTCACCGCTGGAGCCCTTGCTCTCCGTGTCTTGCTTCTGGCACTCGTCGGTGGCTGTCACCTCCAGGTTGGCATCCAGAGCCGGGTTGTCCACCACGAAGGTGAATGTGGCGCTCGTGGCACCGGGCGTGAATGTACGCCCCGTCTCGGTCACGTTGTTCTGTACCGGGAAGTCCACCGAGGCCAGGCCCGTGTCGTCCGTCACCTCTACGGTGAAGCCCGTCGTCACCCCATCGCCATCGACCACCGGCGTGATCGTGATCGTCGGCGCGCCGCCGTCCAGGATACACGGCTCACCCGCCGACGAGCCGCCCTCCGAGGTGCGCTTCTGGCACTCGTCCAGCGCCTCGACATCGAAGCTGGCATCCAGGGCTGGGTTGTCCACCGTCAGCGTGTACACCACCGACGTGGCGCCCGGTGTAAGCGTGCCGCTGGAAACCGTGACGTTGTTGAGGTTGGAGAAGTCGACCGAGGCGAGACCCGTGTCGTCCGTCACCTCTACCTCGAAACCTGTCACCACGCCGGCGGGGTCGGTGACCTGCACGATGTTGATGCTGGGCGCACCGGCATCCACGATGCATGGATCGGTAGAGCCGCACACGGCATCGCCGGTGCCTTCTGGGATGACCACGGTGTCGTTGGTCAGCAGCAGGCGGTCCAGCTGGGCGCCGTCTTCGCGGTAGGCGATCTCCACGGTGGAGGTCCCAGGGGCGAGGTCAAAGACCACGGGCAGCCCGCTGAAGTCACTGTCTTTGACCTGATTCCAGGTCCATGCATTGCTGCTGGGCAGCGTGTTCCAGCGGACCCAGTCTCCTCCATCGACGCGCACCCAGAAGGAGTTGTCGCCACTGTTGCGGGTGAGGGTGCGGCCCCAGAGGCGGTACTGACCGCCCTCGGACACGGTGAGGTCGTAGCTGACACGGCCGTTAGCGCCCGGAGGGGTGTTCAGGGTGTTGTTACCCTGCGCCACCTCGATGTACTGGCCCCCAGAAGCGTCGGCATCGCTCTTGATATTCAGGAGCGTGTGGGCCCCAAACTGGCCATCCTCGGCCTCCACGCAGACGAGGTCGCCCCCGGTTCCGCAGGAGACGCCTTCGTCGAAGTCCCAGTTGATGATCAGGTTGCCGGGGTGTCCGTGGTTGCGATCGAGCGCCGCGATGACGGGGCCGTAGTAGACATCGGCCTGCCAGCCACACGTGGGCAGGTCAGCATGGAGCGTATGATGTCCGGGCCCGAGCCGGTAGGTGTTGTTGTCGAACAACTCCTGCTGATCAAACGGACGGATGTTGCCTTCCGGCAGCAGGTAGGTCGAGAACGAGATGGTAGACGTACAGGCGTCGTGCGGCAGGTCGATCGTAGCGATCGCCTTGGTCGGGTCGTTGGGATCCGGGCGCACATGGGTCCGGCTCCGCAGCTCGCGGTTGGTGTAGACGCGGCAGCCCCCGTTGAGCGTGGCGGGGAAGGTCGGCGCCATGCGGATGCCTTTGCGGACCTCTCCACCGGCCGCCTCAGGAAACAGGCGATGGAGGTCAAGATCCACCGCAAAGGTGTCAGCCTGGGGCCCAGCGTAGTGGGTGCGTAGATTCTCCTCGGCGGCGGCTCGCTCCAGGGCGACGCGATCGAACGAGCGATCGACCTGCGCCTGGACGGCGGTTGTGCTACACAGAGCCAGCACAACGCAGAGCCCCGCCCACAAACGGGACGGTAGCATAGCTTTCATAAGAACAGAGGGTGGAGTGGGTGGTCGGAGCAAACAGGGTGACCTGGTGCCACATCCATTTAGTTGGCGCAGCTCACCCTGCTCTATTATTGACCACGAATCTACACACATCTGTTACGTCGGCCACAACACCTTTATCGCATATGGTGGTGCGCCGAGACCCCGTGTCTCGCTCTGTGAATCCTCCTAGGGCCCGCCTGAACCATCGGTGTGCGGGCGCTCGCGGCCTAGCAGGAAGGCTCGGCCACGACCCGGTGGAAACCGACCGCGGGCCTTCTGTTTGGTCCGGCGGATGCGCCTTGGTCCTAGACCCAGGCCCGGTGCGTGCTCAAGGTAGGCCCCTCTCGTACTCCACGAATCCCACTGGATTGGGGAACGAGACGCGCAGATGTTGCGTGTGACTTTACTGCCCTGCCACTGTGACCGGCGGCAAGGTTTCGGCGCACGTTTTGCACGGCAGGCTCCTACGCATCTTTCCTCCGCCTAGCCGTCCCGTTTCCTTCGGCTCCACACGCTACGCTGCCTTTTTGGCACCCCCGCGAACCCTATGATTGACTTTATCAAAGGCCTCTTCGGCGACAAACAAGCCCGCGAGGTCCACAAGCTCCAACCGCTCGTCGATGAAATCAACGAGGTGCACGCTACGCTCACCGACCTCTCTGAGGAGGCGCTGCGTGCCAAGACCAGCGAGTTCAAGCAGGAGATCCAGGAAGCCGTGGCGGACATCGAGGCTCGCCAGGAAGAGGTCCGAGCCCTGCTGCGCGGCACCGCCGGCCCGGTGGGCGGGGATGGACAAGCCGCCGAGGAGCTCTCGCTGGAAGACCGGCGTGCCCTCCTCGAAGAGCTGGATGACCTGGATCAGGACTGGCTGGACATCATCGAAGATGTCCTCAACGACCTGCTCCCCGAAGCCTTTGCCGTGGTCAAAGAGACCTGCCGCCGCATGGTCGGCAAGAGCTGGATCGCTGGAGGGTCCGAGGTCACCTGGAACATGGTGCCGTATGACGTCCAGCTGCTGGGCGGCATCGCCATCCACCAGGGTCGCATTGCGGAAATGAAGACCGGGGAGGGCAAGACCCTGGTCGCTGTGGCCCCGGTCTACCTCAATGCCCTGGCTGGGCGCGGCGTCCACCTCGTCACGGTCAACCCCTACCTGGCCCAGCGTGACGCCGAGTGGATGCGCCCCATCTACGAGTTCCTGGGCCTCACCGTGGGCATCATCGACCAGTTCGAGCCCCACTCGACCGAGCGCCGCGCCGCCTACCAGGCCGACATCACCTACGGCACCAACAACGAGTTCGGCTTCGACTACCTGCGCGACAACTCGTTCGTGGTCGACCCCGAGCAGCTCGTCCAGCGTGAACACCACTTTGCCATCGTAGACGAGGTGGACTCCGTGCTGATCGACGAGGCCCGGACGCCGCTCATCATCTCGGGCCCAGTGCCGCAGGCCAACGACGGCCGCTTCATCGAACTCAACCCCCCCATCGCCCAGCTTGTGCGCGATCAGATGCGGATCGTGGCGGGTCTGGTGAGCGAGGCCGAGCAAAAGCTCCAAGCTCGGGACGAGGCCGTGACCGCCGGCGACAAGAAGAAGGCTCGTGAGATGGAGGACGAGGCCGGCCTGGCCATCCTTCGTGCCTCGCGCGGCTTCCCGAAGAACAACAAGCTGCAGAAGCTGCTTCAGGAGCCGGGCGTGGACCAGCTCCGCTTGCGCACCGAGGCGTTTTACCTCCAGGACAGCGGCAAGCAGATGCACATCGTGGACGATGCCCTGCACTACTCCATCGATGAGAAAAACCACGCCATCGAGATGACGGACCAAGGCCGTGGCTTCGCCGCCAAGGCCGCCGGGGACGACATCAGCCTGTTCGTCCTGCCCGACCTCGGCGAGGAAACGGCTAAGTTCGACGAAGAGGAAGCCCAGCGGCTGGCTGAGCTGCCGGAGGATGCCGATGAGGCCGCCCAGGACGAGATCAAGCAGGACATCGCCCAACGCCGGCAGGACCTGAACACGCTCTATGCCGACCGCGCCGAGCGTCTCCACGCCATCGAGCAGCTCCTGCGCGCCTACACGCTCTACGAGAAGGACATCGAGTACATCGTGCAGGAAGGGCGCGTCCAGATTGTGGATAAGCACACGGGGCGCGTCCTGTCCGGCCGTCGCTACTCGGACGGTCTGCACCAGGCCATCGAGGCCAAAGAGGGCGTCAAGGTGCAAGCCGCCACGCAGACCTACGCCACCGTCACGCTCCAGAACTACTTCCGGATGTACCACAAGCTGTCTGGCATGACCGGTACCGCCGAGACGGAAGCAGAGGAGTTCTACAAGATCTACAAGATGGACGTGGTGGTCGTGCCCACCAACAAGCCCATCGCCCGCGAAGACCTAGACGATCTCGTCTATAAGACGCGCCGCGAAAAGTACCGCGCCGTGATCGAACGCATCCGCGGCTACCACGAGGCCGGACAACCCGTCCTGGTCGGGACGACCTCGGTGGAGGTGTCCGAGACGCTGAGCCGCATGCTCAAACGGAGCGGCATCAAGCACAACGTGCTGAACGCCCGCCGCGATCGGGCCAAGCAGGAGTCCGACATCGTGGCCGAGGCCGGCAAGCGCGGAGCCGTGACCATCGCCACGAACATGGCTGGGCGTGGGACGGACATCAAGCTGATGGAGGAGATCCTAGACATTGGCGGCTTGGCCATCATCGGCACGGAGCGGCATGAGAGTCGCCGCATCGACCTTCAGCTCCGTGGCCGCTCCGGCCGCCAGGGCGACCCCGGCGAGAGCCAGTTCTACATCTCGCTGGAAGACAACCTCATGCGCCTGTTCATGTCGGACCGCGTCTCGCGCGTGATGGACCGGCTCGGCCTGGAAGAGGGCGAGGTCATCACTCACCCCTGGGTCAACAAGAGCATCGAGCGCGCCCAGAAGAAGGTGGAGCAGAACAACTTCGCCATCCGGAAGCGCCAGCTGGAGTACGACGACGTGCTCAACGCGCAGCGGCAGGTCATCTACGACCGTCGAGACAGTGCGCTCAAGGGGGACCGTCTCCATGGTGAGATCCTGGAGATGCTCCACGACCTCGTGGCTGAGATCGTCACGAAGCACTTCGGCAATGGCGACTTTGAGGAGATGCGCGAAGAGTTGCTGCGCCTGCTGGCCGTGGATGTGCCGGTCGAGCGCGAGCAGTTCGTACGTCTTGGCGAGGACGGTCTCACCGAACACCTCTACGACAAAGCCCTGGCGCATTACCGCAAGAAGCGAGAGACGCTGGCCAAGCCGTTCGACCAGGCCATGCAACAGCTCATGCAGCAGGAGCCGGACAAGCGGCCTTCCCGCGTGAGTGTGGACTTCACCGAGGGGCGCCGCCTGCTTCGCACCATGGCCAAGGTGGAGGATGCCGTGGCCACCCATGGCCAGGAGATCAACGACGCCCTGGAGCGCACCGCTGTCCTCTCAACCATCGACGAGAAGTGGACGGATCACCTCCGCATGCTGGATGAAGTCAAGGAAGGCATCGGGCTGCGCGCCTACGGGCAGCAGGACCCCCTGGTGGCGTACAAGATGGAGGCCTTCAAGCTGTTCTCAGAGATGATGGAAGAGATCAGCCGCGAAGTGGTGTCGCTGGTGTTCCGCGCCGGCCCGCTCGTGAACGCCCAGCCCAACGATCGCCGCGCGGCGCCTCGTTCTCGTATGGACCGCAGCCGGGCCCAAGCCCGCCACGACTCCATGGAGCCGAGCTACGGCGTGGGCGGCAACGGCGCCCAGCAGGCCGCCGACCGCGACCCGTCCGTCGAACAACAACCCGTCACGGTCGACAAGATTGGGCGGAACGAGGTGGTGACCGTCCAGAACGCCGCCACCGGCGAGACGCGGAAGGTCAAGTACAAGCACGCCGAGCGCATGATCGAGAAAGGCTGGTCCCTCGTCAGCTAGTCCCACTCAGGCTGGTCGCCCTGTGCTGCTAATGTAAGGCCACGAGATCTCGTGGCCTGCGCCGGCCAGTACCAGTACACACCCCGGAAGCTGCCGCCCCCGGCTCTCGTCCTTGCTCACCGCGCCCGCATGCTACGCTCGCTCTACATTCGCGACTATGCCCTGATCGAGGAGCTGGAGTTCTCGTTCGACAGCGGGCTCAACATCATCACCGGCGAGACCGGAGCGGGGAAGTCGATCATCATCGGGGCGCTCAAGCTGATCTTGGGCGAGCGGGCCTCCTCGGAATCGATCCGTACGGACGCCCGCAAGGCGGTCATCGAAGGCATCTTCGACGAGGCCGACACGCCCACGCTGCGCCACCTGCTGGAAGCGCATGACATCGACCCGATGCCGTCGATGATCCTGCGGCGCGAGATCACCAGCCGCCAGAGCCGGGCCTTCATTAACGACACCCCCGCTACGGCGTCGTTGTTACGCGAGGTGGCCAGCCATGTGATCGACCTCCACGGGCAGCATGAGCACCAGTCGCTCCTCCGCGTGGAAACGCACCTGGACCTGCTCGACAACGTGGGCGGCCTGGGCGGCCTGCGGGCGCACTACCGGACGCAGTACCAGCGCGTAGCGGCCCTGCGCCACGAGCGCGATGCCCTGCGTGCCCGCGAGCGAGAGCTAGAGCAACAGAAGGAGCTGTACGGCTTCCAGATCGAAGAGATCGACCGCGTGGGCCCGAAGGACGGCGAGGAGGACGCCCTGGACGCCGAGCGGCGCGTTCTGGAGAACGCGGAGACGCTCCACGAGGCCACGGCCGCCCTCTACACGCTGCTCTACGAGGCCGACGAGGCCGTGCATGACCGGCTGGTGCTGGCGCGCAACGAGCTCCAGGACCTGGCCCGCATCGACGCCGCCTTCGAGGAGGCCTACGGCGAGATGCGGTCCGCACAGATCGTGGTGTCTGAGATCGCCACGTTCCTCCAGGATTACAACGCGCGCATCGAGTTCAACCCAGAACGCCTGGAGGTCATCCGAGGCCGCTTGGGCGAGCTGGAACTGCTCAAACGCCGCTACGGCGGCACGCTCGAAGCCGTGCTGGCCTACCGCCGCGAGATCGGCGCCAAGTTCGACCTCGCCGCCGACTTCGAGGGCGCCATCGAGCGGCTGAACGACCAGATCGCACAGGCGGAGCGGACGCTGACCGAGCAAGCGCAACGGCTCTCCGCGAAGCGCCACGAGGTGGCCGAGCGCGTGGAGCAGGCCATCGAGGCCGAGCTGGCCAACCTGGGCATGCCTCACTGCACGTTCGAGGTCCGCTTCACCCGGCAGTCCGACGCCGACGGGTGGATCGTCTTCCGCACCAGTCACGACATTGAGCGCTTTGCCGCGTTCCAGCACGGCATGGACCGCGTCGAGTTTTTCCTCTCGACCAACGTGGGCGAGGAGCCCCGCCCCCTGGCCAAGGTGGCATCTGGGGGCGAGGTCAGCCGCATCATGCTGGCACTCAAGACCATCCTGGCCAAGAGCGACCGCCTCCCGATCCTGGTCTTCGACGAGATCGACGTAGGCATCTCCGGCGCCATCGCGCACAAAGTCGGCGAGAGCATGCATGACCTCGCGCGGTACCACCAGATCATCACCATCACCCATCTGGCCCAGGTGGCCGCCCTGGGCGATGTCCATTTTCTGGTTGAGAAACAGGTGGCCGAGGGCCGGACGCGCACCCACATCCGCCGCCTGGACGAGGCTCAGCGTGCCGCCGAGGTGGCCGCGCTCATCAGCGGCACCGAGATCACCGAAGCCGCCCTTGTGAGCGCCCGCGAGCTCATGGCCAGTGCCAAACGGGAGTAAGTGAAAAGTGAGTAGTGAACATGGCAAAATGGGCCTCATGCCGACGGAACGGCGCCAGAGGTGACAGGCAGATACGCCAGATCTTGACAGATGGAGATCGACCAAGCTGCGAACTTCCGCCCCAGTTGAAGGGCACACCCCCCTCACTTTTCAATCTTCATTTCTCATTTTTCATCTCTCACTTCAATGGGCGCGATCAAGTTTGGAACCGACGGCTGGCGAGCCATCATCGGGGATCAGTTTACGTTTGACAACCTGGAGCGCGTCACGCGGGCGACAGCCATCTGGCTCAAGAAGACGCGCACGGAGCGCCCCAAGGTGGTCATCGGGCACGACCTGCGCTTCCAAGGGCGGGCCTTTTCTGAGCATGTGGCCCGGGTGCTGATCGATGAGGGGGCCACCGTGCTCTTCGCGGATACGTTCACCACAACGCCTGCGGTGAGCTGGGCCACGCTGGAATATGGGTGCGATGCGGGGATCGTCATCACAGCCAGCCACAATCCACCGGCCTACAGCGGCTTCAAGATCAAAGCCGCCTTCGGAGGCCCTGCCACGCCGCCTATGACGAAAGCCGTCGAGGCCGAGATCATGGATGAGCCGGCCGGCCGGCCTCTGCCCAAGTTCCACGAACTCGTGGAAGACGGCCGCGTGGAGCTACGCGACCTCAACACCGCCTACCTGGATGCGCTGCGTGGGCGCCTGGATATCGAAGCGATCCGAGCTGCGGGCCTCACGGTGGCGCATGACGCTATGTACGGCGCCAGCCAAGGCCTTGTCCGCGCACTCCTGGGCGATGATCGGGTGTTGGAGCTGCACGCGGAGCACAACCCCGGCTTCCACGGTCAGCCCCCAGAGCCCATCGAGCGTAACCTTGGCGAATTGGCCGAAGCCGTGGTGCGCGAAGGCTGCGCCGTAGGCTTGGCCAACGACGGCGACGCGGACCGGATCGGGATGTACGACGAGCGCGGCACGTTTGTCACCTCGCATCTCATCCTGAGCCTGCTGGTCAAGTACCTGGTGGAGAAGCGCGGCCTCACCGGGGACATCGCCAAAACGTTCTCGACCACCCACATGCTGGATCGGATGGCCGCGCACTACGGCCTGACGCTCCACACCGAGCCCATCGGCTTCAAGCATATCGCCGGGCACATCGTGGAAGGAGATATCCTGGTCGGCGGGGAGGAGTCCGGCGGCATCTCCGCCAAGGGCCATATCCCGGAGCGCGACGGCATCTATATCGGCCTCCTGATTGTGGAGATGATGGTCAAGCGCGGCCTGACGCTGTCTGCATTGGTCGAGGAGCTGTATGAGCAGTTCGGCCCCCACCACACCTACCGCATCGACGCAACCACCACGCCCGCCGCCAAGGAGCGCGTCATGGAACGCCTGGCCCAGGGTGGCCTGGACGAAGTGGCCGGCCACTCGGTCACCGAAGTGCGCACCACGGATGGCTACAAGCACGTGGTGGAGGACGGCTGGGTGCTGATCCGCCCCTCGGGTACAGAGCCCCTGCTCCGCGTCTATTCCGAGGGCACCACCCCGGAGCTGGCCGTGGCGCTCGTGGAAAACGCCGTTGAGCAGCTCGGCATCCGAGACGAGCGCTAGGTCGTAGCCTCGAACTGGGCCCCTAGCTGGGCGCACAGCGCCTCCAGCGCCTCCTGGTCGTCTGCGGTGAACGCGTCCGGATCGTCGGAGTCCACATCGAGCACAGCCAGCAGGCGCCCTGACGGCGTCAGCACAGGCACCACGATCTCCGAGCGTGTGGTGGACGAGCACGCGATGTGGCCGGGAAACGCCTCCACGTCCGGCACGAGCTGCGTGGTCCGTGTCCGAGCCGCTGCGCCACAGACCCCTCGGTCAAAGGCGATGCGCAGGCACCCATGCCCGCCCTGGTAGGGCCCGATGATGAGCAGATCATCCGACACGGCCCGGTAGAACCCGGTCCAGTGGAAGTAGTCGAAGGCCTGGTGCAGCTCGCAGGCGACGGTAGCCATCGCCGCGATCCAGTCCGTTTCGCCGTCGAGCAGCGCGTCGAGGCGCCGCCGCACGTCGGCGTAGCGGTGGGTTCGGGTAAGAGGAGGGAGCATGGGCATAAGGGGGGCGGGAGACGCCCCAGAGGGTACGGGGCCAGGCCATGGAATCGGCATGTCCGACAGAGCGAGCGCCGCAGAGACGCTCGGGCGGGGTAGCTCTCCGACTCAACGCACCGTGGCCCAATCAATCAACGCGCCCACGCGGTGCCTCGAGGCACCCCGGTGCGGGCGCACGGCCCGTCGTCAATCTGTGACCGTCACGCCGCGCCAGAAGGCCACGTGGTCCTGGATCTGCTGGGCCGCGTCCTTGGGCTGGGGGTAGTACCAGGCGGCGTCCGGGTTGCGCTCGCCGCCCACCACCACGGTGTAATAGCTGGCTTGGCCCTTCCACGGGCACGTGGTCTGCTTGGCGCTGGCCTCGAAGTATTGCTTCTTGATGGCGCTGGGCGGGAAGTAATGATTTCCTTCGACGACCACGGTATCGTCGCTCTCGGCGATGACGGTGTCGTTCCAGATAGCTTTCATGGGATCGGCAGATGGATTACAGAACGGGGACCGTGGAGAGCGAATGAACCGCCCGATTGTTTCAGCCGTCTGGTAACAATGCCTTGAGCATGAGAAGCGCCAGCACGCTGCGCGCCATCCAGGCCACCGTGCGAATCCAGTTGGTGGACACAAGGCGGCGGTGCACAGCGGCATCGAACCCCGTGGCCAGCGCCGCATGTGCGGGGACCTGCAGGAACGCGGTACTCACCCAGATCACCCCCACCAACCCGAGCCCGCTCCATACCTGCCACGCGGGCAGGCCGTACGGCTGAAACCAGGCCAGCGCCACCGCCGTGGCGAGCTCGATCACCATGGTGGGCAGGACAATGAACGTGATGAGCCGGGCGTGCTGACGCTCGTACGCCACAAACCCATCCGTACCTACCTTGGCAAACAACGGATAGTGGACCACCTGCACGATCAGGATGACGCCCAGCATGATGAGCGTGGACGCGGTGTGGGCCAGGAGCACAAGCATCATCGCGAGGTCCCCCGTGGGCTAGGGGCCTGTAGCCATCAGCGCCGCCACCATCTCGCCCGCGTGGCGCCCCGACACCAGGGCCCCGTTGAGTGAGGCCGTCTGCCGATGGTCGCCACACACGAACAGACGCTCGGCTAACCGGATGGGCCGCTCCAGCGGAGTCAGGAATGGCGGAGCCTGATCAGGCAGCGCATAGCGGACCCGGTACGTGCGCAGGTGACGCCACGTCCCCACTTCGGGCCCAAACCAGCCGGTGAGCTGCGTCCGCACGGCTCGGTCCAAGGAGGCGTCATCGGCCTCGGCCTCGCCTAGGACAACCACGGAGAGCAGGGCCTGACCTGGGGGGCCGTAGGACGGCGCCACGTTGGTGAGCACGCTCACGTTGTTGACGGGGCCGCGGCCGTCGCCGCTGAGCATCAACACAGGGTCTTGGACGGGCGGACGGTCCGCAGCGTAGTAGAGACAGGTAGTCGACTTGGCGTCAAGCGGGGTGATCTTGGCGGCAGCGCCCAAGAGCTGGGCGGCCGCAGGGGCCTCGGTGGCCACCACCACCGCCTGGGCCTGCAGCGTCTCGCCGGCCTCGGTGGTCACCGCCCCCGATGCATCCACCGCCACCACGCGGGTGTTGAGCCGGATCGCCTCGGCGGGTAGCGGTTCGGCCAACTGCCGGGGGATGGCCTGGATGCCTCCAGCGGGGAGAGCCGCCGTGCCGGTGCTGAACATGCGAAAGACGAACTCGAACATCCGGCTGGAGGCCGCCAGGCTCTGGTCCAGGAAGATGCCGCCAAAGAAGGGCCGGAAGAACCGCTCGATCATGGTATCCGAGAACCCATACCGTGTTCGCAGGGCATCGAGCGTCGACGTCTCAGGGCGCTCGAACAGGGTCTGCAGTGGAGGACGCGTGACGGCCTGGCGAAGCCGGAGGATGCGTAGCTTGTCGGCCACGGAGCCTACAGAAGCCCGCAGGGTGGACCAGGCGGCGCTCGGTTGCCGCCGAGGGTCCGCCACCCGCTGAAAGCCGCGGCCGGTGAACACGAGGGCGCCGTCGTAGAACGAGCGCAGCCCGAGGCGTTGATAATCAAGTTGGCGCTCCGTTTCTGGGTACGCCGTCAGGAGCACCTGGAACCCTCGATCGAGCAAAAAGCCGTCTACCTCATCGGTACGCACGCGGCCACCCAGGGCATCGGAGGCCTCCAGTAAGGTGTACGAGACGCCCTGGTGCTGCAGGACGCGCGCGCAGGACAGCCCGGCGAGGCCGCCCCCGATGATGAGAACGTCGGTCATAGTGGTTGATGGTTTCTGGCCGGGTAGTGCCGCCGAACGACGAGCCCAGCGGTCTGGCAGCGCCTGAGCATCGGGCTACTGGCCGTTCTGCTTCGCTTCTTCCCAGTACTGGTCCATTTCATCCAGATCAGCCTCAGCCAACGTGCGATGCTGGTCGCGGAGGCGGCGCTCGATGTGCTGAAAACGGCGCGTGAACTTGTCGTTGGTGCGGCTCAAGGCGTTTTCCGGCGTGACGTCCACAAAGCGGGCGTAGTTGACCAGAGCAAAGAGGACATCGCCCAACTCGTGTTCGAGAGCCTCGGGCGCCGCCCCGGTGTCCGCGAGGGCACGAAATTCCTGGATCTCCTCCTCCACCTTGTCCCAGGCATCATCTGGCACTGGGAAGTCGAAGCCCACGCCAGCGGCCTTTTCCTGGATGCGCTGAGCACGTAGCAGGGCCGGCAGGTGCCGCGGTACGCCGGCCAAGGCAGAGCGCTGGCCATCGCCCTCGGCCTGCTTGATCTGCTCCCAGTTGGTGAGCACCTCGTCCACGCCCGCCACCGCGGTGTCGCCAAAGACATGGGGATGGCGTCGTACCAGCTTATCTGTCTCTGCTTGGATGACCTCCTGGAGGGTGAAGCGCCCTGCCTGCTCCGCGATGACGCTGTGGAAGACCACGTGGAGGAGCAGGTCCCCGAGCTCGCGCTTCAGCTCGTCCCAGTCCTCCTCGTCGATGGCCTCCACGGCCTCGTAGGCCTCCTCGATGAGCAGATGTTTGACCGACTCGTGGGTCTGCTTGCGGTCCCAGGGGCAGTCGCGCCGGAGTTGCTTGACGATGGCCACGAAGTCTGCATAGACCTCCAGCCGCTGAGGGGGCTCCGCAAAGCTAGGGTCGTAGATCTTATCGGGCATGGGGGAGGACAAGGGCAAGCCAGACGGACGAAACGAGGGGGCCTCCGCTTGACCCACAACGGGGAGCCCCGTTCCCTGTGGATATCTTTTTCGCAGAGGTGCCACACCGTTGTCACCCTCTTCGTCTATCTTGCTCCCTGAGGTTACGCCCTAGGCACGCGGCGTGTCCAGGTAGCGCAACCTCACCGGCGTGATTACGGCCCAGCCAGGGCAGCTCGCCGGTGTTCTTGCCTCTCTTGGTGGATTCATGCCGAAGAAGCACGGACGAGCTGCGGAGGCTTATCGGCTCCGTAGCGGACTCATGCGACGCACCAAGGGACTCATCTTCTTCAACCCTACTACGTGAGAGGTATCCTCATGGCACGAGGCATCAACAAGGTTATTCTGATCGGCAACCTCGGGCAAGACCCCGAGCTGCGCTACACCGGTAACGGCACGGCCGTCTGCAACATGCGCCTGGCCACCAACGAGGTGTACAAAGACTCGGACGGTCAGACCGTCGAGAAGACGGAATGGCACACCGTGGTCACCTGGGCCCGGCTCGCCGAAATCTGTGGCGAATATCTGCGCAAGGGCTCCCAGGTCTACTTCGAGGGCTCGCTTCAGACGCGTACCTGGGAAGACCGCGACGGCAACACCCGTTACTCCACCGAGGTCAAGGCCCGCGAGATGCAGATCCTCAGCGGACGCGGCGACGACTTCGGCGGCGGTGGCGGCGGCTACCAGCAACGCGCGCAACCGCAGCGCCAAGAGCGGGCCCGCCGTCAACCCCAGCCGCAGACCAAGCCGGCCGACGACGTCTTCAGCGTCGACGACGACTTGCCGTTCTAAACACCCCACATTGTGCAGTCCCAGCAGCTCGCCTGTGTGGCCTCGTCCGGCCACCAGGCGGGCTGCCTTCGTTTGGCCCACTCCGCCTGCGCCAAACAGCCGGTTTCACATTTCCTTCGCGGCATGCATATTAGTTCTTCGTAAGGTGGAGTTATACACCGCCTTCGTGGACCTCGCCCGAGTATGCCCATGGATGTGCAGACGCTCTTCGACGCGCCGTTGTTGATCTACACGATCCCGCTGCTGATCGCTTTCGCGTTCTGGCTGCTGGCCTTCATCGGACTGCTCGACTTCGAGGCGCTCGAGGCCGACCTGGACCTGGAGGCGGATGTCGACGCCGACCTCGAGGTGGACCTGGAGGCGGATGGCGATGTCGGAAGCCTGAGCGTCCTCCAAGCACTGGGGCTAGGGCTTGTACCGCTTTCGGTGTTGCTCACCGTCCTCTTCTTCAGCTTCGGCCTGACGGGCATCGCCCTCCATGCGAGTGCCGGAGGCCTGCTAGCGGGCCTCGGCTGGAGTCTCTGGGCGATGAACGCGCTGTTCGTCCCCGCTGCGCTAGCCGTGGGCCTGGGCGTCGGCGCCGGGAGCGCCCGCCTGCTCTCCCCACTCTTCCAGGACTATGGCCGCGCTGAGAGCCGGTCCACGCTGCGCGGCCGCATCGCCACGGTAACCAGCAGCACGGTCTCACCCACCTTTGGGACGGCCGTCGTCAAGCTGGATGGCGGCACCCGTGTGGAAGTCGCCGCCCGGGCCGACGAAGCCGATGGCCTGCGCTATGGCCAACACGTCGTCCTCTTCGACTACGACCCCGATACCAAGATCTACCAAGTCGGCCCCTTCGAAGACCCCCCCACCAGTAAAGACGGCCCGCCGGGCCGTCTCCCTCCCCCGCCGGGCCGTCTCCCTCCCCCCCCGGGCCGCCTCCCTCCCACCTCGCACACGGCCTCCTCACCCCCCACCGAGGCGTCCCCCCTGTCGCCCCCCTCCTCCAAACCCCGTCTATCCTCATAACCCCACGCTAGGCGCTCCCTATCACCTGACCGCTCGAGGCCATGCCTGAATATATCAACCTGACCACGATCCTCATCGTCGGCGGCTTTCTGTTCGTGTTCATGCTCATCAGCATGCTCAACAAGTTCTTGGTCAAGGCGGAGCCGGGCCAGGCCCTCGTCAAGACCGGCTTCGGGATGAACAAGCCGAAGATCTACCTCAGTTCCTCCTTTGTCATCCCACTGCTCCACCGGGTGGATAGCATCGACCTGACGGTCAAGACGGTGCGCATCGTACGCCGGCAGATCGAGAGCCTGTCCTGCGCAGATGGGATCCGCGCTGAGGTGGAGGTCGACTTCTACATCAAGATCAATTCCCTCGAAGAGGACATCCGCCATGTGGCCGCCACCATCGGGTGCGCCCAGGCGTCAGACATCGCCTATCTGCGCGAGCTCTTCGAGGCCAAGTTTGCCGACGCTCTCAAGACGGCTGGCGCGCTCCTCAAGTTCGACCAGCTGTACCAGAACCGGATTGCGTTCCGCGACGAGATCCTGCGGGCCCTGGGCCAGGAGGGCAACCAGGAGGTGGTCCTGAACGGCTACAAGCTGGACGATGTGGCGATCCAGTACCTGGAGCAGCTTCCTTTGGAGATGCACAACGAGGACAACGTCCTGGATGCGCGGGGCCGCAAAGAGATCGCCCAGCGGACCTCCAGCGAGGTCGAGGAAGCCAACAAGCGTCTTCGTCAGAAGGAGGTGACCATTGCCGAGCAGAACCGCGAAGCGCGCGTTCGCCAGCTCGAGATCAACCAGGACATCGCCGAGAAAGAAGCCTCGCAGCAACGCGAAGTCCAGGAGGCCCAGGCTCGTGAGCAAGCGGCTACCGAGAAGACCGTGGCCGAGCAGGAGCGGCTGGCCGAGGAAGCCCGCATCCAGAAAGACCGCCAAGTGCGCTTGGCTCAGGAACAGAAAGAGCAAGCCGTCCGCGCCGCCGAGATTGAACGGCAGCGGGCCGTGGAGTTGGCCGACGAGCAGCGGCGCCAGGAGATCGAGCAAGCGCAAATCCTGCGCGAACGGGCCGTGCGAGTGGCCGAGCAAGAGAAGATCAAGCAAGTGGAGATCGCCCGCATCGAGCGTGAAGCCGAGGAGGCCGAAGCCCTCAAAGCCAAGCTCAAGATGCTGGAAGAGACCGCCCTCCAGGAGGCCGAGAAGATCAAGGCCGAGGAGCAAGCCCAGACGGTCCGCGCCCTGGAAGTGGCCAACCGCCAGAAGCAGATCGATGTGATCGAGGCCGAGAAGGCCGCTGCCGTGGAGAAGGAAATGAAGAACGTGGAGGCGGACGTCGAAGCCTATGAACTAACGGTGGTCTCCAGGGCCAAGCTGGAAGCGGCCGAACTGGACGCCCAGGCCGCCGCCAAGCAGGCGCTGGCCATCGAGGAGGTCGGCCGCGCCAAGGCCGCTGCCACGCAGCTCCAGCTCGAGGCCGAGAACGTGATCAACGAGCGCGTCATCCTGGCGAACACGCTCAACGACCTCGTCCCGCGCCTCCCCGAGCTGATCGAGAAGTTGATGATCCCCGCCGAGCAGATCGACAGCATCCGCATCCTGAACGTGGGCGGCCTTGATGGCGCCATGAACGGGCTCCCGGGCAGCGCCTCGAACGGACAGCGAGGCTCAGTAGGCGGATCGTTGGTCAACACCGTGTTGAGCGTGGGCATGGTGCTGCCGGTCCTGCGCGAGGTGATGAAAGGCCTCCAAGGCAACGAGCGCTACGCCGAAGTCCTGGGGACGCTGCGCAGCCTTCCTGGCGGCGAAGCGCTCCTGAACGCCCTTGAGGACTCTGCGGCGGGCGCCCCAGCCCTTGGCGACGGAGCCACGTCCGAGCCGACGACGCTGTAAGGAGGCGCGCCGCCGATCGCTGGATCCGTCCCCTCACGCTGACCGATTGACCCGTGGAGCCTCGGCAACAAAGCGACCGCCCGACCCTAGCCGCCCAGGCCGGGTCGGGCGCGTCGCACACCGTCGCGGCGGGGCACCTGTACCTGCTCGCGTACACCGATGACGACGTTCAGGAGCACGCGCAGCTGGCCGCCACGCGCAAGCGCCAGATCAAGGCACATACGCGGTTCAACGCTCGGAAGGACGAGATCCACGTGTTCAAGGTGCGCAACCTGGGCACCCTGAAAGGCGACGTGGAACGCGTGGTGAAGGCCGCCCAGAAGAAAGGCCTCACCACGGCCGAGTTCGCCATGTGGAGCCACGCTGCCCTCGACGGCCCCATTGCCCCCGAAGCCACTACGCGGCCGAAGCCCATCAAGGGGGTGGCCAACCAGCTTTCGATCGACGAGTGGATGGCGATCGATTTCAATTGGGACCGCGTGGTGAGCTTTGCCGCCTTCTACGGGTGCCGGAGCGCGCTTGAACGCACGGGCGCCAAGGCCGCGGCTCGCTCGTTCGCCCTGAACTTCCTCAAAGCCAGCTGGGCGAAAGGCTATCCACTGACCGCAACCGCGGGGCAGCCGTGGTTTACCACACCCTCGACGAGCTACAAGCGGCGCCGGTCACCGGGTCTGACTACGCCCAAGAAAGCATCGCTCTGGAGCGTGGCTGCTCTATCGATGATGCAAGAAGATGGCCGGCGCGAATACAGCCTCGACTCCTTGGAGCGGGCGTACGATGCACGTACCAGCAAAGGGGCTGAAGCCATCAAGATGCGGTTGTACTACCGCAAAGTGGTGTCTTCAGAGACGCGGGCCCGTGCCACCGGACTGGCCTATGGCACCCTGCGCCACTGGCCGAATATCTCCATGGATTCGATGTCCAGCATCGCGCTCAAGCGCTTCGCGAAGTAGCGGGTCCTTCGCAAGGGGCGGAAAGGCCTCGGGAAAGCGCTCCACCTGCGCGATCACCAACGGTGAACGGTCCAGGACAGCGGGTGGTCTCCGCTGGCTTCTGAGCACTCACGACCCTCTTTTGAGGGACTCGGCGCACAGGGATAGGGTTTTCCCGCTTTTCCTGGGAACGCGTGGCCGGGGAGTCCGGTATGGTTTAAACTTTAAATGAAATAGCTGGCCTTGCCTGCGCTCGGCCTTCCCCATTCCCACCCATACCACTAGCCCCATGCGTTCGACACCCGTCGCTCTCTTGGGGGCGCTGCTGCTTGCTGCAGCCGTGCCCTTCTCTTCCGTTCAAGCCCAGACCTTCCGTTCCGCCGAGACGGAGCAGCCGGTCCTGAATGGCTTTGGCCAGACCGTGGCGGTCCAAGGCCGGACCCTCTTCATCGGCGAACCGCTCAACGCCTACCGGCCGGGCGTCATCCACCAGTACAACGAAGGGGCCGACGGCACCTGGATGGTTGGAGCAGAGCTCATGGCCTCCGATGGAGACACGGGCGACCGCTTCGGCGCCTCGCTCGCCGCTGTTGAAGGGCGTCTGCTCATCGGAGCCACCGCCCGCAACGAGAGCCGCGGGGGGGCCTACGTCTTTGAGCAAAATGGCGAGAGCTGGCAAGAGACTGCCCAGCTCATCCCCTCCGATGCCGCCGCCGATGACCGCGTCGGCGCTACGGTGGCGCTGAGCGGCGACGTGGCCCTGGTGGGCACGACGCGCCAGGCCGAGCGCGCAGGCGCCGTCTACGTCTTTCGCTATGATGGCACCGCCTGGCAGCAGGAAGCCAAGCTGACCACGCCGGACACGACGGCCAGCGTCGCCTTTGGCGCTGCGCTGGCGGTGGACGGCAACTGGGCCCTCGTCGGTGCTCCGTTCCAGGGCGAAGGCAAAGTCTACGCCTTCCAGTACGACGGCACCACCTGGCAGCCTGCAGGCACCCTGGAGGCCGCCAACCTGACGGCCGGTGATCGCTTTGGGACGGCCATCGCGATGGCGGATGGGGAGGCCCTGGTGGGCCTGCCGCGTGCCTCCAGCGGCATCGGCGCCGTCACTCGCTTCGCCTACGATGGCGAGGCTTGGAACGAGATCGGACGCCTCCTGCCCTTCGACGGTAGCACGCAGCATGCCTTCGGTTCGGCCATCGCCATGGCGGGGGGTGACGTGCTGGTTGGCGCGCCCGGTGGCTTCCGCTCGCGCATCCCGGGCTTCGTCTACCGCTTTGTGCCGGACGGAGAAGGCAACTGGAGCGCCGCCGACAAGCTGATGACCGACGGCGCCGAGCGTGGCACGCGCTACGGCAGCAGCCTGGCGGGCAACGCCGACGTGGTGGTGGCCGGCCTAGCCGGTGCCGACTACGGCGCTGGCACCGCTGTCATCTTCGTCCGCGACGGCGGCGACTGGCGCGAGGCCCAGGCCCCGGTCTTCAGCACCTTCGAGGCCCTCTCGGCCGTGCAGGGCGAGCTGGTCCGCTGCGAAGAAGGCGACGCCTCGGGCTTCGACTGTGGCGACATGGACCTCATCTCGTTCCTTCCCATCCGTGACATCGGCGGTGAGCGGGGTGTCCGGCTCAACGACATCTGGGGCTGGACCGACCCCGAGACCGGCACGGAGTATGCCCTGGTGGGCCGCATGGACGGCACCTCCTTCGTGGACGTCAGCAACCCGTACCAGCCCGTCTTCGTGGGCGACCTGCCCAAGACTGAAGGCTCCCCGGGCAGCGCCTGGCGTGACATCAAGGTCTACCAGGACCACGCCTACGTGGTGTCGGACAACGCCGGCGAGCACGGCATGCAGGTGTTTGACCTGACCCGCCTCCGCGACGTCACCGTGGCGGAAATGCCCGTCACCTTCGAGCCGGAGACCACGTACGACCGCGTCAACAGCGTCCACAACATCGTCATCAACGAAGAGACCGGCTTTGCCTACGCGGTGGGCAGCGGCGGTGGCGGCGAAACCTGCGGCGGTGGCCTCCACATGATTGACATCCGTGAGCCGAAGAACCCGACCTTCGCCGGCTGCTTCGCCGATGCCACCACCGGGCGTGCCAGCACGGGCTACACCCACGACGCCCAGTGCGTCACCTACGACGGTCCCGACGCCGAGCACCAGGGCCGCGAAATCTGCTTCAGCTCCAACGAGACGGCCCTCAGCGTGGCCGACGTCACGGACAAAGCCAACCCGGTGGCCCTCTCCACGGCGGCCTACCCGAACGTGTCCTACACGCACCAGGGCTGGCTCACCGAAGACCACCAGTTCCTCTACGTCAACGACGAACTGGACGAGCTTGGCGGCAACGTGACCAACACACGGACGCTCATCTGGGATGTGACGGACCTCGACGATCCGCAGCTTGTGCGCGAATTCCTGCATGAGACCACGGCCAGTGATCACAACCTCTACATCCGTGGCAACTTCATGTACCAGTCGAACTACGCCGCGGGCCTCCGCGTCTTCGACATCACAGACCGCGCCAACCCGGTCCCGGTCGGCCACTTTGACACCGCCCCCGCGGGCAGCAACGGGCCTGGGTTCTCCGGCACCTGGAGCAACTACCCGTACTTCCAGAGCGGCATCGTGGTCGTCTCCTCCATCGGCGAGGGTCTCTTCATCGTGAAGAAAAAGGACGTGGACATCTAGATGGTGAGTGATGAACGGTGAATGGTGAAGAGTCTCGGTCTCGATGACCACCCCTTCACCATTCACCGTTCGCGACTCACCGTTCACCATTTTCTCTCCCCACCATGCGCATGCTTCGCCTTGCCATGCTCTCGCTGTTGCTGCTAGCAGCGGCGCGAGCCCAGGCTACGCCCGTTTCATTCTCTGAACAGATCCAACCTCTGCTCGATGCCAAGGTCGCGGCGCTGATCGCAGAGCCTGGGCTGGACCTGAGCTCCTGGGATGGGCTTGTGGCCGGCTCGGAAGTCGGGCAGGTGGTGGTGCCTTTCAGCGCCAAACACAGCCTACTGTATCAGGTCACCGAGGACCAAGCGGCTATCACGGACGCTGAACGCGCCCTCCTGCGTGATTGGATCGACGACGGCGCCCGGAGTGACGAGGGTGTCGTCCCCTACGCCGACGCTGAGCACCGTCTCTATGTGGGCAACCAGGCGGAAGCCTCTGTGTCCATCATTGACATGGACCGCAACGTGCTGATGCGCGTCGTGGACCTCCAGGCGCTGGGCTTCTCGGAGAATGCGAAGCCGCACCACACGGCCGTCGAGCCCGATGGAGCCCACTGGTACGTCTCGCTCATCGGGGAGAGCAAGGTGCTCAAGTTCGACCGTGACCACAACCTGGTGGGCCAGGTCGACTTTGAGACGCCCGGCATGCTGGCCATGGACCCGACCGCCGACCGCCTCTACGTGGCCCGGTCCATGATGGCCGTCAACCCCCCACGGCGCGTGGGCGTCATCGAGCGGTCCTCCATGGGCCTGGAGGAGGTGGACGTCTTCTTCGCACGGCCGCACGCCCTGGTGGTTAACCCCGTTCAAGGCTATGCCTACACCGCCAGCCTCACGGAGAACCGTCTGGCCAGCTTGCCTCTAGGTGAGGAGGACATCGAGGCGCTGACCCGGCTGGAGGGCACCCTGCACACGCTCGTCCAGTTTGCCGTCTCGCCCGACGGGCAGACCCTGGTGGCCGGCGGCCAGATGACGGGCGACTTCCTCATCTTTGACCTGGCTGACCCCGGCAACCCGGAGCTCGTGGCCACGCTCGATCTCGGCGCCATGCCCTGGCACCCCACCTTCACGCCAGATGGGCGCTTCGTCTACGTCGGCAACCAGGCCGCGAACACGATCAGCGTCATCGATATGGAGACGCGTACCCTGGCCCATACCATCAGCGGCGAGGGCTTGGCTGAGCCCCACGGCATCGCCTCCTCGCCAGATGGGCGCTTCGTCTACGTATCCAACCGCAACCTGAAGAGCACCTACCTCCCCCGCTCACACCGGCTGATGCACGGCGAGGGGGGTCATGCGATGATGGACAAGCCCGAGGACGCCACCGAGGAGCAGACCATGGATCACAGTGGACATGGTGCGATGGACCACGCCGCGATGATGAGCATGGTGCCTGACCTCAACGGCACCGTGGTGGTCATTGACACGGCCACGCAGGAGATTGTACGGGTGATCGAGGTGGGCGCCTACCCCTCGGGGATGTCGGCTGAGCTGTGAGGATGATGCCTCGTTTTGCTGCCCCCGCCATCCTCTGTGCCCTGGTGCTGATGGCGGGCTGCTCCGGCGTTCGTCCAGCGCCCCCCACACCTAGTGCGGCCACGCCGGTGCTTCCGGACACGCTCGTGCGGTCCGCCACCCCCTTCACGGTCGTTGACGCGGCCGGCGAAGCATACACCTTTCCCTTTCTCGGCGGCTACAACCTACCCCGTCCCCGCTTCGCCGACATCGATGCGGACGGCGACCTCGACCTGTTCGTGCAAGAGACCACCGGCCAGGTGTCCTTCTTCGAGCGCCAGGACGACGGGTTCGTGTGGCGCACGGACCAATTCCAGGGCCTCAATATCGGGGAGTGGTACCAGTTTGCGGATCTCGACGGCGACCAGGACCTGGACCTCTTGGCCGAGCAGCAATACAGCTACATCCAGATCTTCCGTAACGATGGGACGCCGCAAGTCCCTCGCTTCACCGAAATCGCCGACTCGTTGCGCAACGTAGACGGCGCCCCCATCTTTTCGGACCGACAGAACATCCCCAGCATCACTGACCTGGACTGCAACGGCCAGCTGGACCTGTTCCTCGGCCGTGTGGATGGCACCTTGGTCCGCTATGAAGAGGCCACCCAGGGTCCAGATGGGCTCCCGCGTTTTCGGCTGGTGAACGAGCGCTTCGAAGGCATCGAAATCGTGGCGCAGATTGGAGAGCCCGGCACCATGCATGGCGCCAACGCGATGGCCTTCGGCGACATTGACAGCGATGGCGACCTCGACCTCTTCTGGGGCGATTTCTTCGAGCCCGGCGTGCTCCTCATTGAGAACACCGGCACCTCCTGCGCGGCCTTCTCACTGCGCGGCGACCCCGTGCCCTTCCCGCCAGACAACCCCGTGGGCACCAGTGGCTACAACGCCCCCTCGCTGGCGGACGTGGACAGCGACGGAGACATCGACCTCTTCTTCGGCGTGCTCGGCGGGGCCTTTGACCCCAACACCTCGACCATCGAGAACTTCTACTTCGTGGAGCACACGGACGGGCTCACGTTCACGACCCAGACGCGACGCTTCGTCTACGCCTTGGACCGAGGCAGCGAGGCCATCCCCACCACCGGCGACCTCGACGGCGATGGCGACCTCGATCTCCTCATCGGCAACAAGATCGAACCGGGTGACCCCGACGCAGGGCGCCTGATTTACTTCGAGAACACCGGCACCGCCACGGCCCCGGCCTATGCTCAGCGCGACCCGATGCCTGTCTCTGCCGCCTACCACTATGCCCCCGCCCTCGGGGACCTCGATGCGGAC
>JBCDJV010000046.1:0-36634 GCA_038747425.1 Bacteroidota bacterium
ATGGTGCATGAGCTCACAGAGTGCACAGCGGATACAGGCGCAGCGCGTGACCGCAACGTGGGGAGGGATTGCATAGGTGAGGAGACCCGCCAAGTGGTGCGCAGCCAGAAGATAAGCCGTGCACGACATTCAGTTACAGACCCTACGTCTCAGCGGCCCGAGAGTTTGCAGATCCGCTAGGTCAAGAGACGTGGCGCACACCGTGGCGCATGGAGCGTGAGTCTTAGACAACGTCGACCTGAAAGCCATTCCTCCCCTATTTATGAAGATATGGCGAAGAGGCCCAAATGGCGTCCAGACGCTCCTGTGAAGGATACGTAAAGGTTGACTCCGTGGTACTCATCAGGCATTTTGCGCCCACGTTGCCTTGACATCCTGTTATGTGTTGAGTTCGAGCATCCCGGCTTCCACTTTTCTTAAGCCCCACCCTGCTCGTCCGCTCCCCTCCACCTGTGCACTCCCGTGATACGTTTCGCCCGGCCTCTATGATTGGGTGGGCGGCGTATCCGACGGCTGCGGTCGTGGTGGGTCCGGGTAACTTCTAGCCTATCACTCCACCACTCTACCTAGCTACCATGCATCCACACGGTACCACCCTTCGGTGCTTCCTATGCATCGTTGTCTTGGGCCTGATTGGATTCGTGCCTACCGCTTCAGCGCAGATCGACGGTGTTCTGCAGATCAAGCTGAGCGAACAGGCGATGAATTCCCTGAACGTCCAGAACGAACTGGGTAAGGCCTCCACCACCGGCCTTGCCTCCCTTGATCGTCTCAACCAGCAACTGAACTCAGTGAAGATGACGCGCGTGTTCCGCCCAGCGGGCAAGCACGAAGCGCGTCGCGTGGCGTTTGGTCTGCATCGCTGGTACCGGGTCGAGTACACCTCACCGATGACGGCGGAAGCTGTGTCGGAGATGTACCAGGCCGACGCGGCTGTCGAGATCGCTTCTCCGATCTATGAGAAGGAGATGCACGGCAAGCCCAACCTCACCGAGGCTCGGCGTCCGGCGGCCGCTCTGGCGGACTGCTCCATCGCAGATACCTGCCCGGATGACCCGCTGTACCCGGACCAGTGGCACTACAACAACACGGGCCAGACGGCCTTTGACGGCCCGGCCACGCCGGACGCCGACGTGAACCTCCCCGAAGCCAGCGCCATCAACACGGGCTCGTCCAACGTGGTCGTGACGGTCGTGGACTCCGGCATGGAGATCGGCCACCCGGACCAGCCGCTGCTGTGGGTCAACGAAGCCGAAGACCTCAACGGCAACGGCATCTATGACGCCGCCGATGAGAACGGCATCGATGATGACAACAACGGCTACGTCGATGACGTCAACGGTTACAACTTCGCCGACAACACCGGGAACCCGAACATCCCGGTTCCCTCTATCATCGACAACTCACACGGTCTGCACGTGTCGGGCACGGTGGCCGCGCCCAGCAACAACGGCATCGGTGTAGCCGGCGTGGCCGGTGGCGACGGTACGCCCGGCTCGGGTGCGCGTGTGCAGGTGGCCATTACCTTCGGCGCCACCGTGGGTGGCTTCCCAGAGGCCATTGCCTATGGTGCTGACAACGGCGCTGTGGTGAGCCAGAACAGCTGGGGCTACACCACCGCTGGGTTCTTCGAGCCGGCCGTGCTGGATGCCATCGATTATTTCCGGGCCAATGCCGGTCAGTTCACGGACGCCCCCATGGTGGGCGGCATCTTTGTGAACTCAGCCGGTAACAGCAACTCGGGCTCGAACTTCTATCCAGGCTTCTATGGCCCCTCGTTCACCGTGGGCTCCACGGAAGACACGGATAGCCGTTCCTCGTTCTCCAACTACGGAGACCACGTGGACCTCGCCGCTCCCGGCGGTCAGTTTGGCGTGGACGGCGTCATCAGCACGCTGCACACCACGCAGACCACACCAGGTGGCTACGGCGCCGGCTACGGCTCCTTCTCAGGGACCTCCATGGCCGCGCCCCACGTCTCGGGCATCATTGCTCTCGTGGCGTCTCAGATTCCTGGGCTGACCAACGACCAGATGGAGACGCTCCTGGAGCGCTCTGGGAAGGATATCTCGGCGACTGTCCCCCCTGGTTTCGAGATGGGCCTCCGGGCCGACGCCCTCGCGGCGCTCGATGGTCCGGACATCTTGCCGCCTGATGCCATCACAGACCTGGCCATTGCGCCTCAGGTGAATGTCACCGGTGCTTCCATCAACCTCACGTGGACCGCCACGGGTGACGACGGGAGCGTAGGCACCGCCACGTCCTATGACATCCTGTATAGCACCACGGGACCCATCGATGAGAGCAACATCGGAGATGCCATCGAAGTGGACGATGAGCCCGCGCCGCAGGAAGCCGGAGCGACGGAGACCTTTACGGTCCACGACCTGCCGTTCAACTCGGATGTCTGGTTTGTGATCATCGCCAACGATGAGTTCGACAACCCCTCGCCGTTGTCAAACTCGCCGCAGGGCACTACGGAAACCGGTCCCGAGTTCGTCTTCACGCCGGACGCCATCGACGAAACGGCCCTGGCCGGCAGCATCGTCGAGATCCCGCTGGAGGTAGCCAGCACCGGCGCCTCAGGGATCTCTTATGAGCTCACTGACAACCTGCCGGACTGGATCACGGTCGACCCCACCTCGGGCACGATCGCCTCGACCGAATCGGCTACGCTGGATGTCACGCTGGACTCCTCCGAACTGCCGGTAGACTCCTTCGAGGCTGAGCTGGAGTTCACCATCACGAACCTCAGCGACTCGACCACGGCCATCGCGACCGTGCCGGTGACCTTCACGCTGGAGTTTGAGCCCTATCCGTTTGATCTGGACCCGGTCCAGTTTGACGTGGCGCTGAACACCGATGACACGTTGCTCGAAACCCTGACCATCACCAACACCGACACCAAGGATCCGCAGTCTTTCCGGATCGAGGTGCGTGGGGCGTCCGGGATCTCGACGACCTACACGCCAGTCATCCCGGGCAAGACCTTCCCGTCTGAGGAAGAGCGCCTGGAGCGTGCGGCCGCGGGCCTCTACCCGCAGTCTGACCGCGAAGCTTCCATGTTGGCGGCTCCCGCACCCGCGGCTCTGCCGGCGGGCTCCGGCGCCCTGAACATGGCCCTCAACGTGCCTGGTTTCTCCACGGACCTCTTCGAGGACGCATTCGTGGAGTTTGACCTCGGCATGGTCGAGGATGCGACGCCGTTCGGAGCCTCACCCACGATCTTCGCGGGTGACTTCCTGTACGGTCAGCAGGATCGGTTCGTGGTGATCACCAACGGGGACAACCTGTACCACTCGATCTCGACGGCCGACGGCTCGATCTCGACCCTCGGCGCGGCCATTCCTGGCGCCGGCGAGACGTGGACTGAACTGGCCACCGACCCAACCACGGGCATCCTCTACGGGAGCACGTCGGATGGTGACTTCTCGTACCTCTACACGCTCAACCCCCTGGACGGCACGACCACCCTTGTGGCTGAAATCGCCAACGCACCCATCGCGATCGCTATTGCCATCGACGGCGACGGTCAGATGTATGCGCACGAGATCACCACGGATGTCCTGATGACGGTGGACAAAGCCACGGGAGCCACTACGGTGCTCGGCCCGACCGGCTTTGACGCCAACTTCGCGCAGGGTATGGACTTTGACCTCGTGACGGGCCGTCTGTACCTGGCGGCGTACAACGACGCCGGCGCGGGCTTTGGCGAGCTGCGCATCGCGGACACCGAAACGGGTCTGACGACGCCGGTCGGTCTGCTGCCAGGTGCCACCGAGTACGGTTACTTGGCGCTGCCCAGCGTTGGCTTCGTGGAGCCCAACATGCTTGCGGGTACGATCAACGCGGATCGTTCCGTAGACGTGGAGCTGGTGTTCGACGCCACCGGGCTGTTCGAAGGCGTGTACAACGCCAAAGTGGTGGTCATTGCCGACGTGGCGGGCCAGCCAGAAGTCATCATCCCGATCACGATGACGGTGGATGCCGAAGGCAACATCGTGGTAGAGCCTCAGGCCATCGACTTCCCTGAGCCGCTCTTCATTGGCCTCGATGACTCGGACTTCTTCGTGGTACAAAACAATGGTCGTGCCCCGCTGGAGGTGACGGTGTCTCTTGACGACGCTAACTTCTCCGTGGAGCCCTCCACAGGCGATGCGCTGACGTTCACGCTCCCTGCTACCACCCTGGAGGTGTTCGAGGTGACCTTCGCCCCGACCGTCGCCGGGGCCCTGACGGCCAGCGTGGAGGTGGCCAGTGACGATGCCGACGAAGGCTCCCTTCAAGTGGCGCTCAGCGCTACCGGCTTGGAGCCCCCCGTGGCCGTCATTGATCCCACCGAATTCGACGTTGTGAGCTTCCCCGGTGGGATGGTCACCCGCACGCTCACCATGACCAACGCAGGCGGCAACCCGCTTACGTTCTCGGGCTTTGAGGACAACATTGTCGTCCCCAATGCGGTCTTGCCGGGCCCCGTGGTCCTCTCTGAAGGCTTCGAAGGCGGTATCCCGGAAACGTGGACGGTGCAGAACAACATCGAAACGGCTGTGACGTGGGGCATTCAGTCCGACGAGAACATGAGCAACATCACCGGCGGAACCGGAGATGCGGCCACGATCAACTCGGATAACTTCGCGTTTACGCCGTACGACTCGGAGCTGATCACCCCAGCGCTAACCTATGGGGACACAGAGTTTCTCCGGTTCAAGTACAACTACCGCGACGCCACCAACCCAGCCTTGGGGGGTGACGTCATGGACGTGGACATCTCCACAGATGGTGGTAGCACGTGGACCAATATGCGCCGCTACCAGGATGACCTCGGTGGATTCTTCAGTCTGCCCGGTCTCGTGGAGTTCATCGATCTCCGCCCCTTCGTGAACGTTGGGGAGCAGTACCAGGTGCGCTGGCGTTACTTCCGCGAAGATGGTGCGGCCGCCCCCTGGGACTGGTACGCACAGATCGACGATGTCGAAATCGTGGAGGCCTTCGAGTGGTTTACCTTTGCGCCGATGAATGGTGAGATTGCCCCGGGTGAGTCCCAGGAGATCACGCTGGAGTTTGACGCGACGGGCCTCACCGACGGCACCTACACGCTGGACCTCACCTTCCAGACCAACGATCCGGCCAATCCGACCGTGGTGGTGCCCATCAACTACCAGGTGATTGACTCCAACCCGGTCTTCACGGAGGACTTCGAAGTCAACCCGAATGAGACCTTCCAGATGGCGCTCCAGGTACGTAACCTGGACGGCCTGGAGCTCAACTCGGTCGACATGACGATGACCTTCGACGGTGGGCTCATCCAGCCGCTCAACGTGATCACGGACGGCACCCTCATGGAGGGCGTCACGATCGCCACGAACACGCCGGATGCGAACACGCTGGCCGTCTCGGCCTTCTCCGCTGAGCCTGCGGGGGGTCCTGCCCTCTTCACCATCACCGGACAGGGCACCCTCATGATCGTCGAGTTCAAGGCCCAGGAGGCGCTAGGCTCGACCACCATGACGATGGAAGAGCTCCTCATGGATGAGGTCTCCTTCTCGGGCTCCATGGGCACGGTGGAGGTGGTGCCGTTCTTCGGCGACGCCAACCTCAACCTGGCCGTGACAGCCAACGATGCGCAGCTGACGCTGATGGCCGCCGTAGGCATGGAGCTTGGCACGGAAGCCGCCGAGGTTTCCGCCGAGGTCACGGGCAACGGCGCCATCACGGCCAACGACGCCTTCCTGATTCTCCGGCGCGCCGTGGGTGACACCACGCCGTTCCCGGTCGAAGAAGAAGGCGCCGCCAAGCAAGGCGGCAGCTCGGCCGACGGTATCGTGGCCTTGGGTAGCGTGGAGCGTGACGAGGCCACCGGCCTCACGCGCCTCCCGCTCACGCTGGACGGCGTACAAGGCGACGTGTTTGCCATCGACTTCATGACCCGCATCGATCCTGGCATGGCCACGGTCGAAGGGCTGGAGTCGGCCCTGCCAGAGGGCTGGATCATGAACCACCACGTAGATGGCGACGGCCTCCTGCGTGTGGCGCTGACGGGCTTGACGCCGCTGAAGGCCGGTACCTTCGGGACGCTGTCCGTGGCCTTTGCTCAGGAGGACGCCCAGATGGCGCTCGAAGCTGAGAGCCGCGTCAATGACAACGCGCCGAAGCTGTTCGAAGCCAACATCGGCACGCTGCCGAAGGCGTTCATGCTCGAGCAGAACTACCCGAACCCCTTCAACCCGACGACGAACATCCGCTACCAGCTGCCCGAGGCAGCACAGGTTGAGCTGGTGATCTACAACACGTTGGGCCAGGTGGTCCGGACCTTGGTCAGCGAAGGCCAGCAGGCCGGTCGCTACGACGTCCAGTGGGACGGCCGCAGTGACGGTGGTGCCCAGGTGGCCAGTGGCATGTACCTGTACCGGATCAAAGCCGGTGACTTCGTACAGTCTCGTCGCCTGACGATGATCAAGTAAGATCGGCCATGCACGTCGGTGCATGACCAAGTAGCCGCCATCCAGCAGGCCCGGAGCGTTCGCTCTGGGCCTGCTGGTCTGGCGATGCGGGGTGGCGGTTTCATCTCACCATGTGCTTCAGGCGCATACCCGCCCCTCCTAGTGGATCAACCGATATCGTATTGTAGCGTGTAGACTTATCCACCGCTTGTTTCGACTGCCTTCCTCCCCACCTGATATGCGACGTTTCCTATCCATTTTTCTGCTCGCAGCCCTGGTCCCCCTCTCTCCGGCCATGGCTCAAGGCACGTTACCCATTGCCCTCAGTACCCCGGACCTCACCATTGCCGATGGCACGGAGCTCGGGGATACCTTCACGGTTTCCGCCGTTGTTTCCGAGGTCACAGGCCTAGCCATCTCTAGCTTCCAACTTTCGTTTGGCTATGACCCAAGCCTACTCCAGTTTGTCTCGTATGCGGACAACGGCCAGGTTATGAGCACCTTCGGTCTTGTAGAAGTGAACGAAGTCCCACCCGGCACCATCAACATTGCTGGTATCGGAAGCACGATGGCTGGCTCTGGCACGCTGTTCACCCTCACCTTCGAGATCATTGCCTTCGAAGGCGTATCCCCACTCACCATGAGCTTCGTCGATGGCCTCATTGATGGCTCCGACCTGGATGGAAGTGATATCACCATCACCAACGGCTCCGTCACCATCCCCCCGGGCAGCGTGGTCCCTGTGGAACTCACCTCTTTTGACGCGCTCGTCGACCAAGGGGATGTAGTGCTCCAATGGACCACCGCCTCTGAGGAAAACAACGCGGGCTTCGAGGTGCAGCAACAGGTCAACGGCTCGTTCGAAGGCGTCGGCTTTGTGGACGGCAACGGCACCACGTTCGAAACGAGCCGCTATGCCTTCCGCCTGGACAACGTGGCGGCGGGGGCCCACCGGTTCCGTCTCAAGCAGATCGACTTCGATGGCTCCTTTGAGTACCACCCTGTCGTGGAAGTCACTATCGACGTTCCGGGCACGCACCTGCTCAGCGACGCCTACCCCAACCCGTTCAACCCGGCGACCACGTTCACGCTGACGCTGGCGCAGCAGCAAACCGTTCGCATCAGCGTCTTCGACACGCTGGGCCGCGAAGTACAGCGCCTGCACAACGGGCCCCTCACCGCCAACCAGGCGCACCGCTTCTTCTTTGATGCCTCGGCCCTGCCCAGCGGCACCTACCTCTACCGGGCCATCGGCGAAACCTTCGACGAAAGCCGCATGATGCTGCTCACCAAATAGCCCGGGCCATCCGGGCGCTCATCGCGTTCCTCTGCGCGTGCCGCGGCGACCTCCCAAGCAGGGGGTCGCCGCTTCTTGATGGAAAGGGGAATAGAAAGGGAGCCTAACGCGTCTTTCTGTCGTATGCCGGATGATTTCTGACGCGTCCCTCCCTTGTGATGTCCCCCCAGCAGCCGATCCGCATGATCAGCCGCCTCACCTGGACTTGTGTTTCGCGCCTTGTTCTGCTGGGTGGTCTGTGGCTGGCGCCGCACCTTGTGCGCGCTCAACCAACGGCCGAGCGCGTCTACCTCAAGGTCTCCCCCGCTGCCCAGCCCGCCTTCGCTCAAGCGGTGGAGCACGCCACCCTGGGCAGCAGCAAAAACGGAGCGGCGCTGCGCGTCCAAACCGGACGGAGCAGTTTAGACGCCGCCTTGGAGGCGGTGCAGCTTGTGGCCCTGCGGCCGGTCTTCCGCACGTCGCCCCAGCACCAAGCCCGGCATGCCGCCTGGGGCCTTGACCGCTGGTACGAAGCGATCTACCAACCGGCCCCGCAACAGCCCACTCTGGCGGCCTCCCTCGGCCCGTTAGCAGATCTGGAATACGTGGTGCCCGCCCGGCTCGTCCGGCACCATGGCCAGCCTCCGCCGCGCACCGTCGCCCATGCCCTGGACTCGTTGGTCCACAATGACCCCCTCTTTCCACGCCAGTGGCATCTGGACAATCCCCCGCAAGACCACGACATCCGCGCCCCCGAAGCCCACGCGTTGACCACGGGCCACCCGTCGGTGGTCGTCCAGGTCATCGACACCGGGCTCGACCTCACCCATCCCGATCTGCTCGGAGCGCTCTGGGTCAATGCCGACGAGATCCCCGGCAATGGACTCGACGACGACGAAAACGGCTACGTGGATGATGTCCATGGCTACAACTTCGCTGACGACCGGCCTGAGATTGACCTAGTCGACCCGCAGATCCTGGATAACTCGCACGGGATGCACGTGGCCGGGTTGCTGGCGGCCCGGAATAACAACCGCATCGGCGTCTCCAGCATTGCGGGCGGAGATGGCCGCCCTGACTCCGGCATCCGCATCATGATGGGGGTCACGTTTGGAACAGGACCTCGCGTGGACGGCCCCTTTGCCGAAGCCATCGTCTATGGAGCGGACAACGGCGCGGTCATCAGCAATAACAGTTGGGGCTACGAAAACCCAGGGATTTTCAGCCCGATCCTGCGCGACGCTATCGACTACTTCACGGCGATGGCTGGACGCGACGGCCAGGCGCCGATGCAAGGGGGTCTGGTGATTGCTTCCGCCGGCAATAACGCCAGCAACCTCGACTACTACCCCGCCTACTTTGATAACGTCGTAGCGGTGGCCGCCACCACCCGCCTGGATGAGCGAGCCCCAGCTTCTAACTTCGGCCCCTGGGTTGACCTCGCCGCCCCCGGCGGAACCGGTGGCCCGGACGATCTGCTGAGCACCGTTCACACGTTGCAGGGCAGCTACGGGACCTTCAGCGGCACGTCCATGGCAGCACCACTGGTCTCGGGGGTCGCGGCGCTCATTGTGTCCCACACACCCGGGCTTCGCGCCGAGGAGGTGCGGACGCGGCTTCGACAAACGGGTCGTCCTATACCGGGAGCCTCTATCGGCCGCCGCCTGGACGCCTTCCAAGCTCTGGTGGGCGCCGATGTCATCCCTCCCGCCCAGATTGTCAGATTGGAGGCCACCACGGAGCAGCCGCTGGTAGGTAACACCGTCACGTTGTCTTGGACGGCTGTGGGCGATGACCAGCAAACCGGAACGGCCGCCCTGTACGACTTACGGTACAGCACCGCAGGGCCCATCACGCAATCGACGTTTGCGGACGCTCAGGCGATTCCTCTCTTGCGCACGCCACTCCCTGCTGGTAGAGCGGAGCAATTTGTGGCCACGGGCCTTCCCCTGGGGGTGCGGATCTGGTTTAGCCTGGTGGCTGTGGATGAGTTCGGCAACCGATCCAACGTGTCCAACTCACCGTCTGTCTTCACCGGATTTGGTCCACGCGTCCAGCTGTCTACCTCCTCCATCGAGGCCGATGTGCGCGTAGGTCGGCAAACCACGCGCACCTTGACGGTCTTCAATGAATCGTCCATCCCCGTGCGCATGGCCGTGCTGGGGCTCCCTCCCATTGCCGCACCAGACTCGCTGGCCAGGCCAGCCGATGCTCCACGCACCGATCTCGGCTCCGATAATTTTGGATACCGGGTCCTGGATAGCCGTTCGGGCACAGGACCCACCTTTTGGTGGACGGACATTCAGGGGGTGGGGACCCCGCTTCCCTTGGGCGACGACGAGCTTGCTCCTTTGATATTGCCGTTTCCCTTTCCGTTTTATGGCAACCTAGTAGACACCCTCTACGTCTCCGACAACGGCCACCTCACCACCAGCTCTGAGGTCTCGGAGTGGAAGAACGACCCACTGCCCAGCTTGGACAAGCCCGACGGTGTGATCGCGCCCCTCTGGCGAGACCTGAACCCCGACGACGGGGGCGCCATCCATTACTACCATGATGCAGCGGGCGGGCGCGTCATCGTCCAGTACACCGAAGTGCCCTCCCTGGCCGGTACACCGGCCCCCGGCCGATTCACCTTCCAAGTGCATCTGTACGAAACCGGGACCATAGCCTTCCTTTACAAACAGGTTGAAGGCACCACCAAAGGCACGGTCGGGTTGGAGTCACCCAACGGGCAGGATGGGCTGATGGTGGTGCACGACGCGCCTTTCCTGGAAGACAACCTAGCCCTGACCTTTCCCTTCGGCCCCTCGTTCGTGGGTGCGGACCGGGACCTGGTCACGATCCCCCCCTCCGACAGTGTGCACCTTCGCCTGGAGCTCGATGCGGCCCAGCTGGGGGCGGGTCCCAACTCCGGCTTTCTGGATTTCCAGTTCCGCTTCTTGGATCGGCCGATCTATCGGTTTGAGCGGGTGAACCTAGCGCTGAATGTCACCAGCGATCCGTTCCCCTTCGCGCTGAATCTCACCGACTTTCGCGCCGAGCTGGACAGCGACGGTGAGACCCGCACGATGCTCACCCTTCGGAACACCAACCAGGTTCAACGCGCGTTCACCCTGGAGGTCGTCCCAGCCGAGCAGCCCACGCATGACCCCGTCTTGCCGGCTCACCTTGTGGCGGGCATCATCGGGAGCGTTGTCGACACGGACCGCTCCCTTGGTGTGTTCGATGCCGCCACTCCGGGCGACGTAGAAGCCGTAGGAGCGCTGCCCCTGACCTATGCGGGCGAGGTCTTGTACGGCCAACGAGATCGCCTCCTCATCGTGGAGCGGCGTGACCGGACCAACCCAGCCTCGGAGCAGACGCTGATGGCCCTCTCGCCCGGACTCCCGCCACGCCGACTGGGCCCCATGCGAACAAACGGTCCCAACGAGGAGATCTTCGACCTGGCTCAAGATCCGTTCAGGGCCATCGTCTACGCGGTTTCTACCAACTACGGCGAGTCCTTCCTATACCGCGTCAATCCATCGACCGGCCACCTCACGTTCGTGGGTCCTCTCACCGGGCACCCAGTCGTAGCAGGGCTGGCCGTCGATAACGAGGGGCGCCTGTGGGGTCACGACCTCTCGGCGGACTTGCTGATCGAGATCGACCCCGAGACCGCATCCACCCGGCGCGTGGGGGCCCTCGGGTTTCGATCCGAAGGCCCCCAGAGTATGACGGTGGACCGCACGACGGGGCAGGTCCTTATGGCCGCCTTCAACAAGCAGCTGAATCGAGCCGAGCTTCGTGCGATAGACACCGCGACCGGCGCGTCTGAGTTTCTGGGCGTGATCGGTGAAGGGCGCCAGGTGTCTTTCCTCGCCTCAACCTCCGTCCAACTCGCCACCACGGTTCCGCAGGAAGGCTCCGTGGCCCCCGGCGACGTGGTGGCCGTGCCTCTTCATCTGACGGCGCGACAGCTCCACGCTGGCACCTACCGGGCAGACCTTCGCATCCAGGCCACCGACCTCCCCGGACAACCGTCCGTTCGGCTGCCGCTCCAAGCCATCGTTCAGGCTGAACCGGAGGCGGCCTTCGCTTGGCCCACGCTCACCTTCGGCGAGCACGTGATTGGCGAGGGCTTTACGCGGCGCATCGTGGTGGCCAACACGGGTCGCGCGCCCCTGGAGGTTCAAGGCGTAGTCGAAGGTTCGGCCGCGTTCTCCGTGGCGCCGACTGCGGTGCAGACCATCCGAGCCGGCTTCACCGATACGCTGCTGGTTCGGTATCAGCCCCAGACCGCTGGAGAAGAAACCGCGACCTTGGCCGTCCGCTCTGAAAGCGGGGCCTCACTCGATCAAACCAGGCCGCTCTCCGGGAGGGCCGTTGAACCGCCCCGGCTGCGAGACCCCGAGTCCTCACTCCGCCTCATCGGCTATGCGGACCAAGCCATCCAAGATACCGTCTTCTTTCACAATGACGGCGAGGGGCCGCTTACGTTTGCACAAACCACCCTCCAGGCACCCGGCACGACGCTGGATCAGTTCACGCCTCCCCTCCTGATCGCGTCGTTTGCCGATGGCCTCCCCACCGGCTGGTCCGTCTCAGGAGCAACGGCCGCGCCGATGATCTGGCGCTCCACCATGACGGGTGGACTGCCCAACATTACCGGCGGTGACGACGCCGCGGTAGCCCTATCGGCCGAGACGTCGACTGGGGTCCGTGTAGACGCCGCTTTGTTAACGCCGCCGGTGGTACCCACCAGCACCTCGCTGTCCGTTTCGTTCATGCTCAACTACCAAGACACGGGCGGATCTGACGCGTTCTCAGTAGAGCTCAGCACTGACGCCGGTGCCACCTGGACGGTGGTGAAACAGTGGACGGACGATGTGGGATCGTTCCTCGCGGTGCCAGGGCAACGCGTCTCGTTGGACCTCGCCCCTTTCTTGACCACGTCCACCCCGTTCCAGCTGCGGTTCCGCTTCACCAAACCGATTCCGACGGAATCTGCCTGGTATGCGCAAGTGGATGAGGTCGTGATCTCCTCGGAGGCCGACTGGCTGACGGTGACGCCCAGCGCTGGTACGGTAGCACCGGGAGACTCCGTAGCCCTCGTCGTGGAAGCGGACCTGCGCCGACTCGGCCCACAAGCCTTCGATACGCTGCTGGGCTTCACCACCAATGACCCCGCCCAGAAAAAGCGAACCCTGCCCCTCAGGCTTGATGCGCGTGCGCCTGTCCAGGTAGACGCGGCCCCCGCGACCCTCCTAGCCGGTCAATCGCTTGCGCTTCCACTCATGCTCACGGGAGCCGGAACGTTGATGACGACGGACTTCGCGCTATCTCTTTCGTTGGATCCCACCCTGGCTCGCGTAGAAGGGGTGGCCACAGACGGTACGCTCTTGGCTGGCGTGCCCCTCACCGTCACGCAGACCAGGCCCGGTCAATGGGACATCCGTCCGGACGAGCCCATGACTAGGACCTGGGTACAAGGATCAGGATCTGCAGGCATGCGGGACGAGGGCCCACTGCTCGTGCTTCAACTGGCTCCGGTGGGACCCTATGGCATCGTGGAGCCGCAGGTCACCTTCAGCCCCGCCCAGGACCTCCCCGCTGTGGCCGGGCCGTTGGGCGCGATCCTGATCCGTGGCCCCTACGGCGATGCTAACCTGGACGGGCGGCTCTCTGCCGAGGATGTACCCGCCCTCTTGACTCAGCTCAGCCAGCGCACTCCCCTGCCTCCTGCCGTACACGCGATGCTGGACGTCTCCGGAAACGGCTCGGTGAGTGTCCTGGATGCCTCCTTGCTACTGCACCGGGTGGCCGATCCGTCGTTTGCTTTTCCCGTTGAAGAGCAAGCGGCTCCCCCCCCCGGCCCAGTGACCGGTCAGTGGACGTGGACGAGCCCACGCCTGGACCCCAACGACGCGGAAGTGACCCTCCGCGTTAACGACCCCGGTGAGGCCCTGCGCGCGGTGGAGTTGACCGTCCCTCCAAGCCGTACCGAGGTTACCTGGGATCAGGTCGCGTTCTCGCTCCCCCCCGACTGGCAAGGGCAGTTCCAGCGAGGTCTCGGAGACACCTTGCGGGTGGTCATGGCGGGCCGTACCGCTCTGCCCGCTGGACCCGTGGTCACGCTCCGTGGGTCGGGTCAACCCGATGCTTTTCTCTGGGAGCAGCCGGCCAGCGTTCGGATGCAGGAGCAGCCGATGGTGCCGCTGGCTGAGACCGACCTGACCTCGCTTCTGGAGGCGCCCGGAGCCGTTCAACTCTACACCGGCTACCCGAATCCTTTTCGCGATCACGTCACGATCCGATACGAAGCCCCTCGCGCAAGCGCGGTCCACTTGACGGTCTACAACGCACTGGGTCGCCGCGTGCGCACGCTGGTCCGCGGCGATCGGCCAGCCGGGCGCTTCGAGGTCGCGTGGGATGGGCGGGATGATCAGGGCCGCCCCACCGCCAGTGGCCTCTACTTGATACGGCTCGAGGCGGGGCAGACCCAACGCACCAGCACCATCAACCGCGTCCGATGACAGGCGTGGTTACAGCCTTCTCACAGACCACTCAGGAGCCCCGTTCGGCGCTGAGCTCCCCGCGCGCACAGCTTGACCAGGGCCTTTTGCGGTGGAGCTGGAGCAGCCTGTGCCGAGAGGCCATACGATACCGGACGACGGTTCAACCCTCGCTTGACGCACCAAACAGCCTCTAGGAGAAGGTTTGGCTCTCCAGGTGGACGGCCAGCGCAGGGGGTTCTTCGAGAAGCGGCCCACGCTTTGGGGAGGTCGTAACCGTGCCACGGACCCTCTGTCTTAGCCGTCAGGCAAGGGGCCGTGGCTGGAAAAGCGCCCCGCTCAGCCCCGCGTGGGCCTGCCAAACAGTTTCTAAATCTCTTATATTCCCCTGCTCTACGCGAGCCAGCAGCTCAAATCCTTCCCAGCATACCGCGCGCGCACATGTCCGACATCCAGAAAATCAACATCTTGGTCGTGGACGATGAGGAAGACAACGTCGAAATCCTGAGTCACTTCCTCAACCAGGAGCCCACGTTCCACGTCCACACGGCGTACGACGGCGAGGAGGCGTTGGAGAAGGCTACGCCAGACATCGACCTCATTGTGCTGGATATCATGCTCCCGGGCATCGATGGATTTGAGATCTGCAAGCGTCTCCGATCCAGAGTAGAGACGGAAACCATCCCGATCGTCTTCCTCACCGCCAAGAGTGAAGAAGAGGACCAAATCAAAGGCCTCATGATTGGTGGGGACGACTACCTGGTCAAGCCGGTGTCTCCCCAGGTGCTGGTGGCGCGGGTGAAGGCTGTGCTTCGGCGTGCAGGCGTGGAAGAAAGTAAGATCATTGAAGTCAAGAACCTGAAGATCTACGAGGACGAATACCGGGCCTCGCTGGACGACCGCGACCTTGGCCTGACCCTCACCGAGTTTGAGCTGCTCCGCTACCTGGTCCGGCACCCCCGCAAGGCCTTCACGCGCCAGCAGCTCTTGGAGACCATCTGGAAGGATGCCATGATGGTGACTGAGCGGACCGTGGATGCGCACATCAAGAACCTGCGCGAAAAACTGGGCACCTTCGCCCAGCATATCCAAACGGTACGCGGCGTGGGCTATCGCTTTGTCGAAGATGCCGTGGGCGTGGCCTAGCCCCTGCTCCCGTTCAGCGAACCGTCACCGACGGTGGTGAACCGAGCACCCGGGCGTTGCCGTGCCTGACCCTGGCAGGCCCTACGCTCGGCCCCAGCCTGGTTGCCTGTGTCAGGCCTAGACCTGCAGGCTGCGCCCACGTTTCCGAATGTCGACGCGGCAGACTGCGCGGGCCCCTGCCACGCAGAGGCCCTGCAGGATGTACCGTTCGCTACAGCTAGTGCCGTATGGCTGACCAACCCGACGCCCCCATCTTCCCCAGAGCCCCCACGCGAACGTGGATGTTCTTGACGTTTGTCCTCTTTGTGGGGGTGGCCGTCGTAGGCATCGGTCTCTACATCTTGTTCGTGCTTCGGCAAGACATTGAATCCGCTCAGCAGCAGGTGCTGCGCGACCAAGCGGAGCGCATTGCCATCTTGGTGGAGCAAACCGCCTCGAGCCAGGAGCGCTCGCAGGTGGTGGAGGATATCCTCAGGCTCACCAACCTTCGCCTGACCGTCGTTGCACCAGACAGTATCTACCTGGACCAAGACCAGGAGTCGCTCACCGCTGCTGAGTTGCAACGTCTTCCGGAAGTGGAGCAGGCCTTGGGAGGCGAGGTCGGCTATGCGTCCCGCGCGCGGCCAGATGGGACTCAGATGGTGTACGTGGCCTTGCCGCGCCCGGAGTCCGGCTACATCGTGCGTGTGGGGCAAGAAGAACCGCTGCTTTTTGCGCTAGCCGACGGGATGCAGGTGACCTTGCTGGCCGGCATGATCGCGGCGCTGGTGCTCGCCCTCATCGGGAGTTGGATCGCTTCAGACAAAGTGACGGAGCCGATCAAAGCCATCAGCCAACGGGCTCGGGCCATCAGCGAGGGCACGTTTGATGAGATGATCCAGGTAGAGACGCGCGCCTCTGAGATCCAGGACTTGGCCAAAAGCCTGAACCGGATGTCGCTCAGCTATCAGGAGAAGATTGATGAGCTAGAACGGCTGGCCCGCATGCAGACCGAGTTCATCGGCAACGTGTCTCACGAGGTGCGCAACCCGATCTTTGCCATCGGGGGCTACCTGGAGGCTCTGGCCACCCCGGGGCTTCCAGATCCGCAACGGCGGCGGTATGCCGAAAAGGCTCTCCTGAACCTGCAGCGACTCAACAATCTGTTCAACGACCTCATCGAGATCGCACGCCTTGAGTATCGCGAGGATCTCATTAAGCCGTCTGTGTTCGACCTGCAGGATCTTATCGACGAGGTCCATGAGATGCTGGGGCCCAAAGCCCGAGAGAAAGGGCTAGGCCTCGAGACCAGCAACCCGCACCTGCAGGTCCAGGCAGACCGAAACCGCATTCGGCAGGTGATCATCAACTTGATTGACAACGCCCTGGCCTACAGTGACTCTGGAACCGTTCGGTGCCGGTTCAGGCGACGGCTAGATAAAGTCCGCATCGAGGTCATCGACAATGGACGGGGCATTCCCGTGGAGCACCTGAGTCATATCTTTGAGCGGTTCTACCGAGTGGATCCGGACCGATCCCGCAAGAGCGGAGGAACGGGGCTTGGGCTCAGCATCGTGAAGCAAATCATCCAGGCCCACGGCGAGCAGGTGCGCGTGGAGAGCACCCTGGGCCGGGGCACGCGCTTTTGGTTCGAGCTGCCCTACGCGGGCGTGGCCGAAGAAGCCGAAGCGTAGACGCCCCGCACGTTTAGCACGCCCCTGAGTACAGACCTGGGTGCGCTTCTACCCGGTGCACAGAGGCCGCCTCCCTCTTGAGGTCGCGGCTTACAATCCCTTGAAAATGCATGGGGCCAGGGATCGGCAGGCCCGGCCTGTGCGTTATCTTGTAGTCTGAGCAGAGGCCCTCTCACGCCCCCATCGGCCTCGTGCTCCACTGGAGGCACCAATGTTTGTGCCTTCCTCGTTATTGGCAGTGTGCCCTTCACTTTTAATACGGAGGATCGAATGAGCAATGGTCTATCTTCTCAGGGAGACGGCCTGGAAGGGGTTCCGGTCGAGGACGTGTCCACCACACCGTCCTCTCCGTCGGACACCAACGACGCAGATACCGCCCCGCTGACTTCACCCGTCCTGGATGTCGATGGATTGGAGGTGACCCCAATCCAGATCGGTGACCTCGATGCGGACGCCGTGCTGGGCGCCTATCGCACCATGCTGCGTTCTCGACGGCTGGATGAGAAGATGCTGACCCTCCTCAAACAGGGCAATGGGTTCTTCCACATCGGATGCGCTGGCCATGAGGCCGTCCAAGCTGCGCTGGGTTTGCTGACCCAGCCTGGACACGACTGGTTCAGCCTCTACTACCGCGATCTCTGCACCTACCTGTCGCTGGGCGCGACGTCGCGGGATGTCTTGCTGCATCACATGGCCAAGCGCGACGACCCCAACTCCGGGGGGCGCCAGATGTCTGAGCACTTCTCCAGTACAGAGTGGAACATCCTCCCCACTTCATCCTCGGTAGGCGCTCAATACCTACCGGCCGTAGGCGTAGGCCTGGCCCTCCACCGCGAGCAGTCCGATGCGTTCACCCTCGCCTCTTGTGGCGACGGCGCCACCTCGCAAGGGGCCTTTCACGAAGCCCTCAACTGGGCCGCCCGTGATGGCGCTCCTGTGCTCTTCCTCATCCAGGACAACGGCTACGCCATCTCGGTGCCCGTTCAGGATCAGACAGCCGGCGGCTCGGCCTACAAGCTGGCTCGAGGCTACGAAGGCCTGGCCCGCATCCATGTGGACGGGACCGACTTCTTCAAGTCCTACGCCGCCCTGCGCGCCGCGGTGAACCACCTCCGGGCCGGCAAAGGCCCCGTCTGCCTTGTGGCCGATGTGGTGCGCCTGCTCCCGCATTCCTCCTCCGACAACCACACGAAGTATCGCACGCCGGAGGAGCTGGAGAACGACCAACACGTGGACCCCATCGCGAAGATCGAGGTTCAGCTCGTGGAAGCCGGACTCCTCACCGAGGACGACATCCAGACCCTGCGAGCCGAGATCAAGCAAGAGGTGGACGACGCCGCACGTTGGGCCGCTGAGCAGCCCGATCCGGAGCCCTCCACCGCCACGGAGCACGTCTTTTTCGAAGGCGACCTCGGCCTCACTTACGAGGCCTCCACGCCCAGCGGTAACCCGGCGGTGGTGGTCGATGCCATCAACCATGCTCTCCGCGAGGAGATGGAGCGCGACGAACGGGTCATCGTCTATGGCGAAGACGTGGCTGGAGGCAAAGGGGGCGTCTTTACCGCTACCCGAGGCCTCACCGATACCTTTGGCCCCGACCGCTGCTTCAACTCGCAGCTGGCCGAGGATTCGATCATCGGCACCGCGGTGGGCTTTAGCGCCAAGGGCTACAAGCCGGTGGTAGAGATCCAGTTTGGCGATTACATCTGGCCTTCGTTGCAACAGCTCCGAAACCAGGTGGCTTCGTTCCGCTACCGGTCCAACGGCGCTTGGGGCTGCCCCATGGTGATCCGCGTGCCGGTCGGTGGGCACATCCACGGTGGTCTGTGCCACTCGCAAAACATCGAGGCGTTCTTTGGCCACATGCCTGGCTTCAAGATCGCACTGCCTTCGAATGCCGCTGATGCCAAGGGTCTCCTCAAGACGGCGATCCGCATGCAAGATCCGGTGCTTTTCCTGGAGCATAAGGCCCTCTACCGAGCCGCCGCTGCCCGTGCCAGTGAGCCCGATGCCGACTATCTGCTGCCCTTTGGCCAGGCTCACATTGCCCGGGCGGGGTCGGACCTCACGCTGGTTACTTATGGGCTGATGGTTCACAAAGCCCTCAACGTGGCCCGCGTCCTGGACAAAGAAGGCATCTCGGTAGAGGTCATCGACCTGCGTACCATCGTCCCGCTGGACATGGAGACGGTGCTCACCTCAGTGGCCAAGACCAACCGCGTGCTCGTGGCGTACGAAGACCACGAGTTCTTGGGCCTGGGCGCAGAGATCAGCGCGCAGATTGCCGACCGGGCCTTCCTCCACCTGGACGCCCCCGTGCGCCGCGTGGCTGGGGCCTTTACGCCCATCCCGTTTGCAGATCCCTTGGAGCGGGCCGTCTTGCCTCAGGATGAGGATGTGCTCAAAGCGGCTCGCGCGGTCCTTGAGTTCTAAGAGGCTGCCTATTTCACGACATCACCAAGCCCTCGCCGAGCCACTTGTCTCGCGAGGGCTTGACCTATCTTCTGGACTCCTTGCCCCATGTCTACTCGCCGAATCCCCCCGAAACCTGGCCAAGAGTCCGTCTGGGACTACCCTCGCCCGCCTCGCCTGGAACCGGTGGAGGCTCGGATCCGCCTCGTGCACGCGGGGCTGGTGCTCGTAGATACCAGGCAGGCCCTGCGTATCCTGGAGACCAGCCACCCTCCCACCTACTACCTTCCCCCAGCGGACATTGCGATGGAACACCTGCAGCGGGTGTCTCGGACGAGCCATTGCGAGTGGAAGGGGCAAGCCCACTATTATGACCTGCGCATCGGCACCCACCACGTGCCAATGGTGGCCTGGAGCTATGCCACACCACGCGCGGCGTATGCGGACCTGGCGAACTACCTGGCGTTTTACCCCAGCAAAATAGACACCTGCTACGTGGGCGATGAGCAGGTGCAGGCCCAAGCGGGGGATTTCTATGGCGGCTGGATCACCTCCAACATCGTAGGACCGTTCAAAGGCGCTCCTGGCACCTGGGGTTGGTAACAGGCGGCACAGCCGAGGGCCATCAGGCACTGTTTCACAAGCTCGGTGGTAGGCGAGCGAGCGCGCGATGCTGGTTGCGTAACGGATCGGCCCCTTCGGTTACTAACGGCCGTGCCCAGTTCATCGTGACCGGTCCATGCGTTGCGTCCTACGGTCTGGTGATGGCCTGACAGGCCCCCTCTCCACGATCCTGGCTACGACATCGCCTCACGTCTTGCACGGATGGGTGCCTGACGCGATCTTGCTTCTGACCGTACCCCCTCTGCCCATGATGCGCTGGTCCTTCCTTCCCCTCTTCCTGGCCGGCTTCCTCCTGCCCTTCACCGCCCACGCCCAGGCCTGGACGCAGCCCCGTGGCGAGGCCTATGTAAAGGTGTCGCACGGACGCAGCACAGCCGCCGAGCAGTATGACTTTGAGGGCGCGGTCCTGCCGTACGCGGACAATGTAGACGGCGATGCGTTTTTCGACCGCAGTCTCTATCTGTATGGCGAATACGGCCTCTCCGACTCATTCACGCTCGTGGCCTTGCTGCCCTACAAACGGCTGACGGTGGAGGATGCCGCCTTTGAATACACCACAGGAGGCATCGGGTCCATCATGGTGGGTGGGCGGTACAACCTCAAGCCGCTGGTAGGAGGGGCAGGCACACCGCACACGCTGGCCGTGAATGCCATGTTCACCCTGCCGGCCGGGTATACCCGCAACTTTGCCCCGTCCATTGGTCCCGGCCAGGTCGATGTACAAGCATCGCTGAACTACGGGGTGAGCCTGTTTCCTTTGCCGGCGTATGCTCAGGTGGGCGCAGGCTATCGCGTCCGCACGGACGCCTTTGGCTTATCGGGCTCCACGGAATGTCAACCCGGCCGCGATGTCAACTGCGTGGTAGATGCCCAGCCCGCCTACGACAACGAGTGGCTGGTCAATGCCGAGATAGGCAGCACGCCGCAGCCCTGGATCCTGGTGCAGGGCTTGCTCCAAGGCGTCTTCTCGGCCAATGCACCCACAGCGCAGACCTCGTTCACGGCCAGCAACCCGATTGCCACCCGGCAGCGTTTTCTTAAGCTCGGAGGGGGTGTGACTCTCTACCCCATCCCCCAGATCGGCCTGAGCGTACAGGGCTTCGCAACGCCGTATGGGCGCAACACTATCCGATCTACGGACTGGTTTTTCGGTGTCGAATATCTTCTGCGATGACTCCTCCTCCCTCACGCCGTGCCTTTCTGAAAGCGGGGGGCACCCTGCTAGCCGGTATGGCGCTGGTGCCCCTGGCTGGTTGTGAATTCAACGAGCTGACCCCCAAGTCGCTCGGGGATCGCATCCCGTTCCTGACGCCCGTAGGCACCGATGAGGGCGCGTTCTTCGTACAGAACGGCGGTCTCGGTTCCATTCCCGGATGGTCCGAACCCGACCTCGACCCCGCCACTTGGACCCTGACGATCGACGGTCTGGTGGACACACCGCTGACGCTCACCCTGGCTGACCTGGAGGCCGAAGCCTCCGTGACGGTGCTCAAGACGATTCGGTGCGTCGTCGACTCCAACGAGTTTCCCGGATTGATTGGGACCGCGCTGTGGCAGGGCGTCCCATTGAGGCTCTTCCTGGATGCAGCGGGCGTGGACCGTACCCAAGCTCGGCGCCTCCACCTGTTCGGCGCAGATGGCTTTCGCAACAACGTGCGCCTCGATGAGGTGTACCGAACCTTCAGCCCCGACACGTTTGAACCGCTCCTCGTGACCCGGATGAACGGCGAGCCGCTCACCCGAGCCCACGGCCGCCCTGTCCGCCTGTTGGTCTACGACGGGTATGGATACCGCAACGTGAAGTGGCTTGAGCGCATTGAGGCCACTGCCGATGACCGCGTGTTTGGGACGTACCAAGAGGTGCTCGGCTATTTTGACGAGGGGACCGTGCGCGTGGCCAGCAAAGTCACAGACCCGGTGTTCGCTCAGCAGATCCCCGCTGGTCAGTTTCTCATCCAAGGCTTCGCCGTCAGCGGCGCCACAGGAGTGACCCAGGTTGAGGTGGCCATCGACGATGGCCCCTTTGAGCCCGCCGGCCTAACATCACTTTCTGAAGTCATCAGCGCCACCCCCTCGGTGGCCGCGGCCCAGCAGGTGATCGAAGCCGGAGCTGAGGCGTTCCCCTTCCCGGGGGTCTGGGTACAATGGGCCTTCGAGTGGACCGCCACCCCAGGTCCGCATGTCCTTCGCGTCCGAGCCACCGATGCATCCGGCGCCGTGCAGCCAGCCGATGACTTTACCTTCGAGGACGGATTCAACCCGATCGTAGAGATCCGGGTCACCGTAACCTGATCCGAGAGCCCGCCAGGGCTCCCCGTCTCCGGCCCATAGAAAAAGCCCAGACCGATGGGTCTGGGCCTAGGGAGCCAGGCTCACAAGTCGCATCTTGGGATCACGGGGTTGGTGGAGTCACGACCCCTAGACGACAACCATCCATCTGGGCCGCGTGCCCAAACCCCTGAAGCGGCGTGCTGTTACGCGATCGCCCCAAGGATCAGGGTGCAGGCCGTCGCAACAGAACCAGCGGCTAGTGCAAGAACCAGAGCGGCGTTTCGGCGAAGGCTGACGTAGTGCAGGTGCTGTTCCATGGGGGGCCTCTCAAAGGAAGGCTGAAGGTCAGGGTGTGTGGTGAGACCCCGACAAATTGTGTACCATTCCCCTATCTCTACGAAAAAACCCAGTACGGGTTACGGCCAGCCCTTCATCCTGTCTTCTTTTTTCTACGCTGGGTGTAGAACCTTCCGCACTCCCGCGCCCCAGCTGCCAGGCATCCGTATCACTGATCGCCCTCACCGAGGCCGCTCGCCGACTCGTCGAGGATGTACACGGCCGGCAGGTTACGCCCCAACTGACCGTAGTCCAGGCCGTATCCGAGGACGAACAAGTTGGGAATGGAAAAGGCCACGTAATCGAGCTGCACCTCTACTTTGGCGGCGTCGGGTTTATGGAGGAGCACGGCCGAGGCCAGCGAAGCGGGCTTCGCGGCCGCCAGACGGCTCATCATGTACTGCATGGACAACCCGGTATCTACAATGTCCTCGACGATCAACACGTGGCGGCCTTGAATCTGAGCGTCCAGGCTCTTCAACTCCTCTACATTGCCGCTGGAAACCTTGCGATCTCCATACGAAGACAGTTTAAGGAAGTCGACCTCGCAATCCACCGTGATGGAGCGCATGAGGTCTGCCAGGAAAATGAAGGCCCCGTTCAGGACACCGACCAAGATAGGGCGCTTGCCGGCATACGTGGCACTGATTTCGGCGCCGAGCTCCTGCACCCGGGCTTGAAGGCGAGCCTCATCGATATACAGGCGGAAACGCTCCTCCTGGCAGGTGACGTACGCCGGTGCTGTCTGGGTGTTGGGCATGGGTGGGGGCAATCGAGCAGACATGGGATACAGGGGGAGCCGCAAGGTACGACGAGACACACCGGGATTGCACACCCTTCCTGCAATGGATCGTGTCCCGCCTACCGGGCCGAGCCCGGCGTTATGGGCGGTCTGGGAAGAACGTGATGCAGGCGGCTCGCGTGGTCGCCGATGTAAGCAACGCTCCTTGACCTCGGCGGAGGCCAACCACCCAGAGCACCTCGTCAGCATGCCCCACCACGAGTGCGTCACGGCGCGTATGGCTGGGCACCTTGGCGTCGGTCAGCATATCGCTCACCTTTTTGGTGCCGTTCAGCCCAAAAGGCCGGAGGACATCGCCCGGGCGCCATGGACGTACCCAAAGCGGCCCGGCCAAGGCATCGAGGTCTACGTACACGCGGTAAGGGCCTGAGGCGGTGGGATCCTTCGGCATGGGACAGGGCTGCACGACCAGCGCCCCAATCCGCGTAGGCAGCGGCACCGTCTCCTCGAGAACCTGCGGTTCTAGCCAAGCGGACCCGCCGCGAGGGGCAGAACGCTGGAAGACGAGGTGGGTGCGCTCGCGCCAGACGGTCCCGGCCGGCCAGGATCGGCGTCGGCCTACTTGGGCGTGCACGAGGGCGCCCAGCGCACCGGCCGCCTCGCGCGAGAGTGGCACGCCGGGGAGCCAGCGGCGGACCGCCTCCAGCAGGATCGTCCCTTGCTCCAGCGGGGGCACTATCTGTAGTGCGTCCAGGGCCACCTGGCCCCCGAGGTCTGTGGCTTGGGTGTGAGCCTCAAACCAGGGCGTGAGCCATTGGGTGTTCAGACGCTGCCCTTGTGCCTGGAGGGTCGCGGCAGCCCAGGCCAACCGCTCCTCGACGCCGGGCCCAAAGAGGTCGCGCAGTACCGGCAGGAGCTCATGCCGGACCCGATTTCTCAGGTACTGATCACTATCGTTGCTGGCATCATGCCGCCACTGGAGGCCTTCCTGTTTCGCAAAGGCCTCCACCTCAGTCCGAGTGAGGGTCAGCAGTGGACGGATCAAGCGAGGGCGCTCGTGAGGGACCAGCAGACGTGACCCCGGCATTCCCCAGAGGCCGCGAGGCCCCGTGCCGCGGCCTGCGTTGAGCAGCAGCGTCTCCGCTTGGTCAGAGGCCGTATGCCCGACGGCCACCCAGGACAGCTCGTGTTCGTAGGCGAGATCGCGGAAGAGGCGGTACCGAAAGGCGCGGGCCTCGGCCTGGAAAGAGCCTGTCGAAGCAGACGGTTTGTAGGTGACGACGTGGCACCTGCACGCCATGTCTTCGGCCAACGCACGGACCAGCTGTTCGTCGGCTACGGAGGCGGCGCCGCGACGGCCGTAGTTGACGTGGACGACGGTCACCGCATGACCCAGACGGTGGAGCGCATGCAGGAGCGAGACGGAATCCATCCCTCCGCTCACGCCTACCAACAGAGGAGCCCCAGGCTCCACCTCCATCTCGCGGAGAGCGGCGTGCACCGTGTCCAGAAAGTGACTCATGCGGGCACCAGGTGGCGCTGGTCCAGCGGGCTCAGCTGCGCCCGAATCGCTCGGCTAGATCCTGATGCGTCAGGCGGATGACCGTAGGATGCCCAGAGGGGCACTGGAACGGCACCGTGCACTGGAACAACTGATCGACGAGCGTGCGCATGGCTTCGGGGCTAAGCGGCGCACCGTGGCGAATGGCTTGCTTCCGGGCGAGGCCACGGGCCACGTGCTCATGAATACTCAGCGGCTTGGTACCTGCGTACTCAGTGTAGTTGCGCACGATCTCCTCCAGCACGCCCTGCTCATCCTGGTCTGGCATGTCCGCCGGGACGCCTTGGATGACCACCGTACGGCCTCCGAACGACTCAATCACATAGCCAATGGCCTCCAACGTCGGCTGCAGTTCACGCAAGACCTGAAAGTCGGCCGTGTTGAATTCCACTGTTTGGGGAAACATCAGCTGCTGCGAGGGTCGGCGCTCGTGCTGCAGGGTATTCAGCAAGCGCTCATAGAGGATGCGCTCGTGTGCCGCCCGTTGGTCGATGATCGCCAGGCCAGAGCGAATTTGGGTGAGGATGTAGCGCCCGTGGAGCTGCCACATGAGGGCCTCCTCGGTCACCGGCTCAAAAGAGGACGTCGGTACCGTGGGGACGGCTTCAGGCGTCTGCTCGAACAGGGGTGAGGGCGTCCATCCGGCCTCCGGGTCAGACAGATCGTAGAAGGCTCGGGACTGGACCCCCGGCCGAGCGGGTGGCGCCGCGGATCCACCGTCGCCGAAGCGCCGAGGGGCAGGCCTGGCCTCGGCAGGCGAGTAGGCACCGGACCCGGCTGTGCTGAGAGAAGGGCTCAGGGTGGCCGGGCGAACACCCCCCAGGCGCGCCTGGCGGGAGGCCGTGAGTGGCTCCTCGAAGCCGGGCGATCCTAGTTGTGGCGTAAGGTCGTGCGTGGCGAGGCCCTTCCGGGTCACCGCTTGCAAGAAGCTGTAGATGCCCCGCTCATCGTCGAATTTGACTTCGGCTTTGGTGGGATGCACGTTCACATCCACGTGGCGGGGATCAATGGTGAGGAAGAGCGTGATAAAGGGGAAGGCCCCTTCGGGCAGGCTGGCGCCGTATCCGGAGAACACGGCATGCTCCAGGTACCGACTCTTAACGTAGCGATCGTTGACGAAGAGAAACTGCTCCCCCCGAGAGCGCCGGTGGAAGCTGGGCGCGCCCACCAGCCCGAGGACAGACAGATAGCTGGTCTCTTCCTCCAGGGGGACCAGGTGATCGCGGTGGCTTTCGCCGAAGAGCTCGACGATCCGGTGACGCATCGCGTCAAGCCGCGAAGCCGCGGCGGGGGCCGCGCGCAGGTGGTAGACCTCGTTGTCGTCGTGCGTGAGGCGGAAGCCTGTGGTGGGGTGTGAAAGGGCCAGGAACTGAAACGTCTCCAGGAGATGCTTAAACTCGGTGGCCGGTGTCTTGAGGAAGTTGCGCCGGACCGGCACGTTGTAGAACAGGTTGCGGACGGCCACGGACGTACCCGGCACGGTGGCGCAGGGCGCCTGTTCGACCAACTCGCCCCCGTCAACGCGTACGAGCGTGCCCGCAGGGTCTTGCCGGCGTTGCGTACGAAGCTCAATCTGGGCCACGGCGGAGATCGATGCTAGCGCTTCGCCGCGAAATCCTAAGGTGCGAAGCCGTTCCAGATCATCGATGCCACGGATTTTACTCGTGGCATGGCGCTGGAAGCAGGCCACGGCATCGGCCGCACTCATCCCACAGCCGTTGTCCACCACCTGGATCAACTCACGCCCGGCCTTACGCAGGATGAGATGAATGGCTGTGGCCCCGGCATCCAGGGCATTTTCGATGAGCTCTTTGGCCGCCGAGGCGGGACGCTGAACCACCTCGCCAGCGGCGATTTTGTTGGCAAGCGTCTCCGGCATCACCCGGATCAGCCGATCTGCGTCGAGGGAACGATCAGGCACGGTGGGGCACCACGCAGCATGGAGGGTGGGGGTGCGCTCTACGGGCACACCGAACAACCGCCCACGCCAGCGGGTGGGCGGCGTTACGAAAGGTGGGTGTAGATGTAGAAAGCAAAGAGGAGCAGACCCACAAAGTACAAGATGTCCGCTTTGCTGCGACGCCCGACCCGGCTTCGACCTTTAAGGCGCATGCGTCGCTTGATGCTCTCGTCCTTGTCCGGGTTGTAATAGCGGGGCTCGTAATCGAAGCGGCGGTTGGTCACACGCTTTTTTCGAAAGAAGATCGCCATGGCCTGACTTGGATCTGCGAACACCTATGCTACAGGAGAGCGGACCCCATCGCATCCCACGCCCTCAGATGCGTCGGACGAATCATTGAGCAGCCACTCTTTGACCTGGTTGGTACGTGCAAGAGAACAGATCGCCTTCCATATAGATCCCTGTTTGTTAACCGTGTGCATAGAATGTGCACGACGGTGGATAGCCCTAGAGGCTGTTGTAGGGCAGGGCCTGCTGCCTGGTGTAGGCGGCGGTTCGGTGGCGCCGCGTGGCGCTCCGCTGGGGCTCGTGGCACTCCGTACCGCCTGGGCCGTCGGCCCGCGGGGTGAACACGAGCCCGCGGCGTGGTGGAGGTCTCAGGCCGCCTCCAGGGCCTGGGCCAGATCATCGATCAAGTCGGCGTGGTCTTCTACCCCTACGGAGAGGCGGATCAGGGAATCGCTGAGTCCGGCCTCCTCGCGCACCTCTTTAGGCACGGAGGCGTGCGTCATGGAGGCGGGGTTTTCGATCAGGCTCTCCACACCACCCAGGCTCTCGGCCAACGCAAAAACGCGTGTGTGGGTCAGGACACGAACGGCCGCCTCTAGGTCGTCATCCTTGAGGGTAAAGGAGACCATGCCCCCGAAGTCGCTCATCTGCCGGCGTGCCACCTCGTGGCCGGAGTGGGTGTCCAGGCCGGGGTACAGAATCGTCCCCACCTTGGGATGGTCGTTCAAGAAGTCGACCACCGCGCGAGCGTTCTGGCAGTGACGCTCCATGCGCAGGTGAAGGGTCTTGGTGCCCCGCAGCATGAGAAAGCAATCTTGCGGACCGGGGACGGCCCCCGTGCACTTGATCTGAAACCGGAGCCGTTCTGTCCAGCTCTCGCTGTTGGTACACACCACCCCTCCGATCAGGTCCGAGTGGCCTCCAATGTATTTGGTGGCCGAGTGGAGCACTAGGTCCGCTCCGTGGGCCAGCGGCTGCTGGAGGTAGGGCGACGCAAACGTGTTGTCCACCACCACCTCGGCGTTGTGGGCCTGGGCCAGGTCCGCCATCGCGGCGAGGTCCACGATGCGCATGAGCGGGTTGGTGGGCGTCTCTACCCAGAGCAGCTTCGTAGCCGAGGTCATGGCCGCGGCCGTAGCGTCCAGGTCGGTCATGTCCACGAAGGAAAAGCGCAAGCCGAACGGCTCAAAGACACGCCTGAACAGCCGGTAGGTCCCCCCATACAGATCGTTGGATGCCACCACGTGATCGCCCGGGCGTAGTCCCTTGAGAATCGCGTCAATCCCCGCTACGCCGGAGGCAAAGACCACAGCCTCGGCGGCGTTTTCAAGCGAGGCCAGGTTGCCTTCCAGCGCGGAACGCGTGGGGTTGGTGACGCGCGCATATTCGTGCCCTTGGTGCACCGCTGGGGCCGACTGCACGTAGGTGGAGGTCTGGTAGATGGGCGTCATGATCGCCCCGGTGGAGGGGTCGGGGATCTGCCCAGCATGAACGGCTCGGGTGCCAAAGCCTAGGGGACGGGTCTCCTTCGTGGTGGTTGCCATGGAGGGGTTCGGGGTCAAAAGGGGGGTCAGGGGATTACTGAAGTGAGAGCGGATCGATCTCAACGATCTGCCCGTTCATGAAGGCAAGCGTGCGCGCGGGGTTGTCGCGAATCAGGCGGTAGTCATGCGTGGCCATGAGCAGCGTCATGCCCTGCCGGTGCAGGCCGGTGAGGAGTTTCATGATCTCGTTGGCTACGGCAGGGTCCAGGTTGCCTGTGGGTTCGTCGGCCAGCAGGATCCAGGGTTCGTTCACGATGGCTCGGGCCACGGCCACGCGCTGCTGCTCTCCGCCAGACAGCTCGTGCGGATATCGCTGCCACTTGTGACTGAGCCCCACACGCCCCATCACCTCAAGCACCCGTTTTTTGACAGCCGAGCCTGCTTTCCCGGTCGCATACAGGGCAAATGCCACGTTGTCGTAGGCACTCCGATCGGGCAAAAGCTGGAAGTCCTGAAAGACCACCCCGAGGGACCGGCGCAAGAAGGGGATGTCCTTCGGCTTGATCGTATCGGAACGATAATCACCCACGCGGATGACGCCGGCATCCGGCTGGGCATCGGCGTAGATGAGCTTGAGCAGGGTGCTCTTGCCACTGCCGGTGGGCCCAGTCAGATAGACCATCTCCCCACGCTTGACCTGGATCGACACATCGTTTAGCACCACGCGCGGCGTGCCGCTAGGCAGAGCGTACGATGCACTGACGCCATCGAACTGGATCATGACCGCCTCTCTGTTTCGGCTGCTGGGCCCAGGGGCCGGCGCAGCACCCAGTGGATGCGCTCCGAGCGCTCATCCGCCTGGTCGTCGCTGAAGCCGTCGTATGTGCGTACGCGCTCAAAAGCCGTCTGGTCGATGAGGCGCCCGATGGCCTCTAGCGTGTACGCCCGCTGTACATGCTGCTCCGCGTAGGTCTGTCCGCCTACCTCAATCTCGAAGGACGTGGTGTGAAGCTGGGCCGCTGCGTCGTAGTCGCTGAAGCGGCGATACGAGAACGCTTCGGTCTCGCCTTGGTCTTCGAAGTAGGCCGCGTTGTTGATCGAGTTGGCCGGAGTGCTTTGGTCAAAGAAAAACACCCCCCCCGGCTTGAGCGCCTGGTAGGTCTGCTCAAACAGGCGGGCCACCTGGTCCGGCTCTAGCAGGTAATTCAGGCCATCGTAGAGCAACATCACCACGTCGACCGGCTCGTCCACGGTGAACGTGGTAAAGTCGGCGTGGCTGAACTGCACCGGGACCGGGAGGCTCGCGGCGGCCGCTTTGGCGCGGGCCACCTCCAGCATAGCAGGGGACGCATCGCTGGCCAGGTAGGTGTAGGCACCGAGCGGCTGCAGCTCCAGGGCAAAGGTGCCGGTCCCACAGCCGAGTTCCAGAATACGACGAGGCGCAGGGTGATGCGTCCAGAGGAGGCCGTGGACAAACGCGGCCCAGTCGGCATAGTCAACGTGGGCCATTACCAGGTCGTAGCCGTGTGCCAGTTGCTCGTAGGGGGGGACCGGCTGTCGGTTCACGTCCATCGGGTGAGAGATCAGGGGTGGATCAAGAAGGCAGGATTGAATCAGACGTTCGAGGCCTCCGTCTGCCGGGCACGGCGGCGCGCGACATCCATCGCCACGTACAGAGCCTGGCGCATGCTGCCCTCCATCGCATGGCCTTTCCCGGCAATGTCAAAGGCGGTACCGTGATCGGGCGAGGTGCGGACGATGGGCAACCCCCCGGTGTAGTTCACGCCTTGCTCGAACGCCAGCATTTTGAACGGGATGAGTCCTTGGTCATGGTACATGGCCAGGACCGCGTCGCACCGGCGGTAGCCGCCCACGGCAAAGAACCCATCCGATGGGTGCGGGCCCGTGACCAGGATACCCTCCTGGCGCAGCTGCTGGAGCGCGGGGATGATCTTGGTCTCTTCGTCGCGACCCATCACCCCCCCATCACCCGCGTGCGGGTTGAGGCCCAGGACTGCGAGGCGGGGGCGTTGGATGCCAAAATCGGCCTGAAGGGTACGATGCAGGCTGCGAGCCCGTGCGATCACCGCCTCGGAGGTGACCCGCTTGGGCACATCCCAGATCGGGATGTGGGTGGTCACAAGGCCCACGCGCAGCGCTTCGTCGACCATCATCATGGTGTAGTCTGTGGCCCCAATCCGCCGGGCGATGAAGTCGGTGTGGCCAGACTCGTCTGGATAGCCGCCCAGCGTAATGGCCTCTTTGGAGATCGGCGCGGTCACCATGGCGGCCACGTGCCCCGCTACGCACAAATCTACCGCTAGTTCGACAGCCTTCATGGCCGCGTGCCCCGCCGAGCCACTCAGCGCCCCAAACTCTACGATCAGCTTGTCCGGCAGCGGTACGTCGAGCACGTAGACCTGCGGAGGCGCAGGACCCTCAGGAAGTGCCTCGATCCGCTCGATCGGGGTCAGCGGGACCTCGGTGAGACCAAGCTGCCGAGCATGGTAGCGCACCACATGGGGGGGCGCGATCACGATGGGCTGCACCTGCTCTAGCAGGCGCAGGTCGCTGAGCGTGCGTAAGGTCACCTCCAGGCCGATCCCGTTGGGGTCGCCCATGGAGATGGCCACACGAGGACGCCATCGCGTGGTACCAGAGACCGATTCGTCCACCGGATGCATCGGAATGTGAACACTGAATGGGTTGGAGATCAGCCCTTGCGTCGCCGGGGGTCGGCCTGGGTGCGCAGAAACTCGGTGAGGAGCCGGACGCCGAAGCCCGACCCGCCAACGGGGGCATAAGGCTGGGCTTTGTCCAGGAAGGCCGGCCCAGCGATGTCCAGATGGATCCACGGATAGCTGACGAAGTGCTCCAAGAACTTGGCCGCGGTGACCGTCCCGGCCTCTCGCCCTCCCACGTTTTTCATGTCGGCCACCGAGCTTTCGAGCTGCTTGGCATAATCGCTGAACATGGGCAATGGGTGGACCCGGTCGCCGCTCCGCTCGCCGGCTTGGACCATGCGCTGCAAACGGTCCTCGGCCCCCTCCCCCTCCGGCGTGAGCACCGCACCCACGCGTTTACCCAGCGCTACGACGGCGGCCCCCGTCAGCGTGGCCACGTCGATGACGAGTTCAGGCAGGTAGGTTTTGGCGTAGGAAAGGGCATCGGCGAGAATCATGCGGCCTTCGGCGTCCGTGTTGAGGACCTCCACCGTCTTGCCGGCATGCATTTTCACCACATCGCCCGGCACGTAGGCGGTCTCACCGGGTCGGTTGTCTGTGGCGGGGATGAGGCCCACCACATACAGCGGGATGTCGAGGCGCGCCAAGGCTTCGAACGTCCCGACTACGGCGGCGGCACCGGCCATGTCGGCTTTCATATGGTCCATGGAGCCTTTGGTCGGCTTCAACGACAGGCCACCGGTGTCGAACATGACGCCTTTGCCCACCAACACAAGCGGACGTTCATTGAGGGCATTCTCGGGCTGCCAGGTGAGGATGGTGAACGTGGGTGGCTCGACACTGCCTTGGTTGACCGCCAGGAGCCCGCCCATCCCCTCATCCACAATCAGCTCTTTGTCCCACACATCTGCCGTATAGCCCCACTTTTTAGCGGCGCGCTCTACCGCCTTGGAAAACAACGTCGGCGTCTTCTCGTGGGGCGATAAGTTGACGAGGTCTCGGGCGGACATCACGGCCTCGGCGATGATCCGACCGCGCTCGGCCCCGCTGCGGCTCGACTTGTCGCCCGCCTCGGAGACGAAGACGAGGCGCTGCGTGCGCCCGCCTTCGTCCTGATGACCGGTTTTGTAGGTGGTAAACCGGTAGGCCGCCAGCATGAAGCCTTCGACGAGCGCCTGGGACACTTGCTCGGCTTCAAGGCCGGTGTCTGGCATGCGGAAGGCCACCGTCTCAGCCTTGCAGCCGCTGGCTACCTTGGCGCCGGCGGCTGCGGCTCGCCTCAGCACCTCGGTGGTCACGCCCGCGCCAGGGCCTGTACCGATCAGCGCCACGCGCTTGGCGCGGCCCTCAGCCGGATAGAACAAAACCGATCGGCCTAGAGAGCCATCGAAATCTTCGGAGGCCACCGTGACGACCTCGCCAAAGGCTTGCCCAAGCGTTTGGCGGACCTCGCTCAACGCATCCTCAGAGGTAGGCACGAGCAGTAGGTCAACGTCAAGGTCGGCAAGCGGAATGGTGGTGACCGATACTTTCATGGTCAATGACTGGCAAAATGGGATAGGTGCAACGGGAAATGAGTCGGGGCCTCGAAGGACGCCGTGGGATCAGGTGTCTTTTTTAGCATCGAGCAACGCCGAGAGATACGACGCATCATCGCCGGTGAGCTCGCCGAGAGTCGGGCCGGATCGGTGAAAGCCCAGGTGCTTGGGAGCCGCCGTCATGACGCGGTCAACCACGCGGTTCAGCTTGCCCTTGCGCACGAAGGCGCCTGAGGCGTTGGGGTGTCCGCCCCCTCCGAAAGCACGGGCCCAGCCATTGACGGCCGTGTCTCCCTTCGAGCGAAAGCTCAGCTTAATCCCGGCATCAATCTCCGTAAAGATCACGGCCGCCTGCACACTTTCGATGGAGAGCACATGGTTGACAAAGCCCTCGGTTTCGTCGGTGCTGGCCCGGGTGGACCGCAAGGCGCGTTGGGAGACTACCACGTAGCCTACCCGATCCTCGTAGCGCAGCGTCAGCGTGTCCAGCACCATGCCCAGCAAGCGGATCCCCGCCACCGAACGGGTGTCGTAGACCGACGTGTGGATGGGCGTCGGGTCGATCCCGCCTCGATCCAACAGGTCTGCCACAATGCGGTGCACCTCGGGGGTGACGTTGCTGAAGCGGAACGAGCCGGTGTCCGTCATGATCGCGGTGTACAGGGCGGTGGCAATGGGCGTATCGATCAGATCAGGATCGAGCGCTTGAAGGATCCGGTAGACGAGCTGCCCAGTGGACGAGGCCTCGGTTTGCACGTACGAGAGATCGAACCACGTCTCGGGATGTGGGTGATGGTCGATCAGGATCTTCTGGGCTGAGCTGCCTTCCACGGCCGGCCCCACGGTGCCAATACGGTCCAGGGTGTTGGTGTCCATCACCAGAATGGCATCGGCCTCATCCACCCGCTCCCGCTGCTCCAAGGACCCGTCGAAGACCCAGGTATCGTCGGCCCCCGGCAACCAGCCCAGGTTGTACGGCGGAGGGTCGGCGTTGAGCCACGTCACGGTCTTGCCGAGACGCCTCAGCGCGTGCCCCATGGCCAGTTCAGAGCCCAGCGCGTCCCCATCAGGACGGAGATGCGTGGTGATGACGAACTTCTGATGACGGCGAAGCGCCTCAACGACGGCGTCGAACATGGAGCCTCAGAGGGTTGGGAGGAGACAAGATGCTACACAACGCGACCACGCAGGCAAGGTTCATTCATCGCCTCCCTTATCTCTGCCTATGGTGAGGCCCGGGGGGACGCTCCATGGGCTTACCTCCTGAAGATCTGCCAGAGTGTCAGGTCTCCGGCCAAGAGGTCTGGGCCGGGCGGGATTGGCACGGATTTTCAGGTACTTGTTGCCACAAGCACGCCTGCCGCGGTGCGTGCGTGCCTCCACCAAACGCCGACTGCTATGATCGACTCCCGCCATCTTGACGCGCTCGAGCGCTCGTTTCGGGCCACGATGAATGGTCCTCTCCTGAACCTGGAAATTGGAATTGGATCGGTTCGTTTCACCACGCCGGTCGCCCCCGTAGGCAGCAGCCTAGACCACCTGTCGGATGGCCTTCGCGAGGCGCTGACTGTGGCCGGAGCCTCGGTCATCACCGGTCCCGCTCCGTCTCTCACCTCGTTTACGCTGGCCTTGCAGGACCCTCGCCCCACGGACGCAATCACCATCCGCGCTCAAGTGGCCGCCATGCAGACGGACCGGGTGGTGGTGGTCGCCGAGGCGGTGGATGTACGCGGTCAGCTCCTGGCCACCGCCAAAGGCGTCCTGGGCGGCCCCGCCGATTCATCGGCCGACGGCGATCCATCGGGCACCGAGCGCCGTGCGGGACCGGCACCCGCCACGACGGCGGCCAAGGTCTGGCGCACGCAATTCGGATCGCTCTTTCTCAACTAGTGCTGTGTCAGGTATTAGTCGATGGATCGATGCGTGCGTCTGGGGGTGGCTGAGCCAGGCGGCCGAGGAGCGCGATGCCTGTGCATCGGGCGACGAGGCCAACGCTGCGCAGCCGCCTCCAGGCCACGTAAAGGCAATCAGATATGGCCTGACACTGCACTAGAGGGGCTGCAGCCATCGGGCTGAGGGCCACCGAACTGAAAGCCTGTGCGCCAAGCCGCAGGACGTAAGCCCCACCTAGGATGGTCAGGGGCCTCTCATGTCGCGCAGAGGCCCGTCCTGGTCGCACCCGGTAGAAGGGGCTCCTCACCAGCACAGCTAGCTCGCTGGTGGCCTCGGTGCTCTGTCAAGTTCGTAGTGATAGGTCGATGGGTGTCGCGGCGGGTGACAGGCAAGACGGCCAAGGAGCTCGGGGCCGCGCCCTGGGCGACGCAGACAACGCCGCCTGGCGTGCGACGAGGCGTACAGCGCCCATCAATAGGTGCTTGACAGGGCATTCAGGGGATCGGGGGGCCGGATGCTTGGCGGGGTGTACCGGAGCGGTGGCATCATTCCTTTACAATCGCTACGCTGTGGGCATCCTACCTTCTCGGCTCAACCCATCCGTACGGCCGAGCCCCTCCTGCCTGCGCCCTCATGAATCGCCGCACGTTTCTCGCTCAGCTCACGGCCCTTGGGGCTTTTGCCCTAGCGCCCGCTCGGTCCTCCTCCACGCTGTTCGATATTTCCCTGGCCGAGTGGTCCTTGCACCGCTCAATCTTCGGGCCTTCGCTGGACGGCGACTGGTCAGCCTTCGGGGAAACGCTTCAGTCCAACCCGCAGGCGTTATACCAAGGCCCTGTGTCCCACCTCGATTTTATCGTCAAGGCACGGCGTGACTTTGGACTGGACGCCGTGGAATACGTCAACACTTTTTTCTTCGATCGGGCCCGGGATACAGCGTACCTCAACGAAATGCGTAGCCGCTGCGATGGCGAGGGGGTGCGCAGCCTGCTGATCATGTGTGACCGCGAAGGGCGGCTCGGGGACCCGGACCGCGACGAGCGGCGACAGGCCGTGGAGAATCACCATCCGTGGGTGGATGCCGCCGCCTACCTCGGGTGCCACTCCATCCGCGTCAACGCGGCCAGCGCCGGCTCCTTCGAGGAGCAACAGGCGCTCGCCGCCGAGGGCCTGCGGGCTTTGACCGAGTACGCCGCCGAGCGCGACATCAACATACTCGTGGAAAACCACGGCGGCTTGTCCAGCCACGGCGCCTGGCTGGCGGGCGTGATGCAACGCGTGGACCATCCCCGCTGTGGCACTCTTCCTGACTTTGGCAATTTTCGCGTTGACGCCCAGACGGTCTACGACCGCTACACCGGCGTGGAAGAGCTCATGCCTTTCGCCCGCGCGGTGAGTGCGAAGGCCAATGACTTTGACGAACAGGGCCAGGAGACACAGACTGACTATCTCCGCATGATGCGCCTGGTGCTGGACGCCGGCTACCGAGGCTATGTGGGCATCGAATACGAAGGGCGGACGCTCTCAGAGGACGCAGGCATTCTCGCTACCAAACGACTCCTCGAACACACCCGCGAGGCCCTCGCGAGCGCCTACGCCGATGAATAACCGTCACCTCCCCTTTCCTATGACCCGGTATGCGCCCCTGCTCCTGATCGCACTCCTCTGGGCTCCACCCTCCCTCGCCCAAAACGCGATGGCGGACGTTACCATCGAGACGGTTCAGGTGGCGGACAACCTATACATGCTGGTCGGCCGGGGCGGTAACATTGGTCTCTCGGTGGGAGACGATGGGGCGTTTATGATCGATGATCAGTTCGCCCCACTCACCGATACGATTCTGGAGGCCGTGGCCGCGCTCACCGACGC
>JBCDJV010000047.1:0-35695 GCA_038747425.1 Bacteroidota bacterium
GCGGTGCTGGTAGAAGTGGGCCTCGGTGGTGGTGCCGTTGCCCTCGACGAAGGCGACAGCCTGGAAGGCGTCGCGTCCGGGGGCTTGGTGCTCGACGTCGAAGCCGGCGTTGACGGTTTCGGAGGCGGTCTGCCAGCGGAGGATGGCGTCGCGTTGGTCGGCCAGCACATCGAACGACACCAACTCCACCGGCAGGGACGCATCAAGGGTCACCTCGTCGATACCTTTGACGGCTGTCGGGGTCGTGGACCGGGTGATAGCCACCTCAGTCACGCCTACGAAGGCCAAGTTAGTGAAGTCAAGGCAGGTCAGCACCGTCACGAGCTGAGATGCGGGTACATTGGCGTTCAGGGGGCTTGGCGTGAGTGTGTAGGTGTCGTCGCCATTCCCCAGATTGCATACCACGATGCTGGACACATTGACGGGTGCACTGAACACGATGGTCAGAGCGTCTGTGGCATTGTACCCCAAGAATGGGTTGTTGCTGTTAATAATCGTGCTCTGATTGATCAAGATATTGCCCCCTGGAGGTGGCGTGACGGAATAAGTGACCGTGCTGATCGGATCGCTGGTGTATGCATTGCCCGAGCCCAAGTCATTGGGACAGCCGCTTCCGCACGAGATGTCGTAGGTGCCTGTTTGAGCCAAGGCGCTCGGTACGCCGAGGAAGAGCAGGGCCAGAGCAAAGAGCAGGGTCGTAGCTGTGCGCATGGAGACAAGGGTAAGAGGTGGGACGGAAGACGCAACGCAGAAGGCGTGACGGGAGGACCCGAGAGCCGGGCTAGACATGCACTGAACCTAGGCAATATCACTAGGTGTGAGAGGGGTGAAATGGCGCACGCACGGTGCGCCATCTGTACCGATTATACGGAAAAAGTGGTGACGCGTTCAGCCGGCGGTCTAAGATCCCTGCTGACGACTGTCCACGGTACACGTGGTGTTGATGCCGCCCCGCACGTTGTAGACCGTGGTGACCACCAGGTAGCCCGCGTCATCCAGGTGACGGTGTAGATCAGCGTAGATGAGGGCCGTCACATCCTCCTGGGCGACCCCAATGTTGCGCCACGAGAGCAGGTAGTACTTGAGGCTTTTCAGTTCCACAATCCACGATCCGGGCACGTACTCAACGCGCAGCGTGCCAAAGTCAGGTAGCCCAGAGAAGGGGCAGAGCGCTGAGAACTCGCTGGGCTCCGTCTCATACATCACCACCTGCCGGGCCGCATGCTCGTAGGGTAGGCGGTGGATGTCGTGCTGGCGGGTGCTGGGAGGCAAGAACAGGTTTACCTGGCCCTCGGGGCGGACCCCAAACTGAGCCATGTATTCCAAGGCCTGTTGCGTGTGCTCGAGGGCTTGCGTCTGTAGGCGTTCGAGCTGTTGGGCAGAAGTGTCGGCCATGAAGAAGAGCGTGTGTACGGTGAGGACCGATGAGCGCGTTGATACCCGACAGGCGGGCTTCGGATTCACGGTCAGGAGGCCATTGACGTTGCCAGAGGCGCATGCTACGTTGAGGCCGCTCCGTCACGACAGGCGGCCACCTCCTTACACCCGTCCCGGGCCTCATGAGACTCTTCCGACCCTCTACCAAGAAACCAGGTACCATGCCTGGTGCGGTGGTCTTCTCAGGCGAGGTGCCCACGCACCACGTGCGACTGGCCCTCATCACCTACGACGCAGACACGTTCCACGAGCGGGTGGTGGCGGATCTGGAGGACGCCTTCGGGGTCCTGGGTGCGGCCCCTACCGCGTGGTTGGACCTGGACGGGGTCCACGAAGTCCGCCTGGTGCAGCGTGTCGGGGAGCGTCTGGGCATCTCGGCGCTCATCCTGGAGGATATCGTCAACCTGGGACAGCGCCCCAAGATGGAGGAGTTTGAGGGGTTCATCCATCTCACCCTGAAGATGATCCGCTACCAAGAGGGGCTGCACCTAGAGCAGATCAGCCTCTTGGTGGGGCCGGGCTATGTGATCTCCTTTCAGGAGCACCCAGGCGACGTCTTCGAGCCGGTCCGCGAGCGGCTGCGCACAGCCACCGGCCGCATCCGGTCTCGCGGGGCCACCTACCTCGCCTACGCGCTGCTGGATGTGGTGATCGACCATTACTACGTGGCCCTGGAAGCCATCAGCAATGCCATTGAGGACCTAGAGCACGAAGTGATGGACGATCCCGGCCCCGACGTACCGTCACGCATCCGCACGTTGTATCGTGACCTTGTGATCATCCGCAAGGCCGTCTGGCCCGTCCGCGAGATGCTGGCTCGCCTGGAGCGCAGCGAGTCCCCCCTCATTCCCGAGGATATGCGCCCATTCCTGCGCGACGTCTACGACCACGGCGTCCAGGTGCTAGACATCGTCGAGTCCATGCGCGATGTCCTGGCTGGCGTGCGGGACGCGTACGACACAGCGCTGAGCAACCGGATGAACGAGGTGATGAAGGTCCTCACCATCATCGGGACCATCTTCATCCCTCTGACCTTCATCGCAGGGATCTATGGGATGAACTTCTCCCACATCCCAGAATTGCAGCATCCCTACGGTTATCCCATCGCCATGGCCACGATGGCGCTCATCGCGGTCGCGCTTATCGTCTACTTCCGACGTAAAGATTGGCTCTGAGGCGTATGGAGCGATGGAGACGGGTGTTGACGCTCTCGCACTCAGGTCTCCGGGGCACCGTTCTCTCATTCCCCTTCACCTGGTCTGCTCTCCATGTCCATCCAGTACCCCGTTGAAGGGCCACGCACAGTGGTCCACACGGCCCCCGCGCAGTTCGTCCCTCACGTGTTCCAGCACACGGTTCTGGTGCCGCGTCCGCAAGAGCAGGTCTGGACCTGGCTGAACGATCCTCGCACCTTCACCGACAGCCAGCTGTGGCCTTGGCGCATCGAGTTTGTGGCCCCCGCTCAGGGCGCTCCCAGTGGATTCCACCCGGGCACGCTGACCACACACCATGGCCCCCTCATGAACTTTGCGGGTCGCATCGGAGCCGTGGAGCCGCCCACCTACCGTGACCTGCAGTACGTCTACGGCAGCTACTTTCTGAGCCTCCGCCTCATCCGACCCACGCGCCTTCAGTTTTGGCTGGAGCCTGACCGCCCCGGGCGTACGCGCGTCCACCTGCGTCTCGATAGCTACGTTCGGCCCTGGCTGGCCCAGCCCTGGTCCTGGGCTCAAGGTGTGTTCTGGAGCCGATTCGGCCGCTGGGTCGGGCAGGATACGGTGTAGTTCGGGGCGCTACGGGCACTCATTTCAACAAGGTCAATCGGTGGGTCAGGGACTGGCGCCCAGCATCCAACCGGATGAGATAGAGACCACTGGGGCTGGGGCGCCCGTGCGCATCTGTGCCATCCCAGCTGAACACACGGGTCCCCGCCGGATGCGTACCCTCGGCTAGGGTCTTCACCTTGCGCCCTAGAATGTCGTAGATGCCAAGGCGAAAGCTCGTTGGAGCCGGGATCTCGACGTGGAGCGTGGTCGCCGTGTTGAAGGGGTTGGGATAGGCTGGCTGAAGCTGAAGGGTCGCGGCGGGGACATTGGCGGGTGTTACAGAGGTGCCAGACACCGGTGTGAAGTGGCCGTCTCCCTGCAGAGAGGCTGTCTGGCCGCAGGTATTCTGGACGCGGAGCGCATACGCGAACGTGTCGGCCTGCACGGTGGAAAGGGTCCCGAGCGTAAACGAGGTGGAGGACGTCAGGGCATCGGGCCACCAGCGTCCAGCGCATGGGCCTGTGCACCCCGTTTCGGGCACCGGGTGGAAGGGGCCGTCGCTGGAGATCGGGACCAGGGGGGTAGCGCTGGACAGCGAGGGTGTCATGAAGTGCACGGCGCTGAGGGCGGCCCCCGGTCCAGCGTCGAGCGTGATGTGCAGCGTCCGCGTGGCATCCTGGATCGTTGCTTGGCGCAGAGAGGGGCGTGGACATGTGGGCGGCGCCAGGTGCTGATCGGGGTTGAGGCGGCCGGGGGTAGCGAGGCCCACCTGCCACTTGAAGTCGGTAGGGTGAGGGATGGCGGACGCGGTGCCATGGCGAGCCAGCGCCTGGTGTGCTTCCGTCTCGTTGCTCTCTGCTACCCCGACATCAGCCCCCTCCACGCCGGCGGCACAGCCATCGACGGGCACAAACGTGCCTTCGTAGGTGATGAACTCGACCACGGTGCTGTCCTGGCAGAGGGCCAGTCCGTCGGGCCCACCATTCTGTAGGCCTTGGAGCGGCTTGTGGAGCAAGAGGTAGGCCCCGGCCGTGTCGGCCGAGATGAAGGTATCGAGGCCATGGACCGCATAGGTCTTGCGCTGTGAGGCTGAGCCGTTGTAGAGGTGAACCGCAAAGGAGGCCCGCTGCGGCGCTAAGCTGGCCAGGAGCGCGATCTCCACAAACTCCGTCGTGTCGGCGCCCGCATTATCGTAGTGAAACTCGTTGATCCACCCCACTTGGGCGTGGGCAAAGGTGGGAAGTACGAGGAGCATCAGGAGAGCAAGGGCCGTGCGCATGAGGCAGAAAGACGGTGAAGGGCATGTCAGCGCCGCCTCAGACACCAGCCGGCGTCAGGCGCAACCTCGGGGGACGAGCCTCGTCCCATTGTTCGCAAGCGGACAGCCGTCGTTCGGGGCTGGACGCTCGGGTTCGCATGGACGCTGTTTTTTAGCGTCCTTGTGGGGTGGCACAGCCCTTGCCATCCCTCTTCAGACTCTCTCCACCAGCTTTTGCCGCGGCGTCCATGATCCATCTCAAGAACATCACCAAATCCTACATGAACGGCTTGCAGCGCACCTTTGTGCTGCGCAACGTAAGCCTGGACATCGCACCTGGCGAATTCGTGTCCATCATGGGACCGTCGGGGTCGGGCAAGTCGACGCTGTTGCACATCCTGGGTATGCTGGATGCCCCGTCATCGGGCGAGTACCTGTTTGAGGAGCAGCCGGTCCACCGCATGAGCGAGCGGACCCGCACCGAGCTCCACCGCGAGGCCATCGGGTTCGTTTTCCAGGCCTATCATCTGATTGACGACCTCACGGTGTACGAAAACCTGGAGACGCCGCTCCTCTATAAGAAGGTGAAAGGCAGCGAGCGCAAGAGCCGCGTGGCCGAGATGCTGGATCGATTCCAGATCGTGGCCAAGAAGAAGCTGTTTCCCACCCAGCTCTCCGGGGGCCAACAGCAGCTGGTAGCGGTGGCGCGAGCCCTCATCATCGAGCCCAAGCTGATCTTGGCCGATGAGCCCACGGGCAACCTGCAGTCGGCCCAGAGCGACGAGATCATGCGTGTATTCCGGGAGCTGAACGAGCGGGACGGTGTGACCATCGTGCAGGTGACCCACTCCGAACGCGCCGCGTCCTACAGTGACCGCATCATCCACCTGATGGATGGACGCGTCGAGCACGACGAGCAGGTGTCTGCCGCTGATCGTGCCTGAGCGGCGAGCAGATACGGATTCGCCTCTGCGAACGTTGATCGGGAGGCCCGCGTACTGTTTATTCAGGCTAGCCTGGGCCATGCCCGCTCCTGCTACGTCGCCGTTGATCCCGTTGATGCCGCGCCCATGCTTTCGTCCGTAGCTCGCTCCTTGACCGAGGCCCTCCTCACGGCCACTCCCACAGCTCCTGCTTACCGCGTCGAGACCCTGACCCACCTCCCGCCCATCATCCGCGCGGTGCTGGAACAGCGCCTTCACGAGCAGGTGTCGGAGGTGGTGCACGAGGTCTATCATGCCGCGGACTGGTTCGAGAGCGCGGCCCCCGAGGTGCAGGAGGCGCTCCACCGCTTGCAAGACGCCGCGCAGCAGCAGGCCCGCATCCCGGCCGATGCCTGGCCCACGCTCTTGGCTGAGGCCACGCGGGAAGCCTTGGATTACCTCGTCGATCCTCAGTCTACCCTAGCCCAGCGCCTCGACACCGAGGGCGGGCTCCTCACAGCCCCTGCGGTGACTGGGCGGGTGGGGGCGTTGAGCACCTACGGCTATTTTGCTGAAGTACTGACGGCCTACCTGGACGACCGTGGGCCCCAGGTGCTGGCGCCCGACCGGCTGCGCACGTTGCTCCAGCGCATCGATCGGCAGATGACGGCGGACTATGGCGCCGACCGTTGGCTTCGCCTCCTGGCCCCCCTGCTAGCCACCCTGCATCCCCTTCAGGCTGAGCCCGGCGCTCCGGCTGGCCTGCTGGCACGTTTCTTCGAGGCGAAGCAGCACCCGGCCCTGGCCCAGGCCTTTGCGCAGATGGCCCCCGATGCCTGGCTGGACCGCGAGGCGTTGTATGCCCAGGTGGACCGTACGCTGGCGGCTCCTGCAGTGCCCACTGTCCGTGATCCTGACCCCGTCAAGCCGTCACCTGTGGAACCGCCACGTACGGAGGCCAGCCCGCCAGCCGCCGAGGAGACCAAGAACACGCCCAAGCCGCTCTGGCAGACCTTTCAACGCAACCAGCCGGAGGCCACGGTCCCTCCCCCACCAGCTACCCCCGAGTCATCGGGCGAGCCCCGCTGGAAGCAATTCCAACGGCCCGCCGCCGAGGCTACCGAGCTAGCAGGCGACGGCTCCGCGGCGGCTTCCGTGCCGTCCGCCCCATCGGACCCAGCCACCCTCGCTGATCTGGAGGCTACGTTGTTCGGCCAACGGGGCATGCGCAACCGAACGCTCTTCGTAGATCACTTGTTTGATGGCTCTCCGATGCTGTACGAGGCCGTACTACGCCAGCTCCAGGACGCGGAGACGTGGCAAGAAGCCTCGCGCATCATCGCCCAAGAAGTCTTCCGGAAGCACCGCGTCAACATCTACAGCGATCCAGCCGTGGCCTTCACCGATGCCGTGGAGGCCCGTTACCGAGGTGGTCGCTGACGCCCTCCTCCCCTCATCTCCCTGCATGTATGGCTCAGCAGCATACCACGGCCCCTCCCGAACCGCCCTCTCCCCTCCATCAAGACCTCGAAGCGCGCCGGGTTGAATCCCGTCTGGGCGGTGGGCAGCGCCGCATCGACCGGCAGCACGACAAGGGCAAACTCACCGCTCGCGAGCGCCTGGACATCTTGCTCGACGAAGGCTCGTTCGAAGAACTGGGTACCTTCGTGCGGCATCAGGTGAGCGACTTTGGCCTCGCCGCCAATCGGCCCTATGGCGATGGGGTGGTGACGGGCTATGGGAAGGTGCACGGGCGGCTTGTCTACGTGTTTAGCCAAGACTTTACCGTCTTCGGGGGCTCGCTGGGCCTGGCGCACGCCCAGAAGATCGCCAAGATCATGAAGCTGGCGCTGGACAACGGGGCGCCCATCATCGGGCTCAATGACTCCGGGGGCGCGCGGATCCAGGAGGGCGTCGACTCGCTGGGCGGCTACGCCGATATCTTCTTGCTTAATACCCTGGCCTCTGGCGTCGTCCCGCAGATCTCGGCCATCATGGGGCCGTGCGCAGGTGGGGCCGTCTATAGCCCGGCCATCACGGATTTCGTGTACATGGTGGACGGCACCAGCTACATGTTTGTGACGGGGCCCAACGTGGTGAAGACCGTGACGCAAGAAGAGGTGACGGCCGAGGAGCTGGGCGGCGCTACCGCGCATGCCACCAAAAGCGGCGTCAGCCACGTGACGGCGAAGAACGACGTGGACTGCCTGCTCAAAATCCGCGACCTGTTTCACTACATTCCCCAGAATTGCGAGGACCCACCGCCGCTTCGCCCCACGCAGGATCCGCCTGACCGCGCCGATGAAGCCCTGGATACCCTCGTTCCGCCCAATCCCAACAAGCCGTACGATATCAAAGAGGTCATCCGCCGGGTGATGGATGACGGGGCCTTCTACGAGATTCACGAGGAGTACGCGGCCAACCTGGTGGTAGGCTTTGCCCACCTAGGGGGGCGCTCGGTGGGTGTGGTGGCCAACCAGCCGATGGTGCTGGCCGGCTGCCTGGATCTCAACACAAGCATCAAGGGCGCTCGGTTCGTGCGGTTCTGCGATGCGTTCGGCATCCCGATCGTGGTGTTCGAGGACGTCCCGGGCTTTCTCCCCGGCACGGACCAGGAGTGGCGCGGCGTCATCCGCCACGGGGCCAAGTTGCTCTACGCGTTCTGCGAAGCCACCGTCCCCAAGATGACCGTCATCACCCGCAAAGCCTACGGCGGCGCCTACGACGTGATGAACTCCAAACACATCCGGGGCGACCTGAATTTCGCGTGGCCAACCGCCGAGATCGCCGTCATGGGGCCCGCAGGGGCCGTGGAGATCATCTACCGTAAGCAGATTGCCGAAGCCGAGGACCCCCAGGCCGCCACCGAGGCCTTCACGGACGAGTACCGGGCGAAGTTCGCCAATCCCTACGTAGCCGCCGAGCGCGGATACATCGACGACGTCATCGCCCCGCGCCACACCCGCCAACGCCTCATCCGAGGGCTGGAGATGCTCCAGCACAAGACGGTCAACAATCCGCGCAAGAAGCACGGCAACATCCCGCTGTAGCCTGCCTGAGGCTTATCCCGCGCGCAGCGTCTGGGCTGGGTCGGCGGTGGCGGCGCGGTAGGTTTTCATCCCCACCGTGACCAAGGCCACCACCAGCGACACCGCGAAACCGAGTAGGAAAAGCCCCGGTCCCAGGTCGATGCGGTAGGCGTAGTCCGAGAGCCATCCCCGCAGGACAAAGAACGCCACCGGCGCCGCGATCACGAACCCCAGCACCACCAGGATCACAAACTCGCGGGTGAAGCGGCCGACGATGTGGCCCGTGGAGGCGCCTAGCACTTTGCGCAGACTGACCTCCTTGGCCCGCTGCGCCGTGGTGTAGCTGACCAGGCCAAAGAGCCCGATGCAGCCAATCACAATGGCCACAAGGGCAAAGGCATTGATCGTGCGCTGAATCTCCTCCTCGTTCTCGTAGAAGTCGGCAATGCGTTCATCGAGGAACGTGGCCTCAAAGAGGTACTCGGGAAAGACGCTGGCCCAGACGGTCTCGATGGTGGCCAGGGCGCCGGCGCGGGCGTTCATGCGGATGCGTGCGGCCCCGGTGTAGGCGAAGTCGGTATCCACCACGATTACTGTCGGCTCGATCTGGTCGTGGAGCGACCGGGTGTGGAAGTCCTGCACTACCCCCGTCACCACGCCGTCCCAGTTCCAGAAGTCGATCGGTGTTCCCACAGCATCGGCGGGATCGTCGTAGCCCATGAGCCGGATCATCGCCTCGTTGACGAGAACGCCCGCGCTGTCGCCCGGCACGAAGTCGCGGCCAGCGAGCAGCCTCATCCGGTAGGTTTCCAGGTAGTCTTCCTCGACCAGCTTCACCTGGGTGTCGTTCTCGAGGAGTTGGCCCTCCTTTTCATACTCGAAGTTGGTGCCCCAGGTGCTGTTGGAGGTGGCTCCTGAGTTGGACACGGTGGCATGCTCAATGCCGTCGTACGCCTCCAGGCGAGCAATGAACGCCGCCAAGTCCACGTTTTCGCGCTCGGGAATGTCAAACTCGACCACCGCGCTCGTTTCGTAGCCGAGGGGCGCCGTGCGAAGGTACTGCGTCTGATAGAGCGCCGCCAGCGTACCGATGACGAGGATCTGCGAGATGGCGAACTGCGTGACGACGAGGCCGCGGCGCACGTTCAGGAAGCCGCCCGGTGCGCGGATCTGTCCTTTGACTACCTCGCTGGCCCGAAGCCGGCTCATCAGCCACGCGGGGTAGAAGCCTGAGAGAAGCGTCAAGAGGGCGCCTGCCCCGAGCGCCACCGCCGTCAGCACCGGGTCGGTGAAGGGGTTAACGGGGGAGCTCTCCCCGAAGAACGGCTCGATGAGCCCACGCACCGGGTTGGCCAGCAGCAGTGCCAGCACAAGCGCGACAGCCGTGATAAGGGCCGTCTCGGTCATGAAGTAGACCACGATCTGCCTCGGGGTGCCACCCAGCGCCTTGCGTACCCCCACTTCCTTGGCGCGCCGGAAGACAAGCGCCGTGTTCAGGTTGACGAAATTGATGCAGGCCGTTAGCAGCAACAGCATCCCGATCGCAGCGAGGGTCCACACATCGCTCTGGGTGGTGGTGTAGCCGTTATCATTGCCGTAGCGCGGGTCGCTGTGGAGGGTGGTGAGTGGCTGCAGGCCGTAGTGCAGGATGGTGGCTCGCTCCTCATCCCAGTGCTGGGCCACGAACGCCGGGAGACGGGCCTCGACGTCTGCCACGGAGGCGTCTTCGCGCAGGCGTACGAACGTTTGCACGCCCGAGGCCACGCTGCCCCAGTTGTCGCCAATCCGATTGAGGGATTCGCCGAGGTTGAGCGACGCGATGCCGTGCATCGGCATCGAGCTGGTCGGGCGTGGGTCCGCCACGACGCCGGACACCGTCAGGTCAGCCATGTTGTTGAACGAGATGACCCGTCCCAAGGCGTCCGCTGGTGTCGTATCCGCGCCGAAGTACTTGGCCACGTGCGAGGCTGAGAGCACGACCGTGAACGGTCCGTCGAGGGCCGTCTCGCGGTCGCCCGCGAGCCATTCGTAGCCGAAGAGGTCGAAGAAGCCCGGCTGCGCTAGCGCGAAGGTGGCCGCCTCGCTGAAGCGGTCGATACGGCCCTCCGGCCGCTCCACCGCGATGACCAGCGCGCCGAAGTTGCGGTCCACAATCACCACCCGGTCGGCCTCGGGGAAGGCTTCGCGGAAGGCCGCCGCTAACGGGTAGGGCGTCCCCCGGTTGAAGTCACGCTGGCCGTGCTCTGTATCCTCGTGAACCACCCGAAAGGTGCGCTCAGGGGCCGGGTGGTGGGTGTCGAAGCTGGTCTCGTAGCGCAGCTTCTGGAACAGCAAGGTGGCACAGAGCAGACCCAGCGTGAGCCCGAGTAGGTTAATGACGGTGTGGGTCTTAGACCGGCTCAGGGCGCGGACACTGGTCTTGACGTAGTGGGAGAGCATGGCAGCAGCATAGAGCAGAGGGTGATGGCTCCATAACGTAGCCCCTCACGCATTGTTACGGGCGTGTGAAAAATCGGCGAGAGCACGCTCATCGCAGGCCCGAGCCTGGCCATCCTCTGCCGCGACCGTTCGGTGCTGACGGGGGCTACCCCGCGCGCAGCGTCGACGCCGGGTCTGCGGAGGCGGCGCGATACGTTTTCGCCCCGACGGTGGCCAGCGCCACCACCAGCGACACCGCAAAGCCCGTCAGGAAAAGCCCGGGGCCCAGGTCAATGCGGTAGGCGTAATCAGAGAGCCACCCGCGCAGCGTGAAGAAGGCCACCGGCGCCGCGACGATGAATCCAAGCACCACCAGGATCACGAACTCGCGGGTGAAGCGGCCGACGATGTGACCCGTGGAGGCGCCCAGCACCTTGCGCACGCTGACCTCCTTGGCTCGTTGGGCCGTGATGTAGCTGACCAGCCCGAAAAGCCCGATACAGCCGATCACGATCGCCACGAAGGCGAAGGCATTGACGGTACGCTGAACGTGCTCCTCACTTTCGTACAGGTCGGCGATGGTGTCGTCCAAAAAATGGGCCTCAAAGAGGTGGTTGGGGAAGACATCCGTCCAGACATCCTCGATGGCAGCGAGGGCCTCGGCCCGGTCGTTCATCTGGATGCGAGCCGCTCCTACGAAGGCGTAGTCAGTGGCGACCACGATGATCGTGGGTTCGATGGCCTCGTGCAGCGAGCGGGTGTGGAAATCCTGGACCACGCCCGTCACGGTCCCGCCCCAATCCCAGAATTCGAGTGGGGTGCCCAGGGCCTCAGCCGGAGCGTCGTACCCCATGAGGCGGACCATGGCCTCGTTTACGAGAATCCCTGAGCTGTCACCCGGCACGAAGTCGCGGCCAGCGAGGAGCCGCATCCGGTAGGTTTCCAGGTAGTCTTCCTCGACCAGCTTGATGTGGGCGTCATTCTCGATTTGCTGGCCTTCTTTCTCGAAATTGAAGTCGCCGAGCCAGGTACTGTTGGAGGTGGCGCCCGAGTTGGAGAGCGTGGCCTGCTCGATGGGGCCGTGTGCGACCAGGCGTGCCACGAAGGTGTCCAGGTCAACCCCCTCTCGCTCTTGGGGGATGTCAAACTCGACCACGGCGCTCGTTTCGTAGCCGAGGGGCGCCGTGCGGAGGTACTGCGTCTGGTAGAGTGCCGCCAGCGTACCGATGACGAGGATCTGCGAGATGGCGAACTGCGTGACAACGAGGCCGCGGCGCACGTTCAAGAAGCCGCCCGGTGTGCGGAGCTGCCCCTTGACCACCTCGCTGGCCCGGAGTCGACTCAACAGCCAGGCGGGATAGAAGCCAGAAAGGACGGTCAGCAGCACTCCGGTGCCGAGCGCGAAGGCCACGAGCCCGGGGTCCGCAAACAGGTTGACGGCCAGGCTATCGCCGAAGAATGGCTCAATGAGCCCACGCACCGGGTTGGTCAGCAGCAGTGCGAGGGCGAGTGCAAACGCCGTGACGAGCGCGGTCTCGGTCATGAAGTAGACGATGATCTGGCCAGGCGTACCTCCCACCGCCTTACGCACGCCCACCTCTTTGGCCCGCCGGAAAACGAGCGCCGTGTTCAGGTTGACGAAATTGATGCAGGCCGTCAGCAGCAGCAGAATCCCGATGGCTCCCAAGGCCACGAGGTCACTCTTCGGCATCGTGTAGCTGCCATCAACGCCATACCGATCGTCGGTGTGCAGCGTCCGGATGGGTTGTAGCTCGTAGTGAAGCGTGGGCGCCCGCTCGGCGTCCCAGTGCTGAGCCACGAAGTCAGGGAGCCGGGCCTCCACGGTGGCCTCCGACGTTCCTTCGCGCAGGCGCACGAACGTCTGCACCCCGGACGAGACGCTGCCCCAGTTGTCGTTGATGCGGTCGTAGGATTCCCCGAGGTTGAACGACACGAGGCCATGCAGGGGCATCGAGTTGGCCGGGGCTGGATCGCCCACCACGCCCGTCACGGTGAGGTCGACCATGTTGTTGAACCTGAACAGGCGGCCCACGGCCTCCGCCGGGGGCGTATCGGCCCCAAAATACTTGGCCACGCGCGAGACCGAGATCACCGCCGTGTAGGGCCCGTCGAGAGCCGTCTCGCGGTCGCCCGCCAGCCACTCGTAGCCGAAGAGGTCGAAGAAGCCGGGCTGGGCCAACGCAAAGGTGCCCTCCTCGCGGAACCGGTCGATGCGTCCCTCCGGATGTTCCACGGCGATGACCAGCCGGCCGAAGTTGCGGTCCACGAGCACCACCCGATCGGCTTCGGGGAAGGCCTCGCGGAAGGCCGCCGCCAGCGGATAGGGGGTGCCCCGATTGAAGTCGCTATCGCCAAACTCAGTATCCTCGTGGACAATCCGGAAGGTGCGTTCGGGATCTGGATGGTGGGTGTCAAAGCTGGTCTCGTACCGAAGCTTTTGGAAGAGCAGGGTGGCACAGAGCAGACCCAACGTGAGCCCGAGCAGGTTGATGGTCGTATGCGTCTTGGACCGGCGAAGGGCGCGGAGGCTCGTCTTGACGTAGTGGGAGAACATGGCAGCGGAGTGTGGCAAAGGACGATTGGCCCGTACGGCAAGGACCTGCTCATTGTTACAAGCACGTGAAGTGCAGGCCAGGAGACCCCTTGGCCGGTCAAACCGGCAGACGTCCGACGATCCGTTTCCCAGGTCGCGGGGCTGATGAGCCGGGACGGGGGCCATTGATCCCCACATCCTCTTCACTTGGTGCCTTCACGCACGTGCCTTATATTAGGAGACTGTGCAAACCGTTTACTTCTTCGATACGATGAAAAACGATCTCCATCCTGAGTACAAGCTGATTACGGTGCGGCTCGCCAACGGGGACGAGTTCCAGACGCGCTCGACGATGAACGTCGAGACCTACGTGTCGGACGTGGACTCGACCAACCACCCGTTCTACACCGGCAGCCGCTCGGCGTTGCTGGACACGACCGGGCGCGTTGAGAAATTCCGCCGTCGCTACGGCAAGAAGAGCGACTGACCCGCTCGCGTGGCCGCCTCGGCAGGCCGCGTTCCGCTTTCGTTTCGCGTTCCGAGAGGTGGGTTGCCCCTGCAGCCCGCCTTTCGTCGTCTTTGTCCCGTTCGCTCGCTGACCTATGCCTGCCCTCCACCCGGTTCGGCTCATCGAGGCCAAGCGCGACGGTCAGCCGCTGGCCGCTGCCGACATTCAGGCGCTCATCCAGGCCTACACGGCTGGCCAGGTGCCGGACTATCAAATGAGCGCGTTTCTGATGGCCGCGTTCCTTCAGGGATTGGACGAGGCAGAGACCCACGCGCTCACCGACGCAATGCTGCACTCGGGCGAGGTGCTGGACCTCAGCGCCCTCCCCGGCACGAAGGTCGATAAACACTCGACGGGCGGCGTGGGCGATAAGGTGTCGCTCATCCTGGCGCCCATCGTAGCCGCCTGTGGCGTGCCCGTACCTATGATTTCGGGGCGTGGCCTCGGGCACAGCGGTGGCACGCTGGACAAGCTAGAGAGCATTCCCGGTTTCCAGACCCAGCTTGGGCTCGACGTCTACCGACGCCAACTGGCCGCTATCGGGGCGGTCCTCATCGGGCAGACCGAGGAGATTGCACCGGCCGATCGGAAGCTGTATGCCCTGCGTGATGTTACGGCTACCGTCGAGTGCATCCCGTTCATCGCGGCGTCGATCATGAGCAAGAAGCTGGCCGAAGGGATTGACGCGCTGGTGCTGGACGTCAAGTGTGGACGCGGTGCGTTCATGAAGACGGAGGCCGAGGCGCGTCGGCTGGCCGAGACGCTGGCGGCCATCGGTACCCAGGCGGGTACCCCCACCGTGGCGTGGCTCACCGACATGAACACGCCACTCGGTACCGGGATTGGCAATTGGCCCGAAGTGGTCGAGAGCATCCGGTGCCTCCAAGGGGCGCAGGTGGATGATCTCATGACGGTCACCCTGACCCTGGCGGGCGAAATGCTGTACCTGGGCGGCCGAGCGGACTCGTGGCAGGCTGGACGCACCCTCGCCGAACAAGCCATTGCCGATGGGCGGGCCTTCGACAAGTTGGTCGAGATCACCGAGGCCCAAGGCGGCGATGTGTCTATGCTTCACAACCCAGAGCAACGCCCCGGTGCGGCCCCGGTGGCTGAGGTGGTGGCGCCCCCCGAAGCCGAGGGCCACGTGGCCGACCTCGATGCCCTGGCTCTGGGATGGGCCGCCGTTGATCTAGGCGCTGGACGCCGAACCAAGGAAGACCGCGTAGACCCGACGGCCGGGATCACGCTGTGCAAGAAGCCTGGCGACTCCGTTCAGCCCGGCGAGGTGCTGGCTCTGCTCCATGGCCGCCGTGCAGCCGAGCACGAGCCCCTGCGTCATGCCGTTCTGCAGGCTTTCCGGTTTGCTGAAGAGCCCCGCCCCCAGCGTCCACGCCTCTTGGACCGATATGCGGATGGACAGTGGCAAGGTGGCCAGGGGTTGTCTTGAGCAGGGTAGCAGAGCCGGGTAGCACGCCGTGCACACTAGGGCGGACCGTGCTGAGCCCCCTTGGTCACGTCCTGCGGTCTCGTTGGGTGTAGTGGCCAAGGGCCCGGCTGATCATGGGGCGCTGGGCGGCGCACTAAGCGCAAATACCTAATCACCTTGCATCTTTCCACCGGCCGGGCTCGTTAACACCGGGCACGATCGCTATATTGCCAGGTGCGATCCACTCCAGTTTTATCCTACTTCCCCACGCCATGTCCGTTTGGTCTCGTTTTTCACGCTGGCTGCGTTCCATCTTTGGCGGTGCCATCTCGGCCCTCGAAGATCCTAAGCTTATCCTCGAACAGAACATCCGGGAGCTGAACGATCAGGTCCCCAAGATGAACGAGAACATCGCGACGGTGAAGGCCAATGTGATGCTTCTGCAGAAGGAGGTGAACCGTGAGGAGCGCGCCGTGGCGGACCTGACGGCCAAGATCAAGGCGGGCATCCAAGCTGGGCGTGACGACATTGCGCAGCAGTATGCGGTCAAGCTGGAGCAGCATCGCGAGACGCTGGAGCGGACCAAAGAGCAGCTCAAGTACGCCTCGGCGGCCTATGACAAAGCCCTCCAGGTCAAGAAAGCCTTCATGCGCGAGAAAGAGCGCAAGATTGAAGAGGCCAAAGAGGCCCTGCGTGCGCACGAGCGGGCCCAGTGGCAGTCCAAGGTGGCTGACGCGCTGGAGCAGTTCGAGGTGTCTGGTCTGGACCAGACGCACGACGAAATGCTGAACCGCATCAACGAGGAGACCGCACGCAACGAGGCCCGCATGGAGCTAGCGCTGGACTCGATCGATACAGACACCATCCGCATCGAAGAAGACGCGCAGACCATCCGCGCCGCCGAGCTCGTCAAGCAGTTCAAGCTCGAGATGGGCGTGGGTGACACCGAGGCTGCCGCTCAGGACAGCGCGGGCCGTGTGGACCTACCCGACGAGCGCGAGGCCGAGCAAGGCGGCAAGACGCTGGGACGCCAGCGCACCCAGTAGTTTCGTCCCCCTTCGACGTCGACCCTTCCTCCAGCCACGGACACAGCCCATGTCGCCGGAAGAGTATCAGCGCATCAAGGATGAAGAGAAGGCCCATCTCCGGGCCTTGAAGAAGATGAAGGCCCGCGTGCGCGAGCTGGACAAGAAGCGCAAGATCTCGGCCACGATGGCGTCTCTGACGACCTCGGCTGCCGATCTGCTGCGCGCCAACGCTGAGTCCCTGGAGCGCCTCGCTATGGAGACGCTGCGCCATGAGGCCCGCACCGAGGTGGCCCTCGAAGAGGAAGCACTACGTACCGAGGCCGCCCGCCCGGCGCCGGGTACGGTGACCCCCGAGGATGAAGAGGCCCTCCAGAAGGCCAAAGCACTCGACCTCGTCCGTCAGTTCAAGATGGAGATGGGGGTCCCTCAGCGCGAGCGCACCATCGGACGCGCCGACTCCGACGATGAGGCTGCCGTGGAGGCCCCCCCGCCCACCGACACGTCGCCACGCGCTGCGGCGGCGGAGAAGCCCCCCGAGAAGACCATCGGCCGGATGCGGCGCTAACCTCAGCGCCGTCACGTGCCGTCACTTACGCTGTGGACGCACCGCCTGCATGAACGCATCGGACATCAACTACACCAAGGAAGCCTTCCTCAACCCGTGGAATCTGGCGTTCCTGATCATGGCCATGCTCACGGCCGTGCTCATTGGGGCACAGCCTGAGGTGTTCAATATTGTCCTCATCCTCGCGGCTGCCGCCGAGTTGATGTATTTGGGGATTGTACCGCGTCAAGAGCGATTCCGGCGGGCCATCCGGGCACGCATGGCCGCCGAGCACGCCAAGCCGCCCTCGCAGAAGGAGATTTTTCAGCTGCTGTCCAAGTACAACCAGCGCCGCTACGCCCGCCTTCGGAGGATTGAGAAGGAGATCGAGAACAACTATCGCAAGCTGAGCTACGCCTCGCAGGGACTGCTGGACAGCCACCTCAAGAAGATTGACGGCTTGCTGGATTCGTACCTCAACCTCCTCAACCAGAAGGAGCGCTACGAGCAGTTCAGTCAGAGCACAACGGAGCAGGAGGTAGCGCGCGCCATTGCCTCCTTGCGCGATGACATCCAGGACGATTCGCCCCGCGTCCGCTCCATCAAGCAGCGTCGGCTCAAGATCCTGGAGCAGCGTCTCGACCGGTTCAAGCGCAGCAGTGAGAACCAGGAGATCATCGAGGCGCAGCTGGCTACGATCGAGGATGTCACGAAGTACATCCATGAGCAATCCATGACGCTGCGTAACCCAGAGGAGATCACCTTCCAACTCGACACCCTGCTCAGTGAGGTGGAAGAGACCGAAGCCTCCGTCGAGGAACTGGAGGATGTCTTCTCACCCAGCGTGAGCTTGCTCGATGAGATCGAGGGGTTCGACCTCGATGAGCCCACTCAGACAGACACGGGCCGCACCCGTGAGCGCAGCTGAGTCGCTCAGGCATGCTCCTGCAAGGGGCACGGCTCGCTGGAAAAGAGTGAGGCCTGGCTCCCCCATCCTGGAGCCAGGCCTCGTACCCACCATCAGAAGAGCGATCTGCGTATCAATGCGCTCTGTCTATAAAAGCGTCGTTTCTTCCGAAAAGGTGTCACGTCCCGCCAAAAAAAGTTCAGATTTTTTAAAAAGGGGGCTGAGCGCCTAAAAAAGGGCATGGGTGCAGGTTACAGCAGGGGCCGTCGGCCGTCTGGGGGCTTTCCTCGATGTTGATATGCACCGCCCATGCGTCTGACCCTGCTCGGGGTGGCCTTCCTCGCCGTACTTCCGGCTCGCCCTGTGTGCTCCCAACCCGTTGCGGATACGCTGATCACCTGGCGCGGCTACGCCACTGAGTCGCGATGTCAGGTTCAGGTCTATCCGTCTTCAGATGAGAAGACCCGGCCCCATACCCTTGTCATCCGTGAGCTGGCCGCCAACACAGGTCCATCCACGCTGACGGATGCCCGCTACCTCGCTGAGCACATAGGTCGCCACCTGGGACTGGACCCAGCCAGGGTCACCTGGGTGTTTCACTGGGGGAGCTTTTCCTTTGACGGGGCTGCACGTCGTCCGCGCAAGTCGTTTTTCCTACGCGCCACCTTTCGCCGGACGGCGGCGGGGGCGCTCACCAGCCCGGCTTGGCGTGTCGTGACCAGGCCGGAGGTGGAGGTCCTCACCGCTCATCGGTACGTGCCACTGCGCCTGCGTACCCTTCCGCCATAAGCGGGCTGAATGAAAAGCGAAAAGGTGCCTTGCAATACAAAGAGCGTGTGCCCTACATTCAGCGAGGAGCTTATACACGTATCCAGAGCGTTCCCCACCACGCGCCCATGGAGACTGCCGCAGGCGGTATTGCCCTACATGACGAAGGGCACCGCCTGATTTCGAAGTTGCGCGGTCGAAATCGAAGCGGTGCCCTTGCATCCACTCATCGGAAGACACAAGTACCTCTACGGGAGGATGTGGTGAGAGTTACACACGGTTAGAGAATCTTTGCGATTCATCGCGTCTGTAGGCTTTCAGTACCTAGTAAAGGCCTCGGTCTCCCTGTTAACGGAGATCGAGGCCTTTTCGTACCTGTCCCAGGTGGGGGTCGTCGATTTTTAGAGCACCCAACAAGACACCGTGCTGGTGAGCGCGAGCGCATCGGCTCAGGACGGGGAAGGCGGTGCAGGCGGGCTGGAGGCCCGTCGAAGCCGTCTGGCGCCGCCCTAAACCGCCGGCGGGCCTTGCGCGGCCCCGAAGCAGAATCTCAACGCCCTCTCAGGGGGCCAATCGGACAAGCGTCCATGATTGGTCTTCCTGCACTCGGTAGCAGAGCCGGTCGTGGAGGCGGCTGCGGCGGCCTTGCCAGAACTCAATGGTGTGTGGCCGGACGCGGTAGCCTCCCCAGTGTGGCGGTCGCGGCACCGGCTCATCTTCGGTGAAGCGCTCTTGCATAGCCGCCAGGCGGTCGGTCAGCACCGTCCGGTCTGCGATCTCCTGGCTTTGCGGCGAGGTCCAGGCGCCCAAGCGGCTGCCACGTGGACGGCTCTGGAAGTACGCGTCGGAGGCTTCCGGGGCAATCCGTTCAACCGTCCCCTCGATGCGCACCTGTCGTTCCAGCCGGTCCCAATGGAAGGTGAGGGCGGCCTGTGGGTTGGCGTCCAGTTCCCGCCCCTTGCGACTGTCGTAGTTGGTGTAAAAGACGAATCCGTGGGCATCAAACCCCTTGAGCAAGACGATGCGGGCGGACGGAGCTCCCTGGGGTGTGGCGGTGGAGAGCGTCATGGCATTGGGCTCCATCACCTGGTCCGAGGCCATCGCCTCGTCAAACCACGCCCGAAATTGCTCGAAGGGCGAGGCCTGGGCATCCGACTCGTGGAGCCCGTCGCGGGTGTACTCTTTGCGTAGGTCGGCAACGGAAGAGGACATGGTGTGCGCAGAAGAAGGAGTGGGAGTCACGCCGAGAACGTCGGCTTGGCCACGCCCAGAGTCAAGCCAGGCTTCGGGGAGGCCCCGACGGTTGCAGCCATTTTACGAGCCCCGGAACCGGCCCCGTGATGGGGGCTACGAACGGCAGGTTTCCCACGGGTTGGCCCGCCCTTTTGTCATCAGCTGCTCCCTCTCATGTCCGTCGCCGATCTCTACGCCACTTTGCCTTACGGTCCCGCTCCAGAGTCGTCTGCCGCTGCTCATGCTTGGCTGGAGGCGCATGAGGGTCGGTTCGACCTGTTCATCGGCGGCCAGTGGCAGGCTCCGGTGCAGGGGGGCGTGTTGCAGGTGACTAGTCCCGTCACGGGGGATCTGCTGGCCGAGGTGGCCGACGCCAGCCAGGCCGATGTTGAGGTGGCGGTGAAGGCGGCCCGTAAGGCCTTCAAGAGCTGGAGCCGTACCCCGGGGCGCACGCGAGCGCGCATTCTCTACGCGCTGGCTCGGGGCATCCAGAAGCATGCCCGTCTCTTCGCGGTCCTGGAGTCGATGGACAACGGAAAGTCCATCCGCGAGAGTCGCGATCTGGACATTCCGCTGGTGGCCCGTCACTTCTATCACCACGCAGGGTGGGCGCAGATCATGGACGAGGCGCTACCGAGCTACGAGCCCATCGGCGTGGTGGGCCAGGTCATCCCATGGAACTTCCCACTCCTCATGTTGGCGTGGAAGGTGGCCCCGGCGTTGGCTATGGGCAACACGGTCGTGCTCAAGCCCGCGCCGTTCACGCCTCTCACCGCCCTTCTGTTTGCTGAAGTGGCGCATGCCGCTGGCGTGCCGCCGGGGGTGCTCAACATCCTGCCGGGAGGCGACGAGGCCGGCAAGGCTGTGGTGGCGCACCCTGATGTGGACAAGGTCGCCTTCACCGGGTCCACGGAGGTGGGTCGGATCATCCGCCGAGCTACCGCTGGCACTGGCAAGCGGCTGTCTCTGGAGCTGGGGGGGAAGTCGCCCTATGTGGTGTTCGAGGAGGCGGACCTCGACGGAGCCATCGAAGGGCTGGTGGATGCCATCTGGTTCAATCAGGGAGAGGTCTGCTGCGCAGGCAGCCGTCTCCTGGTCCAGGAATCCGTGGCCGAGTCTTTCCTGGAGCGGCTGCGGGCTCGCATGGCCCGCTTGCGTGTGGGCGATGCGCTTGACAAAGCCATCGACATCGGGGCGGTGGTGAATCCGAGCCAGGTGGCACAGATCGACCAGTGGGTACAACGCGGTGTAGCCGAGGGCGCGACCCTCTATCAGCCGGATCTGCCCATGCCGGAGACGGGCTGCTATTATCCCCCGACGCTACTCACCGACGTATCGCCGGCCTCTACGGTGGTGCAGGAAGAGATCTTCGGCCCCGTGCTGGTGGCCATGACGTTTCGGACTCCGCACGAGGCCATCGCCTTGGCCAACAACACACGCTATGGACTAGCGGCCAGTGTGTGGACCGAGAATATAAATGTAGCGCTCGAGGTGGCCCACCACATCAAGGCAGGGTCCGTGTGGATCAACAGCACCAACCTGTTCGACGCCGCCAGCGGCTTCGGGGGGTACCGCGAGAGCGGGTACGGCCGCGAGGGCGGTCGCGAAGGCCTGTACGCCTACGTCCGCCCCCGGTGGCGCCCCCGCCCTCGCCCCGACCTGACGGCCACGCCCAGTGACTGGGGGGCCGCTACGCCCCGCGGCCCGGCCGCCGTCAACGGTAGCCCCCCGGCCGACGGCATCGACCGGACGGCCAAGCTCTACATCGGCGGGAAGCAGCGGAGACCGGATGGCGCGTACAGCTACCCGGTGACGACCCCCAAGGGGCGCGTGGTGGGCTACGCGGGGGAGGGCAACCGCAAAGACATCCGTAACGCCGTCGAGGCGGCCCACAAAGCCAAAGGGTGGGCCCAGCGCACGCCGCACAACCGGGCTCAGATCCTCTACTACCTGGCCGAAAACCTGGAGGCCCGCGCCGACGAATTTGCCGAGCGCCTCCGCCTGATGACCGGCCGCGCTAAGAAGGCTGCCCGCCGAGAGGTGGATCTCAGCCTGGACCGCCTCTTCACCTATGCCGCCTGGGCTGACAAGTACGGCGGGACGGTGCAAGAGACGACGCTGTATGGCGTCGTGGTGGCTCTCCACGAGCCGGTGGGGGTGATCGGGATCGCCTGCCCAGATGAGGCCCCACTCCTGGCGTTCACGTCGCTCGTAGCACCGGCCATCGCGCGTGGCAACACTGTGGTCGTCATCCCCTCACCGGTCCACCCACTGGCCGCTACGGACCTGTACCAGGTGCTGGAGACGTCCGATCTGCCCGGCGGCGTCATCAACATCGTCACCGGGGACCGCGATCATCTCACGAAGACGCTTGTGGAGCACGAAGACGTGGATGCCTGCTGGTACTTCGGCGATGCGCTGGGCAGCCGCGAGGTGGAGGCGCGCTCCGCCGTCAACATGAAGCGCACGTGGGTCAGCTACGGCCTCCCCACCGACTGGGCCGACTCCGTGCAGGGCCAGGGCGAGGGGTTCCTGCAGGCGGCCACCCAGGTGAAGAATATCTGGACCCCCACCGGGGTGTGAATCTGGGCCCGGATGCGGGGTTTCGGTGTAACAAATCAGGGGGGAGGTCTCGTAGGCACGGGGGTACGCATCCTACTCATCATTGACTCCGACCATGGCCGCCACTGTTGGCGCCGGCTCAGCCGGCAACGTCATCGCCGCCCTCTGTAGCTTCTTTGTCCCGGGCCTCGGCCAGCTGTTGCAAGGCCGGATTATCAAGGCCGCCTTCATGTTCGTGATGGCCGCTGTGTTGTGGGTCGTGCTTCTGGGCTGGGTGGTCCACCTGTGGTCGATCATCGACGCCGCGCGCTGGCGCGGTTAGGGCGCCGCTAGGGCGCCGCCTGCTGCCGTTGCTCCGCGAAAAACCCGGCCACGTTGGCCACCTGTGAGAGGAAGAGGAGCGCCATCTGGCGCAGCCGCCCGCGGCCCTCGTCGTAGCGCAGTGGGGACAGCAGGAGGTTGAGGTAGAACGACAGCGGTTCGACGCGCAAGGCCGTCTGTTCCTCCTGGGACAGCAGTTGCCGAAAGTGGTACGCCCCGCGTCCGTAAGCGAGGTGTTGCCGGACGAACCCGTGCAGGGTCATGGTGTGAGCATGCCGGATAACCGCTTGGTCCGTGTAGCGAAGCGGCCAGCCTCGGCGCCCCCACCGGTAGCAGAACTCGCGGTCCTCGCCGGCCGCCAGAGGGAACGTCTCGTCGAATCCTCCAAGTTCGATGAACCGGTCTCGGGCCATGGCGAAGTTATTCGAGGTGAAGAAGCGGAGGCCGTCGGTGCGATCTGCGTAGTAGTCGTACAGGTAGCTTACGAGAAGCTGGCTGGTGGCGGCATAGGGGTTACCCCCCAGCACATTGAGGGTCCGGCCTCCAGCCAGGGCGCCCGGTGTAGCTTCCAACGTATCAGCTAGGGCCCGAAGCCAGCTGGGCTCTGGGCAGCAGTCATCGTCTGTGAAGGCCAGGTAGGGATGAGTGGCCGCGCGGGCTCCTGCGTTGCGAGCTGCCGCTGGGCCAGCGTTGGCTTGCTGGACCAAGCGACACGGGAGACGGCCTTGCACCGCCTGCACCGTCGGGCGCAGGTCCATGTGGCTCCCGTCATCGACCACCACGACCTCCAGCGCATCGGGAGGATAGTCCAGCGCCGCCAGGGCACCCAGGCAGCGGGCCAACGCCTCCGGGCGGTTGTAGGTGGGGACGACAACAGAGAAGGCGAGGGCCATGATGGAGGCGTTCTTCAGCGTGGTGATACGGGTTCATCTCCGCCACCGCCGGTCTGTGCAGGGGCTCGGCTAGCGGGTCCTGGTGTGTGCCGGGGCGGCTCGGACGGGGGGTGAGCAGCCAAGTTAGACACGCCTCAAGAGGGCGGCGGCCTGCCCACGCTCCATGAACGGTAAAGGTTGCATGGCCAGACCGCGTCTTTGGCGCATCCGACCCACCACGTACGGAGGGGCTGGACTTCGCATCTGGCGTAAACGCTAGGGCACGCTCCGAAAAGCGGCGGTCACCTCGTATCTTGCGCCCTCTCCGTGTCCGTGATGCGAGGCCTGTGCGGGGTGTGGAAGACGGCCCTACTCCTCGGCCCCCTGCGGTCGCTCGCGTTCACCATTCGTCACGCCTGCTGGCCATCCCGATGTCGCCTGATTCCTCCGCGTCTTCTCCTCCGGAGGTCCCTCGCCCGTCCGATCCCTCGGCCGATCGCTTGCTTGACCCCGCGGCCTTGCGCGAGGGCCTGGAGAGCAGATCGGTCCGCAGTGGTTTCCTGACGGTCACCGCCCAGGCGGTCCAGGCGGTGCTGGGGGTCGGGGCGGCGATGATCCTGGCTCGCCTCCTCACCCCCGAAGACTTCGGTCTGCTGGCGATGGTGATGTCGCTGACGGCGCTCATCCAGAGCGTCAGAAATTTCGGCTTGCCGATGGCCGTGGTTCACCGAGAGGAGCTGACGCACGGTGAGGCCAGCGCCCTGTTCTGGCTCAATGCGAAGCTAAGTGGGCTCATCGGGCTTTTCGTGTGTGCGATGGCCCCCGTCCTCGCCTGGTTCTATGATGAGGTCCGCCTCCTGGAGATGACGCTCGTGGTGGCCGTCGGCCTCGTAGCGCTGGGCCTGGCAGCCCAGCATCGCGCGCTGCTGACCCGCGCCCAGCGGTTTGGGACCCTGGCCGCCATCGACGTGGCCGGCGTCACGACGGGGATGGCGGTGGGCATCGGGGCGGCGGTGGCTGGCCTGGGGTATTGGGCGCTCGTGCTCCAGTTCGTGGTGACCCACCTCATCCATGCGGGAGGCGCGTGGCTATCGGCTGGCTGGCAGCCGCGCCGTGCCGGTGCCTCGGAGCCGTCCCCAGAGAGCGGCGTGCAGCGCATGGTCTCGTACGGGTTTCAGTACAGCGGCTCGACGATCCTAAACCACGTGAGCCGCAACCTGGACCGGGTGCTGGTGGGCTTTTTCAGCGGCCCGACGGCTGTGGGCTTGTACGACAACGCCTACCGGTGGTCCATCTTCCCACTGTACCAGCTCTACAAGCCTCTCGACACGGTGGCGGTGTCTGGGCTCAGCCGCGTCCAAACGGAGCCCGTGGCCCTGCGGCGCTACTTCCAAAGCGGCGCCGGCCTCGTGCTTGCCGTGTCCATGCCCACCGTGGCCTTCATCTTTGCCGAGACCCACGACGTGGTGCTCATCTTGCTCGGCGATCAGTGGCTCGGCGCCGTCCTCCTGCTCAAAATCCTGAGCGTCAACGCGTTCTTGCGGACGGTCACCAAGCTCACGCCATGGCTGTATCTCTCAGAAGGTCAGACCCGGCGACAGCTTCAATGGAGTCTGATCCATGCGCCGGTGCTGATCGTGGCCGTCTCGGTCGGGGTGATGTGGGGCCCCGTAGGGGTGGCCACTGGATTCACCATGGCCACGGCGCTGCTCCTCTGGCCGGAGCTCCGCTACTGCCTGCGTACCTCGTCCTTGAGCGGGCGTGACCTGTGGTGGGCCGTCTGGCGTCCACTTGTAGCTTCGCTCGTGGCCGTAGCCGCCACGATCGCGTTTGAGCCGCCGGCAGGCTGGCCCCTGATCGTGGCCACGGCGGCAGACGCAGGCGTCTTCGGCCTGACGTACGTGCTGACGTGGGTAGGGATGCCCGGCGGCCGGCAAGCGCTGGCCGACGTGTGGCGCATCGCCTCGTCATTGCGTGGCGCCGCGCCCCCCTCGTCGTCAGCGTAGCACGTCGGCGAAGGTGTCTTGGTCCTTGGTGTCGAGGTGCTGGTAGCGGTCCATCTCGAAGTTGGAGAGCTTCTTCTCCACCTCACCGGGGCCCAGCGCATAGCCCGCCATCTGGCCGAGGCCGTCGAAGACGAGGCCGAGCAGGAGGGCGGGAAATACCTTCGGGACGAGGTGCTGCCGCGTCCCGTGGCCGAACAGTTCCTCTCGCAGCCGTTTGAAGCGAACAAGCGGGATGAGGGGCCCGCCTGCGGTGTAGAGGGCGCGCTTCATGCCGTTCCACCCTTCCTCTTTGGCTCGGTTGGCTCCGTAGAGGCGGCCTGCGCTGAAGCGAAGGTCGGCCGTGGAGGCTAGGCTGGACGGGTTCACGTGGTAGATCCGCGCCTCGGAGGCCAGGTAAAACCGATGGCCGTTGGCCTTGAGGTCTTCGATCAGTCCGCCACCCCGCGTGAGCATCGTTGGGAGCCGCTCGCCATAGGCTTGCACCACCGCCGCGTTGTAGGACACGTTGTGTCCTGCGATCGTGGCCTGCTCGCCCTGCGCCGGCTCCATCGAAAAGCCGTAGGCGATGAGCAGGTTGGTCCAGCTCAGCGGGTTATCGGGGTTGGCGTTTTTCATCAGCGACCCGACCACGGCCCAGTCCCCCTCGGCGTGCGCCTGCATGTGGGCTTCTGCCCAGAGCGCATCGGGAAAGGCATGGTCTTCGATGGATGCCACGGCTGTGGCCCGAGCGGCGAGGATGCCCACGGAGGCTGCCGCGTCTACATTGTCGATAGGCCCGTCCGGCAGAATGCGCACGCTGTGAAAGCCCGCCAGCTCATGCGGCTCATGGTCAGACACCGCCTCCTGCGTCGGGGCCACGATGAGGAGCTCGATCTGCTCGCGGACGGTCTGCGCCCGCAGATGGCGGACCGTCTGACGAATGTTGCGAAAGCGCTCGGGCGTCACGACGACGACGGAGAAACCCGGCTGTGAAGAGGAAGCGGACATAACAGAGAAATTGAAGGGCGTGTCAACGAACGATGATCAAGCGGGCGCTGTGCCCGCCTTGGGCGCCTCTTTTGAGGGGCGGGTGGTTGTGCTGCGTGTTTTTGGGGCCCCCACCAGAGCACGCCCGATCATGAAGAGGGCAATCGGCAAGACCGGGTACATGAGGGTCTCTTCGGTGAGCAGGCCGCCCACACTGACCACGTCGCGTAGGCCCGGATGGAGGTTCCAACTGGCGGCGGCTGTCAGCGCGAGTACAAGGCTGCCCCCTACCAAGACGGCTGAGGGGAGCGTTGGCCAGCGTGGAACGGACGGGAGTACACGTCCGAGCCGCTGCTTCCACGCTTCCCAATCGACGAACATGAGGTAGAACACCAAGAAGGGCGTGAAGGTCACGTTCACCCAGATGCCGTTCAGAGAGTGGAACAGCAAGGCTGCGCCGAAGATCAGCAGCCGCAGCCGGCCTCCAAAGAGGGCCAGCCAGAACAGGCTCTCGAAGGCCACGACGCCGTAGCGCAAGGGGTCGTGGAGCCACGTGGCTTCGGAGAGCCACCGGCCAATGGGGGCGACGGGTAAGCCTGCCGCTGCATTCTCGGTGATCGCGTGTAGCACGGTGTCAGGCATGATGCGTGTGTAGGTGAGCCAGGTCCCACCGGCCATCACTTTTAGCAACCCAGCCGAGAGAAACAGCGCCGACGCGACGATCAAGGTGGCCCGGACCGGCATCAGGTGAAAGCCCTCCTCCGCTGGCCGCGCCAGAGCTTCCTCGCGGTGGCCGCCGTGTAGGTACGCATCGAGCGAGTACGCGCGGCCCCACGATCCGGCCAGTGCCATGAACAGGGGGATGTAGACCGTCAGGAAGACCGTGGACCCTCCGTAGTGTTGCGCGATGAAGAAGGCCTCATAGAAGCCGCCCACCACCAGCAGAAGCACCGTCACCAGTTGTGTGCGGTGCCCGATCATCAGCAGCACCAGCAGCCCGATCACAACAGCTTCAAGTCCTAGGTACACGGCCGCGGGCAGGCCGTCCGGCACCCACGCAATGCCCAGTACGGGCAAGGGCTCTCCTGGCCAGTACGCCACGGCTACAGCGTGGTACCGGCTTAGATGCCACAGGTAAAACAGCGCAAAGACGATGCGGAACAGCCCCATCCGCTGGGCCGCATGGGGGGCGGGGGCTGTCAGCCACGTTCCCAGCGCCTGGGGCAGGCGGGCGAGTCGGTCACGGAGAGTTGTCATGGCGCCGTCGGACATGGTGAAGCATAGGCTGCAGATTCTCCGGCCCTGGGCGCAAAGCGGCCCACGAGCTGCTCCTGAGCCGGCTCCTCACGGACGAGCGGAGGTACAGCGAGTGGATCTACCTCCCACGTGAGGCGCCAGGCCTCCAGGCAGCGCAGCTCGGAGGTACCCACAGCCTGCTCGGCCACAACAGCCAGAAACCGCCGATAACGGGCCTGGGTGGCCAGGTCCTGGCCCGCGAAAGCCCCCTCCACGGCTTGTTGGGGCAACTTGTGTTGGTCCGGCGCCAACAAGTCACTGGCGCTGAGCCGATGCAACTGGCCGTTGTCGTCGGTGACCCGGAGCTGGACGACCGAAAAGGTGGGAGGCGGATAACGATCGCTGTCGAGGCTGTACATCTCCCACAAAAAGATGGGCCAGGCCGCGTTCCGGCGCCCGATCAGGCTGAACGCCACCAGGATCAAGCCGAGGACCAGCACGGTGGCCTGGATGCGGCGCTCACGGGTCATCAAGGAATCAAGGCGAAGCATAGACGGTGTACGCCAAATGAGCATGAAGAGCTAAGAGACGTGCGCAGGCCCGCTCCAAGCGCTGAGAGGCCGTTCGGTAAACGCACGGAGTGCCTCCACATCGGTGTGGAGGTACGCGCGCAGTCGTGTGTTCAGCTCGGGGGATAGGGTAGGGCGTTCCACCGGTCGTGTCAGGGGCCACGTGATCACTCGCTTGAGATGCCAGCGTGTAGACGCGGAGAGCGGAGCCAGCACCCGGTCCACCGTTTGGTGAATGGCGCGGGCCGCGGCGGTGGGTCGCCGCTTGTCGCGCGTTTGGTGGAACTGCGTCGCGGGGTGGTCGATCGGCACCGTGGGGTCGGCGCCGAGGAACGTAAAGATCGTACGGAGCACATCCCGCGGCTGGGTTTGCAGGTCCTCCGTAAGCACCACGAGGATCTGATCCTTCGAGTAATACTCCAGGTACTGGGTCAGCTGCCGGTGATACTGGCTGCGGACGACGTAGAAGTTATCGTCTAGGTCCGCCAGTGCCTGCTCCAAGGGTTGTGTTTCCGTTCCGGCTACTACCCGGTGTACGTAGTGGGACAGGATCCGTCGGATTGGGTCGCGCACGAGGTAGATCAGCCGCGCATGGGGCACGACCTGCTGCATGCGTTTGGGCGCGCCCTGGAAGACGGGATATTTGGTGTAGGCTGGGGACGACTCTCCGCACAACAGGGCCTGCTCATCAAAATGCGTGGCGTACCAGTCCACACCCCGGTGCCAGTTATGCTCTTCCACGAAGAACCTGAGCTCCTTGGGACGGGACATCGCAATCTGGGGATGCTGGTCCAGATACTGATGGAGGCTGGTCGTCGCGCATTTCATGGCGCCGATCACAATAAAGTCGGGCAGGCGAGGCATCGGTGATCGCGACTAAGCGTGGGTGACGGGAGTGTGCTGGATCCGCTCGTACAGGGCCAGAAACCGCTCCACGCAGCGGTCTTCACTGAAGTGTGCCAGGGCCCGCTGGCGCCCGGCCTGGCCCATGGCTTCGGCCCGCTCGCGGTTGCTCAGCAGGTGAAGCAAGGCCTGGGTCCACCCGGCCTCGTCGGTGGGCGAGATCAGGAAGCCGGTGGTGCCTTCGTCCACAATATCGATCTGGCCGCCCACGCGGCTGGCCACCAGCGCTGTGCCTCGCATGTGTGCCTCGGTACCCACGTTGCCGAAGGGCTCCTCCCACTGCGAGGGGACAGCTTGCACCCAGGCTTGGTCAAAGTGCGCTTCGAGGTCGGCCCGCGACAGGTAGCCCAGCCAGTGCACCTGATCCTGGATGCCCAGCTGGTCGGCGAGCGCACGGAGAGGTTCTTCCTCGGGGCCCATCCCCGCGATGTGCAGCTCGGCCGTGGGGAGCTGCTGAGAGACGGGCGCAAACGCTCGCATCAGCACGTCGATGCCCTTCTCCGGGACCAGCCGCCCGGCGTACATCACCCGGGGAGGTCCGGCCAGGGGCGGGCGCATCGGGCGTTCGGGGACGCCGTTGTGGATGATCTCGAGCGGTGTGACGGGGCACAACGGGTCCGCTTCCATGCGGGCCTTCATCGCCGTGCTGAGCACGACGGTAGCCCGGAAGGCATCGCGCCACACCTTCCAGAGCTGAAGCTGGAGCATCAGCACGGCCCAGGTCTGTGGCGTGAGGCATTGGTCCAGGCAGACGCGCCCGGCCGGTGTGGTACAGGGTGTGCCATCGGGGAGCTGCTTCGTCCCGAGGGGGCAGATCGGCTTGTACATGGCCGCCTGGTACACGCTGGGTACGCTCCGCAGGAGCGGGAGGATGGTTGGCGAGAGCTGCCACAGGAAAAGGCGGACGTGGACCACGTCGGGTCGGAACGTGTTCAAGACACGCCGTAGGGTGAGGTAGGCGTCGGGGTTGAACGTCTGTGACAACACCTGCAGCTTCGTGTCCGTCCCGAAGCAGGTGTAGTCGGCCAGGACGGGAAACCCAGGCACCCGGTGTACGCGGCTGGACATCAGGCGCACCTCGTGCCCACGCGCTCGCAGGCCCTCACGGAGCGCAAGCAACTGAATCTCGGCGCCGCCGGTCGCGCTCCCGATGTCTTGCATCAGTAGGATACGCATGAGCCCGTCCCCCTCAGGTCGTCACCATCGGGACCATGGCCTCGACCGCCACGGTCCGGTCTTGAGTGGCCGATTGCATGGCCGCTTCGACGACCTGCAGGCTGTGCAGGCCGTCCGGGATCGACGGGGAGGGGTCGGGCACGCCCCGCAGTGAGGCCTCGGCGAAGGCCTGGAGGATGCCCCGGAAGCCGCTCTGGAAATCGGAGCGGTACACGAGGCGCTGCGCGAGCCGCAGCATGTGTCGCAGTCGTCCGGCGGGGGTCCAGCGTGTGGCCGTCTGTACCAGGTCCACGTGCGGCCGGTGCCACGGGTCGATGGTCAGGTGGCCCTCTTCGCCGTAGACGATGAACCGATGATCCTGCGCTGCGGTGAGCGAGAAGAAGGACTGGACCAGCGGGCCACCCGCCATCTGAAACTGGACGGTCGCCTGATCCCCTTCCGTCCTCCGTGTGGCGGTCGAAGCGGACACCGCTTCGATGGGGGCGCCGAAGAGGTAGGCTGCTAGGTCGGCATGGTGCGAGGCCAAGTCCAGGAGCACCCCGCCGCCGGTGGCCACCTGTTGTTTCCAGGCGGGCAGCTCGCGCGGGGCCGAGGTGAACACCGACGTGCCGCCGACGGGCGCCCCGATGGCCCCCGCCTCGATGAGGGCGCGGGCCTCGAGGTACCGCGGGTTGTGCCGAAAGGCATAGCCGATCATGCCTGTTGTACCGGCTTGCCTCCAGGCGTCCGCGATGCGCGCGCCATCGGCCACGGTGGCCGCGAGGGGCTTCTCCAGAAACACATGCTTGCCGGCTTCGAACGCGTCGATGGCTACCTGTGCGTGGAGTCCCGTGGGGACGGCTACGACCACCGCGTGCACATCCGGCTCGTCCAGCAGGCGTCGGTAGTCGGCATACGGGGTGGCATACGGGACGCGGTCAGCGGCTTCGGTGCGCCGCTGCAGGTCAGGGTCTGCAAGGCCGACCAGCTGCACCGACTCCAGGTGTTCGAGTGTGTGCAGGTGGGTGATCTGAGCGATCCGGCCGCACCCGATGAGGGCGACGCGGAGAGGAGCGGACATGATGACGAGGAGGTGAGGTTCGTTGGAGTAAAGACGGCCTGTGGGGGCTCACGCCGCGACCTGCTCGGCCGTCTGGGCGGCTTCCAGCGCGGCGCGTTTCTTGGCCGCTTCGCCCACCTTGAAATCCTCGTGGTAGGAGCGCTCGACGTTCACGTTCCAGAGGTCATGGGACTCGCCGAGCAGGTTCTTCACGGCCAGCATCGCGGTCAGCATCGAGTGGTCCTGGTTGTTGTAGCGGTGCATCCCCGCCCGGCCCGTCGTGTAGAGGTTGCTGAAGGTGTCCAGGTAGCCCTGGATGACGCCCAGGTGCTCTTTGTAGGTTTCGTCGTAGACCGGGTAGGCCATGGGCTGCCGGATGACCGTGCCATCGATCACCTCGCTCGTGGAATCGGCGAGGCCGATCTTGACCAGTTCCTCAGAGGCGAGGCGGATCAGCGTGTCGTCGTCCGAGTCCCAGAGGTTGTCGTGCTGGTTGCAGAAGTACTCCATCCCCAGGCACGTCTTCGAGAGGTCCGGCACCATCTCCGGGCTCCAGTTCTTGAAGTTCTGGATGCGGCCCACCTGCACCTCTGGGCTGTGGATGTAGATCCAATTGTCGGGAAACATCTCTTCCCGGTCCACCACGATGGACACGATCAGGAAGTCGCGGTACTTCAGTCCGTGTGCGGCCGCCAGGATGGCCTCGGGCGGCTGTGGGTCGAGCCGACGGATGAGGTGCGTGATCGGCATGCTGTTGATGACGTGCGAGGCCTCGATGGCGTGCTCCCCGTCGGCGTCTCTGACATGCACGCGGGTCACCTGTCCGTCCTCGTGCTCGACGCGGACGACCTCTGTGCCGAAGGACACCGTGCCGTCCATGCGCTCGACGTGCTCCACACAGCGGTCCCACATCATCCCAGGGCCGAGGCGTGGATATTGGAACTCGTTGATCAGCGTCGTATCTGAGCCGCGGCTGGTGAGGGCGTTGTAGACGGCCCGCGTGAGCGAGAGCGTCTTGATACGCTGCGCCGCCCAGTCCGCCCGAATCTCGGTGCAGGGGATGCCCCACACCTTCTCGGTATAGGTCTTGAAGAACGTCCGGTAGAGGCGGTCGCCGAAGCGGTTGGTCACCCACTCTTCCAGGTTCTCGGGGTTGGGGTACGGTTGCCGAAGCTGGGTCCAGGCATAGCTGGCCAGGATCCGCAGGCTCTCGACGGGGCCCAGGTTGAGCAAGGTCTCTTTGATCTTGAGCGGGTACGGGTAGAACTTGCCGTCATAGAAGATGCGCGAGAGGCGGGGCACCGAGATAAAGTCATCCCCCAGGATCTCGTGCCAGAGCGCTTCGACTTCACCGACTTTGGTAAAGAACCGATGCCCACCGATATCGAACCGATAGCCTTTGTAGGTGGCTGTACGGGAGATCCCGCCGGCGTCGTGCGACTTTTCGAATACCTGGGGCCGTACGTTGCGCTTGGCCAACTCATAGGCCGCGGTGAGGCCGGCCGGGCCGGCGCCAATCACTACAGGAGACATGGTCAGAAAAAACAGGTTGAAGGTAAAAATAGGGCCGTAGCTGCGGCGAGGCGGACGAGCAGTGGCTCGTCGCTAGGCTTCGACGGGCTGGGGCTCACGCACGATGAGTTGGTGCGAGGGCTGAACGCGTGGCGCGGTCGCTGGGGCGGGCTGGGCACCCAGAATCTGGCGGCGTAGGTGGCGGCTCAAGCCCAACGCGAAGCCCAGGCCGCCATACAGGAAAAAGAAGAAGTGCCAGGGGAAGACACGGAGCGCAAAGAGGGCCCCGCGCCGCGCTGCCAGGTATTGGTAGAACGAAGCATTCAGAAGCGCCACCGCCACCACGCAGGCCAAGGTCAGCAGCAGCGGCCACAGGCTGCCGAACACCAGGCCCGCCAGAGCTGCCGGTCCTGCAAGCAAAGCCGCCAGCGTGCTCAGGCGGCTGCGATGGTCGATGTTGAGGTTGTTCTCCATCGTACCGTAGCGCAGCAGCAGTTCGGTCCACGGGGCGGCGCGCTTAAAGATGTCCGTGTGGATCATAGAGAGCGCCGACCATTCCTTCAGGTGCGTGACCTGGACCGAACGGTCCAGCCGGATCCGGTGACCGCGTTGCGAGATGCGGTACCCGAGGTCAATGTCCTCCACGCTGGGGCGCCGGAAGGATTCGTCGAACCCACCGGCTTCGGCGAACACGGTGCGCCGGATGGCTCCGCATCCGCTCCAGAAGGTCATGACCGCGGGTGTGCTGCGCTGATGGGTGTAGTGATGCAGCAGGTTGCGGTACTGCGAGAGAAACCCGCTGTCCCCCGGCGCATCGTCGTAGGAGCCAATCAGGGCATCCAGCGCCTCATCGGCCTCGAACGCCTGCACGACACGCTCCAGGGTGTTGGGGTGGACCTTCACGTCGGCATCGATGAAGAGGAGGAGGTCACTCGTGGCCACCTCGGCGCCTCTGTTGCGAGCGTAGGCCGGCCCTGCCGCCGAGGCGTAGTGCAGGACACAGACGCGTCCGTCCGGCAGAGCCAACGGCAAGGCCTCTTCCCAGGCCCGGTCTGTGTACCCGTCAGCCACGATCACCAGCTCATCGGGCAGGCGGCTGCTCTGGACGAGAGCGTCCAAGCAGGCCCTGAAGTCATCTCCCCCATAGTGGACAGGCACAACGACGGTTAGGCTTGGGGCGGCGGTCGGCATAGAAGACGAAGGCACAGATACTCGAAAGGGCATAAAAAGGAGAGAGCCCTGCCCGCAGGTGGGCTCAGCGAATCGGTATGAAGGCATGCGGGCTGTAGGATAGGCGGAGCACCCGGTGGTGCGCCGCCTGCAGGGAAGGGCGAACGCTCGCCACGCCTTCCAGTATAGGCTGTGGCCGTGGATCACGGATGCGCCAAAGGTACCTGGCCGCTTACGCGTCTGGCGCGCAGCGACTCAGTTCTTGATCCAGAAGCGGTCGGGTCGACGATCCGAAGAGGAGGTAGGGTGGCGAGCGCTGCCCGCCCTAGGTGCCCACGGTCCTGGCTTCAGCGCGCTTGGCACCGACCCACGAGCAAGCTCAGGCTAGGCACCGGTTCCAGGGTCTCAGCGCCAGGCCCAGGGGCCGGACGGAGTGCGAGCCGTGGGCGTCACACTGGTGTCAGGTGGCGAGGGCGAGGCGCTGGAGTCTGGGAGGATCGTGTAGAGCGAGAAGAGAGGGCCGTCCAGGGTCAGCTCCACCCGGCGGTTCTGCTGTGCCAGATCCCGGGTGCTCGCATCACCGGCCTCGACCACGAGGTAGGTGGCCTGGTTTAGGGCGGCATAGCCCAGCCAGTGGGCTGAATCCTTGGGGGTGAGGGTGGCTTTCCGCTCGGTGTAGAACATGAGCGGGCGCGCAAAGTGGGTGGACAACAGGGTAGCCGACGGAGGCGTGTGGGTTCGTACGTCGGCATAGAACTGAAGGGCCTCTGGTGTCGTGACCAAGCGGTCCTGGGCCGAGGTCACGTAGGGGGGAGACCACGCCGGGTGTACCAAGTACACCCCCACCAGGCTCACGCCGACCAGCGCGCCGACCAGCCGACCCGTTTGGGCATGACGGGTCCACAGCTCTTCAAGGCCGATGGCTATGTAGACGTAGAGTAGTGGGATGAGCGGGACGATGTACCACGGTTGCTGGAAGGTCCAGGGCAGCAGCGTGCCCAGGTAGAGGACCGCGAAGGGCTCCAGGGGGGTCATCCCACGGAACAGGCGATGCACGAACCCCCAGATGATGAGGCTGCCCAGGAGTAGCGAGAGGCCATAGCGTAGGGTAGAGCCCCAAGGAGCCGGGAGCCCGGTGTTGGCTAAGATCACCGTGGCTTGGCGCGTGTAGCCCAGGGTGCGCTCCAGCATCTGCTCGGGGACGGTATCCAGGCGCCGAAGCAGGTCTTGTTTCGCCAGGGCCAGGTAGCTGCCGCCGGTCCGCTCAACCTCGACGTCTGGGGAGGTGGTGGCGGCAATCCGAGCGCCAGCCCCGGTGTCAAGCAGGACGTGCTGTGCGCCGAATACGAGCAGGGTTCCCAGGATGGCGGCGGCGAAGACTCGGCTGAGACGTCGGTGGCGGACGAGGTCATAGGCCACAAAACTCAGCAGGACAGCGATCCCCGAGGGGCGAACGAGCACGGCGTACCACGCCATCGCCCCTGCCAGGACCCCCCACCCGAGGGCGCGGCCCGCCTGCGAGGTCGGCTGGCTGGCCCGCTCGTACAGCGTCAGGGCCAGCAGC
>JBCDJV010000048.1:0-35370 GCA_038747425.1 Bacteroidota bacterium
GGCAGGGTGCGCGTGGACGGATGCTCGCGATCCACCACGTTGACCGTCGCCGCTTGGATGCTGGGGTGGCTCTCGAAATAGGCGCCGATCATCCCGCCGTAGAACGGCCAGTCGTACTCGGTGTCCGAGGCGCTGTGGACCCCGACAAAGCCGTTCCCCGCCTGGATGAAGCGCTCGAAGGCCTGCTGCTGCTCCTCGTTGAGGACATCCCCCGTCGTATTGAGGAAGATGACCACGTCATACGTCGCCAGGTTGGCGTCGGTGAACAGCGCCGCATCCTCGGTGAAGTCGGCGTCGAACTCGTGCTCTACCGAGAGCCCTTGGATCGCGCGGATCCCCGCGGAGATGGACTGGTGCCGAAATCCGGCCGTCTTGGTGAAGACCAGGGCCTTGAAGCCGTGCTGGTCGGCTCGATCAGCGTGGGCGGCCTGGTGCGGATACGCCGTCAGGGCCAGAAGGAACGAGCAGAGAAGCAGCAGAGATCGCCGCATGACCGAAGAAGGCAGGTGAATGAGGGCGGGAGCCACGTACCACGGGGGTCCGGTACCTACAGCGGACTAGTGCTGTGTCAGGTAATAGTCGATAGATCGATGCGTGCGTCTGGGGGTGACTGAGCCAGGCGGCCGAGGAGCGCGATGCCTGTGCATCGGGCGACGAGGCCAACGCCGCGCAGCCGCCTCCAGGCCACGCAGAGGCTATCAGATATGGCCTGACACTGCACTAGACCCACGTATAATAAATACAAGGTCAGGAGGGGAGCAATGCGAGGTCCCCTACCCGGCTTCACTTCGAGCGCCGGGGCAGGCGCGGGGATTGCCCATTCCAGGTCCCGTTTCCATGCTCCCGCTTCTCGTTGCCCGTCACGCCGAGACGTGGCGTCGCCTGCCAGGGCCTGATCTTCAGCCCGTGTTGTGCCTCGTTAATCCGGGATCAGTTCGTTGAGCAGGACCTCGTTGGTGGGCGTCTGCTGGATGTGGCGCAGCAGGGCCTGCATGGCCTCGTGAGGGGGGCGGCTGTTGAGGGCGCGGAAGAGGCGATGATGCTGCGTGATCAGGTCGCCGATGAGGCGTTCTTCGTTGCGCGTCCCACTCTTACGCAGGTTGACAGCCGGGAAGATGCGCTTGTCAGCCATACGGCGGTCCAGCACAATTTCGGCGTTGCCGGTGCCCTTGAACTCCTCGAAGATCACCTCGTCCATCCGGCTGCCCGTCTCGATCAAGGCCGTGGCGATGATGGTGAGGGAGCCGCCGCCCTCGATGTTGCGGGCCGAGCCGAAGATCTTGCGGGGGATCTTCATCGCGTTGGAGTCCAGGCCGCCCGAGAGGGTCCGGCCGCCGCCGCCCATGAACATGTTGAACGACCGGCCCAGGCGCGTGAGGGAGTCCAGCAGCAGCACGACATCCTTCTTCTGCTCCACGAGCCGCTTGGCATACTCCAGGGCCAGCGTGGCCACGCGCACATGGTTGTCCTCCTCGCGATCGTTGGACGAGGCAAAGACGGTGGCGGCGGTGGTCCGCCGGAAGTCCGTGACCTCCTCGGGGCGTTCGTCCACGAGGAGCGCGACCAGCTCCACACCTGGGTGGTTCTTGGCGATGGCCGCCGCGATCTGCTTCATCATGATCGTCTTCCCGGCACGCGGGGGCGACACGATGAGGGCGCGTTGCCCTTTACCCAGCGGACAGGCCAAGTCCACCACGCGCATGGACACGTCGCGCGGGCTGGTGACCAGGTTGAGCTTTTCGTCTGGGTAGATGACGTTGCCCGACTCAAATTTCTTGGTCTTGCGCCATTCCTCGGGCAGCAAACCCATCACGCGGGTGACGCGGCTGACCTGCTTGGCCCCTCGCCGAGAAGGCTTGAGCATGCCCTCGAACATCACCCCGTCGCGCAGATTGTACTTTCGGATGATAGGCGGCGGTACGAAGGGGTCGTTGTCGCCTTTGGGGAGATCCTGACGAAACTCGCGCAGGAAGCCAAAGGGTTTGTCGCCGATCATTTCGAGCATCCCTCTGAAGGGTGTCTCAGGAGCCCGGTTTTTCTTGTTCCGGGGGCCCCGGGAGGAACGTCGTCCCATAGGTTGTGTGCGTGGTGCTAGAACGGAGAGTACAACAGGTACAGCTGGAGGAAGGGCCCACGGGGGCGACCGTGGCATGCGTGTCACGTAGCAGGGGGCGGTGTGGCAGGCCCCACGTCCTGGGCCATGCTGGGCTTGCTAGCCGCGCCTAGGTGCCCTCATAAACGGGGGATCTGAGTACCGGCCGCTTTTCTCCGCGAAAGGAGCGCGTAAGCCCTATCTTGCCGCTTCTGCACGGGTGGCTACCAGCAAGGCTGACCGGCCATGAGGTTGACGGCCTCGTATCTAGACGCCCATCAGCGGCCCCTTCACGGGACCTTTCCTCTCTTCTCACCTTCCTTTAAGGGGTGAGCGTCAGGCGAACAGCGCTACGTGCATGGGGTCCGCAGCCGTGCCTGTGGCAGCCCATAGCGACGACATCAAGAGCCCCAACGATCCTTAAGATAGATGGTTTCGGACGTTGCATCAAGCACACCCTTGTCCTCGGACCCCGGCTTGCTGACGGACTACGCCGCCCGTGTCCACCTGGAAACGACTGGGCCCGAGGATGGAGAGCCGGTCTGGCTTCTGCACGGCTGGGGCAGCCACGCCGCCAACATGCGGCCTATCGCGGAGGCGCTAGCCGCCACCTACCGGGTCTTCAACGTGGACCTCCCGGGCCACGGCCGAACGCCGCCGCCGCCCGACGCCTGGGGCGTGCCTGAGCACGCTGCGCTGGTGGCCCACCTCATCCGCACGCACAGTGCCCCTCCCGTTACCTTGGTAGGCCATTCCAACGGCGGGCGGATCAGCCTCTTCATGGCCAGCACCCCAGTCCATGAGCCCCTCGTCCGCCGACTGGTGCTCATCAGTCCGTCCGGCGTGACCCCACAGCGAGGCGCCGACTACTACGTGCGTTCCACCACGGCGCGCCTCCTGAAAGCTCCGTTCGCTTTCCTCCCCCGCCCCCTCCGCGAAGCCGGCCTGGACTGGCTCCGCCACACCTTGGTTTGGCGAATGCTGGGCTCGTCAGACTACCAACGGGTACAGGGGGTGATGCGGGAAACGTTTATCAAAACCGTCCGGCACCACCTAGACGATCAGGTGGCCCGCATCCAGGTCCCCACGCTGCTCTTCTGGGGCACGGCAGACGCGGCCATCTCTCGGAGGCAGATGCTTCATCTTGAAGACGCCATCCCCGATGCGGGGCTGGTGACCTTGGAGGGCGCTGGCCACTACGGCTACCTGGACGCGTTTCATATCTTCCACACCGCTACGACGTATTTTCTGGAGCACACCTGAGTGGGTGGGACCTGGGCCCACCGCTCAGCCACGTCTCCGCTGCTGCACTTCATGGATGAATCCCTGAGCTTGACCCTCTTGCTCTACGCCCTCGTCACCGTGGCCGTCCTCTTTGCAGGATGGCGGGCCTGGCGCCGACACCGGTACTTCTTGCACCTCTTTCAACTGGAGGGCTATAAGCTGCCCGCCTATCGCCGATGGGTCTCGTCCCGGTGGCGCCTGGTGCTGGTGCGCCGGTCGCACCTGGTGGGACTTGGCTTGCTGGTGATGGCCGCGCTCAGCTTTCGGGCGGGGCTGCTGGCATGGACCGCCGGGGGCGTCCTCGCCGGGTGGTGTGTGGCCTTTGCCTCGTCCAAGCTCTACCGGAATGACCGCGCCAAGAAGCCACTGGCCTACACGAGCCGCCTCCAACGGCTGCTGGTCCTCACCACCTTGATCGCTCTCGGGCCGGTCACCGCGGGCGCCGTGATCGGCCTGCGGATGGAGTCGCTGATGGGCCTCTGGCCGTTCCTGGCGGGCTTCTGGCTCACTGACTTCGGAGCGCCCCTGTGGGTCATGCTGGCCGCCACCCTCCTCAAACCCGTTGAGCGATCGATCCAGCGTGGCTTCAAGCGTCAGGCGCGCGCCCTCCTGCGCAAACGGCCGGACCTGCTGATCGTGGGGATCACCGGCTCGTATGGCAAGACCAGCACCAAGTTCATCATCGAGGAAATCCTGAAGCAGCGCTACAACGTGCTGGCCACCCCAGGCTCCTACAACACGCCCATGGGGCTCTGCCTCGTCATCAACACCATGCTGCGCCCAGAGCATCAGGTGCTGGTACTGGAGTACGGCATCCGCCATCCGGGCGACATGGAGGAGCTCCTGGAAATCGCCCGCCCCGATGTGGCGGTGGTCACGACCGTCGGGGTGGCCCATCTGGAAACGATGGGGTCGGCGGAGGCGATCGGCCAGGAGAAAGGCGGCCTTGTGGCCGGGCTCCGGGCGGGCGGCACCGCCGTCCTGAACCTAGACAACGCCCTCACCGCCCAGATGGCGGACCGCACCGAAGGCCCCGTCTGGACCGTGGCGTTGGAGCAGACGGACGAGGCCCAGATCACCGCCCGCGGCATCCGCTACAGCCCCCAAGGCGCCTCCTTCGACGTGACCGACGAGGAAAACAGCACCACCACCTTTCAGACGCGGCTCCTAGGCCGCCACAACGTGTCCAACCTCTTGCTGGGCATCGCCGTGGGGCGGGTCTTGGGGCTGCGCCTGCGGCAGATTGCTCATGCAGTGCGGCGCATCGAGGCCCCGGCCCATCGGCTTCGCCTCCGGGACGACCAAGGGGTGACCATCATCGACGACGCGTTCAACAGCAATCCGGTGGGGGCCAAGAATGCGGTCGAGATCCTCGGCCAGTTTGACTCCGGCCGGCGGGTCATCGTGACGCCGGGCATGATCGAGCTGGGTGCCCGGCAGCACGAGGAAAACAGAAAGCTGGGGCACCACATCGCAGAGACCCTGACGCAGGATGGCGATCTGGCCGTGCTCATCGGGGCCCGCCAGACCATGCCCATCCAGGAAGGCCTCCATCGGGCCGAGTTCCCCGAGGAACGGCTCCACATCTTCGACTCCCTCTTCGACGCCCAGGACTACCTGGCCACGTACCTCCGCCCCGGCGACGTGGTCCTCTACGAAAACGACCTGCCGGACCAGTTCAATGAATGAGCCTGGCTAGGGCGTCCGTAGCACGGCCCCCTCGGCCGCCGAGCTGACCAGGGCGGCGTAGCGCGCGAAGGCGCCGTGCGTATACCGGGGCGCGGGGGGCGTCCAGGCGGCCCGCCGGGCGGCCAGTGTCTCGGGCTCGACGTCCAGCGTCAGCTCACGGGCCTCGATGTCGATGGCGATGAGGTCGCCTTCCTCGATGAGGGCGATCGGCCCCCCCACCTGCGCCTCGGGCGCTACGTGGCCGATCATGAAGCCCCGCGTGCCCCCGCTGAACCGACCGTCGGTGATGAGGGCCACGTCTGGGCCCAGCCCTTGCCCCACGATGGCCGAGGTCACCCCCAGCATTTCGCGCATCCCAGGCCCGCCCTTAGGCCCCTCGTAGCGAATCACCACCACATCGCCAGGGTGGATCTGCTGGGCCTGCACGGCCTGCATGGCGGCTTCCTCTCCCTCGAACACACGAGCTGGGCCTCGGTGAGCCGTCTTCTTGACGCCAGCCACCTTGAGCACAGCCCCGTCTGGAGCCAATGAACCTCGTAGGATCACGAGACCGCCCTCCGCCTTGAGGGGCGTCTGCACGGCATGGACCACGGCGTCGTCGGGGGTGGGGTCCGTGTCGGCCAGGGTGTCGGCCAGGGTGGTGCCGAAGGTATTCTGGGCGGCCGTGTCCAAGAGGCCCGCATCGGCGAGTTGGCGGGCTACCTTGGGCGTCCCGCCAGCACGGTAGAGATCCCAAGCCACGTACTGGCCCCAGGGCCGCAGGTCGGCGATGATGGGGGTCCGGCGGCTGACCTTGTCGAAGTCGTCGAGGGTCAGCGGGACGGCCACCTCGTGGGCGAGCGACAGGAAGTGGAGCACGCTGTTGGTGGACCCCCCCGTGGCCGCCACCGCCGCGATGGCGTTCAGAAACGAGGCGCGGGTGAGAAACGAGGCAGGGGTCCGCTGGCTCTGCCACAACGCCACCACCTGGGCGGCGGCCTCGCGCGTGGCCGCGTCTTTGGTCTCAGCGGTGGCCGGGATGGAGTTGTACCCCATCGGCGAGAGGCCCATCACCTCGAACGCCATGGCCATGGTGTTGGCGGTGTACTGCCCGCCACAGGCCCCAGGCCCCGGGATGGCGCGCTTCTCGATGGCCTCCAGTTCCTCCTTGGTGATGTCACCGGCCACGTACGCCCCCACCGCCTCGAACACCTCCACGATGGTGAGATCACGCCCCTCCAGATGGCCCGGCGCAATGGAGCCGCCGTAGAGGATGAGCCCCGGCACGCCGCTGCGGATCAGCCCCATGGCCCCACCGGGGATCGTCTTGTCGCACGCGACGAGCACGATGAGGGCGTCGAAGAGGCACCCCTGGGCCATCACCTCAATGGAGTCCGCGATCACCTCCCGGCTCACGAGCGAGGCCCGCATCGCCTCGGTCCCCATGCTGATGCCATCGGACACCGCGATGGTGCCGAACTCCATCGGCACCCCCCCGGCCGCCCGCACGCCGTCCTTCACCACGGCGGCCAGTTCGCGGAGATGCACGTTGCACGGCATGGTCTCGGTCCACGTGTTCGCGATCCCGATGAGCGGGCGGTTCTCGGCAAAGTCCTCGTCGGTGAGGCCCACGGCCCGAAGCATGGCCCGCGCGGGCGCCCGGTCGACGCCCTGTGTGAGTTGGTGACTACGCAAGGGGTGAAGGGGGAATAGGGTGAAGGGAGGAGCGGGTTAACATACTGACTCTCAGTGCTCTGTCAAGTTCGTAGTGATAGGTCGATGGGCGTCGCGGCGCGCGACAGGCAAGGCGTCCAGGGAGCGCGGGGCCGCGCCCCGGGCGACGCGGACAACGCCGCCTGGCGTGTGACGAGGCGTACAGCGCCCATCAATAGGAGCTTGACAGAGCACTCAGAGACTGTTGGGCCGGCCGGGTGGACGGCGAGCGTGGGGGATGTTCGGGGAGCGGGGGACGGTGGCTGGTAACGTGCCCCGCGCAGCCCCACATGGGCCTGCCCAGCCGTGTCTCAACCGCCCATCCGTTTACACCAATCGCTCTCCGCTCATCGCCTCGGGGACGGGCTGTCCCATCAGGGTGAGGATCGTTGGGGCGATGTCGCCGAGCTTGCCGTCCTGGATGGGGCCCTCGAACCCCTTCTGGATGATGAGATGGGGCACGGGAACGGTGGTGTGGGCGGTGTGGGCCGAGCCGTCGGGGTTTTTCATGCGATCAGCGTTGCCATGGTCGGCGATGAGGGTCACGCCATAGCCGTGGGCCTGGGCCGCCTCCACCACCGTTTTGGTGCAGGCATCGATGGTTTCGACAGCCTCCACGGCCGCCTCAAACACGCCTGTGTGGCCCACCATGTCGGGGTTGGCGAAGTTGAGGCACACGAAGTCGTACGCCTCGGTGGCCAGCGCCTCGGCCACACGCTGCGCCAGTTCGGGGGCGCTCATCGCGGGCTGGAGGTCATAGGTGGCCACTTGAGGTGAATTGACCAGCAAGCGGTCCTCGCCGTCAAACGGCTCTTCGCGGCCGCCGCTAAAGAAAAACGTGACGTGGGGGTACTTCTCGGTCTCGGCGGCGCGCAGCTGCCGCCCTCCCAGCCGGCTGATCGTCTCGCCGAGGGTGTCCGCCAGGTTGAGCTTGGGGAAGGCCACCGGCAGGTCGAAGTCCGCGTGATAAGTGGTGAAGGTGGCGTAGTGGAGGTCCAGGCGATCGCCGCGGTCGAAGCCGTCGAAGTCTACGTCGGTGAAGGCCCGGGTGAGCTGGCGGGCACGATCGGCCCGGAAGTTATAGAAGAGGATGGCATCGCCATCGGCCACGTGGACGCGGGCCTCGCCCTGAGCCAGGCGGCGGGGTGTGATGAACTCATCGGTCACCCCCTCGTCGTAGCTGGCCTGGATGGCGGCGGCGGGCGTGTCGAACAGGGCGCCCTCCCCCCTCGTGAGGAGGTCGTAGGCCTGTTGGGTGCGGGGCCATCGGTGGTCTCGGTCCATGGCGTAGTACCGGCCCACAATGGTACCCAGCACCCCCACCCCGATCTCCTCGGCCTGAGCCAGGAGGGCCTCGGCGTACCCGAGGGCCCCGTGCGGGTCGGTGTCACGCCCGTCGGTGAAGGCATGGATCACCACCTGCTCGCGGGATAGGCCCTCACGCCGTGCCAGCTCCAGCAGGGCATAGAGGTGCTCGTTGGAGGCATGCACACCGCCGTCTGAGAACAGGCCCAGCAGATGCAACACGGTGCCCCGGTCCTTGGCATGCCGGGTGGCGGCCGCCAGGACCTCGTTCGCGAAGAAGTCTCCGTCTTCGATGGCTTTGTCGATGCGGGTGATGTCTTGATAGACCACCCGCCCGGCACCCAGGTTCATGTGGCCCACCTCGGAGTTGCCCATCTGGCCCGCTGGCAGCCCCACCGCTCGCCCCGACGCCTCCAGGGTGGCATGCGGGTACGTGGCAAACAGGTGATCCAGAAAGGGCTTCTCAGCCTGGTCAATGGCACTCACAGACGGATCCTCGGCGATCCCATACCCATCTAGAATGAGGAGCAAATGCCGACGCGAAAAAGACATAGATAGCGTGTACGATAAATGAGGGCGCAAGGCGCGAGAGGCTCCGACCGAGCGTCTCCGGGGAAGGCGGCCCCGCTCAACCGAAGGCGGCCCACCACCCCGCACGATACGGCACCGCCGTCAAACCCGGTAATCCTTGACCACCTTGGTCGTGTCCCCCGTCTTGGCGTCGAACACGTTCATCGACCCGCACTGAGGGCAGGCCACTTGCTCCACGCCATGCCGGTCCGTGTGAACCCCCGGCTCATCGAAGTAATACTTCCGCGTCTTGCAGTAGTAGGCGCCGCGCTTGGCATCGAGACCCTCCATCGACGCCGGGAGGCCCTGGAGGCGCTCGTAGTACCGGCACAGGTCGGTCAGGGAGCACGTGGTACAGCTGGGACTGCGGGCGGTGCAGGTGTACCGGCCATGGAGGATCAGCAGGTGATGCGCCTCGGCCCAGTCCCGTTTGGGGATGACGCGCTTGACCTGCCGCTCCACCTCCAGGACCGTGGTGGCCTCGTCGGCCAGCCCGATGCGGTTGGTCACGCGGAAGACGTGCGTGTCCACCGGAAAGGCGTCCACCTCGAAGGCGATAGAGGCCACCACCTGAGCCGTCTTGCGCCCTACGCCTGGCAGCGTCTGCAGGGCCTTCAGGGTCTCAGGGATGGCGCCCTCGTAGACCGTCTCCACCCGCTGAGCCATGCCTACCAGATGCTTGGACTTGTTGTTGGGATAGGACACGGACCGGATGAACGGAAAGACGTCGTCCGGCGTGGCCTGGGCCAGCACTTCGGTGGTGGGGAAGGCGTCAAACAGCGCTGGGGTCACCTTGTTGACGCGCGCATCGGTACACTGGGCCGAGAGGATGACGGCCACCAGCAGCTCGTACTCGTTGCGATACGTCAGCTCGGTTTGAGGCGTGGGGATGGCCACGCGCAGCCGTTCGAGGGTCAGGCGGGCTCGTTCCGTTCTAGTCATGGAGGGAGGGTCGGTGAAAACATCCAGGGCGTCCACGGGCACGGGGGCCTTTGGTTTCGTAGGAGGCGGCCCGGGCTCACCCGTAGGCCCGCCGCGAACGCCGAGAGGGGCTGGGCGTAGGAGCGCCCAACGCACCCCTCCGCCCATGACGCGCCCTTTTCTCTTTGCCCTGGCCCTTGGCTTGTGGAGCCTCACTCCGGCGGCCAGCTCTGGCCAGATTCGGCTGGATAGCCTCTCTCAGCAGGCCCGCATCTCGCTCTTGACCATCACGCCGGGTACAGAGGCCTACTCGATGTACGGGCACAGCGCGGTGCGCGTCACCGACCCATCTGTGGGGCTGGACGTGACCTACAACTACGGTACGTTCTCTTTCGGCAACGTGCTCACGTTTATCCCACGTTTTCTCTACGGGTCGCTGGATTACTTCTTGTCCATCAGCACCTACACGAGGCTGGCTACCAGCTACATGGCCGAGCGGCGGGCCACCGTGGAACAGGTGCTGGACCTATCGGCGGCGCAACGGCAGGCGCTCTTTGTCTTTCTGCAAGAGAATGCTCGCCCCGAGAACCGCACCTACCGCTATGACTTCCTCTACGACAACTGCTCCACGCGCATCCGTGACGCCTTGGCCGTCATCCTGGGCGAGGACCTCGTATGGACAGCGGCCTCGGACACCGTGGGCACCTTTCGGGCGCTCCTCGACCCCTATGAGCAGCAGGCCCCCCTGCTCGATGTAGGCATGGATCTCATCCTCGGACCCTCTATCGACGGACCCGCCACGGCCCATGAGGCCATGTTTCTCCCAGACTACCTGTTTAACGGCGTGGAGGGCGCGCGCATACGGCGAGGGGGGGAGCTGGTCCCCCTGGTGGCCCACACCGATACGCTCACCACGGTGCCGCCTCGGTCTGCCACGCTGCCCGCCGTGTGGGTCCCCGCCCTCCTCTGGGGTCTCTTCCTGGGTGCGGCCGGCGCCACCGGCTGGCAACTCCGCCACAGACGCACCCTGGGGGTACGCCTAGACGGGGTCTTGTTCGGGACGGTGGGCCTGGGCGGCATCATCATGCTCTACATGTGGTTCGGTAGCTTGCACCACGTGACAGACCACAACTGGCATGTGCTCTGGGCATGGCCCACCCACGTTGTAGTGGCCTTGGCGCTCGTGCGACCGCACCCACCGCGATGGGTGTGGGGGTACTGCCTGGTGGCCCTCCTGGGCACCTCGCTGGCGCTGCTCAGCGTCCCACTCTGGCCGCAGTCTTTCCATCCTGCGCTGCTGCCTGTCCTGTTGCTGCTCATCCTGCGCCTGGGCGCTCGCGTGTGGTCCACGCGGCCTGGACGGTAGTTTTTTCCGGACCGGGAAGTCGAAACGATACGACAGCGGTATTTTTTTCCGCTGCCCCCCCTACAGACCCTCTTTTTCGGACAAATCAGAGGATTCTCCGAGTTGGCACAGGTCTTGACCTATCTCCCAACAGACATAGCGGGACACGAGGCCTGCTCAACAACGCCTCGACGCCCGCATAGAGCCTCAGTTTTTGGTGGTGGGGACAGAGGGTCCGATGATATGGTGGTACCATCGGACCCTCATCTTTTTGCCGACAGTGGCACGTAGCCTCCCAGGTGCTCATGGCACCTGGGAGGCTTCTGTTTATGCGATGAGGAGAGGCAGGGCTTGGCGTTCGGGCGCCCCCCTCTCCCGCCGGTTCATTTGTTCGTCCTACCGAGCCGCTTCATACACGCCCAGCAGTCCCACGGCGTGTCCATCTCGGTTTCGGAGCGGCACGCGGGTCGCGCGGATCCGCAACAGGCGCCCGTTGTCGGTGCGGTACTCTTCGAGGGTTCGAACCTGGTCCTCTTCCCCAGCTAGCACGGCGTGCTCCCGCGCTTCCAGGTCGAGGCGGGCCTCATCGCCCCAGAAGAAGTCCCGATCGGTGCGCCCGATTACATCGGAGGGCGTCTGCGCACCCATCAGGCGCGCAAACAGCGCGTTGCACCCTTGGTAGACCCCATCCCGGTTCTTCCAGAAGACCACCTGCGGCACATGGCTGACGACGGTCCGCAGGAGCGTCCGGTAGGCTTCGGCGGCGAGGGCCGAGTACCGAGACGTTTCAACCTCCCGCCACTGAATGAGGAGGTGGGGGCGCTCTAAGCCCGCCACCGGTGCGATCTCGACCTGATGCTGAATCTCTTGCAGGCCGCCTCGTTCTTCCACGTGGGTGCAGTAGGTGGCCTGGGCATCGCCCTCGGCCAGCACCAGGCGGGCATCTTGGATCCGATCCGCCAGCCCATCGCCAAAGACCTCGCGCACGGCATGCCGGCGCACGGCGTGGTGGTCCAACCCGGCCACGCGATGGGCGGCCTCGTTGAGTTCCACCACGCGGTCGTGCTCATCCACCACGAGGGTGGGCTGCGGCAAGGCGTCGAAGAACAGGCTGAAGAGCGGATGAACGGACGCGGCGTCCCCATGGGCCTGGGCCGAAGCGGGAGGCCATGAGCGGGCCTCCTGGTGAGGCCTCGTCGGTGCGTTGACCTGCGGTGGGCGCGGGAAGAGGTCGGCGCCAGGGGTGATCGTAAGCGCCGGGGCCTGGCTGGAAACCGGCGGCGCGGCCTCGGACGGCGTGCGCTCGATGCTGATCATCATGGCGGCCTCCACACGCCCCGCCTGGCTGCGCAACGGGAGCACACGGAGGTCCATGTCTTGCCCCATCACATCCATGTGATCCTGGACGTCGTGGCCGGACAAGGCTTGGTGGAAGAGCGGCTCCAAGCGCTGGGCCAACTCCGGCGGCAGGATCTCTGGCATCCGCTCGCCCTCAAGCATCTCCTTCAGAACCTCGCGCACCTGCACGTCGTCACCGTCCACATGGGTGAAGCGTAGGTCGCGGTCGAACACCATGACGGTACCGCCCGGTATGTGGCGGGCCAGCGTGGCGTAGAGAAGCGTGTCCTGGGCCGGAGCCGCCGCACGCTCCACGGTCTCGGTGATCTCATGCAAGGTGCAGGTGGCGCCCTGGAGATGCCCCTCGTGCCGGATGGGCGTCATATGCAGGTCGAAGGTTCGGACGCGGTCGTTCGTGGCTCGCTGAATCTCGCGAGACACCGCCTGGCCCTCCAAGACGCGGCTTTGCATCTCGGCCCACACCAGCTCATCGCTCGGGTGCATCTGGTCCGTCAAGCGGGTACCCGGCTGCACGGTCGTGCGGTAGGCGGCGGCCATCACCTCGGCAAAGGCGTCGTTCGCCGACGTGAGGCGCCCGTCCCGATCCAGGATGGCCATGGGATAGGGGACGGCGTCCAGGGGGAAGGCGTACGCGGGCGAGGCCTCCTCCGCTTCGGCGCGCTCATGGAGATCCTGAATGCGATCGCGGGCCTGCCCAAGCGCTTGGCGCACGGCCTGCATGCTGGCTTCCAGCTCTTCCTGGTACCGCTCCAGTACCTCCAACGTGCGACTCTGACGGGCCTCGCGGTGCGCAATCAGCACCACGCAGCCGGCGGCCGGGCCCGTCAGGACCGGAGCGGCATCGAAGATGAGGGTGTGGTGCCCACCATAGGTCCCCGCAAAGGACTGCGCATGGCCACGCACCGGCTGGCCCGTCTGCCGCACCTCGTCCAAGGCCGTCAGGGTGTGGCCAGGCTCAGCGTTCCAGCGCTCCAGGTCCAGCCCCCAGCGCGTGGACGCATCAGGGCTCATGTAGAGGACCGCGCCGTCGGCGTCGCACACCAGGAAGTCCACGGCATGTGTGCGTCCAAACCCTTCCGCCACGGCGCGCATCGTTTCCAGAGAGGCCGGCGCAGCGTGGGGCTCCACCTCAGAGAAGAGGCCGAACCGCTGAACGGGGCGCCCCTGATCGTCGGTGCGCAGGTAGGTGCGGCTCCGCAGGGATTTGGTGTGCCCGTCTCGGTGGTAGATGCGGTAGGTGATGTCCGCCTCGCCCTGGGCGTGGAGATCGGCCTCCGCTTTCACGAGCAAGGGATGGTCATCGGGGTTGATGATCGTACCCCAGAGGGTCGGATCATCCAGCAGATCCTGGGCCGAGTACCCGAACAGGCGCTCGGCCCCGTCGCTGATGAAGAGGAAGGCATCCCCTTCAGGTCGTGCGATCCACGCCACATCGTCTAGCTCATTCAGCACGGCCGCCAGCTGTTCGGCTTCGGTGCCCAGCTGGGTGCTGAGCGTATCGTGGAGCTCAAGTAGCTTCGCTTCCATGTCGTGGCCCGTGTCCGATACGGGGGCCGGCGCTGGCGCTTGAAGGTCGGAGGAAAGAGTCATGGGGGATGGGCGGGCGAGACCGCCACGAGGATGAAAAGAGTCCATATGCGGCGTGTATCGGCTATGACCCGTCTCTTCTTAAGGGAACGGGCGAATCCGCTCGATTTGCGTGACTCTGGGTCGGCTGAGCGAACCCCAGATAGGCATTTTGCGTACCAGATCAAGAACGATGCAGCACGCATCGTCTCGCTGTATCCACCCCGATCAACCATCGATTACGACGATGTGGAATACCCTTAAAGTGGGACTTTTGCTGACGGCGCTGACGGCGCTGTTTGTGCTCGCTGGCCAGTGGCTGGGCGGCCCTAGCGGGGCGCTCATCGCGCTTGTCTTGGCCCTCGTCATGAATGCGGGCAGCTACTGGTTCAGTGACAAGATGGTGCTCAAGGCCACCCGTGCGCAGCCACTGACCGAGGCCCAAGCCCCGGAGATGCACCGCATGGTCGAGCGCCTGTCTGAGCGCGCGGGCATTCCGAAGCCGCGCCTCTACCTGGTGCCGGACCCGCAGCCCAACGCCTTTGCCACCGGGCGCAACCCGGAGAACGGCGTGGTGGCCGTCAACGAAGGCCTCGTGCGCATGCTCACCCCTGAGGAGTTGGAAGGGGTGATTGCCCATGAGATCGGCCACATCAAGCACCGAGACACCCTGACCATGGCCGTAGCCGCGTCCATCTCGGGCGCCATCATGGTGCTGGTCAACATCGCGCAGTTTGCCCTCATCTTTGGCGGGCGCGACGGCGACGGGCCCAACCCGCTCGCGCTCCTGGCCGGGATGCTCATTGCCCCCATCGCGGCCAGTGTCATCCAGATGGCCATCTCGCGCGCCCGCGAGTTTGAGGCCGATACCACCGCCGCCGACCTGACCGGGTCCAGCCGGGGCCTCATCGGGGCCTTGCAGAAGCTGGAGCGTGGAGCGGCTGCCATCCCGGCCACCTCCGCCAGCACGTCGAATGCGCACATGCGCATCGTCAACCCGCTCAGCGGCAAGCGGCAAGCCTTCGCCAAGCTCTTCATGACGCACCCGCCCGTCCAGGAGCGCGTGGAGGCCCTTCATGCCTGGGAGGCCGAGCACGGCGGACGCCGGTCGGCCTCGACCCTGCGCTAACCCCTTCCGCACACAGCTCAAGCGGCGAGGCCCCTCCAAGGTCTCGCCGCTTTTTTTTGGCCTCCAGCTGGAGGGTCGTGTGAAGCCGCTGGGGCGTCAGGCGGGTGTCCCTTTCCTCAGCATACGCGGGGCCGGAGCGAACGAGGCGTACATGGGCAGCGTTGCCACGCCCAGTGCGGCGGCGTCGGCCCCTGCTGTGGCCAGGAGGAGAGCGGGCGTGGTGGGCTTCCCTTCCGTGCGGAGGTGCGGCATGCGCGCTTCCAACGCCTCGACGAGAGCACGGATCATGACGTCCGGCAGCCGCCCGCCGAAGATGATGGCTTCCGGGTCCAGCAAATACTCGATGGCCAAGATGACCGGTGCCAGGTGGCGGGCACCCGTTTCCAGCCAGGTGTGCAAGACGGAGTTGCCGGCCTCAAATTCCGCCGCTAACTCCGCCGCCTTCGGAACGGGCTCACCGGGACGGCGCAGCGTCTCCAACAAACGTGGCAGGTTGAAGAGCATCCCTACGTGTGGCTGCGGCGCATCCGTTGCGGCCGGATCTGGCCTCAATGGTAGCATGAAGTACCCAAGCTCACCGGCGTTCCCACTGCGCCCCCGGTAGGGATGCCCGTTGACGATAAGCCCGCCCCCCAGCCCCGCCCCCGCATACACGTAGAAAAACGTATCGACGTGCCGACCCGCCCCGTACCACCGCTCCCCAACGGCCGCAGCGGTCGCGTTTTTCTCCAGAAACACCGGCAAGCCTAACCGCTGGCTGAGTTGGTCGGCCACCGGCACGTTATGCCAGCCGGGATACGAGGTAGGGCTGACCAGGGTCGTCTCCGTGGGGCCCTCGCCCCCGCCCAATGGGCCTGGCACCCCCACCCCCACGCCCCGCACATCGTTCGTTGTGAGCCCCTCTCGCTCCATGAGGGTCTGCGCCGTGTCCGCCAGGATGTCCAGCGCCTCCGCTGGAGAGGGAAAGTCCACGTCTTGGTAGATCCGCTGCCGGACATCGCCCACGAAGTCGACCAGGACCCCCACCAGGTGGTCTTTGTCGAGGTCCAGGCCTATCGAGTACGCCCCGTCGGCGTTGAGCTGGATCAGCATGGAGGGCGCCCCACGGCCCTCTCGCCGCCGCCCCCCCTCGTGGACCAGCCCCCGGCTGATGAGCTGCTTCGTGATGTTGGATATCGTCTGCGCCGTGAGCTCGGTCCGCCGAGCCATGTCGGCTCGGGAGAGCGGCCCGAACCGCCGAATGGTCTCCAGGACCAGCCGATAGTTGTAGGCCTTCGCGTGCTTCAGGTTGGTCCCCGTTGGCATAAACTAGCGAGCGGAAGCGGATGGTGGGTGGACGTCTGGACCCCCTCGATCGGTCACGAGGTCCTGCCCGAGGGATGGTGAAGAAAGTATAGAGCAGAATGTAACAGAAGTGAAACGGGTTGATTATGTCAAAATGATGGATTAAATAGCGAATGTTGACGAACTTGTATCGAAGCCGTTCAGGGTGGGCCGTGCTCACCGGGCGCTATCGGGCCAAGTTTGCCGAGCTTACCCTCCCCCCGTCTGGCCTTTGGGCCTCACCAGCCAGCCAATATGGTAGCGCTTCCAAACCTACAGTCAAGGATGCTGAACTCGATCCTGTCGCTCGCGGGCCGTTGGCCTGGGCGGCTCATCCTGGCCCTGCTGCTGGTCCTCCCCAGCACCGCCTGGGCCGACGGACGCATCGTGGGCCGCGTCACGGATGGGAGCACGGGGGAGACCCTGCCCGGCGCCAACGTCATCATCCAGGGAACCAGCCGAGGCGCCGCGACCGACCTCGAAGGCCGGTACACGATCCCTAACGTACCGCCGGGGCCGCTCACCCTCGTCGTCACCTACATCGGGTATGAGTCCCAGACCCGCGAGGTCACGATAGAGGACAACGTAGAGACCGAGGCCGACTTCGTGCTCAAGTGGGAAGGGGTACAGGGCGAGGAGATCGTGATCACGGCTCAGGCTGAGGGTCAGATCTCGGCCATCAACCAGCAGCTGTCCTCCAACACCATCACCAACATCGTATCGGGGGATCGGATACAGGAGCTGCCGGACGTGAATGCCGCCGAGTCCATCGGGCGCTTGCCGGGCGTCTCGATCCAGCGTTCGGGAGGCGAGGCCAACAAGATCGCCATCCGTGGGCTCTCGCCGAAATACAACACGGTCACGGTCAACGGCGTTCGCGTGCCCGCCACGGGAGGCGACGATCGTAGCGTGGACCTCTCCCTCATCGCCCCCAACATGCTGGATGGGATCGAGGTGATGAAGGCCATCACCCCGGACAAAGACGCCGATGCCATCGGGGGCGCCGTGGATCTCCGCCTCCGGGAGGCCCCAGCCGGGCTTGGCGTGGACGTGCAGGCGCAAGGGGGGTTCAATCAGCTACAATCGTACTACGGCAACTACAAATTCGTCGGGACCGTCAGCAACCGCTTCCTCCAGGACCGCCTCGGGATCATTGCGAGCGCCAACCTAGACGAGTTCGACCGCAGCGCCGACAAGTTCTCCGGCAACTACCGTCAGTCCTCGGACCCGGAGACGGGGGAGCCGCTCATCGTCCTCTCCAACCTGGGGCTCCGCGAAGAGACGGTGCGGCGCGGCCGTACGGGCGCCAGTCTGGTGCTGGACTACCGCATCCCGCGTGGTAAGGTGACGGCCAACACCTTCTACAACCAGCTCGACTTCGACGGCGTGTTTCGCGTCAACAACATCAGCATTGATGGCAACCGGCATTTCTACGACACGGAGGACCGCAGCGGCACGACGTCGGTCTTCACCGGGGCCCTGAAGGTTGAGCAGGTGTTTGATCGCTTCCAGTACGACGTGGGGGTGGCGCGCACGGCGTCGCGGGCCGAAAACCCGAACGACTTCTTCTGGCAGTTCTCTCAGGAGGGAAATGCGGTGCGCGGCCAGGTGGATGAGGACACCCTGCCGACCGAGGTCTCAGGGCTCCTCAACGTGGACACACTGGCCACCGGCCTCCAAAACGTGTTCGTCTACTCCACGGACCGGCAAGAGAACGAAACCTCGGCCCAGTTCAACCTCCAGGTGCCGTTCCGCTTCGGCAACCAGGTGAGCGGGTTTGTGAAGACCGGTGGCAAGTTTCGGTGGTTGGACCGCAGCAATGACGAGCAGCAGGACGGCCGGAACGGCATTTACTACGGCAGCGGTGCTGGCGACCTGAACGAAACGCTGGAGTGCGTCGCGGAGCAGGTGCCCGAGTGGAACCTGGATGAGGTGGTCGGCGAGATCGGGTGGCTGCCGATCGAACTCGTCATGGAAGACTACGACCGAAGCGACTTCCTCGACGGCGACTACCCCCTCGGCTTCGCGGCCGACGTGGATCAGCTTCACCTCATCACGGAGGCGATGCAGGCCTGCGGCTCGGACGTCTACCGCAACTTCTCCATCGGCTCGCTGGGCCGGGACTACGACGGCGAGGAGCGCTACCAGGCGGCCTACATCATGACCGAGCTCAACCTCGGCCGGCGCCTCACGCTGATCCCGGGCATCCGCTATGAGCACGATTCATCGATCTACAACGGCCTCCGGTACCGCGAGACGACGGTCAACAACGTGCAGGGTCCGCCCGCTGAGCTGACGCCCATCACCAACGAGCGGGACAACACGTTCTGGCTGCCCATGGTGCACCTGCAGTACAAGCCCACGGACTGGCTGCAGGTCCGCCTAGCCCGGACCGAAACGCTGACCCGGCCGGACTTTATCCAGTATGCGCCCATCACCACCATCAACAGCTTCCGCAGCTATGTGCGGGCGGCCAACGGCAACCTCAGGCCGGCCCACTCGACCAACTACGACGTCTCCGTCTCGGTCTACAACAACACCATCGGCCTCTTCACGATCTCTGGCTTCCAGAAGTCCATTGATGACCTCATCCTGTGGGTCGATTACAACCTCCACCCGGATGTGGGCACGCTGCCGGGCATGAACGTGCCCGACGAGTGGGTGGACGTACGCCCCCAGGCTAACACCTTCATTAACAACCCGTTTGAGGCCACCTACCGCGGGTTTGAGGTGGATTGGCAGACCAACTTCTGGTACCTGCCGTCCTTCCTCAAAGGCATCGTGCTCAGCGCGAACTACACCTACCTGCAGTCTGAGACCCAGTATCAGTCCTTTTTCCTCGTCGATAGCGACTCGCTTGTGCGGCGGCGGCCTCCGGTCTATCTCAAGGAGCTGCGGACCGACTCCGTGCGCACGGCCCGCATGCCCGACCAGCCCTCCCACATTGCCAACGTCACGCTGGGGTACGACCTGGGCGGGTTCTCTGCCCGGTTCTCGGTGCTCTACCAGACTGACACCAGCACCTTCATCAACTCCACCAACCCCCTCTTCGACAACTTCTCGGGCGATTACGTGCGCCTGGATCTGGCCGTCCGGCAGAAGCTACCGATCGGCCTCGAACTGTACGCCAATTTCAACAACCTCAACGCGAGACCGGACCGCAATTTCCGAGGCTCGCAAAGTGCCAACCCGTCTTACATCGAATACTACGGGTTCACCACCGATGTGGGAGCCCGGTACCGCTTCTGATACCGAGGCCCCTTCACACGCTTACCCCATCACTACCATTCCGCTTAGAGGACCCTTATGAAACACCGATACTGGCTCGTCCCGCTACTGGCCTTCTTCGTCGCGGCCACGCCGCTGCAAAGCGCCCAGGCGCAAAGCGAACTCGTGGTCGAGTGGGCCGATGCCGACGGGAACGTGCTCGTCAACGCCCTCCGGGACGCCATCGCCAACGACACCGAGCGCCCGGACGACCGCGTCTACGTACTCCGCCGGGGCGGCTTCTACTGGAACGAGGACCGTATCCAGTACGACGGCTTCCACCTCCGACTCGTCGGCGAGACGGCCGAGCAGGCAGGGGCTGATGCCTTCGTCTGCGGCGATAGCCAGACGGAGGATTGCGGCCCGGCCATCCTTCAGCGCGTGCGGCGCGCCGACCAGAGCGTGGATGGCGTGATGCTCCAGAATACCGGGGACGGCAGCCACCTCACCATGCGCAACATCTGGCTCATGGGCCAGGACAGCGATGGGGTGACCACCGCCTACGAGCAGATTCAGCTTGATGCCGCCAACGCGCGATTCATCTTCGACAACGTGGTTTTTGACCGGAACGACTGGCACTTCCTCGGCCCGAACTCCGAAAACTGCGACATGTACATCACCAACTCGTTCTTCCGCAATCTCCACGGCCCCTCGCAGCAGTGGGAAGGCCTGGGCGTTCGGTTCGAGGTGGGCGCGGATTCCGTCGTGTTTGATAACAACACGTTCATGAACATCGGCTTTACCCCGTTCCAATCTGAGGCGGCGCCGATGAACTACTTCCGCGCCAACCACAACACCTTCGTCAACGTCGGCCGCAGCTTTCAGGCGGGGGCGTTGTGGAAAGAAGCCTACATCGCCAACAACCTGTTCGTCAACCCCTTCTGGCACGGTGAGCGGCCCGAAGAATACAACGACTCGGACCGCGTAGACCCCTTCGCAGGCTTCTTCAGCATCGGCGCCCTGCCCGCCCGCTTCGGGACGAACTTCGACCGCGAGATCGTCTTCGCCAACAATGGCTTCTGGCGGGATCCTGCGCTGGAGGCCCTGTACCCGGACAGCATCCGCGCCCAGCCGATCGTCAACGACACCACGATGGCCTACTTCGAGGCGTTTGACAACATGGTGTTCGAGGGCAACTACGTCGGCGAGGCGCCAGGCCTCACCACGTACCCGGACCTCAACAGCGTGATGATGGAGAACATCACCCAGATCCGCCTCGGCAACTCGACGGCCCCGACGTACCGCTGGGATCCGGGGCGCGAGGAAGACTGCTTCGTGTGCAACGTATGGCCTCTCCCGGAGAACTTCTCCTACACGAATGCCACGCTCAGCGCCGGCGGCACAGACGGCCTCCCCGTGGGCGACCTCAACTGGTACCCGGCTGCTAAAGCCGACTACGAAACCAACAAAGCTGGCTACCTCAGCGAGCTGGAGTCCAAGGCTGAAGGCGTAGCCCTGATCAGCGTGGTCATCACGGAGGGCGAAGAAGGCACCCTCAACGACGACGCCAGCATCTACGCTCCGGACGGCTTCAGCAGCTTCTTCATGCAGGGCAGCGGCTTCATCGAGTGGACGTTTGACCTGGAGACGGCCGGCACCTACGGCTTGAACCTGCAGACGAACATGCGGAGCGAAACGCAGCGTGGCCAGCGCGTCTTCATGAATGGCGTGAACCTGCGTAACAACGAAGGATTCGGCGAATACTACTTCTGCACGACCGCCATCGAGGGCTGTGCCAACCCGCTGCCCAACAACGAGTGGACCCTGGTAGAGATTCGCGACGGTGGCCTGTTCGAAGGCGCTGACGCCCTCACGCTGGAAGCCGGCACCCACATCGTACGCGTCGAGCCCTCCTGGGGCTGGCAGGGCTTCAGCGGTATGGAGATCGTGGACGGCGCGGGCAACCCGGTCGCCTCCGCCACAGCGGTCGAAGCTACGTACGAGGGTGTGATCCCAGAGTGCGAGGAAGGCCAGTACTGTCCGCAGGGCTTCAAAGCCGCCACGCTGGAGGCCGGTGGCAGCGTCTCGTGGACGGTCGACGCACCGGGCACGGGCGACTACCTGGTCCGCGTCTTCTACCAGACACCCAACGGCCCCACGAACGGCAGCCTCCTGCTCAACGGCGAGACGGTCTTCGGCAGCCTCTTCTTCAACGGCGAAGCGGGTGAACTGGAGACCCTCGACCTCTTCACGGATCGCTTCGCCATGACGCAGGGCAGCAACACCATCACGATCATGAGTGATCAGGGTGGACTCAACGTGGACTACGTGCAGGTGCTCTCCTTTGGCGCCACCGGCACCTCCAACGAACGGGCTGAGCTGCCCGACGGGTACGAGCTGGAGCAGAACTACCCCAACCCGTTCAACCCGACCACCACCATCGCCTTCTCGCTGGGCAACGCGGATCAGGTCACGCTGACGGTGTACGACGTCCTGGGCCGCCGCGTGCACACGCTCGTGGACGGTAACCTGCCGTCGGGCCGCCATCAGTTCACGTGGCAAGGCCGTGATGCCGCCGGCTCCCTGGCGGCCAGCGGGGTCTACTTCTACCGCCTGGAGACCAGCGTCGGTACGCAGGTGCGCTCCATGCTCCTGGTGAAGTAACCACCACCCACCCGCCCGAGCCCGACCGCTTGTGACGGCTCAGGCCTCCACGCCACCCGCGCGCACAGACACGCCGGGGAGAGCAGGTCTCTTCCCGGCGTGCCTGCTTGCGGCCGCCCCGCCGCCTCGATCCCACCGCCGATGACCCTGCACCTGATCGATCAGCTGATCATTGCGCTCTACGTGATCGCAACGATCGCCATTGGCTTCTGGATCTCGAAGCGCGCGTCGAAGAACATTCGGAGTTACTTCCTGGGGGGCAACACCATCCCGTGGTATGCCCTCGGCCTCTCGAACGCCTCCGGCATGTTCGACATCAGTGGCACGATGTGGATGGTCTACCTTCTGTTCATCTATGGCCTCAAGAGCGTCTGGATACCGTGGCTGTGGCCCGTGTTCAACCAGATCTTCCTGATGGTCTTCCTGTCCATCTGGCTGCGGCGCTCCGGGGTGATGACCGGCGCCGAATGGATCACCTTCCGCTTCGGCGAGACCCGAGGGGCCCACCTGGCCCACATCATCGTGGTCCTCTTTGCCCTCCTCAACGTGATCGGGTTCCTGGCCTTCGGCTTCATCGGCATTGGGAAGTTTGCCGCCATCTTCCTGCCGTGGGAGCTCTCGGCGGACCCGGACATGAACGTCAACCTCTACGGCCTCCTCATTACCGCCCTCACCACGCTGTATGTAGTCAAGGGCGGCATGTTCAGCGTCGTCTTCACCGAGGTCTTGCAGTTCTTCATCATGACAGCGGCGTGCATCGGCGTGGGGATCATCGCCATGCAGCAGGTCTCGCCCGAGATGATCGCGGCAGCCACCCCAGACGGCTGGGAGACCCTCTCCTTCGGATGGACGCTGGACCTCGACTGGTCCGGCCTCATGGAGTCCGCCAACGCCACCATCGCGAGCGACGGCTGGAACCTGTTCACCATCTTCTTCCTGATGATGCTCTTCAAGGGCTACCTCCAGAGCGCCGCCGGGCCCGCGCCCAACTACGATATGCAACGCGTCCTCTCGGCGCGTACGCCCAAGGAAGCGGCCAAGATGAGTGGCCTCGTTAGCCTGGTGCTGCTCGTGCCCCGCTACATGCTCATCGCCGGCCTGACGATCCTTGCCTTGGCCTTCTTCTCCGACGAGCTGAACGCTATGGGCCCCGACGCCGACTTTGAGTTGGTGCTCCCCTTTGCCATGCGCGAGTTCGTGCCCGCGGGCCTACTGGGCCTCTTGATTGCGGCGTTGCTGGCGGCCTTCATGTCCACCTACGCCGCCACGGTCAACGCCGCGCCCGCCTACATCGTCAACGACATCTACAAACGGTACATCAACCCGGACGCCAGCGAGCAGACCTACGTCCGCATGAGCTACATCACGTCCCTGGCTGTGGTGGTGGTGGGCACCGCCTTTGGATTCTTCATCCCCAGTCTCAACACCGTGGTGCTCTGGATTGTGGGCGGGCTCTACGGCGGCTACACGGCGGCCAACCTGCTCAAGTGGTACTGGTGGCGCTTCAACAGCTACGGCTACTTCTGGGGCATGGCCGCAGGCATCCTGGCCGCATTCATCGTACCCGCGGCCATGGACCTCGTCTTTGAGCCCGGTGCCTTCGGGGCCGCCGCCCCGGTCTACGCCTTCCCCGCCATCCTGGGTCTGTCCCTGGCCGGCTGCCTGGCGGGTAGCCTGCTCACCCCCCCTGACGACGAGGAGGTGCTCAAAACGTTCTACCTCAAGACCCGTCCGTGGGGCTTCTGGAAACCGATCCACGAGAAGCTCCTGGCCGAGCACCCCGGCTTGCAAGCCAACCGGGACTTCAAGCGAGACATGGTCAACGTAGCCATCGGCATCGTCTGGCAAACGTCCCTCACGGCCACGGGCATCTTCCTCGTCATCCAGGACTTCACGTCGATGCTGCTCTGCCTAGGCCTCGTCATCGTGACCTCGTTTGTGCTGAAGGTCAACTGGTACGACAAGATGGAGGACACGCCGCAGGATGTGTCGACCACCCCGGTTGCCGGCTGAGGCCCCGCGCGACCTGGCCCCTCCGTCTTAGGCGGCCCGGGCTCTTTTCCACCCTGATCGATGGATCACCCCATGCATGACATGCGCCAGCCCTCTCCCCGCTCAAACGGCCACCACGAGGCCCCAGCCGCCAACGGAACCGCCCCGCCGGCGGCCTTCACGCGGCGCTATGCGCAGCTCAGCGCGGCCCACGAGGCCCTGCTCACCCGCCCCAACGTGCCGGAGCCCCTGGGCCACGGCGTCTTCACGCGCTATGCCCACCCCGTGCTGACGGCCGCCCACACGCCGCTGTTCTGGCGGCATGACCTGGACCACCAGCGCAACCCCTACGCCCTGGAGCGTCTGGGCATCAACGCGGTCTTCAACGCCGGAGCCATCCGCTGGCAGGGCCGCTTGCTGGTGATGGCCCGTGTGGAAGGCCATGATCGCAAATCGTTCTTCGGCATCGCGGAGAGCCCGACAGGCATCGACCAGTTCACGTTCTGGGACCGCCCCGTTGTGATCCCAGAAACAGACCGGCCGGACGTCAACGTGTATGACATGCGGCTCACCGCGCACGAGGACTCGTGGATCTACGGCGTCTTCTGCACCGAGCGGCGCGATGCCCAGGCGCCCCCGAGCGACCTGTCGGCGGCCGAGGCCCAGTGCGGCCTGGTGCGCACCCGCGATTTCAAGACGTGGGAACGGCTGCCCGACCTCCGCACGCCGTCGCCCCAGCAGCGTAACGTGGTCCTGCACCCCGAGTTTGTAGACGGGCAGTACGGCTTCTACACCCGGCCCCAGGACGGCTTCATCGACGCCGGATCTGGAGGCGGCATCGGCTGGGGCACGTGCCCGGACATCACCAACGCCGTGCTGGAGCGCGAGGTCATCGTGGACCCCCGCGCCTACCACACCATCAAGGAGACCAAAAACGGCCAGGGACCGCCCCCCCTCAAGACGGACGTGGGCTGGCTTCACCTGGCCCACGGAGTCCGCCACACAGCGGCGGGGCTCCGGTACGTCCTGTACCTGTTCGTCACCGACCTGCACGAGCCGTGGCGCATCACCCACGCCCCCGGCGGCTACCTGATCGCCCCGGAAGGCGGTGAACGCGTGGGCGATGTGTCCAACGTGGCCTTCTCGAACGGGTGGGTCGTTGACCCCGATGGCCTCGTGCACATCTACTATGGCGGCTCGGACACCCGGCTGTACGTGGCCACGGCGCCCCTGGCGCACCTGATAGACTACGCCCTGCACACCCCGCCCGACGCCGGGCGGTCGGCCGCCTGCGTGGCGCAGCGCCTCGCCCTCATCGACCACAACCTCCAGGTCATGCCGCACCTGGACCGTCCTTGAGATTGCCTCCGATGATGCACGACCCCACCGTGGGCTTAGCCGCCCTTCGTATGGAGATGGCCCAGGAACTCACCGAGGGCATCCTGGCCTATTGGGAAACCCATGCACTCGACCTGGAGCGGGGGGGCTTCGTCGGGCAGATTGTCCATCCGCATCACGTGGTGCCCCAGGCCCATCGCGGGGGGATTCTGACGGCCCGCATCCTGTGGACCTATGCCGCCGCCCACGAGGCCACAGGCCAGGCCACCTACCGGACCCACGCCGACCGAGCCTACCACTACCTGACGCGGCCCCTCTGGGATCACGAGTTCGGCGGGGTCTACTGGATGGTGGATGCGGACGGCCACCCGTGCGACACCCGGAAACACATCTACGCCCAGGCCTTCGCCCTCTACGGCCTGAGCGCCTACCACCAAGCCACTGGGCACGTGGAGAGCCTTGACCGGGCCCGCGCTCTGTTTGAGCTCATTGAACGGTACGCGGCCGACGCCGAGCATGGCGGCTACGCCGAAGCCTTCAGCCGCCACTGGCGCCCCCTGGCCGATGCCCGCCTGAGTGTCAAAGACCAGGACGTGGCCAAGAGCATGAACACGCACCTGCACCTGATCGAAGCCTACACCGCTCTCCTGCGCGTCTGGCCCGACCCACATCTCCGGGCTCGCCTCACAACGCTCGTCGATGACTTCCTGGCCCACATCGTCAACGCCGAGACTGGCCACCTGCATCTGTTTTTCGAAGCGGACTGGACCCCCACCTCGGCTACCGTCTCCTACGGGCATGACATCGAGGCCAGCTGGCTGCTGCTGGAGGCAGACGAGGTGCTACAACGGGCTGACCCCCAGTTGCACGCCGCCGCCCTCCGCCTTGCCCGCGTCACGCTGCACCGGGGGCGCGATGCCGACGGTGCCCTCTTCTACGAGACCCACGCCGACGGCTCCACGGACACCGACCGGCACTGGTGGCCTCAGGCCGAGGCGGTGGTCGGCTTTCTCAGTGCCTACCAGCAAACCGCTGACCCGGACTTTCTGCACGCCGCCTTGGCCACGTGGCGCTTCATCCGCACGCACCTGGTGGACCCCGTGCACGGCGAGTGGTTCTGGTGTGTCGATCAGGACGGCGTGACGTGTCCCGGCCAAGACAAGGTAGGGCCGTGGAAGGGGCCGTACCACAACGGCCGGGCCTGCCTGGAGGCCATGCGCCGGGCCGACCTCCTGCTTGCCCTGCACCCCCTTGACTGACGCTCTCATGCCCATGCCCGGCCTTCTCCGTTCTGTCCTGATGCTCGCCTTGCTGGCCCTCTTCGCCAGCGGCTGCCGTACGCTCGGCCTGCGCTCGTCGCCGCCGGCGGTATCCACCGACCCTGAGGCCACGCGCGAGACCCAAGCGCTCCTGGCCAACCTCACGACCCTGGCACCCGACGCGCTTCTGTTTGGGCATCAGGATGACCTGGCCTACGGGGTCGACTGGGCCCGAGAGGAGGGCCGCTCCGACGTGCGCGATGTGACGGGGTCCTACCCCGCTGTCTACGGCTGGGACGTGGGCCACCTGGAGCGGGGCACGGGGCGCAACATCGATGGCGTCCGCTTCGACGACATGCGCCGCTGGATCGTGGAGGGGTACCAACGGGGCGGCGTAGTGACCATCAGCTGGCATGTGGACAACCCCGTGAGTGGCAGCCATAGCTGGGACGAAACGCCCGCCGTGGCGGCGATCCTGCCGGGCGGCCCGCAGCACGAAACGTTCGTGGGATGGCTCGATGACCTGGCTGACTTTCTCGGCTCGCTACGCACCGAGGGCCGCTTCCTCCGGCGCGGGCACGCGGTGCCCATCATCCTGCGTCCCTTCCATGAGCACACCGGCAGCTGGTTCTGGTGGGGCGCCGACCACTGCACGCCGGAGGAATACAAGGCCCTCTGGCGCTTCACGGTCGATCACCTGCGCCACACGCACGGCCTGCGCCACCTCCTCTTCGCCTACTCGCCCAATGCGCACCCCGACCTTGAAACCGTCTACTTCGAGCGCTACCCCGGCGACGACTACGTGGACCTCCTCGGCTACGACGACTACTTCACCCTCCAAGCCGAAGGCGGCGCAGCCCTCCTCACCGGCCACCTCCGCTGGCTGGTGGCGCAGGCCCAGGCGCGTGGCAAAGTGGCTGCCCTCACCGAGACCGGCTACGAAGGCATCCCGGACTCGACCTGGTTCACCCAGCAGCTCCTGGCTGCGATCACCGCAGACCCCGTGGCCGCCGGCATCGCCTATGTGCTCGTGTGGCGCAATGCCGAAGACACCGTCAAGCCTGGACATTTCTACGCCCCCCACCCGCGCCACCCAGCCGCAGCCGACTTCCGGCAGTTTAAGCAGGACCCCTTCGTTCTCTTCGAAGACGAGCTGCCCGCCCTGTATGGGTGGCCCTTTCGCTGGACCCCACCAGCGCCCGCCCTCGCCCCGCTTCCCACTGACGACTGACCCCGGCTATGCGTCTTCGCCCCCTGGCCCTCGGCCTCCTTGCGATGCTCACGGTGGTGCTTTCCACCGCTCGCCCTGGCGTGGCCCAATCATCGCCCGCGGATCGCCTCGTGTTCAATGATCAGGAGCTGTTCTTGAGCGGCGGCAACGTGGCGTGGGTCAACTTTGCGCGGGACATCGGGCCGGGGCGGACGCGCCTGTCCACCTTCGAGACCATCTTCGAAGAGCTCAATGCCCACGGCGGCAATGCCATGCGGCTGTGGCTCCACACCACCGGGGCCACCACGCCCGCCTGGGACGGCGCCACCGTGGTCGGACCCGGCGCGGGCGCCATCGACGACCTGCGGGCCATTCTGGATGCCGCCTGGGAGCACGAGATCGGACTCGTGCTCTGCCTCTGGTCCTTTGACATGCTGCGGATCTCGAACGGGCCCACGGTCACGGACCGCGCGTTCGCCCTCCTCACCGATCCCACGCTGACACAGACGTACGTGGACAACGCCCTCACACCGATGGTCGAGGCGGTGGCTGGCCACCCGGCGCTGGTAGCCTGGGAGATCTTCAACGAGCCCGAGGGGATGAGCCACGAGTTCGGCTGGGCCTTCAACCGCCACGTGGCTATGGAGGACATCCAGCGGTTTGTCAACATGACGGCCGGCGCCATCCACCGCGCCGATGCCAACGCGCTCGTCACGAACGGCGCCTGGTCTTTCCGGTCGCTGACGGACACCCCCGTCACCTTGGCGGCCAAGCGGGGCAGCGCCCTCACCACCGCCGAAGTGAGCCAGCTCCAGCGCGGCCTGTCGGCCAAATACGCGCACCCGTTCAGCCCCGAGGAGGCGCGGTCCTTCTACGAGACCCTGTCCCGCTCAGCCGCCATCAACTACTACACCGATGAACGGCTGGTGGCGGCTGGGGGCGATGAGCTCGGCGTGCTGGACTTCTACTCGGTGCACTACTACGAGTGGGGCGGCACCGAGCTCTCTCCGTTTCACCATGACTATGCCACCTGGGGGCTGGACAAGCCGTTGGTGGTGGCTGAGTTCTTCATGGGGAGCGGGTCCGATCCCGATCCAGACGCCGTCTACGGGGTGCCTCAAGAAGACCTCTACCCCACCCTCCTGGAGCGGGGCTATGCGGGCGCCCTGGCGTGGCAGTGGTACAACTACCCCAATAGCGCCGAGGGCGTGATCAACTGGCCCCGCATCTTGGCCAGCACCCAGAGGTTGTACGACCAGCACCGCGGGGCCGTCGATGTCCAGCCGGGGCTGCGCATTGCCTCGTTCCAGGCCGAGCCGACGGGCATCGAGTTGGGGGCATCGGCCACGCTGTCGTGGCGCGTCTCGGCGGCCTCCACGGTGACGCTGGACGGCCTCCCCGTGGATTCGGTGGGGACCCAGACCGTCCGCCCAGACCAAACCACGACCTACACCCTGGAAGCGGTCGGCCTGGCCGACACCACGTCCGCCCAGGTGACGGTCTCGGTGCTGGACCCCAACCAGGTCAACCGGGCCCGGCGCCAGCCCGCCGTCGCGTCCTCGGTGGAGACCTGCTGCGGCGTGGACGCCACCGCTCACCTCGCGTTCGACGGCGACATGTCGACGCGGTGGAGCAGTGCCTGGCACCCCGACGAGGCGGATGCCACCCCCGATGACGAATGGATCTACGTGGACCTGGGGGCCCTGTTGGACATCGAGCGCGTGGTTTTGCAGTGGGAGGCCGCCTATGGCCTCGCCTACGACCTAGAGGTCTCCTTCGATGGGCGTCTGTGGACGCCCGTGCACGAAGAACGGGCCGGGGACGGAGGGACCGACGAGATCCGGTTCGACGAGCCCGCTACGGCGCGCTACCTGCGCCTACACGGCCTCCGCCGGGGAACGGAGTGGGGCTTCTCGTTGTGGGAATTCGAGGTCTACGGTACGGCGTCGGCTCGTCGGCCGCCGGCCATCGCCCTGGTGGCACCGGTGGAGGGCGCCATCGTGCAACCGGGATCCGATGTGACGCTGAGACCAGCCGCCACCGATGACGATGGCCGCATCGCCCAGGTGGACCTCTACATCGGGAGTGTTCGCGTGAGCACCCAGAGGACCCCCCCGTATACCTTCACCTGGCGCAGCGTCCCCCCCGGCGATTTCGCCCTGAAGGCCGTGGCCATCGACGACGACGGCTTGGCGGTGTCCACGCCGCCCATCCAGGTCTTTGCCCGTCCGCCCGTCCCATTCATGCGCTACGAAGCCGAAGCGGCCACCTTGGCGGGCGACGTATCGGTTGAGCGGGAAGCCGCTGGCAGCAGCGGCACCGGCTACCTCTTTCTGCGTGACAGCGGCACCCTCACCTTCACGGACGTGACGGTGGACACGGCGGGGCTCTACCTGCTCATGCTGCGCTACTACCTGCCCTTCGGATACAAAGCCCAGTACCTCAACGTGAACGGGGAACGCGTGGCTGAACTCGGCTTCGACGGCCCTACCAACCAGTGGCTGACCCGAGGCGCCCAGGTGGCGCTCCGCGCTGGACCGAACACGATCCAGCTCGAGAAATACTGGGGATGGATGTACGTGGACTACCTTGGGCTCGGCCTCGAAGCGGTGAATGTGTCGACGGGCCCGGAGCCCCTCCTCCCCACCACCACGAGCTTAGGCGAGAGCTTCCCCAACCCCTTTGCCTCGTCGGCCACCATCCCCTTCACCGTGGCCACCCCAGGCCACGTCCGCGTGGACGTCTTCGACCTCACCGGGCGCCGCGTGGCCACACTCGTGGACGAGGTGCGCACGCCCGGACGCCACGAGGTCCGCTTCGATGCGCGCCATCTGGCCAGTGGCGTGTACGTGAGCCGCCTCCAAACGGACACCGTGCAGCTCACCCGCCCGCTCCTGCTGGTCCGCTAGCCCAAGCGGCCAGCAGACTCAATGGAATGGTGAAGCAGGCGGATCAAGGGTTGAATGCGGCCTCCACCGCCGCCGTGCCGATCACGCGCCCTTGATGCTGCACCACTCACCATTCCCCCCCTTCCAACCCAACGAACGCAGGCCCCAACACGCACAGCGATGCCTTCTTCGCAGGGTCTTGGATGAGGATTGGCTAGAACAAATAGGGCGCCGTGCTGTATATTTCTGCTCTGTTTAGATGGCATGCGTGTTAGCGTGCCCCCCCACAACGTTGCCCCGACGCCTGGCGCTCGCCCGTGCCGGCCTTCCTGGGGTTCATTCATTGCGGTAGAGGTGTTTGTATGGGCATGATGATCAAGATGCGCGAGAACACAGGTGTGGTGCTGTGGATTCTCGTGTTTGCGTTCGGCATCCTGTGGGTGCTGCAAGACTCGGGAGCCTTCGACTCGGTGGGCGCCACCGGGGGTGACATCGCCGTGGTGGATGGCATGCCCATCTCCTACGAAGACTACGCGCGCGCCGTGGACTCGCAGCTGCAGCGCTACCAAGCCCAGACGGGCGAGTCGGCCCCGCCGCAGCTCATGGATCTGCAGCGCGAGCAAGTGTTCAACGCGCTCGTGGAAGACCGGCTGTTGGAGCGCGAGATGGATCGCCTGGGCGTGACGGTCACGGACGATGAGGTCTACAACATGATCCTGGGGCCCAACCCCCACCCGATCATCGTCAGCAACTTCAGCGACGGCCAGGGTGGCGTCAACCGAGCCCTGCTGGAGAACTTCGTGGACGACCCCGAAGCGCGCCAGAGCCTCATCGACATCGAGAGCTACCTCCGCGCTGAGCGCCGCCGTCAGAAGATGAACAACCTGATCGGCGCCACCGTCCGCGTCTCGGAGGCGGACCTTCAGGAGGCCTACGAGCGCGAGAGCAAGACTGTCCAGGCCTCCTACGTGGCCCTCCGCTACGCCGCCATCCCCGACGACTCCGTGCAGGTGACCGACGCCGACCTCCGCGCCTTCTACAACGACAACCGCGACGAGTACGCGCGCGAGACGACCTACGCCCTCACCTACGCCACGCTCCGCAAGGACGCCTCCGCCGCCGACACGGCCGCGGTCTTGGACGAGATGGAGGAGCTCCGCGAGCAGTTCATCACGGCCGAGGACGACTCGCTCTTCCTCGTCCGGAACGCCTCCGAGACCCCGTACACCGATGCGTACTTCACGCCCGGCGACCTGGACGCGGCCCTGGCCACGGCCGTCTTCGATAACCTGGAGCCTGGCGCGGTGGCCGGACCGGTGATGGCCAACGGCCAGGTTCACCTGCTCAAGGTGCGGGACGTGCGCACCGGCGAGGACACGCACGTGCGGGCCCGCCACATCCTCTTCCGCGCCACAGAAACCGACCAAGGCGCCCGCAACGCCGCCCTGGAAGAGGCCCGCGACGTCCGGCAGCGCATCCTGGCCGGTGAGGACTTCGCCGCCTTGGCCCGCGAGTTCTCCGACGATGGGTCGGCCGCGCAGGGCGGAGACCTCGGCTGGTTCGGCCGCGGCCGCATGGTGGAGCCCTTCGAGGACGCCGCCTTCGCCGCTCCCGTGGGCCGGGTGACGCAGCCCGTGGAGTCGCGCTTCGGCGTGCACCTCATCGAGGTGACCGAGCGGAGCACCCAGGAGGTCCAGCTGGCGGACTACTCCCAGAGCCTGCGGGCCAGCGTGGCCACGCTCAACGACCTCGAAAACACGCTGGGCGACCTCCAGTACTTCGCGGAGGAAAGCAACGACTTCACCGGCGAGGCCGAGCGGCTGGGTGTGCCCACCAGCACGGTCCAGGTAGAGGCCGGGCAGCAGTTCATCCCCGGCATCGGCAACAGCCGCGCCCTCACCAACTTCCTGGAGGCCGGGCGAGCAGGCACGTTGAGCGATGTCATCGAACTCAACGACCTGTTCATCGTGGCTGAGCTCACCGAGGTGCAGCCGGAAGGCTTCCGTCCCTTCGAGGAGGTCCAAGAGCAGCTGCGTCCCCGCGTGCTGGTCGAGCAGAAGAAGGCCATCCAGCTGGAGCGCATGCGGGCGGCTCTGGAGACCACCCCGAGCAACACCGCTGAGCTGGCCACCCGCGTAGGCATCGCCGCACGCACCACGCCTGACATCAGCCTCACCTCGCCCGCGGTGGGCGGCATCGGGCGCGAGCCGGCCTTCATCGGTACGGCGTTTGGACTGGAGCAAGGCGTCCTGTCCGGCATTGTGGAAGGCAATAACGCCGCCTACGTGCTGCAGGTCACCACCGTCAATGAGCCGCCTATGATGACCGAGGCGGACCGCACCCGCCTTCGGGATCAGCTGCTGAACGAGCGGCGCCAGCAGGTCCAGCGCCAGTGGATTGCCAACCTGCGCGAGAAGGCGGAGGTCGACGACCGCCGCCGCCTCTTCCAGCAGTAGGCCCCACTCCATCCAGCACCCAGCACGTAGAGGCCCTCCCGCCACCCAGCGCGGAGGGCCTCTTTGTTGGCCATGCACGGTGAGACAGTCTGGGTCATGACGCCTGGATGCTGCGCCCTGGGTGGGGGCGCATGGGGCGGCTAAGCCTCCATCTCCGGATGGCCTTGCCCGACGGCGATACGCCGAGTCTCCGGCATGCGCGGACCCTTGATCGGACTTCATACACGGGGGCTTGCAATGCAAGGATGGGTCCTGTAGGTTATGGCCGCTCCATAGCGTAGGGTGCCAAGCTCCACGCCCCTTTTTCGCCCCCTGGCTGACGCCCTGGTCGACGCCTGAGGATGTGCTCCTCTGGCCTGGCCACGCAGGCAGCCTAGACAGGCTCCATACCCGGCCGGGGGCTCATGGCCGCTCCGTTCGTCTTCGCACCGCGTGCGACAGGGAGCGCCGCGCTGTACCTCGTGTTGACCACTTTTAGTACCGATCAGGGGCATAGGCGGCCCGGTCTGCGCCTGCCGATCGGCCTGCTGACCATCCGTGTGGGGGCTCCGCTCCTCGCCATCACCTCCTGCCCCGTCCAGGGCCTGTCCTCTACCTCGTGGGGGACGCAGCCATGGACAGTAGAAGACGGCTTGGCGGTCGATGGCGTCTCGGACGTGCGGTTCGGGCCGGGGGGGTACCTCTACCCCACCACGTTTGATGGCCTGGCGCGCTTCAACGGGACGCCGTTCACCACCTCCTCGGTAGACCCTCCTCCCCCGTTGCCCGGCCGTCGCTTTCGGCCCTTCGTGCGCTCTGCGGCCGACGAGCTGCGCTTCGTGCCGGAGCACCACGCGCTCGTACCCTTCCGGGTGGGGGCTTTCACCGCCCACTCGGCGAGAGCCCCGCTCACCCGAACCGCCCTCTCGACCGCAAGGCCGAGGCACTGCGCACGATGCTCCGCCCCCCCTCCTTCCACCCCGGGCCCCGACGAAGACCGTCTGGCCCCTGCCCCCTAGAACCGGCTAATTTAGCCTTTTCAGGGGGATGACAACCGAAATCAGTCACTCCATGCCCGATTCCAGCCGGCCTTTCCGGCTACCGTGCACGCCCGACACCCTCCCGTTTCGCCCGGGGCTCCCCCGTTTCGCTCATACCTTCTCGCTCCCCATGCCACGTCCTCTACTACCCGGCTCTCTACGTACCCTCTCTACGCGTTGGGTACCTACCCATTGGGTGGCGGCCTTCGCGCTGCTCGTTGGCCTGATCGCGGCGCCCGGCGCGCAGGCCCAGATCTTCAGCGGCAGCCTGTCCCTCGGCTCCCAAGCCGACGTGGAGGCGTTCGCTGACAGCGCCTACACCGAGGTAACAGGGTCGCTGACCATCGAAGGCGCTGACATCACGGATGTGTCTGGCCTCTCGACCCTCACCACGGTGGGCGGCTCCCTCCGTGTGATCAACAATCCCGTGCTGTCCACCCTGGACGGCCTGGACAACCTGACCTCGGTAGCCTCGTTCGTTGATATTTCGGTCAATGCCTCCCTGCAGAATATCCAGGGGCTCCAGAGCCTGACCACCATTGGGAGCATCCTGCAGATCGAGGACCACCCGGTGCTGACCAGCCTCAGCGGCCTGGAGAACCTGACCTCCATCGGTGGCTTCCTCGATTTGGTGCGGAATGATGCGCTGACTGACCTGCGCGGCCTGGAGGGGCTCACGTCGCTCCCCGACGCCTTTTTTGTCATCAGCCATGCCAACCTACAAACCCTGGAGGGGCTACAGAACCTCACCTCAGTGGATGGACGAGTCCAGATCCAGGGCAACGGGAGCCTGGAGCGTCTGCGGGGGCTGGGCAACCTGTCGTCCATCGGCGGCCGGCTCGACATCAATAGCAACGGCGCGCTGACAACGCTGGACGACCTTGAGGAGATCTTGAACGGCGCCCCGGGTTCGATTGGTGCCGACGGAGGCACGCACCTCCGGGTGATCAGCAACGGCGTTCTGGCAGACTGTGACCTGCTCTACCCGTTTGTGACCAACCCGAACCCGCCCGGGTCGATCTCGGTCAGCGGCAACGCCTCGGGGTGTGCCGGCCCCGGAGA